>NZ_AUKO01000001.1:0-671532 GCF_000424785.1 Streptomyces sp. CNT360 | reverse complement strand
CCGCTGCCCGCTGCCCGCTGCCCGCTGCCCGCTGCGTTGCCGCTGGCCACTGCCCTTGCCTGCCCTCGCTGTTGTCCTCGGCGCTGCTGCTGCTCTCGCCGTTGGCTCGGCGCATGCGCCGCTTCGCCGCCGCTGCCTCAGTCGAGCGCAGGATCCCCTGACACCGGTGCGGGCGCCGGCGCCGGCACCGGATCGCGACCGAACACCCACGGGGCGAGGACGAGGTGCCAGCCGTCCGGGTCCTCGAAGAGGGTGGCGCCGCGGGTGGGCCAGTAGGGGTTGGCGGCGGCGACGGGGCGGTGGCCGCGTGAGGTGAGGTGGGCGACGGCGCGGTCGTGCGCGGCCGGGTCCGCCAGGTAGAGGACCAGTTGGTTCTCGGGGTGGGGCTCGGGGATGCGGGGTGGGGCGCCGTGCCGGGTGAGCTCCATGTGGACGGGGGTGCCGGGCAGTCCGAGGACGAGGCCGTCGTAGCCCGCGTGGCCGCGCCACTCCGCGAGGACGGGCAGGCCCAGGTCGTCGGCGTAGAAGGCGCGTACGGCGTCGAAGCGCGCGGTCGGGCGGGCGAACCGTACCGCGCCGACGGAGAGATGGTCCGGCCAGAGGGCGGCCGGACTGTCGGCAGGGAGGCGATCCGGTCGGCGGTCGGGGCGGGGCGGCGTGTCCATGTGCGGTCACGGTGCCAGGCCGGGAAGGGGGCGGCCTCCGTCCAGCGGACCGCCGCGTCTCGGCCATGGGGACCAGGACCCCCGCTCCCGCGACACCACCAAATATCTCTTTGACGGTCCCAGGCGCGTGCCGCACACTCCTCGCGTGACCACTGATCTGCCCGGCCCCGCCGACGGAACCCACCGCACCGTGCTGCGCACACTCCTGCGCCGGCGCGCCTTCCGCGGGCTCGCGCTCGGGCGCGCCCTCACGTTCTTCGGGAACGCGATGGCGCCCGTCGTCCTCGCCTTCGCGGTACTGGACGCGGGCGGCTCCGCGGTCGAGGTGGGGCTCGTCGTCGGCGCACGGTCGGTCAGCAACGTGGTGCTGCTCCTCCTCGGCGGGCTCCTCGCCGACCGGTTGCCCCGGGCGCTGGTGCTCCAGGGCGCGGCCCTCACTGCCGCGCTGGTGCAGGGCGGGGTGGGGCTCGCGGTCGTGACGGGTCGGGCACCCATGGGGGTGCTGGTGGCTCTCAGCGTGGTGCAGGGCGCGGTGGCGGCCGTCTCCGTACCGGCGTCGGCGGCGCTCATCCCGCGGACCGTGCCGGCCGGCCGACTCCGGCCGGCCAACGCGCTGTCCCGGATGGGGGTGAACGCGGGGATGATCGCCGGAACGTCGTCGGGCGGGCTGCTGGCCGCCGTGGCGGGCCCCGGCTGGGGCATGGCCCTCGACGGGGTGGCCTTCCTGGGAGCCGCCCTCGCCTACCGGGCGGCAGGGCGGGCGCTCACCCCGTCCCGGGCGGCCGACGGGCAGGGGAAGGGGAGCGCACAGGAGGCGGCCGTCGCGTCGGCGGGCCCGTGGCGGGAACTGCGCGAGGGCTGGTCCGAGCTCGTCTCCCGGCCCTGGGTGTGGGTGGTCGTGAGCCAGTTCTTCGTGGTGAACGCGGTGGCGGCCGGGGGCATCCAGGTGCTGGGGCCGACCGTCGCCGATGCGACGTTCGGCCGTACGGTGTGGGGGTTCGTGCTGGCCACCCAGATGGCTGGGGCGCTGGCCGGCGGACTGCTGGTGGCCCGCTCCCGGGCACGGCACGCCCTGCGGATCGGTGTCGCCGTCGTCGCGCTGGACGCGTTGCCGCTGCTCGCGCTGGCGCAACCGTCCGGTGTGGCGGTCCTGTTGGCGGCGATGTTCGTCAACGGGCTGGCCATCGAGCAGTTCGGGGTGGCCTGGGACCTCTCGTTGCAGGAGAACATCCCGCAGGAGAAGCTGGCCCGCGTCTACTCCTACGACGCGCTCGGCTCCACCCTCGCCCTCCCGCTGGGGGAGATGGCCGCCGGGCCGCTCGCCGAACGGTACGGGCCGCGCGCGACGTTGGTGGCCGGCACCGTGCTGGTCGCGCTGGTGACCGCCGGCGCCCTGTGCAGCCGCCAGGTGCGGAGCCTGACGACGGGGACGCCGCGTGCGGTGACCGGTGCGCCGGAGCCGTCGCCGTCCGGGCCCGCCGCGGAGGGGTCCGGTGCGGCGGGGACCGGTGCGGACGGGGCCGCGGCGCGGTGAGGGAAACTGGCCCGATGCCCTCTCCACCCCGCCGACGGCTCCGAACCGGTGCAGAGACCGGAGCCGGTGCACAGGCCGAACCCGAGCCCCGCCCCGGAGCGGAGGCCGCAAACGGGACCGGAAGCGGAACCGGTACCGCTTCGAGCACCGGCTCCGAGGTGTCCGGGGTGCCGGACGGGACCTCGGTCGCGGATCTGCGGGTGCTCGCCCATCCGCTGCGGTTGCGCCTGCTGTCCCTGCTGACGGGCCAGGCCCACAGCGCGGCCGAGGCGGCGCGGGTTCTCGGGCAGTCGCAGGCCAACGTCAGCTACCACCTGCGCCGGCTGCACCGGGCGGGGCTCGTCGAGGCGGCGGGGGAGGTCGCGGTGCGGGGCGGCAGGGCCAAGCGGTACCGGCACGATCCCGACAGCGGCGAACGGCTCGGTGGGGGCGCCCCGCAGGGGGTCGACGCCTACCTCTCGCTGGCCGGTGCCCTCGGTGAGGAGTTGCGGCGGCGCACGGCGCGGCGCGACACGTCCGTACGGGGAGAGATGACGGACGCCGAGGTCTGGTTGCCGCCGCAGGTGTGGGCCGAGGTGCGCGAGGGCGCCCGGGAGTTGAGTGAGGTGCTGCACCGTCAGGCCCTTCCGCCGGGGACGCGGGAGGCGGTCCGGGTCAGCGCGACCATGGTGCTGTTCGCGATGGAGAGCGACGACTCGGTCGTCGATTCGGCCGGCTCGGCCGACTGACGTCAGGGCATCGACGGCGGCGGTGCCGGAGGGGTCCGGCCCCCGGTGTGTCCTCAGATGTGGGGGCTCTGAGCAGGGTCTCATCACATCGGGTGAAACTTTGGCCGACCGTTGCGGCCAACAACCCTCTGTTGCCAAGCTGTTGCTGACCGTCAGCATTACGTTGTACGACCCAGCTCATGCTGGTCAGGCCGGAACGGGGAGGGCACGCGTGCCATTCGGTGAACAGCCCGCATATCTGCGTGTGGCGTCGGACCTCCGCAAGAAGATCACCGACGGCTCCCTCCCTCCGCACGCCCGCCTCCCCTCGCAGGCCCGCATCCGGGCGGAGTACGGCGTCTCCGACACGGTCGCACTGGAGGCCCGCAAGGTGTTGATGGCCGAGGGGCTGGTCGAGGGCCGCTCCGGCTCGGGCACCTACGTGCGTCCGCTGCCGTCGGCGCGCCGGGTCGCCCGCACGGGGTACCGGACGCTGGGGGAGTGCACCCCCTTCCGTCAGGAGCAGTCCGACGAGCTGGTGCAGGGCACCTGGGAGTCGCAGAGCGAACAGCAGGAGGCGTCCTGCGAGGTGGCCGAGCGGCTGTTCATCGAGGCGGGCGACAAGGTGATGCGTACCCGGTACGTCTTCCAGGTGGAGGGGGAGGCGGTGATGCTCTCCACCTCGTTCGAGCCGCTGGCGGTGACGGGGCGGACGCCGGTGATGCTGCCGGAGGAGGGCCCCTTGGGGGGCCGCGGTGTGGTGGAGCGGATGGCGGCGATCGACCTGGTGGTCGACAACGTCACCGAGGAGGTCGGCTCCCGGCCCGGCAGGGCGGAGGAGATGACGGCGCTGGGCGGAGTCCCCGGGCACGCGGTACTGGTGGTCGCCCGTACGTACTTCGCGGGTAAGCGGCCGGTGGAGACGGCGGACGTGGTGGTGCCGGCCGACCGCTTCAAGCTCTCCTACCACTTGCCGGTGAGGTGACGGGGTCACTGCCGCGGGTGCCCGTCCGGGCTCCTTCTCCCGTCCTTCTGTCGTCGCTGTCCGTCACCGTCAGGCGGTGCTCTCCCGGGGGTGCCGGGTCCGGGGAGGCGAACAGACGGCCGAAAATGTTGGCCCATTGTGCAAACCTGAATGCACTGAGTGAGGGCCCCGCGTAAGCTCCGGCATATGCGAAGTGCGAGCGGTGACAGCGAGGCGGTGCGGCCCTGGCAGCTCATACGCCAGGACTGCCACGGCAACCGCTACCGCGTCGGCAGCTACGCCACCCGGGCGGAGGCCGAGCACCTCGCGGAGCGGTTGGCGGAGCGGGGCGAGGGCTATCTGGTGGAGCACCACAGGGCCGACGAGCCCTAGCGCGCCGTCAGCAGGCGATCGGCCGACGGTCATGGGGATAATTGCCCCACCTTGACCGGTACCGCCCGGATCCCCAGCGCCGGGCCCGGCGACCGGCCGAGCCTGCCATCCGGATCCCGACCAGGGGCGTGGGCCGTGAGCACCGAAGGCGCCGACGGGGCGAGAAGGGCGACCTCGCTCCTGGACACTCTCCGCATCGGGATCGTCATGCTCGACGGGCGAGGCGCCGTCCTGCTGTGGAGCCCCACCACCGAGGACATCCTGGGCTGGTCCGCCGCGGAGATGATCGGGCGCCCCATCGAGGAGATCATCGAGAGCAGCGCCGACGAGCGCCTGGCACGCCGGGAAGCGCTGCGCCGCACGCACACCTGGCGCGGCAACCTGGCGATCCGGCACCGGAACGGGCAGTCCGTCGAGGTCGAGGGCCGCGGCGCGCTGCTGCGGGACACCGACCGCAACCGCTTCGTCCTCGCCAACATCATGGAGACCAGCCGGCTGCGCGCGGTCGAGCACGACCTGGCGGCGCTGGACGCGGTGTTCGCCTCCTCACCGCTGGGCATCGCCCTCTTCGACACCGACCGGCGCTTCGTCCGCTTCAACGACGCCCTGCTGCGGCTGACCGGCGCGCGGGACGGCCACCTGCACGGCCGCCGTGTCGGCGCCCTGCTGCCCGCCGCCGCGGCCGAGGAGGTCGAGCAGATCCAGGCCGGCGTGCTGGAGACGGGGCGCTCCGTCGTCGACGTCGTCCTCCCGGCGCCGGACGGGCGCGGCGTCCACTCCGTCTCGTTCGCGCGGCTCACCGACCGTGGCGGCCAGGTGCTCGGGGTGAGCTGCACCGTCGTGGACGTCACCGAGCGGCTGGAGGCGCTCAACAAGGCGGAGGCGGCGCGCGGACGGCTGGCGCTGCTGGACGATCTCGGAGTGGCGCTGGGCGACCGGCTCGACGTGCGGGCCATCGCGCAGTCGCTCGCCGCAGCCCTGGTGCCGCGCTTCGCCGACTACGCGACCGTCCTGCTGCGCGGCGAGGTCGCCGCAGGCGGAGACCTGCCCGAGCCGGTCATCCCCGTCGGTACGCCCCTCCACCAGCTCGGGTTCGCCTCCCGGCACACCGGGGAGGCGGTGGAGCGGCTGCTGCGGCTCGGCAGCGAGATCGTCCACGAGCGCGACTCGCTGCTCGGCCGGGCGCTGGACAGCGGCGAGGTCCAGCTCGCCGACTCGCCCGAGGAGATCCGGCGGATCACCCGGCCCGGCGACCCGAGGACCGCCGCCACTGTCGAGCTGGGCGTGCACTCGCTGATGGCCGTACCGCTGCGGGCCCGCGGCACCGGGCTCGGGCTGCTCCTGGTCAGCCGCACCGGCGACCGGGCGCCCTACGTGGACGACGACCGTGCGCTCGCCGTCGAGCTGGCCGAGCGCTCCGCCACCTTCCTCGACAACGCGCGCCTGTACGCGCGCGAGCGCGAGGGTGCGCTGATGCTCCAGCGCAGCCTGCTGCCCCAGCGGATCCCCGAGCCGCCCGGCGTCGTGCTGGCGTACCGCTACGTGCCCGGCAGCAGCGGCACGGAGGTGGGCGGCGACTGGTTCGACGTCATCCCGCTGCCCGGCGGGCGGGTCGCCTTCGTGGTGGGCGACGTGATGGGCCACGGGCTGCACTCGGCCGTCACCATGGGCCGGCTGCGCACCGCCGTACGGACCCTTGCCGGGCTCGATCTGCCGCCGGACGAACTGCTCGCCCGCGTCAGCACCGTCGGCGAGGACCTCTCCCACGGGCCGGACGAACCGCTGATGGCCACCTGTCTGTACGCCGTCTACGAGCCGGCACCCACCTCGGCGGGCAAGCGCTGCGGGGTGCTCACCCTGGCCAGCGCCGGGCACGTGCCGCCGCTGCTGGTCACGCCCGAGCAGGACGGCGGCTGCCGGGTGCGGCCCCTCGACCTCCCCTCCGGCACCCCGCTCGGCGTCGGCGGTCCCGCCCTCGGCGGAGGGTACGAACTGGCCGAGACGGAGGTGCTGGAGGGCAGCGTGCTCGTCCTCTACACCGACGGACTCGTCGAGAGCCGGGGCGAGGACATCACCGCGGGCATCGACCGGGTGTGCGGGCTGCTGGCCGGCCCCCGGCACCGCCGCACCGGGCCCGGCTCCGGCGGGCCCGGCGCGGGGTCCGACCAGGACTGCGGGTCCTTCGTATCGCCGGGCCCCGTCGAGGACACCGGCTGCGGCGGCATCGAGAACGCGTGCGACACCCTCATCGGGTCGCTGCGCGCGCAGGGCGGGCGGGTCAACGGCCAACTCAGTACCGGGGACGACGTGGCGCTGCTGATGGCACGGCTCGGCGGGCTGCCGGGCGACACCGCCGCCTCCTGGTCGTACACCGCGGAGAGCTACGCGGTGCGGCGCGCCCGTGAGGACGTACGGCAGACGCTGCGCGAATGGGGCATCGCCGATCTGGAGGACACCTGTGTCCTGCTGGTGAGCGAGTTGGTGACGAACGCGCTGCGGTACGCGCACGGTCCCGTCGGGGTGCGCATCGTGCGCGACACCGGGCGGGAGGGCCTCGCGCAGGAGCGGCTGCTGGTGGTGGAGGTCTCCGATCCGATGCCCGAGCCGCCGCGCGAGCGGGTGGTCACGGAGGAGCAGGAGGGCGGCCGGGGTATCCAGTTGGTGGCCATCCAGGCCCACCGCTGGGGCACCCGGCTCGGGCCCGAGGGCAAGACCGTGTGGTTCGAACTGCTGCTCCCCTGACGGCGCTTCACCGCGTTCGGCCCCGGTGGCGTGGGGTGATGCCGGAGGAGTACGCGGACGGCCTGCGGTTCGGGCAGCTCTCCTGGGGTTCGACACCCCTCCGGCTGGTTAGGAGACAGGGGTGGCCCTCGTGGACAGCGGGGGGTATGCGCATGGTGCCTCGTCGCGGCAAGGAGACTTGTTGTGGTGATCGGAAAGAGCGGGCTCCGGATTCCCCTCCGAGCTGCCAGACTGCTCGGACCGGAGGCGAGCACCGGCAGTGGAAGGGGCGGCATTGAGCGATATCCCGGTGGAGGCGGCCGGTAAGCAGGACGACGTACGTCGTGCCCTGGCGCTGCTGAACGCCGCAGGCGCGCGGATCGGCAACTCACTGGACCTGGAGACCACGGCGCGCGAACTGCTGGACGTGGCCGTGCCGCAGTTCTGCGACCTGGCGTCCGTCGATCTGTACGAGAGCGTGCTGGCGGGGGACGAGCCCCGCCCCGTCGGCCCCCCCGGCCCCGACGACGCGGACGGCTTCGGCGACACCGCCGCGGGCACCGGTACGGTCGTGCACCCCGCCACCGCAGGAGACACCGCCACAGGCGGGACCACCCCCACGGACACAGCCACCGCCTCCGGTACGGACGCCGCGGCCGCGGTGCCGGCACCCGCCCGCCGCACCGGGCTGCCCCGGCGGCGGCGCAGCCCGCTCGGGGCCCCCCGCGGCGAACTGCGCAGAGTGGCCTTCGCCAGCGCCGTCGCCGACGCCCCGTACGCCCTCGGCCTCCCGGAGGAGAGCGCCCGGGCGGAGGACGAGCGGAGCGCCGGCGCGGCCGGTGCCACCGGCTCCGCCCCCACGGGCGGCCCGCAGCCGGGACAGCCCGCCGAGGTCGGCTCCACCCACTGCTACGCCGAGCACTCCCCGTACGCCACCGCGCTGCGCACCGGGCGGGTGCAGAACATCGCGGGGCAGGACGGCAGCGTGCCCGCCCAGTTCGGTGCCGTCGTCCAGTCGACGCTCGCCGTCCCCATGGTGGCCCGCGACCGGGTGCTGGGACTGGCGCAGTTCTCCCGCGCCAAGGGCAGCGAACCGTTCGGCGAGCGCGACGGCGCGCTGGCCGCCGAACTGGCCGCCCGCGCGGCCGTCTGCATCGACAACGCCCGCCTTTACCGCAGGGAGCACGAGCGCGCCCTGATACTGCAGCGCAGCCTCCTGCCGCCGGGTGACCCGGAGGCGGCCGGGCTGGAGATCGCCTGCCGGTACCTGCCGGGCAACCCGGCCACCGAGGTGGGCGGCGACTGGTTCGACGTCATCGAACTGCCCGGGCACCGCACCGCCATCGTCGTCGGCGACGTGATGGGACGCGGGCTGCGCGCGGCCGTCGCCATGGGCGAACTCCGCACCGCCGTCCGCACGCTGGCGCTGACCGACATGGAGCCCGCCGAAGTCCTCGGCGCCCTCGACGAGATCGCCCGCGGCCTCGGTGACGCCCGCCGCCAGCAGCACACCCAGCGCGCCTACCGCGGTGCCGACGCCGACCTGTCCGAGGTCTACCTGGCCACCTGCATCTACGCCGTCTACGACCCCGTCTCGGGGCGCTGCACCTTCGCCAACGCCGGCCACCTGCCGCCCATCCTGCTGGAGCCGGGCGAGCCCGCGCTGCTGCTGGAGGTCCCCAAGGGGGTGCCGCTGGGGGTCGGCGGGGAACCGTTCGAGGAGGTGGAGGTCGAACTGCGCGAGGGCGCGATGCTCGCCCTCTACACCGACGGCCTGGTCGAGTCCCGCGATCACCCGCTGGACGAGGGCCTGGACCGCTTCCGTTCGGCCCTCACGGACGCCGCCGAGCCGTTGGAGGACGCCGCCGACCGGGTCCTGCGCACCCTCAACGTGCACCACGGCGAGGACGACATCGCGCTGCTGGTCGCCCGCGTGGAGGGGCTGGACGGCGCCCAGGTCGGCGACTGGACGCTGCCGCCCGAGCCGCGCTCGGTGGCCCGCGCCCGCGAACTGGCCCGCGAACAGCTCGCCGCCTGGGACCTGGACGCCCTGGGGGACACCACCGAACTGCTGGTGAGCGAACTGGTCACCAACGCGCTGCGGTACGGCGAGGGCAACATCCGCCTCCGCCTGCTGCTGGAGCGCACGCTGGTGTGCGAGGTGTGGGACGCCGGACAGGTGCAGCCGCGCCGCCGCCGCGCCCACGACACCGACGAGGGGGGCCGCGGTCTGCAACTGGTCGACCTGCTCAGCACCGGCTGGGGCAGCCGCCGGGTGCCCTCCGGCAAGGCCGTGTGGTTCCAGCTCCCCCGCCCCGAGTCCGGTGCCGTGGCCCCGGACCCCACCGAGGCCCTGCTCAATCTCTTCTGAGAGCTGTTTCGGGGGCGTGCCCGCCCGGGCGGCCCACCGGAGCCGGCCGTCGGCTTCCTCGCGGCGCCGCGCGGGGAGCTGACGGCCCCGGCCCCGGAGCGGTTGCCCGGGGCCGGACGGGACGTCATCCCTGGCGTCGGCGGATCTTGTTGCCGAGCCAGACCAGCGGGTCGTACTTGCGGTCGGCGGCCCGCTCCTTGAGGGGGATGAGCGCGTTGTCGGTGATGCGGATGTGCTCCGGGCACACCTCGGTGCAGCACTTGGTGATGTTGCAGTAGCCGAGCCCGTGCTCGTCCTGCGCGGTGGCCTTGCGGTCCAGCCCCTCCCGGTCGGCTGCGTCCAGCGGGTGCATGTCCAACTCGGCGACCCGCATCAGGAAGCGCGGCCCGGCGAAGGCCGCCTTGTTCTCCTCGTGGTCGCGGACCACATGGCAGGTGTCCTGGCACAGGAAGCACTCGATGCACTTGCGGAACTCCTGCGAGCGCCCGACGTCCTCCTGCTGCATCCGGTACTCGCCGGGCCCCAGGTCCTGCGGCGGGACGAAGGCGGGCACCTCCCGGGCCTTGCGGTAGTTGAAGCCGACGTCGGTGACCAGGTCCCGCACCACGGGGAAGGCCCGCAGCGGGGTCACGGTGATGGTCTCGGCGCGGTCGAAGACCGACATGCGGGTCATGCACAGCAGCCGCGGCCGCCCGTTGATCTCGGCGCTGCACGAGCCGCACTTGCCCGCCTTGCAGTTCCAGCGGACCGCCAGGTCGGGTGCCTGGGTGGCCTGGAGGCGGTGGATGATGTCGAGGACGACCTCGCCCTCGTTGACCTCGACGGTGAAGTCCTCCAGACCGCCGCCGTCCACATCGCCGCGCCAGACCTTGAAGTGCGCGTCGTAGCTCGTCGTGTCCGGTGCGGTAGTCACTCGCTCGTCAGCTCCTCGTCGGTCAGGTACTTGATCAACTCCTCCTTCTCGAACAGCTCAAGGAGGTCCTTGCGGATCGGCGGCATCTCGCGGCGGCGCAGGCTGATCCGGTCGGCGCGGCCGGCCTCGTCCTGGGCGGCCAGCGTGCAGACGAGGTTGGCGCGGCGCCACTCGCGGTCCATCTCGGGGTGGTCGTCGCGGGTGTGCCCGCCGCGCGACTCGGTCCGGTTGAGCGCGGCGCGGGCCACGCACTCGCTGACCAGCAGCATGTTGCGCAGGTCCAGCGCCAGGTGCCAGCCGGGGTTGAACTGGCGGTGCCCTTCCACCTGGAGGCGGCGCGCCCTCTCCCGCAGTTCGGCGAGGCGTTCGAGGGCCTCGCTCATCTCCTCCTCGCGCCGGATGATGCCGACCAGGTCGTTCATGGACTGCTGGAGCGCCTGGTGGACGGCGTACGGGTTCTCCCCGGCCCGCTCCTGGCCGGAGCCCGCGTGGTCCGCCTCGTCCGCCGCCTGTGTCCCGAAGGGGAGCACCGCCTCGGCCGCCGCCGCGTCGATCTGCGCGGCGTCGACCGTGGGGCGCTTCTCCGCGCACGCCCGCGCGTACTCCGCGGCGTGCAGGCCCGCCCGGCGGCCGAAGACCAGCAGGTCGGACAGCGAGTTGCCGCCCAGCCGGTTGGAGCCGTGCATACCGCCCGCCACCTCGCCGGCCGCGAACAGCCCCGGCACCCCGTGTGCCGCCGCGGTGTCCGAGTCGACGTCGACGCCGCCCATCACGTAGTGGCAGGTGGGCCCGACCTCCATCGGCTCGGCCGTGATGTCCACGTCCGCCAGCTCGCGGAACTGGTGGTGCATCGAGGGCAGCCGCCGCTTGATCGTCTCCGCGGGCATGCGGGTGGACACGTCCAGGAAGACGCCGCCGTGCGGGGAGCCGCGCCCCGCCTTCACCTCGGCGTTGATGGCGCGGGCCACCTCGTCGCGGGGCAGCAGCTCGGGCGGGCGGCGGTGGTTGTCGGGGTCCTCGTACCAGCCGTCGGCCTCCTGCTCGGACTCGGCGTACTGCTCCTTGAAGACGGCCGGTACGTAGTCGAACATGAACCGCTTGCCCTCGGAGTTGCGCAGCACCCCGCCGTCGCCGCGCACCGACTCGGTGACCAGGATCCCCTTCACCGACGGCGGCCAGACCATCCCGGTGGGGTGGAACTGCACGAACTCCATGTTGATCAGCGAGGCGCCGGCCAGCAGCGCCAGCGCGTGCCCGTCACCGGTGTACTCCCAGGAGTTGGAGGTCACCTTGAACGACTTGCCGATGCCGCCGGTCGCCAGCACCACCGCCGGTGCCTCCAGCACGAAGAAGCGGCCGCTCTCGCGCTCGTAGCAGAACGCGCCGCTCACTCTGCCGCCACCGTCGCCGCTGTCGCCGCCGTCCCCGCCGTTCACGTCTTTCAGGACCCGCGTGACGGTGCACTCCTGGAAGACTTTGATGCGCGCCTCGTAGTCGCCGCTCTCCTTGAAGTCCTCCTGCTGGAGGGAGACGACCTTCTGCTGGAGCGTACGGATCAGCTCCAGCCCCGTGCGGTCGCCGACGTGGGCCAGGCGCGGGTACTCGTGGCCGCCGAAGTTGCGCTGCGAGATCCGCCCGTCCTTCGTACGGTCGAACAGGGCGCCCCAGGTCTCCAGCTCCCACACCCTCTCCGGGGCCTCGCGGGCGTGGAGCTCGGCCATGCGCCACTGGTTCAGGAACTTGCCGCCGCGCATGGTGTCGCGGAAGTGGACCTGCCAGTTGTCGCCCTCGTTGACGTTGCCCATGCTGGCGGCGATCCCGCCCTCGGCCATCACCGTGTGGGCCTTGCCGAAGAGGGACTTGCAGATCACCGCGGTGCGCAGCCCCTGTTCGCGGGCCTCGATCGCGGCGCGCAGACCTGCTCCGCCCGCACCGATGATGACGACGTCCCACTGCTGGCGTTCGACGTGTGCCATGTCGCTGATTTCCCTCTCAGATCCTCAGAAGAAGCGCGGGTCGCTGAAGGCGCCGGTGGCCAGCAGATAGACGTAGAAGTCCGCGAGCGCCACGCTGATCAACGAGGCCCAGGCGAGCAGCATGTGCCGCTCGTTGAGCTTTCCGACCCAGCCCCACATGCGGTAGCGCACCGGGTGCCGGGAGAAGTGCCGCAGCCTGCCGCCCACGATGTGGCGGCAGGAGTGGCACGAGAGGGTGTACGCCCAGATCAGCACGATGTTGACGAGGAAGACCAGGGTGCCCAGGCCCATGTGCCCCCACGCGTACTCCTCGTTGCGGAAGCCGAGCAGGGTGTCCCAGGTGAGCACGAGCGCGACGAGCAGCGCCGCGTAGAAGAAGTAGCGGTGGATGTTCTGCAGGATCAGGGGGAAGCGCGTCTCACCGGTGTACTTCTTGTGCGGCTCGGCCACCGCACAGGCCGGGGGAGAGGCCCAGAACCCGCGGTAGTAGGCCTTGCGGTAGTAGTAGCAGGTGAGCCGGAAGCCCAGCGGGAAGATCAGGATGAGCAGCGCCGGTGAGAGCCCCCACCACTCGCCGAACAGCGCCCAGTTGGGCCCGCCCCGCATCGTCGTGCAGTTGTCCGCCAGGCAGGGTGAGTAGAACGGCGAGACGTAGGGCGCGTGGTAGTAGTCGGTGTTCGCGAACGCGCGCCACGTGGAGTAGACGACGAACGCCAGCAGCCCGGCGGCGGTCGCCGCGGGGGCGAGCCACCAGCGGTCCTTGCGCAGATGGGGCGCGGCGATGTCCGCGCGGGTGCTGGAGCGCACCCCGGTGGCTCGGGGGCCCGCGAGGGGGCGGGGCCCCGTGTTCTGTTGGGGTTCGGTGCCAGTGGCCAACGGAATCTCCGGAAGAGACGACAGGGGTCAGGGCGGCAAGGGCCTGCCGTGGTGGACTCGCAGTATCCACCGCATCACGGTGCGTGCCGGTCGCGCGCCCCGAGCCCCTCGTCGTCGACGTCCGTCCACAGGCCCGGGTCGTAGGGCTGGTCGGAGATCGTCACCATCCCGGCATGCGGCTCGACGGCCTGCCGCGGCGCGGTGGCTCTCAGCAGGGAGAGCGACTCCTTCAGGTGCTCGGTGTCGCTGCGCACCCGCCGGATCTCCAGTCCGCTCCCGAGGTGCGTCTCCAGTCGGCTGACACAGCGGGCGAGATCGTCCAGACAGCGCTGAGCGGCCGTCAGATCGTCGTGCAGAGACATGAGTTGCCCACCTCCGCAGGGTGGCGGTCGGCTGTGGTCCATGCGCCTGGTGAGTGTTGCGCGTCACACTCCCCGTTGTGAAGAGTGCGGCACGCCTTTCCGTCCGTACGAGTCACACCTGGGGGAACGCCACCTTGACCCGTACGGGTCGAAGCCTTCCTGTGCCGGGCGCGCGGATCGCCCGCACTGCGGGGCCGCCGGGATCGCGAGCAGCCCCCGTCGGCTGGCCGGCCACGGAGGGTGAGGGTCGGCCATGAGGCGGGGGGCTGCCGGGATCCGCCCGGCAGGACGAGTTCTGTGTGTGCCCCGGCCCGGCCCGGCCAGTCCCGCCCCGCCGTGACTCGTCCCGTTCCGGCCTGTCCTGTCCCGGTCCCTCTCTCGGGGAGTGGCCGCCGGCGGCGCGTGCCGTCCCCCGTGCTCCGCACGGGTGGCATGCGGGGGTCCATGTGCGGGGGTCGGGGGTGTCGGGGGTTTGGGCGGCCGGAGAGTGGGGCGAAAAGATGTGATGAACCGCAAAAACCGCCGAAAGAGGATGTAGCGGGCGCGCGGTCAGCCCCGGAGGTTTCAAGCATGCGAGCCGTCCCAGCCGAGTCAGCGCGGCCCCCGAGGCCGTCACAGCCAGTGGAGCCCCTCCGCCAGCGGCCCGGGGGCCAGGACACCCGTGGCCGCCGGAGCCGCGGCGGGGCCCGGCGATGGGTCGCCGCCGCGGTCGCCGGGGTGCTGCTGCCCCTGCCGCTCGCCGCGTGCGGCGCGGGCTCGGACGGGGAGGACGGCGAGGCCGGGTCGGGTATCGGCAAGCACTCGGCGGACGCCAACGGCGACGTCCACGGCACCGACCGGCAGCAGGTCTCCTCCGGCGGCACCGTGCGCTGGGCGGTGGACGCCGCTCCCACCACCTTCAACGTCTTCCAGCCGGACGCCAACGAGGCCACCAAACGGGCCGCCGGGGCGGCGCTGCCCACGCTCTTCGCCCTGGACGAGCACGGGAAGCCGCAGGTGGACACCGACTTCCTCGGCAGCGCCGAGGTCACCGGGACCGAGCCGCGCCAGACGGTCGTCTACAAGCTCAACCCGAAGGCGCGCTGGAGCGACGGCCGCCGCATCTCGGCGGCCGACTTCCAGGCCCAGTGGAAGGCGCTGCGCGGCAAGGACAACGCGTACTGGACGGCGCGGAACGCCGGATACGACCGGATCAGGTCGGTCGCCCGCGGGGACGGCGCGGACGAGGTGAAGGTGGTCTTCGCCAAGCCGTACGCGGACTGGCGCTCGCTGTTCACCCCGCTCTACCCGGCACAGGCGATGAGCAGCCCGCACGCCTTCAACGACGGCTCCCGCACCGGCCTGGCCGCCTCCGCGGGACCGTTCCAGGTCGCCAAGGCGGGCAAGGACCGCGCCCGCACCGTCCTGACGCGCAACCCCCGCTGGTGGGGCGGGCGCGCGAAGCTGGACCGCCTCGTGCTGACGGCGGTGCCCCGCGACAAGCGGGCCGAGGCGCTGACCGCGGGACAGGTGGACGTCGCCGACATCAGCGGCTCCGCGGCGAAGCGGATCGGCACCGCGAACGGACTCGGCGGCCCCGGGCAGCCCGGCGGGAAGCGCGCGGGCAAGTCCGACAAGCAGCAGGCCGAGCTGCGCGAGGCACGCCGCCGCAAGGCCCGTAAGGAGCTGGGCGCGGCGACGGCCAAGCAGCTGGGCTCCTACGAGGTGCGCCGCGCGCTCGATCCCGCCTACACCCAGCTCGCCCTCAACGGCTCCCGCGGGCCGCTGGCCGACGAGCGGGTGCGCCGCGCGGTGGCCCGCGCCCTGGACCGCGGCAAGCTGGCCGAGCAGGCGCTGAAGGACACCGGGCTGCCCCACGACGCGCTCGGCAGCCATCTGCGGATGACCAACCAGGACGGCTACCAGGACAACAGCGCCGCGTCGGGCGGGAAGGACGTCGACTCCGCGCAGTCCCTGCTGGCCGACGCCGGGTGGAAGAACGGCGGCTCCCTCGTCCAGGGCGAGGGCAAGCAGGGCGGCGGCAAGCCCCCGCAGGGGCAGGGCGCGAAGTCCGGCGAGGGCGCCGGGGCCCACGGGGGCGGGGGCACCAGGAGCGAGGGCAGTGACGGGAACAGGGAGGACGAGGGGCAGGGCGGGCCCGCGGAGCCACCCGCCGCCGGGCCCCCGCAGGCGGGGGCCCGCGCGCCCTACCGGGCCGAGGCCGAAGCCTCCGTCGCCAGGCTGTCGGCGGCGCAGATCGCCCAGGTCGTCGACAAGCCGCTGAGCCTGACCGCCTCCACCACCACCCAGCGCGGCGCCCTGCTCACCCAGGCCGCGCACGCGCGCCTGGCGGAGGCGGAGCAGTCCGGCTCCGAGCTGAAGCTGAGCCGGGCGAAGGCGGCGCTCAAGACGGCGGAGAAGGTGCAGGCCACCGCGGCGGAGATGCGGGCGCTGAGGGCGGACCCGGCCGGTGCGGTCCGCAGCAAGGGCGGCAAGCCCCTCGCACTGCGGTTCGTCCTGCCCCAGGGCGAGGGCTCTGCACAGTTGCGGTCCACCGGTGAGCGCATCGCGCGGATGCTGGACGAGGTCGGCATCCGTACGCAGATCAAGGAAGTGCCCGGCGACAGCTTCTTCAAGGACCACGTCGCCACCGGCGACTACGACCTGGCGCTGTACTCGTGGCCGGCGACGGCGTTCCCCGCGACCGAGGCGAGGCCGATCTTCGCCAAACCGCGGCCCGCCTCCGACGGCTCGCTGCTGGTCGAGCAGAACTACGCGCGGGTGGGTACCGACCAGATCGACCAGCTCTTCGAGCAGGCCGCCGGAGAGCTGGACGACGGGAAGCGCAGGGAGCTGATGGAGAAGGCGGACTCCCGGATCTGGGCGGTCGCCGGCGCCCTGCCGCTCTACCAGCGTCCGCAGCAGGTGGCGGTCAAGCGGAACCTGGCCAACGTGGGCGCCTTCGGCTTCAGCACCCCCCGCTACCAGGACATCGGCTACCGCGGCTGACCGGACCGGCACCGCAGGCCCACCCCGCGCGCAGCGCCGGACGGGAGCCCCGCAGCGGCCCCGTCCGGCGCTCGGCGTCGCGGCCCGTACCATGGTTGACGAGGCCGCGGCGAGCCGAGCCCGGCGTCAGGGCCCGCAGCCCGGCCCTCACCAGGGCTGGGGAGCGCCCGGCCGGTGGCCGGGGAGCGCCCGATCCGTCAACCCGGGAGACACCTCGCAGTGCCCACGCGCCACGACATCCGCAACGTCGCCATCGTCGCCCACGTCGACCACGGCAAGACGACTCTCGTCGACGCCATGCTCCGGCAGTCCGGAGCCTTCGCGGCCCACCAGCTCGAATCCGTCGACGACCGGGTGATGGACTCCAACGACCTGGAGCGCGAGAAGGGCATCACCATTCTCGCGAAGAACACCGCGGTCCGGTACCACCCCAAGGACGGCGGCGATCCCGTCACCATCAACATCATCGACACCCCCGGCCACGCCGACTTCGGTGGCGAGGTCGAGCGCGGGCTGTCGATGGTGGACGCCGTCGTGCTGCTCGTCGACGCCTCCGAGGGCCCCCTGCCGCAGACGCGCTTCGTGCTGCGCAAGGCGCTCCAGGCGCGGCTTCCGGTCATCCTCTGCGTCAACAAGACCGACCGGTCCGACGCCCGTATCTCCGAGGTCGTGGACGAGACCTACGACCTCTTCCTCGACCTGGACGCGGACGAGGAGCAGATCGAGTTCCCGATCGTCTACGCCTGCGCACGCGACGGCATCGCCTCGCTGACGCAGCCGGCCGACGGCACGGTGCCCGCGGACAGCGACAGCGTGGAGCCGTTCTTCACTACGCTGCTGGAGACGGTGCCCGCGCCCGCCTACGAGGAGAACGCGCCGCTCCAGGCGCACGTCACCAACCTCGACGCCGACAACTTCCTCGGCCGGATCGCGCTGCTGCGCGTGGAGGCGGGCGAGCTGAAGAAGGGCCAGACCGTGGCCTGGATGAAGCGCGACGGCTCCGTGCAGAACGTGCGGATCACCGAGCTGATGATGACCGAGGCGCTGACCCGCAAACCGGCCGAGAAGGCGGGCCCCGGCGACATCTGCGCGGTGGCCGGCATCCCGGACATCATGATCGGTGAGACGCTCGCCGACCCGGAGAACCCGGTCGCGCTGCCGCTGATCACCGTGGACGAGCCCGCGATCTCCATGACGATCGGCACCAACAACTCGCCGCTGGTCGGCAAGGGCGGCAAGGGTCACAAGGTCACCGCGCGGCTGGTGAAGGACCGGCTGGACCGCGAGCTGATCGGTAACGTCTCGCTGCGCGTGCTGCCTACCGAGCGCCCCGACACCTGGGAGGTGCAGGGCCGCGGCGAGCTGGCGCTGGCCATCCTGGTCGAGACGATGCGCCGGGAGGGCTTCGAGCTGACCGTGGGCAAGCCGGAGGTCGTCACCCGCGAGATCGACGGCAAGACGCACGAGCCGGTCGAGCGCATGACGATCGACGCCCCGGAGGAGCACCTGGGCGCGATCACCCAGCTCATGGCCGCCCGCAAGGGCCGCATGGAGACCATGACCAACCACGGATCCGGCTGGGTGCGGATGGAGTGGCTGGTCCCGGCGCGCGGCCTGATCGGCTTCCGCACCGAGTTCCTGACCGAGACCCGGGGCACCGGTATCGCGCACTCGATCTTCGAGGGGCACGAGCCGTGGTTCGGCGAGCTGCGTACGCGGCGCAGCGGGTCGCTCGTCGCGGACCGGGCGGGCAAGGCGACGCCGTTCGCGATGATGAACCTCCAGGAGCGCGGCACCATCTTCATCGAGCCCGGCACCGAGGTGTACGAGGGCATGCTGGTCGGCGAGAACTCCCGTTCCGACGACATGGATGTCAACATCACCAAGGAAAAGAAGATGACCAACATGCGCGCGGCCTCCGCCGACACGACGGAGAACCTGGTGCCGCCGCGGAAGCTGTCGCTGGAGCAGTCCCTGGAGTTCTGCCGCGAGGACGAGTGCATCGAGGTGACCCCGGAGACGGTACGGATCCGCAAGGTCAACCTCGACATGAAGGAGCGGGCCCGCGCAGCGGCGCGCGCCAAGCGGTGACGGAGCGTCGTCGTTCCGCCCGTCCGTGACACGGCCGGGCGTGAGACAGGGGGCGGTACCCGCCGGGGTGCCGCCCCCTGGGTGTTCTCCTCTGTCCGGATAACGGGTGTGCAACCCGGTTTTCTGCCCGTATTGACCGCATTCCCACCGCGCTTCTCATCGGTTAACGGACAAGCGGATGTAGGTGTAATCAAACCGAGACTCTTCACATCTGGTCCACACGGGGGGTGAGGGCGGATAGTGAGTGCATCAAGCTCGGGTACAAGGGTCACGCACCGTCATGTGGGCGCCGACTCAGCGAGCGTGGGGGCGTGTTGCGACGGTTCGGCGTGTTCGTCGGCCAGGCACCGCCCCCTCTCCCTTGGTGAACGACTCTGAGGAGGTCGCTCCATGCGTGGTGCGAAGACGATGCAGTGGTCCGCTTTGGCGGCGTCCGTGGCGCTGGCCGCCACGGCGTGCGGTGGCGGCTCGGGTGACAGCGGCAATGCGGCGGGGAAGCCTGCGGGGTACGTCTCGATCGACGTCACCGAGCCGCAGAAACCTCTGGTGCCGGGCAACACCAACGAGACGCAGGGCGCCTACGTCATCAACTCCCTCTTCACCGGCCTGGTGAAGTACGACTCCAAGGGCAAGCTGCAGAACGCGAACGCCGAGTCGGTCACCTCCGAGGACTCCAAGACCTGGACGGTCAAGCTCAAGAAGGGCTGGAAGTTCCACAACGGCGAGGACGTGACGGCGCAGTCGTACGTCGACGCGTGGAACTGGGTCGCCAACATCAAGAACAACCAGCAGAACAGCTTCTGGTTCGACGACATCAAGGGCTACGAGGACGTCCACCCGGACAAGGGCGACGCCAAGAGCGAGAAGATGTCGGGGCTGAAGGTCAAGGACGACCACACCTTCACCATCGAGCTCAAGCACCCGGTCTCCTACTTCAAGCAGAAGCTCGGCTACTACACCTGGGCCCCGCTGCCCAAGGCCTTCTACAAGGACCCCAAGAAGTTCGGCCAGAAGCCGGTCGGCAACGGCCCGTACACCTTCCAGAAGTGGACCCACAAGAAGCTCATCCAGGTCAAGGCCTGGAAGGGCTACAAGGGCTACAACAAGGCCAAGAACAAGGGCCTCCAGTTCAAGAACTACTCCGGCTACGAGGGCGCCTACCAGGACGTGCTCTCCCACACGCTGGACATCAGCCCCCAGGTCGCGCCGAAGGACCTGCCCAAGCGCAAGAGCGACTTCGGTGGCCGCGCGATCGACCAGCCGTTCGCGGCGACGCAGACCATCACGCCGGCGTTCTACTCGAAGTCCTTCAAGGACGTCGACCCGAAGGTGCTGCAGGGCCTGTCGATGGCGATCGACCGCAAGACGATCACCAAGACCGTGCTCAACGGCACCCGCGTCCCGGCGACCGGCTTCATGCCGCCGATGGTGAAGGGCTACCAGAAGCTCGACACCGACATCTTCGACTACAACCCGAAGAAGGCGAAGAAGCTCATCAAGGAAGGCGGCGGCGTTCCGGACAACAAGGTCTCGATCCAGTTCAACGCCGACGGCGGCCACAAGGAGTGGGTGACCGCGGTGTGCGGCTCGATCCGCAAGGCCACCGGCGTCAAGTGCGTGGGCGACTCCAAGCCGGACTTCCAGACGGACCTGGACGCCCGTGACGCCAAGCAGGTCAAGTCCTTCTACCGCGGCGGCTGGGTGGCCGACTACCCGCTGAACGTCAACTTCCTCAAGGAGCTGTACAAGACGGGCGCCCAGACGAACTACGGCTACTTCTCCGACAAGGAGATCGACGGCCTGTTCGACAAGGGCGACAAGGCCAAGGACCTCGGCAGCACCGTCAAGACCTACCAGGAGGCCGAGCGCAAGCTCGTGGACAAGATGCCCTCCATCCCGATGTGGGACTACGCGGCCAACGTCGTCCACACCGACGGTGTCGACAACGTCAAGGTCAACTACAAGGGCGACGTCGAGCTCTCGGACGTCACCGTCAAGTAAGCCCGCGCGCCCGCGTTCCCCGGACCGCCGCCCCGCCCTTCGGGCGGCGGTCCGGGGCGCGAGTTCCGTAGATTCGTAACGGAGGCACTATGGGGCGCTATGTCGCGCGGCGACTGCTCCAGATGATCCCGGTCTTCATCGGGTCGACCCTGCTGATCTTCTGCATGATGTTCGCGCTCCCCGGAGACCCGGTGCGCGCCCTGTGGGGCGAGCAGTCCGCTGACCCGGCGCAGATGGCGGCGATGAAGCACAAGCTCGGCCTCGACCTGCCGCTGTGGCACCAGTACTGGAACTACCTCACCGGCCTGTTCCAGGGCGACTTCGGTACCCAGATCGCCAGCCAGCGGCCGGTGGCCGACGTGATCGCGCAGGCGTTCCCGGTGACCATCCGGCTGACCCTCTTCGCGTTCGTCTTCACCGTCGTCGCCGGCATCCTGCTCGGTCTCCTCTCGGGGCTGCGGGCGGACAAGATGTTCGACCGGGTGGTGCTGTTCTTCACCCTGCTGCTGATCTCGGTGCCCAGCTTCGTGCTCGGCTTCCTCTTCCAGTACCTGTTCGCCTTCCAGCTCGGCTGGGTCACCCCCACCGTGCAGGACTCGGAGAGTCTGGGGCAGTTGCTGCTGCCGGCGGTGGTGCTCGCCGCCCTGTCGCTGGCGTACGTCACCCGGCTGACCCGGACGTCCGTGGCGGAGAACCTGCGAGCCGACTACATCCGCACCGCGATCGCCAAGGGACTGCCGCGCCGCCGGGTGGTCGGCGTCCACCTGCTGCGCAACTCGCTCATCCCCGTGGTGACCTTCCTCGGCACCGACATCGGCTCGCTGATGGCGGGCGCCGTCGTCACCGAAGGCATCTTCAACGTTCCGGGCGTCGGCAACGCCGTCTACGAGGCGCTCAACCGGCGCGAGGGCTCGACGGTCGTCGGCATCGTCACGCTGATCGTCATCGTCTACCTCGTCGCAAGCCTGCTCGTCGACCTGCTTTACGCGGTCCTGGACCCGAGGATCCGTTATGACTGAGACCCTGAACGTGCCCTCGGCAGCGCCCGCGGGGCTCCCGGACCCCTCGGGCAAGGACGCGAAGAACACCGGCGACGCCAAGGCCCGCAGCCTGTGGAACGACGCGTGGCACGACCTGCGCCGCAAGCCGCTGTTCCTCGTCTCGGCGGTGCTGATCGCGGTGCTGGTCCTCATGGTGGCCTTCCCCGGGCTGTTCACCTCGGCCTCGCCCACCGCAGCCGACCTGACGCAGCACTACCAGGGAGAGCCGCACTACTCGCACCTGTTCGCGGAGGACTGGTTCGGCTACGACGGACAGGGCCGTTCCGTGTGGGCCCGCATGGTCTACGGCGCGCGCGCCTCCGTGCTCGTCGGCGTGCTGGTGACGCTCTTCGTGACGGTGCTGGGCGGCATCGTCGGACTGGTCGCCGGCTACTTCGGCGGCTGGATGGACAGCCTCCTGTCCCGGATCACCGACATCTTCCAGGGCATCCCGTTCCTGCTGGGCTCCATGGTCGTGCTGACCACCTTCGCCGAGCGCAGCGTGTGGGTCGTCATCGCGGCGCTGCTCTTCCTGGGGTGGACCCAGATCGCCCGCGTCGCCCGCGGTGCGGTGATCACCGTCAAGCAGAGCGACTACGTGCACGCGGCGCAGTCCCTGGGCGCGAGTACGCGGCGCATCATGTTCCGGCACATCGTGCCGAACGCGCTGGCGCCGGTCATCGTCGTCGCCACCACCGCGCTCGGCGGATACATCGCAGCGGAGGCCACGCTCTCCTACCTGGGCATCGGCCTGGCCGACCCGACGGTGTCCTGGGGCATCGACGTCTCCGCCGGCAAGGACTCCCTGCGCACGGCCCCCCATGCGCTCATTTCCCCCGCTGTCATGGTTTCCCTGACCGTGCTGGCGTTCATCATGCTCGGCGATGCGGTCCGCAACGCCCTCGATCCCAAGAGCCGTTGAGGGAGGCGCGCCCCACATGACCCTGCTCGAAGTGCGGGACCTGCACGTCGATTTCCACACCCGGGACGGCATCGTCAAGGCCGTCAACGGCGTGAACTACAGCGTCGAGCCGGGCGAGACCCTCGCCGTGCTCGGCGAGTCCGGCTCCGGCAAGTCGGTGACCGCGCAGGCGGTCATGGGCATCCTCGACATGCCGCCCGGACGCATCCCCAAGGGGGAGATCCTCTTCCACGGCCAGGACATGCTCACCATGTCCAAGGAGGAGCGCCGCAAGATCCGCGGCGCGCGCATCTCGATGATCTTCCAGGACGCGCTCTCCTCCCTCAACCCGGTGCTGACCGTGGGATACCAGCTCGCGGAGATGTTCCGCGTGCACCAGGGCGCCTCCCGCAAGGAGGCCAAGGCCAAGGCCGTCGAGCTGATGGACCGGGTGAAGATCCCCGCCGCCAAGGCCCGGGTGGGGGACTATCCGCACCAGTTCAGCGGCGGCATGCGGCAGCGCATCATGATCGCGATGGCGCTGGCGCTGGAGCCGGATCTGATCATCGCGGACGAGCCGACGACGGCGCTGGACGTCACGGTGCAGGCCCAGGTGATGGAGCTGCTGTCGGATCTGCAGCGGGAGTACGACATGGGGCTCATCCTGATCACCCATGACCTGGGCGTGGTGGCGGACGTGGCGGACAAGATCGCCGTGATGTACGCGGGCCGCATCGTGGAGACGGCTCCGGTCAAGGAGCTGTACAGGGCGCCGGCCCACCCGTACACCAAGGGCCTGCTCGACTCCATCCCCCGGCTGGATCAGAAGGGCAAGGAGCTCTACGCGATCCAGGGCCTGCCGCCCAACATGGCCAAGGTGCCCGACGGCTGCGCCTTCCATCCGCGCTGCCCGGTGGCCCGGGACGTCTGCCGCAGCGAACTGCCGCCGCTCGCCGAGGTCGGCGAGGGCCGCGGCAGCGCGTGCCACTTCTGGAAGGAGACCATCGATGGCTGAGCAGGCCGAGCAGGCTGCACGGCGCGAGCCGATCCTGGAGGTGCGGGACCTGGTCAAGCACTTCCCGCTGACCCAGGGGGTCGTCCTCAAGCGGCAGGTGGGCGCGGTCAAGGCCGTCGACGGCATCTCCTTCGACCTCTACCCGGGCGAGACGCTGGGCATCGTCGGCGAGTCGGGCTGCGGCAAGTCGACCGTGGCCAAGCTGTTGATGAACCTCGAAACCCCGACGTCGGGGACGATCCGCTACAAGGGCGAGGACATCACCAAGCTGTCCGGCCGTGCGTTGAAGGCGGTGCGGCGGAACATCCAGATGGTGTTCCAGGACCCGTACACGTCGTTGAACCCCCGGATGACGGTGGGCGACATCATCGGGGAGCCCTTCGACATCCACCCGGAGGTGGCGCCGAAGGGGGACCGGCGGCGCAAGGTGCAGGAACTGCTGGACGTGGTGGGACTGAACCCCGAGTACGTGAACCGGTATCCGCACCAGTTCAGCGGGGGTCAGCGCCAGCGGATCGGGATCGCGCGGGGGCTGGCGTTGCGGCCGGAGATCATCGTGGCGGACGAGCCGGTCTCGGCGCTGGACGTCTCGGTGCAGGCGCAGGTCGTCAACCTGATGGAACGCCTCCAGGACGAGTTCGGCCTCTCCTACATGTTCATCGCGCACGACCTGTCCATCGTGCGGCACATCTCCGACCGGGTCGGCGTAATGTACCTGGGCAAGATGGCGGAGATCGGCTCCGACCAGGAGATCTACGAGCATCCGACGCATCCCTACACGCAGGCGCTGCTCTCGGCGGTGCCGGTGCCCGACCCGGAGGCGGAGGGCCGACGGGAGCGGATCGTGCTGGAGGGCGACGTGCCCTCGCCGGCCAACCCGCCCTCCGGCTGCCGGTTCCGCACCCGCTGCTGGAAGGCGGAGGCACGCTGCGCTCAGGAGGTGCCCCTGCTGGCGGTGCCCTCGGTGTACGAGGGCTCGGACGGGGGAGTGGCCCACCCGTCGGCCTGCCACTTCGCCCAGGAGCGCAGCGCGGTCGTCGCGGCCTGAGCCTGCCCGCGGGCGTGGCGGGGAGCCCGCGGGCAGGTGGGGCCGGTTCCGCCGAACGGGTTCCGGGCCGGCGGGGCCGGGCACGGCAGCCAGGCATATGGTGACAAAAGGTGTTAAGTGGGTCGGAGTCGGACTCGGACCCACCGCGCACCCAGGAGGCACCCATGCGTGGAGCCACCCGCGTCACCATGACCAGGAGAGCGCTCGCCGCTGCCGGGGCGGTCGCCCTCACGGCCACTGCCTGCGGTGGCGGGTCCAGCGCCGGCGGCGCCGGTGGTGGGGCGCAGGACGGGGTGGTCCGCGCCTTCTGGACCGACCCGGAGCACCCGGTCGAGCCCGCGAACACCAACGAGGTGCAGGGCGGCAAGGTCCTCGACATGATCATGCGGGGGCTGAAGAAGTACGACCCGGCCACGGGTGAGGCCGAGAACGCCGTCGCCAAGTCGATCACCACAAACGACCAGCGCAACTTCACCATCAAGCTGAAGAAGGGCTGGAAGTTCTCCGACGGCACGCCCGTGACGGCGCAGTCGTTCGTGGACGCGTGGAACTACGGCGCGCTGGTGACCAACAAGCAGGTCAACTCCTACTTCTTCCAGTACATCGACGGCTACGACGACGTCCACCCGGAGAAGGGGAAACCCGCGGCGAAGAAGCTGTCCGGGCTGAAGGTGAAGAACGACCACGCCTTCACCGTGCGGCTCAACCAGAAGTTCTCCCTCTGGCCGCAGACGCTCGGATACAGCGCCTACGCGCCGCTGCCGAAATCCTTCTTCACCGACCACGACGGCTGGTTGAAGAAACCCGTCGGAAACGGCCCCTACAAGGTGGACTCCTACACCCGCGGCCAGTCGATGCAGCTGTCCCGCAACACCCACTACAAAGGTGCCGACAAGCCGCAGAACAAGGGCGTCGAACTGCGGGTCTACACCGACCAGAACACCGGCTACACCGACCTTCAGGCCGGCAACCTCGACGTCGTCGACGAGCTTCCGGCCGGGCAGCTCAAGAACGCCAAGCGGGACCTGAAGGGGCGCTACATCAACCAGCCCGCCGGTATCACCCAGGCGGTCTCCTTCCCGATGTACGACAAGAAGTGGCAGACCGACAAGGCGGCGCTGGTGCGGCGCGGGCTGTCCAAGGCGGTCAACCGGAAAGAGGTGACCGAGGAGATCTACCACGGCACCCGGGAGCCGGCCACGGACCTGACCTCGCCGGTGCTGAAGAAGGCCGGCGGCTACCGGCCCGGGTTGTGCGGCAGCGACTGCGAGTACGACCCCAAGGAGGCCAGGAAGCTCATCCAGCAGGGCGGCGGTCTGCCCGGCGGGAAGATCACGCTGACCTCGAACGTGGACACCGGCTCCCACCGGCAGTGGATGGAAGCCGTGTGCAACAGCATCAACCGCACCCTGGACAAGAACAACGCCTGCACCGTCAATCCGGTGCCGACGTTCAGCGAGTTCCGCTCAGACATCAGCGACAAGAAGATGACGGGCATGTTCCGTACGGGGTGGCAGATGGACTACCCGCTGATCCAGAACTTCATCCAGCCCATGTACTACACCGACGCCTCCTCCAACGACTCCGGCTTCTCCGACCCCCAGGTCGACAAGCTCATCGACAAGGCCAACGCGGCCTCCGGGCAGAAGCAGGCGGTCGGCCTCTTCCAGCAGGCGGAGCAGCAGATCCTGAAGAAGTTCCCGTCGATCCCGCTGTGGTACCAGAACGGCAACGCCGGATATTCCGAGCGGGTGAGCAACGTGAAACTCAATCCCTTCTCCGTGCCGGTCTTCACCGACATCAAGGTCAAGTGAGCCGGCGTGGGGCGCTACGTCATCCGACGACTGCTCCAGATGGTCCCGGTCTTCATCGGGACGACCTTTCTCATCTTCCTGATGGTCTACACCGTCGGGGACCCGGTGAACGCCATGTTCGGGGACCGGGCCCCCGACCCGGCGACGGCGGCCCAACTGCGCGCCCAGTTCAACCTCGACAAGCCCGTCTGGCAGCAGTACGGGCTCTACATGGGCAAGATCTTCACCGGTGACTTCGGGAACGCCTTCAACGGGCAACCGGTGACGGAGCTGATGCGGACCGCCTTTCCGCTCACCGTCCGGCTCGCGATCGTCGCCATCGTCTTCGAGATCGTCATCGGGCTCGTGCTCGGCGTGCTCACCGGCCTGCGGCGCGGCCGGCCCGTCGATTCCGGGGTGCTGATGCTGACGCTGCTCGTCATCTCCGTTCCGACGTTCGTGACCGGCACCGTCTTCCAGTACCTGCTCGGGGTCCGCTGGGGCCTGATCGCCCCCGCCGTCTCCCCGGCGGCGCCCGTGGGGGAGCTGCTGCTGCCCGGTCTGGTGCTCGCCCTGGTCTCGCTGGCCTACGTCACGCGGCTGACCCGCACGTCCATCGCGGAGAACGGCCGCGCCGACTACGTCAGGACCGCCGTCGCCAAAGGGCTGGCGCGCCGCCGGGTGACCGTGCGGCACCTGCTGCGCAACTCGCTGATCCCCGTGGTCACCTTCCTCGGCACCGACGTGGGCAACCTGATGGCGGGCGCGCTGGTGACCGAGCGGATCTTCAACATCCACGGCGTCGGCTTCCAACTGTGGCAGGGCATCGTCCGGCAGAACTCGCCGACCGTGGTCGGCTTCGTGACCGTCCTCGTCATCGTCTTCCTCCTCGCGAACCTGCTCGTCGACCTGTTGTACGCCGTGCTCGACCCGAGGATCCGCTATGCGTGACGCACCCCCGCGCCCCGACGCCGCCGGCCGCCGGAGGGCCGCACGGTGAGCGGGACGTCGGCATTCGAGGGGCCGCGCCAGGGTATGGAGGCGGTCGACGTCGCAGGCGGGGGCGCCGAGGGCGCCCAGTCGCCGACCCCACCGGGCGGTCCCTCCCGGGAGCGGAGCCGCAGCCTGTGGTCCGACGCCTGGCACGATCTGCGCCGCAACCCGGTCTTCCTGATCGCCGGCCTGCTCATCGCGTTCCTGGTGCTGATCTCCGTCTGGCCCAGCCTGATCGCCTCCCAGGACCCGCTCTCCTGCCGGCTCGGCCGCTCGCTGGAACCGTCCTCGGCCGGGCACTGGTTCGGCTTCGACACCCAGGGCTGCGACGTGTACACGCGGGTGGTGTACGGCGCCCGCACCTCGGTGACCGTCGGCGTCTGCGCCACGCTGGGGGTGGCCGTGGTGGGGAGCGTCCTCGGCGGGCTCGCCGGCTTCTTCGGCGGGATGGGGGACGCGCTCCTCTCCCGGCTGACCGACATCTTCTTCGGCATCCCGATGATCCTCGGCGGCCTGGTGTTCCTGTCCATGACCGGGAGCCGCTCGGTATGGACGGTGGTGTCGTTCATCGTGCTGCTCGGCTGGCCGCAGGTGGCCCGCATCGCGCGCGGCTCGGTGATCACGGTCAAGCAGAACGACTACGTCCTGGCGGCCCGCGCGCTGGGTGCGGGGAACGCGCGGATGATGGTGCGGCACATCCTGCCGAACGCGGTCGCCCCCGTGATCGTGACCGCGACCATCGCGCTGGGCACCTACATCTCGCTGGAGGCCACGCTCAGCTTCCTCGGCGTCGGGCTCCAGCCGCCCACCGTCTCCTGGGGAGCCGACATCTCGGCAGCGTCCCAGGGCATGCAGTTCCGCAACGCGCCGCACATCCTGCTGTACCCGGCCGCCGCGCTCAGCCTCACCGTGCTGGCCTTCATCATGCTCGGCGATGCGGTGCGCGACGCCCTCGACCCGAAGCTGAGGTGAGCACCCGTGGGCCTGCTCGAAGTGCGCGACCTCCAGGTGGAGTTCCACACCCGGGACGGGGTGGCCCAGGCCGTAGGCGGTGTCAGCTTCGCCGTCGAGGCGGGGGAGACCCTGGCCGTGCTCGGCGAGTCGGGGTCGGGCAAGTCGGTGACGGCGCAGGCGGTCATGGGCATCCTCGACACGCCACCGGGGCGGATCACCGGCGGTGAGGTCGTCTTCCAGGGGCAGGACCTGCTGACCCTGGGCCGCGAGGAACGGCGGCGGATCCGCGGCGCCAGGATGGCGATGATCTTCCAGGACGCGCTCTCCTCCCTCAACCCGGTGCTGACGGTGGGATACCAGCTCGCGGAGATGTTCCGCGTGCACCAGGGCGTCTCCCGCAAGGCGGCCAGGGCCAGGGCGGTGGAGCTGATGGAACGCGTCCGCATCCCGGCGGCGCGGCAGCGGGTGGGGGACTATCCGCACCAGTTCAGCGGCGGCATGCGGCAGCGCATCATGATCGCGATGGCGCTGGCGCTGGAGCCGGATCTGATCATCGCGGACGAGCCGACGACGGCGCTGGACGTCACGGTGCAGGCCCAGGTGATGGAGCTGCTGTCGGATCTGCAGCGGGAGTACGACATGGGGCTCATCCTGATCACCCATGACCTGGGCGTGGTGGCGGACGTGGCGGACAGGATCGCGGTGATGTACGCGGGCCGCATCGTGGAGACGGCCCCGGTCAAGGAGCTGTACAAGGCGCCGGCCCACCCGTACACCAAGGGCCTGCTCGACTCCATCCCCCGCCTCGACCAGAAGGGCGGGCAGCTCGACGTCATCCGGGGCATGCCGCCCAACCTGTTGCAGATCCCGCCGGGTTGCGCCTACAACCCGCGCTGCCCCATGGCGCGCGCCACCTGCCGCACCGACGAGCCGCCGCTGTACGAGGTCTCCGGCCGGCGGGCCAGCGCCTGCCACTTCTGGGAGGAGATGTGCGATGCACGGTGAGGGGTCGAGCCGCAAGGTGGCCAGGGAGGAGCTCATCCAGGCGCGCAAGCTGCTGGCCACCTCGCGCGCCGAGCGGGCGTTCGCGGCGGACGAGCCGATCCTCCAGGTGCGGGACCTGGTCAAGCACTTCCCGCTGACCCAGGGGGTCGTCCTCAAGCGGCAGGTGGGCGCGGTCAAGGCCGTCGACGGGGTCTCCTTCGACCTGCGGAAGGGGGAGACGCTGGGCATCGTCGGCGAGTCGGGCTGCGGCAAGTCGACCGTGGCCAAGCTCGTCACCCACCTGGAGCGGCCGACGTCGGGCAGCATCCACTACAAGGGCAACGACGTCACCCGGGCCTCGGGCCGTGCGTTGAAGGCGGTGCGGCGGAACATCCAGATGGTGTTCCAGGACCCGTACACGTCGTTGAATCCGCGGATGACGGTGGGCGACATCGTCGGGGAGCCCTTCGACATCCACCCGGAGGTGGCGCCGAAGGGGGACCGGCGGCGCAGGGTGCAGGAACTGCTGGACGTGGTGGGACTGGATCCGGAGTACGTGAACCGGTATCCGCACCAGTTCAGCGGGGGTCAGCGCCAGCGGATCGGGATCGCGCGTGGGCTGGCGCTGCGGCCGGAGATCATCGTGGCGGACGAGCCGGTCTCGGCGCTGGACGTCTCGGTGCAGGCGCAGGTCGTCAACCTGATGGAACGCCTCCAGGACGAGTTCGAGCTCTCCTACGTCTTCATCGCGCACGACCTGTCCATCGTGCGGCACATCTCCGACCGGATCGGGGTCATGTATCTCGGCAAGCTCGTCGAGATCGGTACGGAGACCGAGATCTACGAGCATCCGACGCACCCCTACACGCAGGCGCTGCTCTCGGCGGTGCCGGTGCCCGACCCGGAGGCGGAGGGTCGGCGGGAGCGGATCGTGCTGGAGGGCGACGTGCCCTCGCCGGCCAACCCGCCCTCCGGCTGCCACTTCCGCACCCGCTGCTGGAAGGCGGAGCCGCGCTGCGCTCAGGAGGAGCCGCCGCTCGCCGTCCCGGAGAACTACGCCGGGACCCGGCCCGAGGAACCCGTCCACCACCCGTCGGCCTGCCACTTCGCGGCCGAGCGCGCCGCGGTGGTACGGCCCGCGGAGGCGTGAGGGCCACCGGGGCGCGGGAGCGTGCGGGTCATCCGGCCTGCGGGGGCAATCCGTAGGGGACCGGGTCGGCCGCGGGGCAGGGCCCGGGTTGCGGGGTGTGCCGGCGGCCGTATGCCAGCGCCAGCAGCACGGCGGCGCCCGCCACGGTCTCGAAGATGTCGGTGAGCACGTGGAGCTGGTATTCGATGCCCAGGTCGCCGAAGCGCTCCAGCACCTCGCTCTTGATGTCGAAGGCGAGGGCGAACGCGCCGATCGCCAGCAGGGGCGCGGCCACGATCAGCCCGAGGGGACGGGCGAAGGGGGCGTCCGCCAGCGCCGTGACCCCGGCGACCAGGGAGAGAAGGACGACGGCCCACACGACCCAGCCGCTGGGGGAGTCCAGCAGCCGCAGGATGGAGCGCTCCCCGGTGAGGGTCCTCTCGTAGCGGTCCCAGCCGAACTGCTGCATCGTGCGTATCTCCCACGCGACGAGCACCGATGCGACGGCGCCCAGAGCGACGAAGGCGGCCACGGCGCCGCCCCGCGTGGGCCTGGCCGGCGGCGGCTGCGCGGTGGCGTGCTGCCGGGCGCCTTCACCGTGGCCGTCCGTGTCCTGGGCGGCCGAGGCGGGACGCCGCCCGACGCAGGCGGTGACGACCAGGACGGCGCCGGCGACGACGGTCCCGATGGTGCTGAAGAGCACCGAGCTGAGCAGGTCGTCGGGGACGCCCTGCATCCAGTCGGCGTTCAGGTTCCACAGTCCGGGAGCGCGCAGCACGATCGTGAGCACTCCGGTGCAGGTGAGTATCGCCGCGGACGAGGAGGAGCGGTATGCGGCGGAGGCGGCGACGGCGTACGTCAGCAGCAGCGTCGGCTCCAGGAAGGAGGTGACCCACACCCCGTCCTCGGCGCGGGCCGGCAGCCCGGCCCAGTTCCACCACACGTCGACGACGTCGTAGGCCTTGGTGAAGTCCCGGATGATCCAGCCGAGGCTGACCAGCGCGAGCGCGGACAGCAGCAGCGATCCGAAGATGCGCGCTCCGCGCGCGAGCGTCCTGTCCCGGCCCATGGCTCGGCCCCCCGTGTCGTGCGTGTCGCAACCTTGTGGACCTTCCCGTGTCTACTCGCGTGCCCCGTCCGGCAACAAGCGCGCGGCGTGGCCGTGCGCGGTGCGGTGGCGGGGCACGCGTGTTCGCACGATGTCCACCGTACGTGCCCGGGAGCGCCACGGGACCGCCCCCGTACGGACGTCAGGGACGCACCGTAGTTCGGAACGGTTGCTTCGGATATCGAGAAGAAGTCGGCCGTGTTGCGAGAGCATTAAGGAAATTCCTCACCTTTTTTGCTCCTATGTCTGCCTGCCTGTTGCGGTGTCAAGCACGTTGCGACCTCGATCTGCGCAACGTTCGCTCAAGAAAGCCCCCGGCCGCCGGGAGCCTCGTCAACACCCCTTGACTGGCAGGTAATTGGCTTGCGAAAGTCCGGCTCGACCCACCCGCATCACGCCCCAACGATTCGGGTTCCGGCGAGTCCTTGAGCGCGGGAGCACACACGCGATGACGAGTCCTTCCCAGGCCGCTGCGGTCGGAGCCGACACCCCTGGTCCCGACACGGAAGCGGGCCCGAGTTCTACGCGAGTTGCCCAGGACGGCGACCTCGCGGGCCGGTCGCCCGGCCGGCTCATGTGGATCCGCTTCAAGCGGGACCGCACGGGCGTGATCTCGGCGTGTGTCGTGCTCGCCTTCTTCCTGATCGCCGCGCTGGCGCCGGTGATCTCCTGGCTGTACGGCAAGGACCCCTACACCCGCTACGGCGAGCTCGATCCCACGCTGCTGAACGACAACTCCTACCCGGTGAAGCCCAACGGCGGCATCGACGGCGACTTCTGGTTCGGGCTGGAGCCGGGGCTCGGCCGGGACGTGTTCATGCAGCTGGTCTACGGGATCCGCACCTCGCTCTCGCTCGCCCTGGTGGTCACCCTCCTGTCGATGATCACCGCCATCGTCATCGGCGTCGCGGGCGGTTACTTCGGCGGGAAGGTCGACTACTTCCTGGGCCGGATCACCGACCTGATGATGTCCTTCCCCAACCAGCTGTTCTTCGTGGCCTTCACCCCGGTGGTCGGCGCCCTGCTCGTGGACCCGCAGGACGAGATGCCCACCTGGCTCCGCTCCTGCGTGATCATCTACGTGATGTGGCTGCTCGGCTGGATGACGCTGGCGCGACTGCTGCGCGGCCAGACCCTCTCCCTGCGGGAGCGGGAGTTCGTCGAGGCGGCACGGGTCGCGGGGACGCCGCCGGGCCGGATCGTCCGCAAGGAGCTGCTGCCGAACCTGGTCACGCCGATCCTGGTGCAGTCCACCTACATGCTGCCGAACAACGTCACCGCCATCGCGGGGCTCTCCTTCCTCGGCGTCGGGCTGATCGACCCCACCCCGGACTGGGGCCGGATGTTCGCGAAGGGCGCCGAGGTCTACCAGAGCGACATCACCTACATGTTCTTCCCGGGCGGCGCGATGGTGATCTTCATCCTCGCGTTCAACCTGCTCGGAGACTCGGTCAGGGACGCGTTCGACCCGAAGTCGGGCCGATGAGGGCCAGGCGCGACCGAGTGGTGGGGGGTGCTGCCACCCCGTACGGCATCAGTCAGGCAGCGACGGACAACCGACAGGCAGGTGCAGACACCACCATGAGCAGAGTGAGCATACGCACAGCGCGTGCGTCCCTCGCGGCACTGGCCGCCGGCGCGCTGTTCCTCACCGGCTGCAGCAGCGGCGGAGGCGGTGGGGACAGCGAGGACGCCAAGGCCAAGAAGCAGGGCGCCGACGTCTCCTACAGCTTCGCCGACGAGGCGGCCTCCAAGGGTCCGGCGCCCGAGGTGAAGGGCGGCCGCAAGGGCGGCACCCTCAAGGTCCTCCAGCGTGACAGCTACGCGCACCTGGACCCCGCCCAGATCTACGTCAGCGACGAGGGCTCCCTCGCCACGCTGATCCACCGCGGTCTGACCACCTACAAGCGCTCCAGCGGCGACAAGTACGACGTCGTCGGCGACCTGGCCACCGACAGCGGCAAGAAGTCGGACGGCGGCAAGACCTGGACCTACACGCTCAAGGACGGCATCAAGTTCGAGGACGGCTCCGCCATCACCTCGAAGGACGTGCGGCACTCCATCGAGCGGATGTTCGCCCCCTTCATCACCGAGGGTCCCACCTTCATCCAGCAGTGGCTGGCCGACACGGGCGGCACCGACTACCGCAAGCTGCTCAAGGACGGCCCCTTCAAGGGCAAGCACCTGCCGGACAGCGTCCTGGAGACGCCGGACGACAAGACGGTCATCTTCCACTTCAAGCAGCCGCAGGCAGAACTGCCCTACGCGCTTGCCATGCAGGGCTACTCCGTGGTGTCGGAGAAGAAGGACACCAAGGAGAAGTACGACAAGACCCCGCTGTGCACCGGCCCGTACAAGATCGCCTCGTTCAAGTCGGGCAAGAGCATGAAGCTCGTCCGCAACCCCGAGTGGGACCCCAAGACCGACCCGAAGCGGCACCAGTACCCGGACGCCTTCAACATCCAGTTCGGTGTCTCCTTCGAGGACTCCACCAAGCGGCTGATGTCCGACGCGGGTGAGAACCAGACGGCCACCAGCTTCACCAACAGCGTCGACGCCTCCAGCATGCAGAAGGTGCGCAGCGACCCGGGAATCAAGAAGCGCTCCCTCTCGGGCTACCAGTCGTACGTCAGCTACATGAACATCAACGTGGACCGGATCAAGGACAAGAAGGTCCGCCAGGCCATCGCCTACGCGATGCCCAACCAGTCGATCGTCTCCGCGTTCGGCGGCGCGGGCGGCGGCGAGATGGCCGGCAACTACGTCAGCCCGACGCTGGTGGGCCAGAAGCCGAGCGATCCGTTCGGCAAGCTGAAGAAGCCGCAGGGCGACGTGAAGAAGGCGGCCAAGCTCCTGAAGGAGTCCGGCAAGAAGGGCATGAAGCTCACCTTCGCCTTCCAGAACGCGCCCGAGTGGCAGCAGTTCTCCGTCGCCGCGACCCAGAACCTCCAGAAGGCCGGGTTCAACGTCCAGAAGAAGGACATCATCGCGGACACGTACTACGACCAGATCGGCAAGATCAAGAACAACTACGACATCTACCACAACTCGTGGGGTGCCGACTGGCCGAGCGGCTCGACCGTCGTTCCGAACCTGTTCGACGGCCGTCAGGTCCAGGACGGTGCGGCGAACTACTCGCACCACAAGAACCCCAAGTTCGAGAAGGAGATGGACCGGATTCGCAAGATGACGAACCCGGACCAGGCCGCCAAGGAGTGGATGAAGCTCGCGGACAAGATCCTCGTCGAGGACGTTCCCGCGGTGCCCATGCACTACTACAAGACGATCCAGCTCTCCGGGTCGAAGGTCGGCGGCGGCTACTTCGACGAACAGCTGCACGACATCCAGCCGACGTCGCTGTACGTCAAGAAGTGACGCCCTTGCGGCGCTGACCTCCGCCGCCCGGCCGGTCCGGCCGGGCGGCGGAGCCCAGGGCGCCATCCGCTGCCCCTCCCGCACGTCTCGATCCCGCTGTCGCACGAGAGCTGCTCTCCGTCATGCTGCGATTTCTTCTCCGCCGGTCGCTCGGCGCCCTGGTGATCCTGCTGATCATCAGCGCCGTCACCTTCTTCCTCTTCTACGCCGTCCCCCGGGACCCGGCGATGCTGGCCTGCGGCAAGAACTGCACGCCGGACGCGCTCGCGGTCATCCGCAAGAACATGGGGATCGACGAGCCGGTACCGGTCCAGTACTGGCATTTCATGATCGGCATCGTCGCCGGGCGTGACTTCGCCGCCGGCCCGTGCCCGGCGCCCTGTTTCGGCTACTCCTTCGCCAACCAGGACCCGGTCTGGCAGACCATCCTGGACCGGTTCCCCACCACCGTCTCGCTGACCGTCGGCGGCGCCGTGGTGTTCCTGTTCATCGGCCTGGGCGCCGGCATGATCGCCGCCTGGAAGAAGGGCACCCTGCTCGACAAGGTGTTCAGCTCCCTGTCGCTGGTGCTCTCTTCCATGCAGATCTACTTCATCGGTCCGCTCGTCCTGGCGCTGGTGGTCTACAACCTGCAACTGCTCGACCAGCCCCAGTACGTGCCGCTGACCGAGGATCCGGTCGGCTGGTTCACGGGGCTGTTGATCCCCTGGCTGGTCGTGCAGATCATCTTCACCGCGAACTACACCCGTCTGTCCCGCTCGTCGATGATCGAGCAGCTCCAGGAGGACCACGTCAAAGCCGCGCGGGCCAAGGGGATGTCGGGGAAGTACGTCTTCTTCCGCTACGCCTGGCGGGGCTCGCTCATCCCCATCGTCACCATCTTCGGCGTGGACCTGGGCTCCCTGTTCGGCGGCGCGATGATCACCGAGTGGACGTTCTCGCTCCCGGGCCTGGGCACGCTCGCGGTCAACTCCGTGAAGAACACCGACCTGCCCATGGTGATGGGCGTGATGCTCTTCGCGGCGACCTTCATCATCCTGTTCAACATCATCGTGGACGCCGCCTACGCGTTCATCGACCCGCGCGTGCGGCTGTCCTAGGAGAAGTACGGCCATGACCACCCTGACCAAGGAAGCGGACGTCCCCGCCCCCCGCGACGCGGACGACGCGGACGCCTTCCTCTCGGTGCGCGACCTGTACGTGCACTTCGACACCGAGGACGGCACCGTCAAGGCCGTCGACGGGCTCTCCTTCGACGTCGAGCGCGGTCGCACCCTCGGCATCGTCGGCGAGTCCGGCTCCGGCAAGTCCGTCACCAACCTGTCGATCCTCGGGCTGCACAACCCGCGCACGACCGACGTCTCGGGCAAGATCCTGCTGGACGGCCAGGAGCTGACCGGCGCCCGCGAGCGGACGCTGGAGTCGCTGCGCGGCAACAAGATGGCGATGATCTTCCAGGACGCGCTGACCGCGCTGTCGCCGTACTACACGATCGGGCGGCAGATCGCCGAGCCGTACCGCAAGCACATGGGGGTCTCCCGGCGCGAGGCGCACCTGCGGGCCGTCGAGATGCTCGACAAGGTGGGCATCCCGAACGCGAAGACGCGGGTGAACGACTACCCGCACCAGTTCTCCGGCGGCATGCGGCAGCGCGCGATGATCGCCATGGCGCTGGTGTGCGACCCGGACCTGCTGATCGCCGACGAGCCCACCACCGCCCTCGACGTGACCGTCCAGGCGCAGATCCTCGACCTGCTCAAGGACCTCCAGCAGGAGTTCGGCTCCGCGATCGTCTTCATCACCCACGACCTCGGCGTCATCGCCAACGTCGCCGACGACATCCTGGTGATGTACGGCGGGCGGGCCGTGGAGCGGGGCAGTGTCGAGGAGGTGCTGCGCAGCCCTCAACATCCCTACACCTGGGGCCTGCTGACCTCCATGCCGCGGCTGACCGGCGACGTGAACGAGGAGCTCTCGCCGATCCACGGCACTCCGCCCAGTCTGCTGGCCCCGCCGCCGGGCTGCCCCTTCCATCCGCGCTGCGCCTTCCAGGACGAGGTCGGCGGCGCGTCCTGCACCGCCGACCGGCCGACGCTGCCGCACGGGCGCGGCGCCGCCTGCCACCTGACGGCGGAGCAGAAGCGCACGTTCTTCATCGAGCAGATCAAGCCCAGGCTGAGCTAGGACAGGCAGAGGGAGAACCGGACCAATGAGCGATGACCTCACCCTGACCGAGCCGGACGCGGGCGCTCCACGGGAGGCGGGGCCCGCCCGTACGGGCGAGCCGCTGCTGAAGGCGGAGAACCTGGCCAAACACTTCCCGATCATGGGGGGCTTCCCCTTCAAACGGAAGGTGGGGGAGGTCCAGGCCGTCTCCGGTGTCGATCTGCACGTCCACGCGGGGGAGAGCTTCGGCCTGGTCGGCGAGTCGGGCTGCGGCAAGTCGACCACGGGGCGGCTGCTGACCCGGCTGCTGGAGCCCACCGGCGGCACGATCACCTACGCGGGCCAGGAGATCACCCACGCCACCCGCAAGCAGCTGGCGCCGATCCGCTCCGAGATCCAGATGATCTTCCAGGATCCGTACTCGTCGCTCAACCCGCGGCACACGGTCGGCACCATCATCGGCGGCCCGATGGAGGTCAACGGCATCAACCCGCCCGGCGGCCGGGAGAAGCGGATCCGGGAGCTGCTGGAGACCGTCGGTCTCAACCCCGAGCACTACAACCGCTTCCCGCACGAGTTCTCCGGCGGCCAGCGCCAGCGCATCGGCGTCGCCCGGGCCCTGGCGCTGGAGCCGAAGCTGATCGTGGCCGACGAGCCGGTCTCCGCGCTGGACGTCTCCATCCAGGCGCAGGTGGTCAACCTGCTCCAGCAGGTGCAGCGGGAGATGGGCATCGCGTTCGTCTTCATCGCCCACGACCTGGCGATCGTGCGGCACTTCTCCGAGCGGGTGGCCGTGATGTACCTGGGCAAGGTCGTCGAGGTGGGGGAGCGGGAGGCGATCTACAACCGCCCCCGCCACCCGTACACCCACGCGCTGCTGTCGGCCGTGCCGGAGGCCGTCCTGCTGGAGGCGGAGGAGGCGGGGGCGGACCGGGAGCGCATCCGGCTGGCGGGCGACGTGCCCTCGCCGATCAACCCGCCCTCGGGCTGCCGCTTCCGCACCCGCTGCTGGAAGGCGCAGGACAAGTGCGCCACCCAGGAGCCGCCGCTGGTCCAGATCCCCGGCAACACCGCGGGACACCTGACGGCCTGTCATTTCCCGGAGGAGCCGACCACCGAGGCCCGCGGCGAGGACATCGTGCTCGACAAGGCGCTGCGTCAGATGGAGGAGGGCCCGGAGGAGCCGGCCAGGACGCACTGAGGCGGAGTCCCCGGGCGGCTCCGCCCTCCGCCCTCCTGCCTCCTGAGCCGCCTCAGCCGCCGATCCCCAGGGACCGCTTCAGGAACCCGACCTGGAGCAGCAGCAGGTTCTCCGCCACCGTGGCGTCGCTCGCCATGTGCGTCACGCCGGAGAGCGGCAGCACCTCGTGGGGCCGCCCGGCTGCCAGCAGGCCGGAGGAGAGCCGCAGGGCGTGGGCGACCACGACGTTGTCGTCGGCCAGACCATGGATGATCATCATCGGGCGGTGCGGCCCGTCCTCGGCCACACCGGACAGCCCCTCGTCGGTGAGCAGCGAGTTGGTCGCGTAGACCTCGGGGTCGGCCTGCGGGGTTCCGCAGTACCGCTCCGTGTAGTGGGTGTCGTAGAGCCGCCAGTCGGTCACCGGGGCACCGGCGATGCCCGCGTGGAAGACGTCGGGCCGCCGCAGCACGGCCAGCGCCGCCAGGTAGCCGCCGTAGGACCAGCCGCGGATGCCGACCCGGGAGGTGTCGAGCGGGAAGTCGGCGGCGAGCGCGTGCAGCGCCTCCACCTGGTCGTCCAGCGTGACGGGGGCGAGCCGGCGGGCGACGGCCTTCTCCCAGCAGGGGCTGTGCCCCGGGGTGCCCCGCCCGTCCGCGGTGACGACGGCGAAGCCCTGGTCGGCGAACCACTGGGCGGTCAGGTGCGCGTTGTGGGCGGCGACGACGCGCTGCCCGTGGGGCCCGCCGTAGGGGTCCATCAGCACCGGCAGCGGACCGTCCCCTTCCCGGTAGCCGGTGGGCAGGACGACGGCAGCGGGGATGCGCCGCGCACCGGCCAGCAGCAGGCGGGGCGCCGTGGCCAGCACGGGCTGCTCCGCGTACGAGTCGAGGGTGCCGAGCCGCGTCCCGTCGTCCTGCCGCAGCAGCGTGACCCGCGCTCCGGCCCTGTCCAGGGTCGCGGTCGAGAGCACCACGACCCCGCCGCCGCGCACCGCGGAGGCCAGATGGGGCTCGTCCGTGTCCGCGAGCCGCACCGGGGCGCCGCCCGCCAACGGGACGCGGTAGACGCCGATCTCGCCCGGCGCCGCCCGGCGCGAGGGGTCGCCGCCGTCCCCCGCTGAGGCGGTGAACAGGACGTCGTCGGCGCCGATGTCCAGCACCGCCCGGACGTGGAGTGCGGCGTCCGTGAGCCGCCGTGCGCCCGCCATGAGCACCCGTGCGCTCTTCTCGTCCGCCGCGTCCCGAGGCCCCTCGTCCACGATCCGCACGAGGCTGCCGTCGGGGGCCCATGCCGGGACCCCGCCGAAGAGTTCCAGCCAGATTCGATCTTCCTCGGTGAGTGTGACGGACGTCTCTCCCGTCGCGACGTCCACGCTCAGGTACGCCGCCTCACGCTGGTCACGGCTGTGGACGAGCAGCAGCGGCGGACCGGCGGCCGACCAGTGGACGCGGGCCAGGTACGGGTAGCGCCCGCGGTCCCAGCGCACCTCGTTGCGCGTACCGCCGAGCCCGAGCAGATGCAGCGTGACCTCGGCGTTGGGCGTCCCGGCCGCCGGGTAGGCGACGCGGGCGGGCGTGTCCTGCGGGTTGGCCGGGTCGGCGATGGACCAGCGGCGCACGGGGGCGTCGTCGGCGCGGGCGACCAGCAGCGCGTCGGAGTCGGGCGACCACCAGTGGCCGCGGGTGCGGGACATCTCCTCGGCGGCGACGAACTCCGCCAGTCCCCAGGTGACCGACGCGGTCTCCGGCCGGGCCAGCGCCCGGTCCTGCTCGCCGGAGGCCGCCACGACCCGCAGCGCACCGCCCGCCACGTACGCGACGTGCTGTCCGTCGGGCGACGGGCGGGGGTCGACGACCGGGTGCGGCGTGGTCAGTTCGCGCGCCTGCCCGGTCAGCAGATCGGTGACGAACAGCCGCCCCGAGAGAGCGAAAGCGGCCGTCCGCACGCACGTGTCGGTGGCATATCCGACCACTCCGGCCGTGCCCTCGCGGCTCCTCTCCCGCCGCGCGCGCTCCTCCGCGGACAACTCCTCGGCCGCTCCGCCCAGCAGCGCCGCCGGATCGGCGGCGATACGCTCCTCGCCGCTGACCAGGTCCCGCACCTGGAGGACGTGGGCCAGGTCGGAGCCGTCACCGGAGCGCAGGAAGACGACGCGTGAGCCGTCCGGGGCCACGGTGAAGGACCGGGGAGCGCCGAGTGTGAATCTGTGGGTACGGGCGTGCTGCTGGGGGAAAGTCGTAGCCATGCGGCTGACCGTACTGCGCAGGGCCCGCAGGTGATCCCCGCCGGGGGCCGCCGGGGGCCGGTGCCCGGCGCGCCGGGTGGCCGGCGGCCGCTGCCGCCGGGAGGATCGTCAGGTCGTCTGCGGTTGGCTGGAACTGAATATGCGCCCCTCGTCTGCTCCCGTGCACCGAGCCGTGCGGTCGCCCGGATAATTATGATCCGTTGCGCATGGCGGGTGCTGGGTATGAAGCCGGTGGCTCCTCCGTGCCGGAGGCGCGCTGCCGTGTCCGTGTGACCCGTTCGATCCCGAACCGACTGTGCGTACTTGGAGGTGAGCCGCCGTGGCACTCTCGATTTCGGCGGTGGTGCTGCTGGCGATCATCGTCATCCTGCTCGTCAGGAAATCCGGGCTCAAGGCCGGACACGCGGTGGTCTGCGTGCTGTTGGGTTTCTACCTCGCCAGTTCGTCGGTCGCTCCGACGATCAACGACCTGACCTCCAACGTCGCCGGCATGCTCGGCCAGCTCAAATTCTGAGAGCGGCGGTCGCGCCCCGGCCGCCCGTACCCCCGGCGGCCGTCCCGCCTGCCGCGGGCCCGCTCCGCCCCCTCGCTTCGCCGGGCGGCCGGGCGCCCGTCGTAGGCTCGGGGCATGACCGCTGCGTATCCCCCCAGGGCGGCTCCGGGGCCACCGGCCGCCGACCGGCGCCGCCTGCTGCTGGTGCACGCGCACCCGGACGACGAGTCGATCACCACCGGCGCCACCATGGCCGAGTACGCGGCGCGGGGCGCACACGTCACCCTCGTCACCTGCACCCTGGGTGAGGAGGGGGAGGTCGTCCCCGACGGGCTCGCCCATCTCGCGCCCGACCAGGACGACACCCTCGGACCGCACCGCATCGGTGAACTGGCCGCCGCCATGCGGGCGTTGGGCGTCACCGACCACCGCTTCCTCGGCGGCCCCGGCCGCTACCGCGACTCCGGCATGAGGGGCGCGGCGACCAACGACCGCCCCCACTGCCTCTGGCAGGCCGATCTGGACGAGGCCGCCCGGCTGCTCGCCGCCGTGATACGCGAGGTGCGGCCCCAGGTGGTCGTCACCTACGGCCCCGACGGCGGCTACGGCCACCCCGACCACATCAAGGCCCACCGCGTCACCATGCGCGCCGTCGAGCTCGCCGCCGACGAGGGCGGCCGGCTCGGCGGCGCGCCGCACCGGGTGCAGCGCGTCTACTGGAACGTCGTCCCCCGGCCCGTCCTCGACGAGGGCTTCGCCCGGCTGCACGCGGCAGCCGAGGACGGGGAGGTCTTCCCCTTCCCCGGCTTCCTGCACGACACCGGCTTCGCCCGCCCCGACGACGTCCCCGGCGTGGTCGACAGCGCCGACGAGGTCGACGTCACCGTCGACGCCCGCTCCCACCTCGCCGCCAAAGCGGCGGCCATGGCCGCCCACGAGACGCAGATCTCGGTACGTGAGACGTCCCGCGGCCCCTTCTTCGCCCTGTCCAACGGGCTCGGCCAGCCGCTGCTCGGCACCGAGTACTTCCAGCGCGCGGACCGCGGCCCCGGGGCTCCCCCCGCGGGCCTGACCGACCTGTTCGCGGAGGTGCAGGTATGAGCGCCACGTCTCCGACCACGCCACAGAGCGCCGAGTGGGGCCCTTGCCCGCGCGGGCAAGGGCCCCGGGCCGCGGTGTACGCGGCCCTCGCCGTTCTGGGACTGCTGACCGGTGCCGCCGGAACCCTCGTCCAGGGCGGCTGGTTCCCGCTCGGCCTGCTGCTGGGGCTCGCCGCCGCCGTCGGTCTTTTCTGGGGCGGCGCCAAGCTCTGCCGTACCAAGGCGGGTGCGGGTGTGCCCGGCGCCGCATGGGCGGTGGCGGTGCTGCTGATGACGACCTCGCGCCCCGAGGGCGACTTCCTGTTCGCCGCCGGCCTCCCCAGCTATGTCTACCTGTTCGGCGGCATGCTCGCGGCTGTGATGTGTACCACCATCGCCCTGCCCACGCCCCCCGTTCCCGGACGAAAGAACCGCTGAGAGGGGCGTACGAGGGGCGATTCGGTGGTCGCGGGGCCCGGACCCGGTGCCCCCAGTACAGTGGTGCGCGCCGGCGAGCCGCCTTCGGGCCAACGGGAAGACGGCGAATCCATCCGGGAGTACCTGCTTTGAGTCGTGAAACTGACAGTTCGTCCTCCGGGCCCACGCGGCGCGGCGGTTCGCCGTACCCCTCGGGGACGGAGCCGTACGGCACCCCGGGCCCCGGCGCGGACCAGGAGGACCGGGAAGCCGAACCGGCCGCCGGTTCCAAGCCGGACGAGCCGAAGACGGAGACGACGCTCACCACCCGCATCCGCATCAACATCCCCGGGTCGCGGCCCATCCCCCCTGTGGTGATGCGCACGCCGGTCGGCGACGAGAACGAGGCCGACAGGCCCGCAGCCGGGGGCGACAAGGGCATCGCCAAGGGCGACAGGCCCGGCACGCCGGGGACGGGGGCGGGCAAACGGGCGACCGGCGGCGCCGGTTCCGCTGCCGTGCCACCGCGGTCCGCACCGGGCAGCGGCGGCGGTGCCGCACCGGCTGCCCCGTCCGGCGCCCCCCGCCCGGCCGGCCCCGCCGGCGGGGCCGGCGGCAGCTCCGAGGCGTCCCCCGCCTCCGCAGGCGCCGGGGACTCCGGGGAGCAGGAGCAGTTCACCCAGCAGACCAGCGACTGGTTCTCCCCGCGCAAGCCGCCCCGCAGCGCGCCGCCCGGTGGCACCTCGGGCGGTCCCGCTGCGCCGGGAGCCGGGACGACGGGCGCCCACGGGATGCCGGGCCCCGGGGACACCCCGGCGCAGGGCACCCCGCAGGTGGGGCCCGCGGGTCCCACCACGGGCCCGGTCAGCGGGGACATGGCCGTCCCCCCGGCACCCGGGGCCACCCCCGGCCCCCTCGCCGCCCCCGCCGCGGGGCAGGGGTCCGGTACGGGTGGTCCGTTCGGGACCGGCCGGTTCCCTGCGCCCCAGGGGCCGTTCGGAGCGGGAACCGGAGCGGGAAGGGGCACGGACTCCGACCGGAGCGCCTCCGGGCCGGACGCCTTCGACAGCGGTGCGGGCGGCGGCGGCCACGGGCCGCGGGGCCAAGGTGCGCCCCCCTCCCGGGACTTCGGCACGACTGCCGCCGGCCCGGGCCAGGCTGCCACCGGCCACGACACGGGCTCCTTCGAGGCCGTCCCGGGCCACGACACGGGCTCCTTCGAGGCCGTCCCGGGCCACGACACGGGCTCCTTCGAGGCCGTCCCCGGTTACGACACCGGCTCCTTCGACGCCGTTCCCGGCCCGCACGACACGGGTTCCTACGAGGCGGTGCCCGGTTACGGCACGGGTGACGGCTCCCGGCCGGGCGGTGCGGCGACGGGACCGGCGGGCACGCCCCCGGCCGGAATTCCGGCCGTACCCGGTGCCGACGCCCCCGGGGCGCCCGGCCCCGCAGCCGGGCCCGGAGGCTCCCGCGGCCCCGGCGGTGAGCCGGCTGTCGGTACGACGCTGGGGCTCGGCACGGGCCCGTCCCCGTTCGCTTCCGACGGTGCGGGCACCACGGGCCGCACCGGCCCGGGCGGCGAGCCGTCCGGCGGGCCGGGGCAGCACCCGGACGGGCCGCACGGCGAGCCGCTGTCCAGCGACACCATGGTCAGCGGTGTCCCGGAGACCGGGCCCGGCAGCGGTGCCGCGGTGCCGCCGCCGGGGCCCTCCTCGGCCGGGCGGTCCGCCGGAGCGCAGGAGCCGCGGGCACCGAAGGCGACCAAGCCGGCGGCGCCGCAGGCCCGCAAGGGCGGCCGCTCCAAGCTGATGCTGGCGGGCGTCGCGGTCGTCGGCGTGCTCGGCGTCGCCTACGGCACCGGCCTGCTGCTCGACCACGCCGACGTACCCAGGGGCACCACCGTCCTGGGCGTCGAGATCGGGGGCCTGAGCAAGCACGAGGCCGTCAACGAGCTGGACTCGGCGCTCGGTGACCGCACGAAGCAGCCGTTCACCATCGAGACCGGCGGTGGCCGTACCGAGCTGAAGCCGAGCGTGGCGGGCGTGACGCTGGACACCGAGGCCACCGTGCGGGACGCGGCGGGCCGCGACTACAACCCGGTCTCCGTGATCGGTTCGCTCTTCGGCGGCTCGCGCGAGGCGGACCCGGCGGTGAAGGTGGACGACGCCAAGGTGCGCTCGGCACTGAAGCCCGTCCTGGACAAGGCGGAGGCCAAGTCGCCGTCCGAGGGCATGGTCACCTTCACCGGCGGCAAGGCCGTCGCGGTCAAGGGATCTGCGCACAAGGTCGTCGATGTCGCCAAGGCGCCGGACGCGCTGCGCAAGGCGTTCGAGCAGCGGGCGGCCAGCGGCACGAACAAGCCGGTCGACCTGCCGGGTACGGTGCACCGGCCCAAGGTGTCCGAGGCCGAGCTGAACAAGGCGGTCAAGGACTTCGGCGCCACCGCCATGTCCGGCTGGGTCTGGCTGGAGGCGGGCGACGTGAAGGTGCCGTTCAGCCAGCAGACGATCGGGACGTTCCTGACGATGCGGCCCGGCGGCAGCGGAACGCTCCAGCCGGTCGTCGACACCAAGAAGCTGAAGGCCACCTACGGTTCGGCGTTCGACGGTGTGGTGGTCGAGGGCGGCGCCGGCACGGTCAAGATGACGCCGAAGCACGCGGCCGCAGCCATGGTGCAGGCCCTGCGCAAGAAGGCCCCGCCGGAGCCGGAGCAGCGCGTCGCCAAGGTGCCGGGCGCCGTCTCCCGGTGACGCCGTCGCACGGCTGAGCCCTCGGCGGGCCCACGCGGCAGGGGCGCCCCGCGACACCGCGGGGCGCCCCTGCCGCGTCCGGCGGCCGCCAGACGTGTCATGCCGCCCGGTGTGACATCTGTCAGTCCCAGGTCACGACCGCCGACACTGCCGCCGGGCCCCGCCGCCCGGCGAACATGGGGGCATGACATCGACGCAGGCCACGACAGTCGCCAGCACAGCCGCCCGGCCCCCGGCCACGACGCCGGCCGTCCGGTTCACCGCGGCGAGCAAGACCTACGGCACGGTCCGCGCCCTCGACGAGCTGACCGTGAGTCTCCACCCGGGGGAGACCGTCGCCCTGCTCGGCCCGAACGGGGCGGGCAAGTCCACCACCTTGGATCTGCTGCTCGGACTCCGTACCCCGGATGCGGGCGGCCGCGTGGAGCTGTTCGGCACCACGCCCCGGCAGGCGGTCACCGACGGGCGGGTGGGCGCCATGCTCCAGTCCGGCGGGCTGATGGAGGGCGTGCGGGTCCGCGAACTGGTCTCCCTCGCCTGTGACCTGCACCCGCGCGGCCGGTCCACCGAGCAGGTGCTGGCCGCCTCCGGGCTCACCCAGATCGCGGACCGCATGGTCGGCAAGCTGTCCGGCGGGCAGGAGCAGCGGGTGCGGTTCGCGCTGGCGACCGCGGGCGACAGCGACCTGATCGTCCTGGACGAGCCCACCACCGGCATGGACGTCACCGCGCGGCGCACGTTCTGGTCCTCGATGCGGGCCCGGGCCGCGCAGGGCCGCACCGTGCTGTTCGCCACCCACTACCTGGAGGAGGCCGACGAGGTCGCCGACCGGGTACTCGTCCTGCACCGCGGCCGGTTGCTGGCCGACGGCAGCGCCGCCGAGGTCAAGGCCATGGCGGGCGTGCGCCGGGTCGGCTTCTGCCTGGATGCGGTGCCCGACGGGGTGCTGGAGGCCCAGTTGCGCGCGCTGCCGGGCGTGCAGGAGGTGGAGCTGTCCGGAGCGGTCGTACGGATGCGTTCGGCCGACGCGGACGCCACCGTGCACGCCCTCTACGCCCTGGGCCTCTACCCGCGCGACCTGGAGGTCACCGGGCTCGGCCTTGAGCAGGCGTTCGTGACCCTCACCTCCCGTGCGGAGCAGGCGTCGGCCGCGCAGCCCGCGCCCGACGACGGCTCCTCCTCCGACCGCACGCCCCGCGACCGTAAGGCGGCCACCAAGTGAAGACCCTCGTCAAGCTGGAGATCATGCGCTCGCTGCGCAACAAGAAGTTCATGTTCTTCTCGGTGATCTACCCGCCCGTCCTCTACGTGCTGATCGCCGGCAGCAACAGCTCCTCGAAGATGCCCGGCCTCGACATCGACCTGGCGCTGTACTACATGGTCGCGATGGCGGGCTTCGGCGCGATGACCGCCGTACTGATGGGCAACAGCGAGCGCATCGCCAAGGAGCGCGAGGCCGGATGGGTGCGGCAACTGCGGCTGACGGCACTGCCGGGACGCGGCTACGTGATCGCGAAGATCGCCTCGGCGGCGACGGTCAGCCTCCCGTCGATCCTGCTGGTCCTGCTCACCGGCGCCGTCGGGATGGACGTGCGGATGGCGGCCTGGCAGTGGATCTCCGTGGCACTGTGCTGCTGGGCGGGCAGCTTCGTCTTCGCGGCGCTCGGTGTGGCCATCGGCTACCTGGCCGTCGGGGACGCGGTACGGCCCATCACGATGCTGTTCTACTTCGGGCTCGCCTTCCTCGGCGGCATGTGGCTGCCGATGGCCAGCCTGCCCGGCTGGGTGCAGGACCTCGGAGAATGGGTGCCCACCCACGCCTACACGGCGCTCGGACAGGCGATCGAGGCCGGCCAGGCGCCGCACCTGAAGGACATGGCCCTGATGGTGGGGTACCTGTTCCTCTTCGCCGGAGCGGCCGCCTGGCTCTACCGGAAGGACACGCGCACGGCATGACGCAGGAGCCCACCCGGACCCTGGTCGTCGGCGACACCACCGAGACCAGGCGGCAGAAGTGGACGAAGGCCGCCATGATCGCGGTCTGGATGGTCTTCCTCGGCAGCCCCGTCGACGACCTGCACGCGGGCGGTCACAGCACGCCCGCGACGGTCTGCGGGGCTGCCGGACTCGGCTGCTTCGTCGTCGCGTACGTCTCGCTCGTCTACCGCCACACCCGCACCCCGCTGCCCAGCCGCACGGTCCACCTGCTGCTGGCAGCCCTCTTCGTGCTCGCCCTCACCCTGTCCCTCACGTTGGGGGACGCGTGGCTGGTGCTGTTCGTCTACTACGCCGTCGCCTCGGGCGCGGTGCTGCCGGTGCCGCGCGCCGTGGGCGCGGTGGCGGCCGGCGTGCTGGCGCTCGCGCTGCTCGGCACCGGCCTGGGGGAGCGGCCCTGGTGGGGGGTGTGGACGTCGTACGCGATCCCCGCGGTGCTCGGCGGCTTCGCGCTGATGGCCGCACGGCAGACGGTCCGCACCATGCGGGAGCTGCGCGAGGCCCGCGCCGCGGTGGCCGCGCTGGCCGCCAACGAGGAGCGGCTGCGGCTCGCCCGCGACCTGCACGACCTGCTCGGGCACTCGCTCTCCCTGATCACCCTCAAGAGCGAGCTGGCCGGCCGGATGCTGCCCGGCCACCCGGAGCAGGCCGCCGAGCAGGTCGCCGACATCGAACGGGTCAGCAGGCAGGCCCTCGTGGACGTCCGTGAGACGGTCAGCGGCTACCGCCGCCCCACCCTCGCCGTCGAACTGGCGGGCGCCCGTACCGCGCTGGAGACCGCCGGCATCACCGCCGACCTGCCCCACCGCCCGCCGTCCGCGGCGCTGGCGCCCGGCGCCGAGGGGGTGCTGGCGTGGGCGCTGCGTGAGGCGGTCACCAACGTGGTACGGCACAGCGGCGCCCGGCACTGCACGGTGACGCTCGCCCCCGTCGAAGCGGACGCCGCGCGGGACGCCGCCGCGGGCGGGTCCGGCGCCGTGCGGCTCACCGTCACCGACGACGGCAAGGGTCCCAGCGGTGCGGCGGAGGGCAACGGGCTCGGCGGGCTGCGGGAGCGGCTGGCCCTCGTGGACGGAGCCCTGAGCACCTCCGCGGGGCTCGACGGGGGCTTCACTCTGCGGGTCACGGTGCCGTCGCTACCCTGATGCGCGTGATCAGACTGCTGCTCGCCGAGGACCAGGTCATGGTCCGCGAGGCGCTCGCCGCGCTGCTCGGGCTGGAACCGGACATCGAGATCGCCGCCCAGGTCGGCCGGGGCGACGAGGTCGCGGCGGCCGTCGCCGAGCACCGTCCCCACGTGGCGCTCCTCGACATCGAGATGCCGGGCCTGTCGGGGCTGGACGCGCTGGAGGGGCTGCGCGCCGCGCACCCCGAGGTGAAGGTCCTCATCCTCACCACCTTCGGCCGCCCCGGCTACCTGCGCAGGGCCATGGAGTCGGGCGCCGACGCGTTCCTGGTCAAGGACGCGCCCGCCGCCCAACTCGCCGACGCCGTACGCCGGGTGCTGGCGGGCGAGCGGGTCATCGACCCGGGACTGGCCGCCGCCGCGCTCGCCCAGGGGGCGAGCCCGCTCACCGACCGGGAGCGCGACGTGCTCGGTGCGGCCCGCGCGGGGGCGGGCAACGCCGAGATCGCCGCTGCCCTGCACCTGTCCCACGGCACGGTCCGCAACTACCTCTCGACGGCCATCCAGAAGACCGGCGCCCGCAACCGGGCGGAGGCCGCCCGTATCGCCCGCGACCGGGGCTGGCTGTGACCCGGGGCGGAGCGCCCTGCCGAAGGCGCGCTCCCTCGCCCGCCCGGCCGGACGCCGTACGTCAGTTCAGCCGGGCCCGGGCGGCCCGGGCCGCCCGGCGCATGTGCTCCGCCGCGTTGGGCTCCATCGCCGCCACCACATCGGCGTAGCTGTCCATCTCCCGGGCGCCCCGCGCGAACGCGCCCCGCTCCACCAGCAGTTGTGCCCGCTCGAAGCGGAGCCTGCCGGGGTGGTGCGGCAGCAGCAGGGACAGCTCGACCGCCCACAGCCGCACCCCGGTCTGCTCGGGGCGGCGGGCGGCCCAGGCCCGGATGTTGTTGAGGACCCGCAGCACCGTCTCCAGCGGCCCCGCCGGCTGGAAGGAGGCGGCCGACAGCGGTGCCCCGCCGGCCGCCCCGGCGACCATGACGGACAGCTCCTCCTCGGCCAACTGCTTGCCGCCCCCGAACGGGTCGGCCAGCACATGGTCGCCCTGCGGGTCGCCGAAGCCGACCACGAAGTGCCCCGGCAGCGCCACCCCGTACACGGGGGCGCCCGCGCGCCGCGCCACCTCCGTCCAGACGATCGACAGCAGGATCGGCAGGCCGCGCCGCCGCCGCAGCACCTGGGGCAGCAGGGAGGAGGCCAGCCGCTGGTAGTCGGAGGCGGCCCCCTCGAAGCCGAGCTCGTCCGCCAGCAGCCGCCGCAGGGCGCTCGCCCACTGCGCGGGCGTCCGGCGGCGCTCGTACGGCAGCAGACCGGCCAGCCGGTCGAGCTCCGCCTGCCCCGCGTCGACGACGCGGTCGACGGCGACCTCGTCGACACGGCCGCCGGCACGGTACAGGGCTGCCTCCGCGCCGATCAGCAGGCACAGCAGCGCCAGGTCGGGCAGCGGCTCGCGCGCCGCCTCGGCGAACCGCTGCCCGAGCACGCCGGGTACGACGTCCTCGTCCGGGCCGCCGCCACCGGGCGTGCCGGGCGCTGTACCTCCGCCGGTTCCGCCGTTCTCGTCGTGTCCGCCGCCCATGTCAGTCCTGCGGGGCGAGCAGGTAGTGGTACGCGTGGTGGTCGGCGAAACCGAGCCGGTCGTAGAGCGCGATGGCCGGCTCGTTGTCCCGCTCCACCTGCAGGTAGGCGGCCGACGCGCCCTCGGTGAGCGCCGTGCGGGCGAGCTCGGCCAGCACCGCCTGCGCCAGCCCCCGGCGGCGGTGCGCGGGGTCCACCTCTATGGCGGCGAACCCGGCCCAGCGCCCGTCCACCACGGCCCGGCCGATCGCCGCCGGCGGCCCGGAAGGCACCTGGGGATCGGGCACCGTCGCACACCACACCGAGGGGCCGCCCGCCAGCACCGTCCGTGCGGCTTCCGGCAGCGTGGCGCCGTCCTGCCGGCGGTACAGGGAGAGCCACCGCTGGTCCGGGGCCCGGTGCAGCACCACCCGCTCGTCCGCGGCCCGGTCGGCCAGCGGGGCCAGCGCGGCCACCCGCAGCACCGCGTGCCGCTCGGCGCCCCAGCCGCGGGCGCGCAACTCCTCGTCCAGCCCGGCCTGCTCCTGCGGCACGATCTGGACCCGTACCGGCAGGCCGCGCTCGCCGTACCACTCGCCCGCCCGCACCAGCGCGGCGTCCAGCGGCAGGCCGGGGTCGCCCAGCGCGAGCACCGAGTTCGCCCGCGCCGTGAACCCGCCGGCGGCCCGCAGCGTCCACCCGCCCAACTGCCGCACCTCGGCGGGCGGCCAGCCCCGCGCCGCCACCGTGACCAGCTCCCGCACATCGGCTGCCGGAATCCCGCGACGGCGCGCGGGCGTGCGGGGAACGACCTTGCCGGCGACCATCGACACCTCCTCGACCTCGACCCGCTCACCATCGCGCCGCGTGATGCCGAGCACACCGCCGGTCCACGATGTGAGAATGCCCAGGGTGTCGGTGAACCGCCCACCGCGCTCGCCGGCACCGGTCAAAGACCGTACCGATACGCGTTTACCCACGTCGGAAGGGGTGATGCGGACCTCCAGGCGTCCGCTCGTGGTGAATTCCACAGCTCTATCCGCCCCTCCTGTTCGTCTTGCGTCCGGGAACGGAGATACTAGATGTGGGCATCGCCGCCGTCCGAAGCGAACCAGCGCTCCCGCGCGCCCACGGCGGAGCCGGTGCACCCCCGGCCCGCCAGCCCTAACGAGGAGGAACGACAGCGTGACGTACGTCATCGCGGAGCCTTGCGTCGACCTGAAGGACAAGGCTTGCATCGAGGAGTGCCCCGTCGACTGCATCTACGAGGGCCAGCGGTCCTTGTACATCCACCCGGACGAGTGCGTCGACTGCGGTGCCTGCGAGCCTGTCTGCCCGGTCGAGGCCATCTTCTACGAGGATGACACTCCCGAGGAGTGGAAGGACTACTACAAGGCGAACGTCGAGTTCTTCGACGACCTCGGTTCTCCCGGCGGCGCCAGCAAGCTCGGCCTGATCGAGAAGGACCACCCGCTGGTGGCCGCGCTGCCGCCGCAGGAGCACGACGAGTGAGCCACGTCGCCTGAACGACGAGTGAGCCGCCTGCGGGCGGCTTTCTTGACGCAGTCCCGTTACGTCGGTCCCGCCGGTCCGCGCGTACGGGACTGCGGCGTTTTCCGAGACTGCGCCCCCGGCCGAACTGCGGCGTTTCCCAGAAAGTGAGCCCCATGTCCTCCGTCTCCGACCGCCTCCCCACCTTCCCCTGGGACCGGCTGGAACCGTACAAGACCACCGCCGCGCAGCACCCCGACGGCCTCGTCGACCTGTCCGTGGGCACCCCCGTCGACCCGGTGCCCCCGCTGGTCCGGCAGGCGCTGACCGACGCCGCCGACAGCCCCGGCTACCCCACGGTGTGGGGCACGAAGGTGCTGCGGGACGCGCTCACCGGATGGTGCGGGCGCCGGCTGGGGGCGCGCGGCATCACCGAGCACCACGTGCTGCCCGTCGTCGGCTCCAAGGAGTTCGTGGCCTGGCTGCCCACCCAGCTCGGCCTCGGCCCCGGCGACCGGGTGGCCTTCCCCCGGCTCGCCTACCCCACCTACGAGGTCGGCGCCCGCCTCGCCGGCGCCGAACCCGTCGCCTACGGCGACCCGCTCGAACTCGACCCGGCCGGGCTGAAGCTGCTGTGGCTCAACTCCCCGTCCAACCCCACCGGGCAGGTGCTCGGCGCCGAGCAGCTCCGCTCCGTCGTGGCCTGGGCCCGCGAGCGGGGCGTCCTCGTCCTGAGCGACGAGTGCTACCTGGAGCTGGGCTGGGAGGCCGACCCCGTCTCCGTGCTCCACCCCGACGTGTGCGGCGGCAGCTACGAGGGGCTCGTCGCCGTCCACTCCCTCTCCAAGCGCTCCAACCTCGCCGGGTACCGTGCCGCGTTCGTCGCCGGGGACGCGGCCGTCCTCGGCGACCTCCTCCAGATCCGCAAGCACGGCGGCATGATGATCCCCGCACCCGTGCAGGCCGCGACCGTCGCAGCCCTCGGCGACGACGCCCACGTGGCCGGGCAGCGGGAGCGGTACGCCGCCCGCCGTACCGCCCTGCGCGGGGCGCTGGAGGCCGCCGGGTTCCGCATCGAGCACAGCGAGGCCTCGCTGTACCTGTGGGCCACCCGCGGCGAGTCCTGCTGGGAGACCGTGGCGGACCTCGCCTCCCGGGGCGTCCTCGTCGCCCCCGGCGACTTCTACGGACCCGCCGGCGCCGAGCACGTGCGGGTCGCCCTCACGGCCACGGACGAGCGCGTGCAGGCGGCGGTCGCCCGTGTGAAGGGCTGAGCGCCCCCGCCCCGGGGCGGACACGCGAAGGGCCGCCCGGACAGGACGTCCGGGCGGCCCTTCGGCACGCAGCCGGCGAGCCGGACTGCTGACGGCATCAACCGAGGGGCAGACCACCCAGGTTGCCGGTGGGCAGGCCCTTGCCGGTGGCGGAGGAGGCGGTGTCACCGAGCAGGTCACCGGCCTGGCCGGTGGCGTCCCCCGCGAGGTTCTGCGCGGCCGGCGCGGCGGCCTTGCCGGTGCTGCCGACGGCCCTCCCCGCGGCCGGGACGGCGTGCTCGACGACGTCGCCCCCGGCCTCGCCGGCGAGCTCGGTGGTGTCACGGGCCGTCTTGTCCAGCGTGTTGCCGACGCCCTCGCCGTCCAGGTTGCTGAGACCGCCGACCGGGCCGGCGGGCAGCTCCACGGCGCTCGCGGCACCGGCAGCACCGACGACGGCGGCAGCGCCAACTGCCGACAGCAGCGCGGTGCGGGCGATCCGGCGCGTGAGGGGGTTGGACATGGTGCTCCTTCGGCGGAGAGAGGTTCTTGGCGTGTCAGCCGGGGACGCCCGGTCAGACGCCGTGCCTATCGGGCGGGACGCCGGGGAGGTTGCGGGCTGCGCGGGTAAAGGATTGGCAATCCAGGTTTGCCGCGTGCGGCGCCAAACTGGGCATTCCACGCGCGCTGTTGACCTGTACCGGAGAAGTCGAAAAGGCCCGCGGCCAGCGCAGTTCGGCCCCTGCGGTTCACTCCTCGCGGTGACCGCCTCCCGAGCGACCGCGCGGCTGCCCGGTGGACCGGCTTCCCTCCCACGGGGGAGCGTGGGCACTGGTGACCGGCCGGCCACCTGCCGGCCGCGGCAGTGCGCAGGACGGCCCCGCCGGTCCTAGTGGCCGGCGGCGAGGCGCAGTTGGACGGGGCTGTCGGCGGAGGAGCCCTTCGCGTCCTCCGCGCCCTCCCCGCGCCAGCCCTCGGTGGAGCGGTCCGCGCTCCATACCCGTCCGTCGTAGGAGATCTGCGTGATGCGCAGCCCCTCGGCGTTGGCGATCGCCCAGTGGGCCAGCTCCCAGCCCTCACGGCTCCCCGGTGCCGGGACCGAGACGGTGGGCGGTGCCCCGCTGCGGGCGGCTTCGGCGCGCGGAGAGGCGCCGTGTTCCGCCGCATCCGACGTGCTCGGCTTCCCGGCGCCGTCCTTCAGCATGTCCCTGCCGAAGTCGCGGGTGAGCCGCTTGCGTACCCGCTCGGGGTCGCCCGGCTCGGCGGGTTCCTGGCCGCTCGACGTGCAGGTGAGCGCGGACGGGTGCCGCCCGGTGAGGGCCGCGGCGAGCAGGGTCGCGTCGGTCTCGTGCTTGGCGTACGCCTCCGGGTAACCGCTGCGCTGGACGCGCTGGGCCGCCACGGTCAGCGGCAACCGGGAGTAGTCGGGGATCTCCACCAGGTGGTCGTAGAACCGGTCCGTCGAGTAGATCGGATCCCTGATCTGGTCGACCGTGCCCCAGCCCTGCGAGGGGCGCTGCTGGAAGAGGCCGACCGAATCGCGGTCCCCGTGCGGGACGTTGCGCAGTTCGGACTCCTGGATGGCCGCGGCCAGCGCTGTGGTCACGGCCCGTTCGGGCAGCTCGCGCCGCGAGGCGACGGCGGCGATCGTCGCGGCGTTGGCGGCCTGCACGGGCTTGAGCTCGTACGAGGGCGAGCCGTCCGCGGAGCCGGAGGCACGTACGGTGCACACGGGGGTTCCGTGGCCCGACACTCCGCGCGCCGCCAGGTAGGCGGCGACGGCGAGCAGTACGACGCAGGCTGCGGCGATCCTGAGCAGCTTGCCGCGGCGGGCGCGTGCGGGCGCGCGCGAGGAAGGATCCGGTCCGGAGTGGGGCACGCGCCCCAAGGTAGCGGCTGAACGCGTCCCTGGGGCCTGTCGGTGGCAAGCCGCCCCAGTGGCGTGCGGCACGGTCTTCCTCCGCGCGGGCCTCCTTACCCTCCCCCGGGGGGGGCGGCTCTCACCGTCCGACCGGACCTCACGCGGCCGCGCGGCTGTCCCACCGTAGGGTTGGCACCATGACCGACAGCGCACTCGACCTTCAGCAGGATGCCGCACGGCTCACCGCGCGGCTGGTGGACTTCCCCTCCGAGAGCGGGAACGAGAAAGCGCTGGCTGACGCCGTCGAGGAGGCGCTGCGCCCGCTGCCGCACCTGCGCGTCGACCGGTACGGCAACAACGTGGTCGCCCGTACGGGGCTGGGCCGTACCGAACGCGTCATCCTCGCGGGGCACATCGACACCGTGCCGATCGCCGACAACGTGCCCTCCCGGCTGGACGAGGACGGCCTGCTGTGGGGGTGCGGCACCAGCGACATGAAGTCGGGCGTCGCCGTCCAGTTGCGCATCGCCGCGACGGTGCCCGAACCCAACCGCGACCTGACGTTCGTCTTCTACGACAACGAGGAGGTCGCCGCCCACCTCAACGGCCTCGGCCACGTCGCCGACGCCCACCCCGACTGGCTGGCCGGTGACTTCGCCGTGCTGCTGGAGGGCTCCGAGGGCGAGGTCGAGGGCGGCTGCCAGGGCACGCTGCGGGTCCACCTGCGCACCCGGGGCACCCGCGCGCACTCCGCACGGAGCTGGATGGGCGCCAACGCCGTCCACGCGGCGGCGCCGGTCCTCGACCGGCTGGCCTCCTACGAGCCGCGGCGGCCGGTCATCGACGGCCTGGAATACCACGAGGGCCTCAACGCGGTGCGCATCGAGGGCGGTGTCGCGGGCAACGTGATCCCCGACGTGTGCACCGTCACCGTCAACTACCGCTATGCGCCCGACCGCGGCGAGCAGGAGGCGGTCGAGCACGTGCGGGAGGTCTTCGCCGGGTGCGGGGTCGAGGAGTTCGAGGTCGACGACAGCTCCCCCGGGGCGCTGCCGGGTCTCGGGCATCCGGCGGCCCGCGCCTTCCTGGCCGCGGTGGGCGGGCAGCCGCGGCCCAAGTACGGCTGGACCGACGTCTCCCGCTTCAGCGCGCTGGGCGTGCCCGCCGTCAACTACGGCCCCGGCGACCCCAAGCTCGCGCACAAGAGGGACGAACGGGTCGACACCGCACTCATCACCCGGTGCGAGGAGCGGCTCCGCCGCTGGCTCACCGACTGAGCAGCCGGTTCACCGCCCGGGGTGTGTCGGCCCACCGGCAGAGGCGGTGGCCCACCGCTGAGAGGCCGCCGCGTTCCGTCCGGGCCGCGTACCTCCCGGACAGCTCCCGATCAGCCGATGGCCTCCTGTTTCCCGCACGGCCGTCCCCGCCGTCCGCCTACCCTGGACGGAAAGATCACTGACGGAAGGAGAGCCGTATATGGCCGACAAGAGCGGCGGGGAACCCGCCGAGCAGCGGCTGGGGCCCGTCGTGCGCCGCCGCGACCAGGTGCAGCCGGGCACCACCGACCAGCGGCTGCTGGACACCGCGGGCCCGTCCGACTTCATCCACCAGGACCCCTGGCGGGTGATGCGCATCCAGTCCGAGTTCGTGGAGGGCTTCGGTGCGCTCGCCGAACTGGGGCCCGCCATCAGCGTCTTCGGCTCCGCCCGCACCCCCCTCGACGCCCCCGAGTACGACAAGGGCGTCCGGATCGGCAAGGCGCTGGCCGAAGCGGGCTTCGCCGTCATCACCGGCGGCGGTCCCGGCGCGATGGAGGCCGCGAACAAGGGCGCACTGGAGGCGGGCGGCACCTCGGTGGGGCTCGGCATCGAGCTGCCCTTCGAGCAGGGCATGAACGCCTACGTCGACATCGGCATCAACTTCCGGTACTTCTTCGTCCGCAAGACGATGTTCGTCAAGTACGCCAGCGGTTTCGTCGTCCTGCCCGGCGGTCTGGGCACCCTCGACGAGCTGTTCGAGGCGCTGACCCTGGTGCAGACCCAGAAAGTCACCCGCTTCCCGATCGTGCTGTACGGCACCGCGTACTGGAAGGGCCTCATCGACTGGGTCCGCGGCTCGGTCGTCGCCACCGGCAAGGCCTCCGAGCGCGACCTGGAGCTCTTCCACGTCACCGACGACATCGAGGAGGCGGTCACGCTGGTCACCAAGGAGGTCGGCGGCTGACCGGTCCTGGCCGTGCGGCTCAGGCCAGGCCCCGGCGGGCCACCGCGGGGGGACGGTGGCCCGCGATGGAGGCCACCATGTCCAGCACCTGCCGGGTCTCGGCCACCTCGTGCACCCGGTAGACCCGCGCCCCCAGCCAGGCGGAGACGGCGGTGGTGGCCAGCGTGCCCAGCAGCCGGTCCTGGACCGGGAGGTCCAGCGTCTCGCCGACGAAGTCCTTGTTGGACAGCGAGACCAGCACCGGCCAGCCCGTCTCCGTCATCCGGCCCAGCTCCCGGGTGGCCTGCAACGAGTGGCGGGTGGTCTTGCCGAAGTCGTGGCCCGGGTCGATGAGGATGGACTCGCGCGGCACCCCGAGCCCTGCCGCGCGGTCGGCCAGCCCGAGAGTCACCCGGAGGATGTCGTCGACGACCCCGCTGGGGCCCTCGCCCCCGGCCGGAGCGGCGCCGTCGCCACGTCCCGCCGGCGGGTACGCCGTACGGTGCGGGCGGGTGCGCGGCTCGGCGCCGCCCGCGTGGGTGCACACCAGCCCGGCGCCGTACCGCGCCGCGACCTCGGCCAGCCGCGGGTCCACCCCGCCCCAGGCGTCGTTGAGCAGGTCGGCCCCGGCCTCGCACACGGCCTCGCCCACCTCGTGCCGCCAGGTGTCGACGCTGATCACCACGTCCGGCCAGCGGCGGCGCACCTCCGCGACGAAGCCGACCGTGCGGCGCACCTCCTCCGCGGCGGTCACCTCGTCCCCCGGCCCCGCCTTCACCCCGCCGACGTCGATGATGGCGGCGCCCTCGGCGACCGCCTGCGCCACCCGGTCGAGTGCCGGCTCGTCATGGAAGGTGGCGCCGCGGTCGTAGAAGGAGTCCGGCGTGCGGTTCACGATGGCCATGATCACCGGCTCGTGCTCACCGAACTCGCGCGTGCCCAGGCGCAGCATCACCCGTCCTCTTCCTCTCCCACCGGTGCCGCCCGCGGCCCGCATCCGCGTGGTCCGTGCACCGATCCCGCCGCCGACCATAGCTGTCGGTGGGCCGTGGCACGATCGGGGTCTGCCCAGATACTGAACGACCACTCGGGGAGTCGTGCCGTGTTCGTGTTCCTGCTGATCTCGCTCGTCGTGGTCGTCGCCGCGGTCACGCTCGCCCTCGTCGGCAGCGGTGGGCGCCCCGGGGCGCCCCCGCGCGGCGCACCGGGCGGCCTGGCCGACGTCCCGCCCGACCTGCTGGACGAGCCGCTGCCGGCCGAGCGCGCCGTCACGCACGCGGACGTGGCGGGGCTGCGCCTGGCCGTGGGGGTGCGGGGCTACCGGATGGACCAGGTCGACGACGTGCTCGACCGGCTCGGCGCCGAGCTCGCCGAGCGGGACGCCCGTATCGCCGAGCTGGAGTCCGCGCTGGCGGGCGCCCAGGCCGTCGCGATCGGCAGAGGCGAGGGCTCCTCCGTCACGGCGGAGGCGCAGGAGATCCGTGAGAGGCACGAGCCGCACGAGGGGCCGGGGACGCGTCCGGCGCACGGTGCCCCGACGACCTGGGGGGCGGACGAGGAACCGTGGGGCCACCGGCCGAACGGCCGCCCGGAGGGAGACCAGCGATGAGCAGGCAGACCGGGACCGAGGCGGTCGCCGCAGCGGTCGCAGCCACCGGCACCGGGCGGCAGCCCGCGGCGCCCGAGGGCGGTGCCCTGCCGGGCGCGGACGGCCGCCTGCGCTGCCCCTGGGGCACCACGGCAGAGGACTACGCGGCCTACCACGACACCGAGTGGGGCAGGCCGGTGCGCGGCGACGACGCGCTCTACGAGCGGCTGTGCCTGGAGGGCTTCCAGTCCGGGCTGTCCTGGCTGACGATCCTGCGGAAGCGCGAGGCGTTCCGCGCGGCCTTCGCGCGCTTCCACATCCCGGACGTCGCCCGCTTCACCGAACAGGACGAGCAGCGGCTGCTGGCCGACCCCGGCATCGTCCGCAACCGCGCCAAGATCGCCGCCGCGTTGCACAACGCGCGGATCGCGGCCGCATGGGAGCCGGGCGAGCTGGACCGCCTGGTGTGGTCGTACGCGCCGGACCCGGGCGGCCGCCGGGCGCCCCGCACGACGGCCGAGGTGCCCGCCACCACCCCCGAGTCGACGGCGCTGGCCAAGGAGCTGAAGAAGCGGGGCTTCCGCTTCGTGGGGCCCACCACCGCCTACGCCCTGATGCAGGCGTGCGGGCTGGTCGACGACCACCTCGCGGACTGCTGGTGCCGGGACGCGGCCACCGGGTGAAGCGCCGCGCGGCGCCCGGAGCGGGAGGTCAGCGGCCGGTGAAGCGGGGCTGCTCCTTCCGCACGAACGCCTGGACGGCGGTCCTGTGGTCGGCCGTACCGCCCACCCGCACCTGGAGTTCGGACTCCTTGCCGAGGGTCTCGGCGAGCGAGTGCGAGGCGCTGTAGGCCAGCGACTCCTTCAACGCGGCATAGGCGGCGGTCGGCCCCTGCGCCAGCGTGCGCGCCACGGCGCTCGCCTCCGCGGCCAGTTCGGCGGCCGGTACCACGCGGTTGACCAGGCCCAGCTCCAGGGCCTCCTCGGCCTTGACGCTGCGCGGGAAGAGCAGCAGGTCGGCGGCGCGCGCGGGGCCGACCAGCCGGGGCAGGGTCCACGAGAGGCCGGAGTCCGCGGTCAGCGCGATCCCGGCGAAGGCGGTGGTGAAGGCCGCGGTGTCCGCCATCACCCGGTAGTCGCAGGCGAACGCGAAGCCCGCGCCCGCACCGGCCGCCACGCCGTTCACGCCCGCCACCACCGGCTTGGGCATCCCCGCCAGGGCGAGCGTGATCGGGTTGTAGTGCTCCTCGACCGTGTTCAGGGCGCTGCCGCCGTTGCGTTCGAGAGAGCCGGTGTGCTCCTTGAGGTCCTGGCCCACACAGAAGGCCCGCCCGCTGCCGGTGAGCAGGACGGCCCGCACCTCCTGGTCGGCCGCGGCCCGGTGGAGGGTGTCGCGCAGCGCGACCTTGGTCTCGTTGTCGAGGGCGTTCATCGCGTCGGGGCGGTCGAGGGTGACCGTCGCGAGACCCTCGCTCAGTTCGTAGCGCACGGTGTCGGACATACGCTCAGCATGACGTGGATCAACGGCGCCGGACAGGGCACGCACCCGCCCGGCGGGGCCGTCCGATGTGACCTGCGTCAAACGCGCAGGCGCGGGCGGGGGAGCGGCGACGGGGCAGTATCGCAGGCCGATCGCCGGATTGGGCGGTTTTGTGGACGATCGGTCCGCAAGAGATGCGGACCGATGTTGGTCATCGGGTCCTGCGATGCGGGATAATGGTCGGGAAGCAATGTGTTCGATGCCGGTGAGGCTGTGCCTGTTCACGTGCCCACGGCGCGATCGGCTGGTTCAGGAAGGGGAACGAGCATGGCGGCCATGAAGCCGCGGACGGGTGACGGCCCGCTCGAGGTGACCAAAGAGGGGCGGGGCATCGTCATGCGCGTTCCGCTCGAAGGCGGTGGGCGACTCGTCGTCGAGCTGACACCGGACGAGGCGACGGCGCTCGGCGAGGAACTGAAGAAGGTCTGCGGCTGACGACCGGCCGGTCCGGCCGCAGGACGACCGCTGCCCCGGGTGTACGCACGCACTGCGCGCGTACGTTCCGGGGCGCTGTCGTTCTCCCGCGGCGCCGCCTGCGGTGGGCGGGGCAACCGCGCGGTCACTCACCGCGTTTGACCGCACACAGCAACCCGTCGCCGACCGGCAGCAGCGAGGGCATCAGCACCGTGCTCTCCCGCACCGTGCGCAACAGATCGCGCAGCCGCAGCACTTCGGCCGGCTGCGCCGCGGCACCGACGGTACGGCCCTCCGCGAGTACCCCCGCGAAGCAGATCAACCCGCCGTCGCGCAGCAGTCGCAACGACTCGGCGAGATAGTCCAGGCACTCGGTGCGGTCGCCGTCGCAGAAGACGAGGTCGTACCCGCCGTCCGCGAGGCGGGGCAGCACATCCAGGGCCCGTCCCGGGATGAAGCGCACCCGGTTGCCGCCGTTGCCCACGAAGCCGGCCGTCCGGAAGGCCTCCCGCGCGAACTGCTGCCGCTCCGGCTCGATGTCGACCGTGGTGAGCACCCCGTCGGGCCGCATCCCGTGCAACAGGTGCAGCCCGGAGACGCCGGTGCCGGTACCTATCTCGGCCACCGCCTTGGCGCCGGCGGTCGCCGCCAGCAGCCGCAGCGCCGCCCCGGTCGCCGGGGAGACCGAGCGCAGACCCGCCTCCTGGGCCCTGGCGCGGGCCCAGCGCAGCGCGTCGCTCTCGGCGCTCTCGACCAGCTCGGCGCCGTACGCGTCGGCGAGCGCCCAGCTCGTCTGCCGGTTGCCGGTAATGGCCCTCTCCTGTCCCCGTCCTCCACGCAATCGTGACTGTATCCGTTGGCCCGGGAACCTGCTGATGGGACTGGGCGTTGAGGAGGGAGAGACCGGCGTGCGGCGCTCGCCAAAGCCGGGCAAAGACGCTTATCCGGAGCTAACGGGAGATGTGGCTATGGTAGGGGCTCCAGTGGACACCACCAGAGCCGACAGGGGAGGTGCGGCTGCGAGCCGGGACCGCGGCGTCTTCGCCAGATTCCGCCGGTCCGCGGAACAGCCGAAATCCGTGACCGACACCGCTGACCAGGCCCGCACCGCCGACACCGCGACCACGGCGTCCTTCGAGACCGCCGCGGACGTCCAGGCGTGGACCCCTCCCTCCTGGGAGGAGATCGTCAGCACCCACAGCGCCCGTGTCTACCGGCTCGCCTACCGGCTGACCGGAAACCAGCACGACGCCGAGGATCTCACCCAGGAGGTCTTCGTCCGCGTCTTCCGGTCGCTGTCCACCTACACGCCCGGCACCTTCGAGGGCTGGCTGCACCGGATCACCACCAACCTGTTCCTGGACATGGTCCGGCGCAAGCAGCGCATCCGCTTCGACGCGCTCGCCGACGACGCCGCCGAGCGGCTGCCCAGCCGCGAGCCCACCCCGCAGCAGCACTTCAACGACACCCACTTCGACGCGGACGTCCAGCAGGCGCTGGACACCCTCGCCCCCGAATTCCGTGCCGCCGTCGTGCTCTGCGACATCGAGGGGCTCTCCTACGAGGAGATCGCTGCCACCCTCGGTGTGAAGCTCGGCACGGTCCGCAGCCGCATCCACCGTGGCCGGTCCCATCTGCGCAAGGCGCTCAAGCACCGGTCGCCCGAGGCCCGGGCCGAGCAGCAGCGTGCCCTGAGCACCACGGTGCCGGCCGCCCGGGCCGGGGAGGTGAGCGCCGGGTGACTCCCGCCGAACACCACCTCGGGGACCGGCTCGCCGCCCTCGTGGACGGCGAGCTCGGCCATGACGCCCGCGAACGCGTCCTCGCCCACCTGGCGACCTGTGCGGGCTGCAAGGCGGAGGCCGACGCCCAGCGGCAGGTGAAGAACGCTTTCGCCGCCGCCGCACCGCCACCGCCCTCCGACGGGTTCCTCGCCCGCCTCCAGGGCCTGCCCGCGGCCGACGGCCTGGGCCCGCAGGGGCCGGACGACCTCGGCCCCGGTTCCGGGCCCCGCGGCCCGGGCTCCTCGCCCGCCGACGAGGGCGCGGTGGGGGCCTTCTCCGTCGCCGGGCTGCCCGGGGGCGCCGACCGCTCGCCCTGGACGTTCGAGTATCTGCCGGTCAGCCGCGGCGGCCGCGGACCACTGGCCCCGCAGCGCGGCTTCCGTATCCACCAGACGCCGCGCCTCGACCGCCCGCAGCGGGCCGACCGCGCCGCACGCGAACAGGCCGAGCGGGAGCGGGCCGAGCGGGAGCGCTCCGCCTCGCGGGGCCGCCGTTTCGCCTTCGCCGCCGCAGGAGCGTTCTCCCTCGCGGCGCTGGCCTTCGGCGGCACCCTCGCCGCCGGCGCCACGGGCGGCCCCGGCGGCGGTGGCGACACCCCGTCGGCGAACTCGGTCCGCAGCGCGGGATCCGGCTCGGGCCCGAACTCCGCCTCCCGGGACACCCGGCGTCGCGGTGGCGACCACCGGGGTGGAACGCTCAGCACGCGCAGCGCTCCCCGCCCCACCTTCGCGCCCGCGCCCGCCGCCTCGTACGGGGCGGTCGCGCCCGCACCGCGGCTGTCGGCGTCGGAGAGCCTGTTGCAGCGGTCCACCACCTCGCCGCTCTCCACGCTCCCCGCCCTCGACCCGCGGCGCCTGTCCGCCGCCATGGACTACACCGACTGGCCACAGAAGAGCGGGCCCGCCGGGGCGTTGCGGGCGCTGAGCGGCAGCGGGAAGTCGGTTCCGAAGGGCGCGGCTTCGCCCGCCGCCTCGGCGGGCAGCAGGCAGGCCGTGGCACCGGATCCCGCCGTGCTGCGCTCCCTGCCCGGCCGCGCCCCGCTGGCGACGGCTCCCTCCACGGCCCCGACCGCCGCCACGGCGAGTCCGGTCGGACACTGAGGCGGCTGCCACCCGCCGCCGACGCGGAGAGGGAACGGTCCGGTGCCGCGTAAGTGGTGCCGGACCGGTGCCGTGTTGACGGGCGTTGGGCGGCGCCCGGCACACCTGGTTGAATCTCCTTCCGGCGACCTGTCGCCCTCCCGGTGCACTCCGTGACCCCCGCGGCCGGGAGGCCGGGCAGAGCCGGGGAGGCGAGCAGCGCGGGTGACCATCTGGAGAGAGCATGGATGAGCCGAAGGCCACCAGGCAGCCACCGAAGTGGTGGAGCCGCCCGCGCCGTACCCCCGCGTGGCACCCACCCGCGGACCCCTCGGCCTCGACGGAGCCCCTGCACCCCACCGACCCCCCGGCTGCCGCGGAGCCCACCCCCGCGGAGCCCTCACGGTCCGCGGAGCCCCTGCGTGGGGCGGAGCCCGTGAGCTCTGCGGAGCCCGCTCCCTCTGCTGACCCCGCTGCCGCGGAGCCCACCCCCGCGGAGCCCTCACGGTCCGCGGAGCCCCTGCGTGGGGCGGAGCCCGTGAGCTCTGCGGATCCCGCCAACGCCGCTGACCGCACTCCCGCGGAGCCCGCCCCCGTGGAGCCCTCCGAGTCCGCAGAGCCCGCGCGGGCGGCGGGGCCCTCTCAGTTCGTCGAGCCCGTCGATGCGGACTCCGGGGCAGGGGGGACCGCGACGGTTCCCGGTGCCCGCGCGGAGCCGTACCAGGGGGCGGAGCCGCTGCACGGGGTGGACCCGTACGCGACGCCTCCGTACGGGGGGCCGGGACCGTGGGCGCCGGCCCCGCCCGTGCAGCGTCCGGCCGTCACACCGGCGCACGGGGTCACCGTGCCGCCGCTCGCCACGACGCCCCCGTACGGGGTGCCCACAGGCGGCCCGTGCGGGGACGAGACGCCCGCCGCTGCGGCGACGCGGCCGCTGCCGCCGCAGCCGTCCCAGGCGCACCCGCCGCCGCAGCCGCCCCAGGGGGTGCCGCCGCAGCCGCCCGCACCCCTTCAGCAGCCCGTAGCCCCCGGCCCGTCGCCGCAGCGGCCGGGGCGTGGGCGCCGACGTCACTCCCGGCTGGTGATCGGCGCCGTCGTCCTGGCGCTGGCCGCCGGCGGGACGGGCGGGCTGATCGGGGTCTACGTCGAGCGCAACGGCGGCGTGGGCGACGTGAAGCTCCCGCAGACCGCCACGGGGCCGCTCGGCGAGGGCGGCGAGCGGCCGAAGGGCAGCACCGCCGGCATCGCGCGCCAGACGCTGCCCGGCGTCGTCACGCTGCACGCGCGCGGCGGCGGGGCGGAGGCGACGGGCACCGGGTTCGTGCTGGACCGGCGGGGCCACATCCTGACCAACAACCACGTCGTGGAGTCGGCCCGGGGCAGCGACGCCGTGCGGGTGACCTTCAACAGCGGGCAGACCGCCACCGGCGAGGTCGTCGGGAGCGACAGCGGCTACGACCTGGCTGTCGTCAAGGTGTCCGGGGTCTCGGGGCTCACGCCGCTGCCGCTGGGCGACTCGGACGCCGCCCGCGTGGGCGACCCCGTGGTGGCCGTCGGTGCGCCCTACGACCTGGACGGGACGGTGACCACCGGCATCATCAGCGCCAAGGAGCGCCCCGTCACCGCCGGGGGCGAGGAGCCGGGCAGCGAGATGAGCTACGTGGACGCGCTGCAGACGGACGCGCCGATGAATCCGGGCAACTCGGGCGGGCCGCTGGTCGACCGCAGGGGCCGCGTCATCGGGGTGAACAGCGCGATCAAGGGGGCCGGCAGCGATGCCGCGCTGCCCGAGGGGGAGGGCGGTGGCAGCGTCGGTCTCGGTTTTGCGATCCCCGTCAACCAGGCCCGCCGGGTCGCGGAGGAGCTGATCAACGACGGCCGGGCGACGCATCCGGTGATCGGCGTCACGCTCGACATGGAGTACGACGGCGAGGGGGCGCGGATCGGCGGCTCCGCCGGCCAGGAAGCGGTCATCAAGGGCGGCCCGGCGGACGAGGCAGGGCTGGCGGAGGGCGACGTCGTCACCGAGGTGGGCGGCAAGGCGGTGGACGGCGGCGAGGAGCTGATCGTCCGGGTCCGCAGCCACCGGCCCGGCGACAAGCTGGACCTGACCGTGCGGCCGGGCGGCTCCGGGGCGGAGCGCACCGTCGCGGTGACTCTCGGCTCGGCGTCGGGGTGAGCGGTGCCGCCGTGCCGGTGCCGGGCGGCGGTGACGCGCGGACGTAGGGGGAACGCACTGCGGGATGCGGGTGTCCGGGTGGGATCGGTGCGAGGGCGGGGTCCCGGGGACGGGCCCCGGGCGGGTACCGTGACGGGTGGCCATGAGAGCCGCGGACGGAGTGAGGGAGTCGAGCGGTGTTCTTCGACATAGGACCACTGGAGCTGGTCGCGCTCATCGTGCTCGCCGTGCTGGTGTTCGGCCCCGACAAGCTCCCCAAGATGATCCAGGACGTCTCCGCCTTCCTCCGCAAGGTGCGGCAGTTCTCCGACAGCGCGAAGCAGGACATCCGCGAGGAGCTGGGTCCGGAGTTCAAGGACTTCGAGTTCGAGGACCTGAACCCGAAGACGTTCGCGCGCAAGCACCTGCTGGACAACGACGACCTGGGCATCAAGGAGATCAGCAACAGCTTCGACTTCCGCAAGGATCTGGCCGAAGTCACCGACGCGGTCAACGGCACCGACAGCGGAGGCGACCGCGGCTCCGACACGAACGGTGCCCGGGACGGCTCCGCCGGCGGCGGCACCAAGAACGGCTCCAACGGCTCCGGGCCGATCGACATGGCCAAGAAGGGCGCCGCCTCGGCCACCCGTGGTACCCCTGACCTGGCCAAGCACGGGTCCGACGGGGTGAACGGCCGACCGGTGGCCGGGGACACCCCCCGGCGGAGTGACCCGCCGCCGTTCGACGCGGACGCCACCTGAGCTCTCATCAGGCAACGATCGGGTCACCGCCGCCCGGACGGCACCGGGACATCTACGGCGTTTGCCGTCCATCTCGTCACCCGCACCGCGTCCTGATCCCCTGGGCATGACCGACGCGGCCGACCGGTGTGGCTATCCTCCCAGTGTCGGGGGTCGCCGGGCTGGGCTGCCCAGGGCACAGGGCAATGAGGAGGCGTCGCGCAGATGGAGACGACGAGTCGGCTGGCCGGTGAATCCGGGCCCGCCGCGCAGGGGGTGCCCGGCGCGCGGCGGGCGGTGGACGAGTACCTGATGGCGGCCTTTCCGTGGTACGGACTGGACGACGCCTTCACCGGGCCGCGCTGGCTGATGCAGGTCGGTACCGCGGCCGACGGCACGGTCGAACACGGCTCCACCGGGCACGGCGAGGAGCCCTCCCTCCACGCCGACAACTCCCCCGAGGAGCAGAGCTTCGCCGTCGTCGTCACCCTCGCCAGCCGCCCGGTGCGGCGCAGCGGGGACGGTACGGGCACGCTGGAGGCCACCTCCGTCTCGACCGCGGCCTGGCTGGCCGGTTCCGGACTGCTGTCGTGCAGCTTCCCGATGGAGATGGACCGCAGCCTGCGTCAGGACTGGCTCGACCAGCAGACCGGCGTCGCCTGGGAGCTCGCCGACGACCTGGAGGGCGCGGGCTGGAACACCCTCTCCCTGCCGGTGGACGGCGTTCCGACCGACTTCCACTACCGCGAGTCCGAGTACGGCTGGGTGCTGGCCGGCTCGGCGCAGGAAGGCGTCCACCTGGGTGCCTACGGCCGCGGCATGAGCGCCTACGGCCTGGGCTTCTGCGTGGTCCGGGACATCACCGCCTACGAGCAGCGGTAACGCCCCGTCCCCTCCTCTTCAGGGGCTGTGCGCCCCCGAAGGGGCCTCAGAACTTGTTGCTGGGGGTCAGCCCCAGGGACAGGCCCGAGAGGCCGCGCTGGCGGGCACCGAGCTTGCCGGCGACGGTGCGCAGCGCCGTTCCCGCCGGGGAGTCGGGGTCGCTGAGGACCACGGGCTTGCCCTCGTCGCCGCCCTCGCGAAGGCGGATGTCGATCGGGATGCCGCCCAGGACGGGCACCTCGGCACCCGTCGTGCGGGTCAGTCCCTCGGCGACCTGCTTGCCGCCGCCGGTGCCGAAGACGTCGACCATCTCGTCGCAGTGCGGGCACGGCATGCCGGACATGTTCTCGATCACGCCGACGATCTTCTGGTGCGTCTGCACCGCGATGGAGCCCGCCCGCTCGGCGACCTCGGCGGCGGCCTGCTGCGGGGTCGTCACCACCAGGATCTCCGCGTTCGGGACGAGCTGGGCCACCGAGATGGCGATGTCACCGGTGCCGGGCGGCAGGTCGAGCAGCAGCACGTCCAGGTCGCCCCAGTAGACGTCGGCCAGGAACTGCTGGAGTGCCCGGTGCAGCATGGGCCCGCGCCAGACGACGGGGGCGTTGCCGGGGGTGAACATGCCGATCGAGATGACCTTCACACCGTGCGCCGACGGCGGCATGATCATGTCCTCGACCTGGGTCGGCCGCCCGTCGGTGCCCAGCATGCGGGGAACGGAGTGGCCGTAGATGTCGGCGTCGACCACCCCTACCTTCAGTCCGTCGGCGGCCAGGGAGGCGGCCAGATTCACCGTCACCGACGACTTGCCGACGCCGCCCTTGCCGGAGGCCACGCAGTAGACGCGGGTGAGCGAGCCGGGCTGGGCGAAGGGGACCTCCCGCTCCGCCTTGCCGCCGCGCAGGGAGGCGGCCAGCTCCCGGCGCTGCTCGTCGCTCATGACGTCCAGCTCGACCCGTACGCCGGTGACCCCGGCGACGCGCTGGACGGCCTCGGTGACCTCGGAGGTGATGGTGTCGCGCAGCGGGCAGCCGGAGACCGTCAGATAGACGCCGACGTCGACGCTGCCGTCGGGCGCGACGGCGATGGATTTGACCATGCCCAGGTCGGTGATCGGCCGGTGGATCTCCGGGTCGTTCACCGTAGCGAGCGCCGCTCGTACGGCGTCTTCGGTGGGAGTGGTCGCCTCGGTCTCGGTAGCCATAACTGAATGGTAAGGGCGCGCGGAGCGCGTCGGACAAGGGGCGCGGGCCGGGTGGCGGTGCGGGCGGCGAGGGCGGCACCGCGCCGGGCCCCGAGGGCCCGGTCAGCGGTCCTGATCCCTCTCCCGGGCGCCCCCGGAGCCGGACGGGGAGTCCGTGTCCCGCTCCTGGAGCTCCTTGAGGAGGTCGGCGAGTTCCGAGCGCATCCAGTCGCGGGTGGCGACCTCGCCCAGCCCCATCCGCAGCGCGGCGATCTCGCGGGTCAGGAACTCGGTGTCGGCGATGCTGCGCTCGTTGCGGCTGCGGTCCTGCTCCAGGTTGACCCGGTCCCGGTCGTCCTGGCGGTTCTGCGCCAGCAGGATCAGCGGGGCGGCGTAGGAGGCCTGGAGGGAGAGAGCCAGCGTGAGGAAGATGAACGGGTACTCGTCGAACTTCCAGCCCTGGGGGGCGGCGATGTTCCAGCCCATCCACACCACGATGACGATCGTCATCCACAGCAGGAAGCGCCCGGTCCCCAGGAAGCGGGCGATCCGCTCCGAGACGCGCCCGAACATCTCCGGGTCATAGGCCGGCAGCAGCGCCCGGCGCGGGGCACGCGGTACGTCGAGCCGGGGGCCCTCCCGCTCAGCCATGGCGCCCCGCCTCCCCGCCGGTTCCGGTCCGGGTCGCGTCGCCGGTCGTCTCCAGGTGCCGGTCGGGGAACCCCGGCAGCCCGCCGGCGGCGGTGGCCTCCCGCCAGTCCTCGGGCAGCAGGTCGTCCAGTACGTCGTCGACGGTGACGGCCCCCAGCAGGTGGCTGCCCTCGTCGACCACGGGGGCCGAGACGATGTTGTAGGCCGCCATGTAGCCGGTCAGCGCGGGCAGCGGCGTGTCCGGCGGCAGCGGACGCAGGTCGGCGTCCACGATGGCGCCGACCAGCGCGAACGGTGGCTCCCGCAGCAGCCGTTGGAAGTGGACGACGCCCAGGTAATGGCCGGTGGGCGTCTCGTCCGGGGGGCGGCACACGTACACCTGGGAGGCCAGCGGGGCGGGCAGATCCTCCTCCCGGACCCTGGCCAGCGCCTCGGCGACGCTCGCGTCGGGACGCAGCACGATCGGTTCGGTCGTCATCAGGCTGCCGGCGGTGCCCTCTTCGTACGTCAGCAGCCGCCGCACCGGCGCCGCCTCCTGGGGCTGCATCAGGTCCAGCAGCCGGTTCTTGTCCTCCTCGGGCAGCTCTCCGAGGAGGTCGGCAGCGTCGTCGGGGTCCATGGCCTCCAGGACGACGGCGGCGCGTTCGTCGGCGAGCTTGCCGATGATCTCCACCTGGTCGTCGTCGGGCAGCTCCTCCAGCACGTCGGCGAGCCGGTCGTCGTGGAGGGCGGCGGCGACCTCGGCGCGGCGCTTCTCGGAGAGGTGGTGCAGCACGTTGGCCAGATCGGCGGGGCGCAGTTGTTCGAAGGTGGCGAGCAGGTTGGCGGTGCCCTGTTCCGGTTCCTCCAGGGCGAAGCCGGTCACCGCCTCCCACTCGACGGTCAGCGTCTCCCCGCGCCGGCCGCGCAGTCCGCCGCCCTTGCGCCCCTTGCGGACGAAGAGCCGGTCGATCTCCCAGTCCCGGCGTGCGGGCAGCCGGTGCAGGCCCACGTCCAGCACCGTGACCTCCTCGCCGGTCTCCTTGAGGGTCACCCGGCGGTCCAGGAGCTCGCCCAGCACGAGGTGCTCGTTGGGGCGCCGCTCGAAACGGCGGATGTTGAGCACCCCGGTGGTGATGACCTGCCCGGACTCCACGCCGGTCACCCGCGTCATCGGCAGGAAGACCCGGCGCCTGCTGACGACCTCCACCACCAGGCCCAGCACGCTGGGCAGCTTGCGCCGCCCGCCCAGCAGCGTCACCACGTCACGGACCCGTCCGACCTGGTCGCCGTTGGGGTCGAAGACGGCGACGTCGGCGAGGTGGGAGACGAAGACCCGGGGAGCGCCGGCTGGCATGAGCTGTCCGTCCTGCTTTCATCCTGTGTGCCCGTGTATGAGGGTTTCAGGCTAGCGTGACCGGCGCCACAGCCGTCGCAGCGGTGTGGTCCGGACGGCTGCCTTCCGGAGGGGGCGCTCCGTACGGGTAGGGTGCCGTCCTGCCGCCGACCACAGGAGGAGCCCCTCGTGACTGGACGCGCCCGCGCACCCCGGAGTGCAGCGCTGCTCGCTCTCGCCAGTGCAGGAGCCCTCACGGCGCTGAGCGGGTGCGGGAGCGAGGACCCGGACGCGGGCACCAACGGCGTGGGAAAGCTGTCCGCCGGCACAATCGAGAAGAAGGCCCGCACCGCCTCCGAGCGGGCCAGATCCGTGCGGGTTTCCGGCAGCGTCGTCAGCAAGGGGCACACCTACCGCCTCACGATGCGGCTGCGGAGCGACGGCGGCGTCGGCAAGGTCTCGGCCAAGGGCGGCTCCGCCTTCCAGCTCCTGCGCGTCGACCGCGACCTCTACCTCAAGGCGGGAACCGGGTTCTGGGCCCAGCAGGAGGGCGGCAAGGAGCCCGGCAAGAGCGATGTGGCCGCCGCCGGGAAGCTCAAGGGCAAGTACGTGAAGGTGCCCAGCAGCGACCCCGCCTACAAGCAACTGAGCGTCTTCACCGACATGAACACCCTCCTGGACGGCCTGCTGGCCATGGAGGGGAAGCGGGAGACGGGGGAGCGCGGCGAGGTGGGCGGCACCAGGACGGTCCGGGTCACGGCAGGCGGCGGCCGGGGCGGCACCGTCGACGTCTCCCTGGAGGGCAACCCGTATCCGCTGCGGCTCCAACGCGCGGGCGGCGCGGGGACCGTGCGGCTCACCGACTGGAACGACAGCTTCGCGCTGCACGCGCCGAAGAAGCAGGACACCGTCGACTACGGCAAGAAGATCTCCCCGGAGCGGACGGGCTGACCTTTCCCGGACGGCCCGAACAGTCGTACCGGTCCCGGCTCACTATGATCGCTCGTACTGTTGCGCCCGTTACGGTGAACGCTCAACGGACGAACGCGAACAACTGATTGCTGATGAGGGAGACGGAGCGGTGGCCGTAACGCATGGGGAGTACGTGGGCCGCTACCGACTGCGGGAGCGCCTCGGAGCCGGCGGTATGGGCAGCGTGTGGCTGGCCGACGACGAGACCCTGGGCGCACAGGTCGCCATCAAGCAGATCGAGATGCCCGCCGGCAGCGGCGGCAGCGATCCCGACAGCGAAGGCAGCGACGGGTCCGGCGAATTGGCGCCCATCCGTCGCGCCCGCCGCGAGGCGCTGCACGCCACGAAGCTGCGCGGGCACCCGCACGTGGCGACGGTCCTCGACGTGGTGCAGCACGAGGGGCTGCCCTGGATCGTCATGGAGTACGTCTCGGGCGCGACCGACCTGGCCAAGGTCATCCGCGACGAGCCGCGCCTGCCGGACGCCGAGATCTGCCGTATCGGCGTCGCCGTGCTCAAGGCACTGGAAGCGGGCCACGCGCACAGCATCCTGCACCGCGACGTGAAACCGGCGAACATACTTCTCGCGCCCGACCATGCCGGGAACCGGCACGGACGGGTCATGCTGACCGACTACGGCATCTCGCTCGAAGCCGACTCCGGGCAGACGCGGATGACGCAGACCGGCGTCATCGGCACCCCCGGTTTCACGGCGCCCGAGCGGATGCAGGATCAGGAGCGGCGCGAGTCGGACCTCTTCTCGCTCGGCGCGACGCTGTACAGCGCCTCCGAGGGGCACGGCCCGTTCGACCGGAGCTCGCCCATCGCCTCGTTCTCCGCCGCACTCCTCGAACCGCCGCAGGCACCCGTCAACGCGGGCCCCGAACTGCACGCCCTCCTGCTCGGCCTGCTGGAGAAGGATCCCGACCGGCGCACCGACACCGGTTCCGCCATGACGCGGCTCAACCGCGTCGCGGCGGGCCCGGCGGTGGACGGCGTCACCTGGGACATCCGGGGCTCGGGGCGCGGTACAGGCGGCCGTGCGGAGTCCGGTGCGGGCCGGGTTGCGGCGCAGACGCCGGGCCCGGCTCACGGTGGCAGCCGTCAGGCGGCGTCGTCCGGCCCCTCGGACGCACCGGGCACCCCCGGCGCACCCGCCGCCCCGAGCACTCCCGGCGCACCGAGTGCCCCTGGCGTACCGAGCACTCCTGGCGCATCGAGTGCCCCTGGCGCACCGGGAGCGCCGGTCCCGGCGGACGCACCCCCCGCGGCCCGCCCCGCGTACGGTCCGCTCGACATGGCCGGTGCCGACGCCGGCGGTTCGGCCGCGCGGAAGAGCAACCACGTCCTCATGACCGCCTTGAGCGTGACGGGCAGGGGCCTGTTGGCGGCATGGCGCTGGGTGTGGGGCCTGAGCCTCAAGGGGAAGGTGCTGCTGATCCTCGCGATCATCGCGCTCACCTTCCTCGCGGAGATCTTCGGCCGCCTGGACGCCAGCAACAACGCGCTCGGGGACGCCACGAGGCCTGCGAGTGTCTCCGTCGCCGCCGCGGGGGCGGTCGGTACGGAGAGCGAGGCCGGAACCGAGCTCTGCGCCGGCAAGGGCGAACTCCCGCACCGGACCTGACCTGACGACCTCGCGGACGTGGCGTGGGCGGTGGAAGTGCCGCAGGTCAGCTGGTCCGCTTGCGCTTCCGGCGCCGCGTGAGCAGCCGCGGCAGCCCCGCGGGCTGCGGGCGGCGGGTGGTGGCCGGGCTTGCCACCGGCGGCGCCGCCTGCGAGTCGCGGGGCATCGACCCGGGCTGTTCCAGGGGCCGGCCCGTCGTCGGCTCCAGGCGCAGGACGCGGCTCTCGCGAGCCCAGCGCTCCGTCATGGTGTCCGCGTCCGGTGCGTTGAGCCGCTTGCCCTTCAGCTCGTCGACGACCTCCTGCCACTCCCGTCCGTGGGGGGCCAGTTCGCGGACGCGGGCGGACCAGACGACCAGCCGGGCTCCCTTGTCCTTGCCGCGCACGGTGACGGTCGCGGTGGCGCCGTCGGTCAGGCCCAGGTCCGCCAGCGGCTGCTCCAGCGAGCCGTCGCCGACCAGGCAGACGGCCCCCTCGCGCCACACGTGCCACAGCCCCCGCGCGGGGCCGACCGGCCCCCGCACCCACACGAGGCCGGACTTCTTGGCCGTCTCCTCGATCAGGGCGCGGTCGAGGTGGGTCGCGGCGGAGTCGGCTCCGGTGGGGGCGGGTGTGGCGGTCATGGCGGCAGGCTACAGCCAGCCGTTGCGCTTGAAGCCCCGGTGGATGCCGTAGCAGATGGCGACGATCAGCAGCAGCACCATCGGGTAGCCGTACTTCCAGCGCAGCTCCGGCATGTAGTCGAAGTTCATGCCGTAGATCCCGGCGATCATCGTCGGTACCGCGAAGATGGCGGCCCAGGCGGTGATCTTGCGCATGTCCTCGTTCTGGGCGACCGTCGCCTGGGCGAGGTTGGCCTGAAGGATGGAGTTGAGCAGGTCGTCGAAGCCCAGCACCTGCTCGTTGACGCGGGTGAGGTGGTCGGCGACGTCCCGGAAGTACTTCTGGATGTCGGGGTCGACCAGCCGCACGGGCCGCTCGCTCAGCGTCTGCATCGGCCGCATCAGCGGGGAGACGGCGCGCTTGAACTCCAGTACCTCGCGCTTGAGCTGGTAGATGCGGCTCGCGTCGCCGCCTCGCTTGCCGCCGCCCGTGCGCTCGGAGAAGACCTCGATCTCCACCTCGTCGATGTCGTCCTGCACGGCGTCGGCGACGGCGAGGTAGCCGTCCACCGTCTGGTCGGCGATCGCGTGCAGCACGGCGGATGGGCCCTTGCCCAGCAGCTCGGGGTCGTCCTCCAGGCGGTGCCGCAGCGCCCGCAGCGAGCCCTGGCCGCCGTGCCGCACGGTGATGATGTAGTCCCGGCCGGTGAAGCACATCACCTCGCCGGTCGCCACCACCTCGCTGGTGGCGGTCAGTTCGGCGTGCTCGACGTAGTGGATCGTCTTGAAGACGGTGAACAGGCTCTCGTCGTACCGCTCCAGCTTCGGACGCTGGTGTGCGTGCACGGCGTCCTCGACAGCCAGCGGGTGCAGCCCGTACTCCCGAGCGATCCCGGCGAACTCCTCCTCGGTGGGCTCGTGCAGCCCGATCCACACGAACCCGTCACGGCTCTGCCCGTCGGCGGAACGCACCCGGCTCAGCGCCTCGTCCGGGGTGAGCGCCTCGCTCTGGCGGCGCCCGTCCAGGTAGGCGGCACAGTCCACGACGGCGGTGCTCATGGCCTGATCGCCGCCCTCGTACCCGGTGCCGTATCCGGCGCGGTTGTCCTTGCGCAGCGCCGGGCGTACAGCGGCGCGCAGCTCTCGGATCATCGACATGAGGCCCTCCACGGTGGTGCCGTGCCATGCCGTCGGGGGTCGGGCCGGGGCGTCGTACTGCCCGGAACGGGGGCCTACGGGCAACCACCCGGAGGTCCGCAAAGCGGGCACCACACGCGGGCCGCGGCGACGGCAATCGCTGACAGACGAAACAGTGCGTGACTGCGAGACGCAGTCGCTCTACCGCTGTGCGCGGCCCGGGAGGGAGACGGACCGGAACCGGTCCTGGGTCTCCCGGTCCTGCCGGAAGGTGTCGTGTCGCGTAGGCCGCGGGGAACTCAGGGCCTGTGCGGCGCGCTCGCTGCCGGGGCGGAAGAGCGGCTGGTACTGCACGGTCGACTCGGATCCATGTCAGTCCCACCTCCTCCGGCCGGGCCCCTGTGGGGGACGGTCTGTACATGCCTTGACCGGCAGCCAACGGTAGCACTGGAAACCGGGTACTCCTGCCTCCCACGGCTGTTACGGGTGCCCCTTTGCCGCCTCCTTACGCGACGATGCCGCGCCTCTTGCGCCGCCGGGCGGGTTCTATGCTCGCCGGATGAACGACGTCCTCACACTGGTCGACGCCCATGTGCAGCAGACATTCGGCGAGCCCGACGCCCGCGCCTCGGTCACCTTCCTGGGGACCGGGCGCATCGAGGTGCTGCGGTTCACCGACGCGGAGGCGGGCACCGTGCGATACGTCACGCTGGGGATGTCGGCGGCACCGATGACCGACCCGGCCCAGGCCCTCGCCGACCCCGAACGCGGGCCGCGCGCCGAGCTGCTGCTGACGGTACGGGCGGGGGCGGCCGACACCGACAAGGTGCTGCGGCCGTTGGCCGTGCTCGCCGCCTCGCCACAGGTCGAGGGCGTCGTCGTCGCGCCCGGCGCCTCCCTGGACACCGGTGAACCGCTGTGGCCCGGCGCCCCCTTCACCTCCGTCCTGGTGGCCGAGGGCGGCGGGTTGGTCGCGGACCTGGAGCTGGGCGCCCCCCGGGAGCCGGTCCGCTTCCTTCCGCTGCTGCCCCTGACGCCGACGGAGGCGGCCTGGAAGAGGGTGCACGGCGCCGAGGCGCTGCGGGAGCGCTGGCTGCGGTTCGAGACGGATCTGCGTGATCCGGCACGCCGCCCGGTACCCCTGGGGGAGTGAGGTCCGGCCCTCGGGGGAGTGAGCCGGGGCGGCTCAGCCCGCGCGTACGGGTGCGGCTTCCCCGGCCCGTGGCGCGGAGGTGGGGGAGTGCTCGGCGGCGAGCTCCTCGGCCTGTGTCACCAGTGCCTTCCGCCGGACGCCGATGATCGCGGCTCCGACGACGGCGGCCGCGGCGGCCACCACGAACGGGACGTGGATGTTGCTCCACTCCTCGATCTTCGGCGCCAGGAAGGGTGCCGCGGCGGCGGCGAACCAGCGCACGAAGTTGTAGCCGGCGCTGGCGACCGGCCGCGGTGCGTCGGAGACCCCGAGGGCCAGCTCGGTGTAGACCGTGTTGTTCAGCCCGATGAAGGCGCCCGACAGCACGGTGCCCACGACGGCGGCGGTGTGGTTGCCGTACCCGAGCACCAGCAGGTCGACCGCCATCAGCACCAGCGAGCCGCCCACCACGCGCAGCGAGCCGAAGCGCTCCTGGAGCTTCGGTGCGATCAGCACGGAGAAGACGGCCAGCAGCACGCCCCAGGCGAAGAAGACCGCTCCGGAGCGGTAGGGGGACATGTTCAGCACGAACGGGGTGAAGGCCAGCACCGTGAAGAAGGCGTAGTTGTAGAAGAACGCCGAGACGGCCGCCGAGGCGAGCCCGCCGTGACCCAGGGCCCTGACCGGGTCGAGCAGGGAGGTCTTCCGGGTGGGTCCGGGCGCTTCCTTGAGGAAGGCCGTGATGGCGAGGAAGCCGACGGCCATCAGAGCGGCGGTCCCGAAGAACGGGAAGCGCCAGCTCGCGTCGCCCAGCACGGCGCCCAGCAGCGGTCCGCAGGCCATGCCCAGGCCCAGTGCCGACTCGTACAGCAGGACGGCCGCCGCGCTGCCGCCCGCCGCGGCTCCGACGATCACGGCCAGCGCGGTGGAGACGAAGAGCGCGTTGCCCAGGCCCCATCCCGCGCGGAAGCCCACCAGTTGACCGACGGAGTGCGAGGTGCCGGACAGCGCCGCGAACACCACCACGAGCGCCAGTCCGAGCAGCAGCGTCCTGCGGCCGCCGATACGGCTGGAGACGAAGCCGGTGACCAGCATGGCGACGGCGGTGATCAGGAAGTAGGAGGTGAACAGGAGGGAGACCTGACTCGGCGTCGCCTCCAGGCCCTTCGCGATGGAGGGGAGGATCGGGTCGACCAGTCCGATGCCCATGAAGGCGACGACGGAGGCGCCCGCCGTGGCCCACACGGCCTTCGGCTGGCGGAGGAGGCCGGCCGGGCTGCCTCCGCCCTCGTCGAACGGGTCACCACTCATGCCTGCGGCTCCTTACCGGGTTCGGCTGTGTTCTGGGGAAATGGTTGGTATATGCAGACGATAAATTAGCCTGGCTAATTAGTGCAACTGACACCTATGTGGAGAGGTGGCAGATGTTCTCTCGCGACGCTTGCGCCACCTGCGAGCCTCACTCGGCGTGGAGCGCGGGCCACGGCTCCGGGCGGGTGATCGTCCTTGACGGACGGGCTGCCCGGTAGGACCGTTGGAGCCCATGAGGGGCGAACCCAGTTGCCCGAAGTGCGGTGGCCGGGTCAGGGCGCCCGGTCTCTTCGCCGACACCTGGCAGTGCGGCGAGCACGGTGCCGTGCATCCGCTCCAGCCGGTCCTCCCGCCCAGCGTCGACGCCCTCGCCGTCGCCGTGGGCCGCACCCAGGTGCCCGTATGGATGCCGTGGCCGCTGCCCGTCGGCTGGCTGTTCACCGGAGTCGCCTGCGCGGGCGACGACCGCAGCGGCGGCCGGGCCACCGCCGTCGCCTGCTCCGGCCCCGCGCCGCTCGGCGGACCCGGCGAACTCCTGCTGATCGCCGAGGAACTGGGTATCGGGCTCGGTGCCCGCCACGCCGGTATCGAGGGCCCCGACCCCGGCCCCGCCCTCGCCACCGGCGCCCCGCCGCAGGCCAAGGTCCTGGCGGCGGGCCACCCCACCCCCCTGTGGCTGGTGGACGGCGCCCCGAAGGACCGCGCCGTCTTCGCCGGTGAGGCCTGCGGGCTGTGGCTGTGGGCGGTCGTCTGGCCCCAGGAGTCCGGACTGATGCTCTACGACGAACTGGTGCTCACCGACCTGCGCGACGCGGGCGCCGAGGTCGACCTGGTGCCCTGCGGAGCGCTGTCGCCGCGCCTCATCTCCTGAGCGGGGCGGAGCGTGGGCACTCCCGGTGCGCCCGGGGGCCCGGCGGCCGGGAACAGCGGTGTCCGGCGGGGCGGCTATGGTGGAGGAGCGCTCGCCCCGAGCCGGCCATCCCGTCCCCGACCACCCTTCGGAGCCCGTCGAAGTGCGCATCGACCTGCACACCCACTCCACCGCCTCCGACGGCACCGATTCCCCCGCCCAACTGGTGCGCAACGCCTCCGCGGCCGGGCTCGACGTGGTCGCCCTGACCGACCACGACACGGTCGCCGGGTACGAGGAGGCCGTCGCCGCGCTCCCCGCGGGGCTCACCCTGGTCACCGGCGCGGAGCTCTCCTGCCGCCTCGACGGCATCAGCATGCACATGCTGGCCTACCTGTTCGACCCGGCCGAGCCCGAACTCTCCCGCGAGCGCGAACTCGTACGCGACGACCGCGTCCCCCGCGCACAGGCGATGGTCGCCAAGCTGCGCGAACTGGGCGTCCCCGTCAGCTGGGAGCAGGTCCGGCGTATCGCGGGTGACGGCTCGGTGGGGCGGCCCCACATCGCCACGGCCATGGTCGAGGAAGGCGTCGTCGAGACCGTCTCGGACGCGTTCACCGAGGAGTGGCTCGCCAACGACGGGCGCGCCTACGTCGGCAAGCACGAGCTCGACCCCTTCGACGCGCTGCGGCTGATCAAGGGCGCGGGCGGGGTGGCCGTCTTCGCCCACCCGCTGGCCGCCACGCGTGGCCAGTGCGTTCCCGAGAGCGCCATGGCCGAGCTCGCGCAGGCCGGACTGGACGGCATCGAGGCCGACCACGCCGACCACACCCCCGAGACCCGCGCCCGTCTGCACGCCCTCGCCGGCGAACTCGGTCTGCTGGCCACCGGGTCCAGCGACTACCACGGCAGCCGCAAGCCCATCGCCCTCGGCGACTTCACCACCGCCCCCGACGTCTACGCCGAGATCGCCGCCCGCGGCTCAGGCGCCACCCCCGTCACGGGCTGAGCCCGCGGGGGGCCGCACGCACGGAGAGGGCCGTACGAGGGCGTACGTGACCGCACGAGGACGTCCGCGCGGCCTCATGAGGACGAGCGCGTCCGCAGCCCCGTCCGCGCCCCCTCGGCCCGCCACCCAGCCGCACGCCCCCGGGCATCGGTGCGGGCACAGCGCAGGGAGCGCGGCGGCACGGGGGCGCCACCCGTGCCGCGTCGGCGCCGCCCGGCGTGACAGCCCGCTCCACAGGGCGCCCCGCTCCGCCCCTGCATCCCTCCCGCATCCGCCCCGGCACCACGTCCGTTCCGTACCAGCTCACCTCTAGGCACAGGCATTCTCGTGTTCGACTTCGCCCTCTTCGGCTCCGTCTTCCTCACCCTGTTCGTCATCATGGACCCGCCCGGCATCACGCCCATCTTCCTCGGCCTCACCTCCGGACGGCCCGCCAGGACGCAGCGCAGAATGGCCGGGCAGGCCGCAGCGGTCGCCTTCGGGGTGATCGCGCTGTTCGGGCTCTGCGGCAAGCAGATCCTCGACTACGTGCACGTCTCCATCCCCGCCCTGATGGTCGCCGGCGGGCTGCTGCTCCTGCTCGTGGCGCTCGACCTGCTGACGGGCAAGTCCGACGAGCCGACCCAGACCAAGGACGTCAACGTCGCGCTCGTTCCGCTCGGCATGCCGCTGCTGGCGGGCCCCGGCGCCATCGTCTCGGTCATCCTCGCCGTCCAGCGTGCGCACGGCTGGGCGGGGCAGGTGTCGGTGTGGGCCGCGATCGTCGCCATGCACCTGGTGCTGTGGCTGGTGATGCGGTACTCGCTGCTGATCATCCGGCTCATCAAGGACGGCGGCGTCGTGCTCGTCACCCGGCTGTCGGGCATGCTGCTGTCGGCGATCGCCGTGCAGCAGATCGCCGGCGGCATCACCCAGTTCATCCAGGGCAAGGGCTGATCAGGCGGCACCTGGGACGCCGTGCCAGAACTCCGCCAGCGCACGGGCCGTCTCCTGCGGCCGCTCGGCGTTGGGGGAGTGCCCGGCATCCGGTACGACGGTCCGCCGCGCGGCGAGCTGCTCGGCCATGCCGTCCAACTGCGGCACGGGCCAGGCGTCGTCCTGTGCGCCGGAGACGACGTGGAACGGCAACGGGAGCGCCGCCAGCTCGGCCACCCGGTCCGGCTCGCTCAGCAGTTGCCGGCCCGTCGCCGTCAACTGCTCGGTCACGTTGCTCATCCAGCGGTGACGCAGGAACTCCTCGACCGCACCGGAGGCTTCCGCCGCCTCCTGGCGCGAGTACGGGGCCTCGCCCGCGGCGCCGACCGACTGGTCCAGCTCCTGCATGACCGTCCAGATGGCCGCCATGGACATCGACGTGAGAGCGCCCAGCAGCATCCGCACCCGCTCCTGCTGGGAGGGGGCCACGGCGCCCGGGCCACTGCTCACCAACGTCAACGAGGCGAAGGGGGCGGGGTCCTGGAGGACGGCCGCGCGGGCGATCAGACCGCCCAGGGAGTGGCCCAGCAGGTGGATACGGCCCCGGGCCGTGTTGCCGAGTGCCGCGGCCACGGCGTGCACGTCCCGTGCGAGCTCCTCCTGGGCGTAGGCGGCCTCCCGGTGCGGGCCGCCCGTCTCGAACTGCCCGCGCCCGTCCACCGCCACCACCCGGAACCCGGCCGCGGCCAACGGTTCCAGCAGCCCGATGAAGTCCTCCTTGCTGCCGGTGAACCCCGGCAGCAGCACCGCGGTGGCTCCGCTCCCCGCCTCGTGCACGGCGAACTCCCCGCGCGCGGTGGCCAGACGGTACGCCCGCGCCCTGGCGGGCAGCGCGAGAAACGGCGGCTTGCTCATGCACAGACGCTACCCGCGCACCCCCGGCCGGGATGCCCGGGCCCGCCCCTGGACACCATCGCCCTGACCGCTGACCGCTGACCGCTGACCGCTGACCGCTGACCGCTGACCGCTCCGGCCGTACCGCCGGAGTGCCGGGCGCCCTCCTGCTCGGCCGATCGCCGCCCACGACGACGCACGGCCCGGCACCCCTCGCAGAGGGGCGCCGGGCCGTGCGGTACCGGCGACGGGGCCGGGTCAGCTCTCGGTGCCGGGCTGCTCCGCGGAGCGGGAGGCGGCCGAGCGGGAGCGGGTGCGCCGCCTGCGCGGCTTGCGGGGCCCGTCCTCGGTGGGGGCGCCCGCGGTGCCCGTCTCCGTGGCGCTGCCCGCCTCGGCGGTGGCCGTGCCGGCTGCCGGGGCCCCGGAGCGGGTACGGCGGCGGCGCCGGGGCTTGCGGGGCTCGCCCTCACCGGCCGCGGCGGTGTCCGCGCCCGGCGAGGTGACGTCCTCGGCCGTCGCGGGGCCGCCCTCGCCGGTCTCCGTGCGCAGCGCCCCGCGCGTGCGCCGGCGCTGGCGCGGCTTGCGCTCCGTACGGGTGCGCTCGCCGGACCGGTCGCCCTCGGTACGGGTGCCGCCGGACGGGGCGGACCGACCGCGGGAGCGGCCGCCCGGCTCGCCCAGGTCCTCGATCTCCTCGGCGCCGAGGCCGGCCCGGGTGCGTTCGGCGCGCGGCAGCACACCCTTGATGCCCTCGGGGATCCCCAGGGCCTCGTGCAGATGCGGCGAGGTGGAGTAGGTCTCCTCGGGGTCGTTGAAGGCGAGCCCGAGCGCCTTGTTGATCAGCTGCCAGCGCGGGATGTCGTCCCAGTCGACCAGCGTGACGGCGATACCGGACGCACCCGCGCGGCCGGTACGGCCGATGCGGTGCAGATAGGTCTTCTCGTCCTCGGGCGTCTGGTAATTGATCACGTGGGTGACGTTGTCGACATCGATACCGCGGGCGGCGACGTCGGTGCAGACCAGGACGTCGACCTTGCCGTTGCGGAAGGCGCGCAGCGCCTGCTCGCGCGCCCCCTGGCCCAGGTCGCCGTGGACGGCACCGGCGGCGAAGCCGCGCCGGGTGAGCTGCTCGGCGACGTCGGCGGCCGTCCGCTTGGTGCGGCAGAAGATCATCGCGAGTCCGCGGCCCTCGGCCTGCAGGATGCGCGCGACCATCTCCGGCTTGTCCATCGAGTGGGCGCGGAAGACGTGCTGTGTGGTGTTCGCCACCGTCTGGCCCTCGTCGTCCGGCGCGGTGGCACGGATGTGCGTGGGCTGGCTCATGTAGCGGCGGGCGAGGGAGATGACCTGGCCGGGCATCGTCGCGGAGAACAGCATCGTCTGGCGACGGGTCGGCAGCATCTCGATGATCTTCTCGACGTCGGGCAGGAAGCCCAAATCGAGCATCTCGTCGGCCTCGTCCAGGACGAGCGACCTGATCTGCGAGAGCCGCAGCTTCTTCTGGCCCGCCAGGTCCAGCAGCCGACCGGGCGTGCCCACGACCACGTCGACGCCCTTGTTGAGGGCCTCGACCTGCGGCTCGTAGGCGCGGCCGCCGTAGATGGACAGGACGCGCACGTCGCGGGCCTTGCCGGCGGTGAGCAGGTCGTTGGTGACCTGCTGGCACAGCTCACGGGTGGGGACGACGACGAGCGCCTGTGGCGCCTCGGACAGCTGTTCGGGCGTGGCGCGGCCCGACTCGACGTCGGCGGGAACGGTCACCGACTCCAGGAGCGGAAGCCCGAAGCCCAGCGTCTTGCCGGTGCCGGTCTTGGCCTGGCCGATGACGTCGGTACCCGCGAGGGCGACCGGCAGCGTCATCTCCTGGATCGGGAAGGGGGACGTGATGCCGACGGCTTCGAGGGCCTCGGCTGTCTCGGGAAGGATCCCCAGATCTCTGAACGTGGTGGACAGGGTGCTTGCCTCTTCTGTGTGACGCGCGAGTGTGGCTGCGGCGTCCGCCCGCCCTGGTCTACGGGCAGGTCGGCGGAGCGAGGAGAGGATCTACCGCACCCGGGCGGCCGTCGTATCGGCCCGCCCTGGTGGGTGCGGGACCACTGGCTCCCGCTCAAGCGCCTCACTCGCGCGAGCGGTCCCTCTCAGCACGGCGCGCACGGGGAGCGCACGCCGGTGGAAGGCTGTCGGGTCGGAGCCGATCGGGCCACCGACCGGGCATCCGCATTCATGCATGCAGTGCTACAGCACATACGGCGAGTCCACCTCATCCAGTGGACCCATATCACTGTACCTCGAATCCGCGCATGTGTACCGGGCCAATCGTTGTGTACGAGTTCCCAGGGAGCCCCGTGGGGCCGTCGAAGCGGGCTGTGCGGGGCTCTGGGAGTCCGGGCAGGGGCCCCGCGACCTGGGGCCGCGGGCTATCGTGCGGAGTATGGAGACGCCTGAGAAGACCGCCGACGGTTCCGAGCCCCCTGCCACCTCGATCGCCGGACAGGACTGGGAGCGGGCCTCGGCGGACCCGACCTACCGTGCCGCGGTCGTCGACCTGCTGGGGGCGCTGGCCTACGGCGAACTGGCGGCCTTCGAGCGGCTGGCCGAGGACGCCAAGCTGGCGCCCTCCCTGGCGGACAAGGCCGAGCTGGCCTCGATGGCGTCGGCCGAGTTCGGCCACTTCGAGAAGTTGCGCGAGAGGCTGTCCCGTATCGACGCGGAGCCCACGGCGGCGATGGAGCCGTTCGCGGGCCCGCTGGAGGAGTTCCACCGGCTGACCGCCCCGTCCGACTGGCTGGAGGGCCTGATCAAGGCGTACGTGGGTGACTCGATCGCCTCGGACTTCTACCGCGAGGTGGCCACCCGGCTGGACAGCGACACCCGCGACCTGGTGCTCAGCGTGCTGGCCGACACCGGACACTCCAGCTTCGCCGTGGAGAAGGTGCGCGCCGCCATCGAGGCGGACCCGCGGGTGGGCGGCCGGCTCGCCCTGTGGGCGCGGCGGCTGATGGGGGAGGCGCTCTCCCAGGCCCAGCGGGTGGTGGCCGAGCGGGACGCGCTCTCCACGATGCTGGTCGGTGGGCTGGCCGACGGGTTCGACCTCGCGGAGGTCGGCAAGATGTTCTCCCGGATCACCGAGGCCCATACGAAGCGGATGGCTGCGCTGGGGCTGGCGGCCTGACCCGGGACCCGGCCCGGGCGGTGCGGGGAGCGGGCGTGGTGCGCAAAGTGTCCCGGCGCCACTGCCGGCGTTCGGGCGCGTCCCGCAGCAGCAGCGAGAGCAGTGCCGCGCTGACGCCCAGCGCGACGCACAGGGCGACCGGCGTGTGGCCGGGCCCGAGCACGGTGTGTGTGATGAGACCGCCGGTCAGGGCGGCGACCGGCCCGGTGGCGAGCACGAGCCGACGGTCGGGAAGCCGCTCGGGGAACCGCCGGCTCGCGCCGAGCGCGAGGGCGAGTCCGAGGCTTGCGGAGCCGAGAGCCTCCCAGATCATGAGGACCTCCTCGGGTCGGACGGTGGCGTGACCGCGGTGCGCGGTCGTTCCCGTCCTCCCCCTGGCTGCGGAGGTCGAAACGGCGGCCGCGGGAGCAATCCCACGGCCGCCGTCGCATCTGTCTGCGGGCCCGGCGCACGCGTCGTCCGTGCGCCCTCCACGCGCCCCCGCTCGCCCCGCGTTCCGCCGGTGTGTGTCCGTCGCGTGCGGGTGTGCCCGCCGCCCGCACGCGCCGTGCCCGGTGCCGCGCTCCGCGCGGTGGCGGACACGGCCGCACCACGGCTGGGGCCGGGCGTGGGCTCAGATCGCGCCGAAGCCCACCTTGCGTCCCGTGGGCTCACCGATCTCGACGTAGGCGATCCGGTCGGCCGGGACGAGGATCTTCCGGCCGTGCTCGTCCTCGAGGCTGAGCAGTCCGGAGCCCTTCTCCAAGGCCGCCGCCACCGACTTCTCGACCTCGTCAGGAGTGTGCTTGCTCTCCATGACGATCTCGCGGGGCGCGTGCTGCACGCCGATCTTGACCTCCACGGCCATGTCCCTCCGACGGTCCTGGTGTCCCCGCGCGCCGTGCCCGGGAACTGGTGCGCGGCCAGCCGCGCCGTACGGGAGCAACCCTAGCCGTCGGTGCAGACGCCGAGGAGGCGCGGTCGCACGCCCGCAGCGAACAACCGCGCCCCCTCGGGCGGGAACGCACCCGCGCCCTCCTGGGCCGGGACTGGTCCGGCTACTGCATCGGGAAGCCGGCGATGCCGCGCCAGGAGAGGGAGGAGATCAGCTTGGCCGCCGCGTCCCGCGGGATCTTCTGGCCCGCGCCCAGCCAGTAGCGGGCAGTGATCTGCGCCATCCCGCACAGCCCCACGGCCAGCAGCATCGACTGCTCCTGGGGCAGCTTGGTGTCCTCGGCGATGACCTCGCTGACGGCCCGCGCGCAGTCCAGGCTCACCCTGTCCACACGCTCACGCACGGCCGGTTCGTTCGTCAGGTCCGACTCGAACACCAGGCGGAACGCGCCGCCCTCGTCCTCCACGAAACCGAAGTAGGCGTCCATGGTGGCGGCCACCCGCTGCTTGTTGTCCGTGGTGGACTCCAGCGCCCTGCGGACCGCCTGGAGCAGCGCGTCGCAGTGCTGGTCGAGCAGCGCGAGGTACAGCTCCAGTTTCCCGGGGAAGTGCTGGTAGAGCACCGGCTTGCTGACGCCGGCGCGTTCGGCGATGTCGTCCATCGCCGCTGCGTGGTAGCCCTGCGCGACGAAGACCTCCTGAGCTGCGCCCAGCAGTTGGTTGCGTCGGGCCCGGCGGGGCAGACGCGTGCCACGCGGGCGCGCCTCGGTCTGCTCGATGGCTGTCACGCCGCCTCCCTGAATGTTCTGAGCGCGAGCTGCGCTGCGCCGCCATCGTACTTTTCAGTAACGGCGGTGTGGGGTTCGCGGGCTGCGAATTTTCTCCCGTCGTCACCCGCCCTCCGGGGCAGGCGGGGGCTTTATCGGTACTCGTCCTCATTCAGCTCCACCACGCGCGCCTGCTCCGCCGCGTCGGCGGGATCGGCCTCGTGGGAGCCGCGTTCGGCCAGCGGCTCGTCGCGCTGACGCAGCAGGTCGGTGTGCTGTTCGGCCGCGTCGGCCTCCGCTGCCTCGGGGGTCTGCGTCCCCTCCGGCTCCTCCTCGTAGGCGTCGTCGGCGTACGTGTCGGCAAAGGTTTCCGGATCGGTCGGGTCGATCGACATGTCGGCTCCCCTTTCCAGAGTGCGGCCCGTCATGCGGGCCCCGCTTTCGAGACTACGGGCGGGTCACCAGGGGCGCACATCGCATGCCTACCTCCTGCCTTCTGCGGACCCGGTGGCCACGAGCCCCGCCCCCCCCAGGATGCCGCCTGCGCCCCTCGCGTCCGCCTGTGCTTCCCGTGTCCCCCGGTGTGCTCCTTCTGTGACGGCACACACGTGGGGACTCATGTGATCGTCTCGTAACATTGCCCCATGTCTTCGACCGAGCAGCCGGGACCCGCCGCCTCCGCGGCCCGTACCGCTGCGCCGTCCCCCGGCCCGTCGCGGTCCCGCGTCGGAGAGCGGGAGACGCTCCGCACGGTGTCGCTGCCCGGCCTCACCCTGGCCGTGCGCGCCCTGCGCGAGGACGGCCCCGCCGCCAACCGGGGCCCCGGCACGCCGCCCGCCTCGGAGGACACCCGCCCCGCCGCGCTGTACGTGCACGGGCTGGGCGGCTCCTCCCTCAACTGGGCGGCGCTGATGCGAGAACTCGCCGGCGACGTACGGGGCGAAGCGCTCGATCTGCCCGGCTTCGGTGACTCCCCGCCGCCCGACAGCGGGGACTACTCCGTCTCGGGGCATGCCCGCGCGGTCGTCCGGTACCTGGACGCGAGCGGATCCGCCCCCGTGCATCTGCTGGGCAACTCCCTGGGCGGCGCCGTCGCCACCCGGGTCGCCGCCGTACGCCCGGACCTGGTGCGCACCCTGACGCTGATATCCCCCGCGCTGCCGGAGATCCCGCCCCAGCGCTCCGCCTGGCCCACCGCACTGCTGGCGGTGCCCGGCATCGCGGCGCTGTTCTGCAGGCTCACCCGGGGCTGGTCGCCCGAGCAGCGCACCGGCGGCGTACTGGGGCTGTGCTACGGCGACCCCGCGCGGGTCTCGCCCGAGGACTTCGCGGCCGCCGCCGAGGAGTACGGGCGCAGGCTGCAACTGCCCTACTTCTGGGACGCCATGGTCCGCTCGACGCGCGGCATCGTGGACGCCTATACCCTGGGAGGCCAGCACGCGCTGTGGCGACAGGCCGAGCGGGTGCTGGCGCCCACACTTCTGGTGTACGGCGTGCGCGACCAACTGGTCGCCTTCCGGATGGCCCGGCGCGCCTCGGCTGCGTTCCGTGACTCCCGGCTGCTGGCCCTGCCGGACGCCGGGCACGTCGCCATGATGGAGTACCCCGGGATCGTCGCGGGTGCCGTCCGCGAGTTGATGGACGACGCCGCCACGGCGGCACAGCGGTCGAACACCCCCGCAGCCGGGGCCGCCAGGCAGGGCACCGGCAACCTCGAAAGGTGACCAGTGGGACGCCACAGCCGTAAGGGCAAGGCCGGTACCGTACGCGGCCAGGAGCGTCCGGGCATACCCGGAAGGACCGGCCCGGAACGCGCCCGGCCGCGCGCCACCGGTGCCCCCGGGGAGCCCGGGGAGCCCGGGGAGCCCGGAGCCGCCGCCGCTGCCGCGCCCGTGCGGGGGCCCGGCGGCCCCGCCGGGTCCGGCCCGCAGGGCACGCCCGCGCACGGAGCCCCCGCCTACGCGGACGAGCCCGCCCGCGGCGGCCACCCCCAGCAGGCCGAGCCCCCGGCCCCGGGTGGCCCGTACGCCTACGCCTACGACTACGCGCACCCCCACGGCACCGGCTCGGCGCCTGCCCCCGGCCCCGGCCTCTTCGGGTCCGGTGCCGGGCCGGACTTCGGCGCCGGGGCGCACTCCGGACCCGTGTCCGGTCCGGGGCAGGGGGGCGCCACCGGGCAGACGTCCGGGTACGCAAGCGGTCACCCGGGCCCGCGCCAGGAGTACGTGGAGGCCTTCGACGACGACGTGTTCGCCTCCGGCGCCCCCGGAGCCGGACACCGGGCCCCGGCGGCCGGGCCGCAGGCCGGAGCGGTCGGCGCCCCCGCGGAGCCGTACGGCGCCGCCCGGGCCGCCGGAGCCGCCGGGCCGGTCCCCGCCGACGAGGCCGAGCAGGACCGGGATGCGGCCGGCGTACCGCCGCACGGGACGCGGGCGGCGGCGGGGCGTGCGGCGTCCGGCCCCGGGCGGCCCCGCGCCGGCGGCCGGGCCCGCGCCTGCACGGGCGTCGCCGCGGCCGCGGTCACGACGGTGCTGGCGGTCGTCGTCGCCGGACAGGTCGCGGGCGGGGAGCACAGCTCCGGGCGGCCCGGCCACGGGCTCAAGACGGGCGAGCGGGCCGCGGACGCGGGCCCGGCCACGGGCACCGGCCGTGCCGACCGCGGAGCACGGCCCACCCCCGGTGGCGGGGCCGACACGTACGACGCGAAGATGGCGCGCGTCTACCCGCTGGCCGACGATCTGAAGGGCAGCGGGTCGTTCACCGCCGTCCCCGGTCACCAGAAGGCGCCCGGCAAGGGCGAAGTGGTGCGCTACCGCGTGGACGTGGAGAAGGACCTCCCGCTGGAGGGTGAGCTGTTCGCCGAGGCCGTCCACAAGACGCTGAACGATTCGCGCAGTTGGGCGCACGGCGGCAAGCGCACCTTCGAGCGGGTCTCGTCGGGGAAGCCCGACTTCGTCATCACGCTGGCCTCTCCCGGAACCACCGACGAGTGGTGCGCGAAGTCGGGGCTGGACACCAGCCAGGACAAGGTCTCCTGCGACTCGGCCGCCACCGAACGTGTCATGATCAACGCCTACCGGTGGGCGCGCGGTGCCAAGACGTTCGGGCCCGACCGGATGCACGCCTACCGCCAGATGCTCATCAACCACGAGGTGGGCCACCGGCTCGGTCACAACCATGTCGGCTGCCCGGGCGACGGCGAACTCGCACCGGTGATGATGCAGCAGACCAAGTACCTCACCACGCACGGCAAGACGTGCCGGCCCAACGCCTGGGTGCATCCGCGCCGGTGACGCCTCGAACGCGTGACGGGCTGGAAAGTCACGGCTGTTCACCCCATCCGGTGGTGTGACGGACAACCGTCCACCGTGCGACGGGGACGCGCATAGCGTCGTCCGCGTCCCGCCACCGAGCCGCCGTCGGCCGGTGGCACGCCACGAGAGGGTTGGGGGGTGCGCACGTGCGCATCGCGCTGCTTACGGAGGGTGGTTACCCCTATCTGCGGGGTGATTCCGCGCTGTGGTGCGACCGTCTGCTGCGTGGCCTGGACGGTCACGAGTTCGTCGTCCACGCCCTCAGCCGGAGCCCACGCCAGGAACGGGCCGGCTGGTGGGAGCTGCCGGCGAACGTGACCCACGTCCACACCGCCCCGCTGTGGGGTCCGGGACCGGCCGCCGGACACGCACGCGGCTTCGCGTACGGCTCCTACGGGCGGCGCGAGAGGCGGCGCTTCTGCGAGCACTTCTCCGCACTCGTCGGCGCGGTCTGCGCCACCGGGGCTCCCACTGCCGCGGTCCCGGCGTCCCGTCCCACCTCGCAGGCGGACCGTTTCGCCGCAGGTCTGTACGGACTGGCCGAACTGGCGGCCGAGCGCGACGGGTTGAGTGCCGCGCTCCGCTCCGAGCAGGCCCTGCGGATCCTGGAGGCCGCCTGCCGCACGCCGGGCTCCTCGCGCGCCGTCCACGCGGCGCGCGTCGGCGACCTGCTGACCGTCGTCGAACGGCTGGAGCGCGCCCTGCGTCCGCTCTCCCAGGACTGGTACGGGCTGCGCGGCGGAAAGCCGGGGCTGGCGACGGCCGACCTGTGCCATGCCGTCGGTGCCGGACCGGCCGCGCTTCCCGGCCTGCTGGCCAAGTACACCCACGGCGTCCCCCTGCTGATCACCGAGTACGGCGTGCGGCTGCGCGAGCACTACCTGGCGAGCGCCGCGGGCGCCACCGCGGCCGTCGCGCGCGGTGTCGCGGGCGCCCCTGTGCGCGCCCTGCTCGCCTCCTTCCAGCGGCTGCTGACCCAGGAGGCGTACGCGCAGGCGCACGCGATCACCCCCGGAAACGCCCACGACCGTGCCTGGCAGGAGCGGTGCGGCGCGGACAGCGCCCGGCTGCGCACCGTCTACCCCGGCATGGATCCCGCGCCGTTCGAGGCCGTGGGGGAGCGGACCGGCCACCTGCCGCCCCCCGACGGACCGCCCGCGGGCGGGGTCCCGACGCTGGTGTGGGCGGGTCGGATCGGTCCCACCAAGGACCTGAGCACCCTGCTGCACGCCTTCGCCTTCGTACGGCAGGTGCTGCCGCAGGCCCGGCTGCGGATCGTCGAGACCGGCCGGTGTGCCCCCGAGCGCTCCGCCGTCGGCCACTCCGCCGCCGAGCAGCCCGGTGCCGCGGTGCCCGCCACGGCGGGAACCGTCACAGGGACCCCTGCCGCGGCGGGCTCGGCGGCACCGGCGGGCGGCGAGCCGGCTGAGGAGTACCTGTCGCTGTGCCGGGCGCTGGCCGCCCAGTTGTTCCCCCCGGACGGCGACGGTGTCTGTGCTGTCGCCTTCGACGAGGTGGGCAGCCGCGCCGTACCCACCCTGGCGGACACCTACGCGGCGGGGGACGTGGTGGTGCTCTCCAGCGCGGCGGAGGGCTTTCCGCTCTCCCTTGTGGAGGCCATGTTCTGCGGGCGGGCGACCGTCTCGACCGACGTCGGGGCCGTGCGCGAGGTCATCGGCGGCACCGGCCTGGTCGTCTCCCCCCGCGACCCGCGCGCACTGGCGGACGCCTGCATCGCGCTGCTGGAGGACCCCTCGCGCGCCGCGCGCCTGGGCGCGGCGGCGCGTGCGCGAGCGCTCGAACTCTTCACCGTCCGGCAGAACGTGGAGACCTTCCGCGGTCTCTACCTGGAGCTGATGCCCCGGCACGCCACCGGCGAGCAGGCAGCGCCCCCGCGGGGCGGCCCCGCGGACGACGGGCCGCCGCCGTTCGCCTGCCCCGCCGAGGCCCACCTGCCCGGACAGTGGGCGGGTCCTCCTCAACGGCGCGCTGCCTCCGCCCCCGCGCCTTCCGACAGCCGCCGCCCCGCGAACCGGACGGGCCGCCACGGCGGTGCTGTCCGCGTCACTGCCGACGGCGCCACGTATGCCTCGCCCTCCGGCGGCATCACCGTGTACGTCCCCGCGGGCGGCGTCACCCACGTCCCCGTCGGGGGCGGCGCAACCGCCGGGCAGACGCCGGCCGGTGGCAGTTTGCGGCGTGCGTCGGCGGGCGGGGGCCCGGGTCACGGTCCGTCCGGCGGCGCCGCGCATGTCCCGAGCTGGGCCGGGGCGGGCAGCCCGGCGGGCGAGCACCCGTCGGACGAGGGTCCCCCGAGCGGAGGGCCGCCCGGTGAGCCGGTGTCGCACAGCGTGCCCGCGCGACGCCCGGCCCCGCGGCGGCCTGCTGCGGGCGCCGAGCCGGAGGAGGCGACGGCGCCGTGAGAAGTCAGTCGGTCTCGCCCTCCGGCAGCACGCACGCCGACCCTGTGCGTGCCCTGTTGCAGCGCCACAGCACGCTGTGCCGCAACGCCGTCGACCCCTTGGAGATCGTCGCCGGACTGGAAGCCGGCGGTGTCACCGACCGCACCGCCGCCTCGTGCCGCCACCGTGACGTCTTCTCCCTCGCCGAGGAGCTGTACGCCCGCGCCCCCCGCCCGTACGAGGACGCCCTGCGGGACAGCGCCGCGGCGGACGGCCACCCGGACGGGAGCAGCCCGGACGAGGGCCACCAGGACGGCAGTGGCGCCGACAGCAGCCCGGACGAGGGCCACCCGGACGGTGAGGGCCGGGTGCGCCGCCACCGTGCGGGCGCGGACCCCACCGGCGCGCCGACTGCCGGGCGTTCGCCGGCCGCCCGCTGGGGTGCCGTGCTCGCCCTCCCGCTGCTGCCGGGGCTCCTGTGCGCGGGCACACTGGCCTGGCTCGTCCTGCTGGACGGCGCGCCCTCGCCGGTGCGCACCGCCGTGTGCGGTATGGGTACCGTCGCCGTTCTGGTCAGCGCCGTGGCAGCGCTGCGCACCGTGTTCCTCGACCGGCGCACTGCGGGCCACCGGGTGCGCCGGGTCCCGGTGCTGGCGACCCTGTACGTGTGCTGGCTGACCGGGTACGCGCTGTACGGCGACCGGCTGTCGGAACAGCTCCTCACCGGCGGGCCCGACCTGCCCGCCGGTGTCCCCGCCCCGCCCGCGCCGGTCGTCGTGCTGAGCCTCACCGCGGCGCTCGCCCCGGCCGTGTGGTGTGCGCGGGCGTTCGAGCGGGGCGCGCGCCGCCGGCTTGCGGACACCCGCGGCCTGGAGCGGTACTCCGCCCGGGTCCGGCCGCTGCTGGTGCTGTCGGTCCTCGCCTTCGTGCTGTCCCTGCCCGTCCTCCAGTGGGCCGCTCACCGAGCCGACCGCGGGCCGCTCGCCGCCGTGGGGCCGGCGCACGGGCCGGGCGGGCTCGCCCTCGCGGCCACCGCCGCCCTCGCCCTGCTGCTGTTCGCCGCACTGCTACTGGCAGCGCACGGTTTCCGGGGCGCCGCCCGCGCCGGACTCGCCACGGCCTGCGCCCTGGAGGCCGCCGTCATGCTGTCCGTCCCGGCCGCGCGACTGCCCCACCTGGCGCCGCTGGGCCGCCCCGCCGAACTGCTGGCCGCGCACCAGGCCGTGGCGGCCGTTCCGCTGGCGGCCTGCGGCTGCGCGGCGCTGGCTGCGCTGGCGTACGCGGCCGTGACGCTGACCCGCGCCGCGGCCCACCACCGGGAGGCAGGCACCGCATGAGTGCCCCGCAGCCCTCCCGCCTTCGTACCGGCACGGGCTTACCCGACCCGCCGCCCGACACCGACAAGGAGCACGACCCCATGACCTACGCGCTGTTGGCACACCGAGACACCGCCGGGGGACCGGCGCACGCAGGCGTGCGACCGTGTCCGGCCGGCCACCAGGCCGGGGAGGTCGCACGATGAGGGTGCTGCTGCTGGGCGCCGGCGGGTATCTGGGCCGGTTCGTCGCCGACCGGCTGCTGGCCGACCCCGCCGTGCAGCTGACCGCGCTCGGCAGGGGTGACGACGCGGACGTGCGCTTCGACCTGTCCACCGGCAGCCCGGGGGCGCTCACCCGCTTCCTGGACGCGGTCCATCCGGGCGTCGTCATCAACTGCGCGGGCACCACCCGGGGCAACGGGCGCGAACTGATCCGGCACAACGTGGTGGCCACCGCCGCGGTCTGCGAGGCGCTGCGGCGCAGTAGCTGCGGCGGGCGTCTCGTGCACGTGGGATGCGCCGCGGAGTACGGGCCCTCGCAGCCGGGTTCGTCCACCGGTGAGGACGCGGTGCCGCGGCCCGGTGGTCCGTACGGGGTCAGCAAGCTGGCCGGCACCGAGCTGGTGCTCGCCTCCGGGCTGGACGCCGTCGTCCTGCGGGTCTTCTCGCCCATCGGTCCCGGCACCCCGGCAGGCTCACCGCTGGGGCGGGTCGCCGAGGCGATGCGGCGGGCGATGCAGCAGGGCGACAGCGAACTGAAGCTAGGCGGCCTGGGGGTCCAGCGCGACTTCGTCGACGTGCGCGATGTCGCGCGTGCCGTGCACGCCGCCTCCCTGTCGGCGGCCCAGGGCATCGTCAACATCGGTACCGGGCGGGCCGTGCGGCTGCGGGACGCCGCCTCGCTGCTGGCCCGGGTCGCCGGGTACGCGGGCGCCGTGCACGAACAGGGCGCGGGCCCGGCGCCCGCCGACGGCCATCCGCCCCTCGGTCCCGGTGGCCCCGGTGGCCCCGGTGGCCCGGGCGGTCACACACCGGTGATCCCCGCACAGATGCACCCTCACGCCGCACAGGCCACGCACGCCGCACACGGGCACTCCGGCGCCCTTGGGCCGCATGCCCAGCACGCCCAGCCCGGTGCGCAGGGCACACACGGACAGCCAGGTGCGCACGGGCAGCCCATGGCGCATCTCGCCCAGGCACCCTCCCCCGCCCCGCCCGTCCCCGCGGCTCCGCCCGCCTCGTACCCGTACCCCGACGGATGCGGGGCCTGGCAGCAGGCGGACATCCGCACCGCCCGGGACCGGCTCGGCTGGCGCCCCCGCATCGGGATGGAGGAGTCGCTGGCCGACATCTGGATGGAGGCCGCATGCCGCATCTGACGACGCCCCCGGGGCGGGCCCGCCGCACCGGGGAGGGCGGTGGGGTGCCCCGGAGCCGGATGGGGCTCGGCGTCCCGTGCTGCCCCCACCCGATGCTGGCGCCCGCGGAGTGGGCGGAGCTCGCCCTCCCGGGGGTCGGCGCCTTCCCGGGGTACGAGCAGGACCCGGGCCCGCTCCACTGGGCGGTGCTCGACGTCGCGAACGGGCCCGGGGCGCGGCCCGACCCGTACTGCGCGCCCGCGGCCGCGGCGCTGCGGTCGGCGGGCGTCGCCCTCCTCGGCCGTCTCGACATGCAAGACGGTGCGCGGACATTCGGCGAGCTGGTCTCCGAGGCCCACCGGTTCCTGGACTGGTACCGGGTGGACGGCTTCCACCTGGCGCACTGCCCGGCCGGCCCGGAGTGGCTGGGGCACGTGCAACGGCTGACGGCCACCCTGCGCGCCCTGCTCGGCGGGGAGCACGAGGGCGGTCACCTCGTCCTGGCGCCCGACGGCCCCGCGCGCCCGGAGCACCTGGAGTGCGCCGACCAACTGGTCACCTACGCCGGGAACTGGGCGGACTACCGCTGGTCGCAGGCGGAGGAGTGGACGGCCGCGCACGACGCCGAGCGCTTCTGCCACCTGGTGCACGCCCTGCCGCGTGGTCACCTGGAGGAGGCGCTGCGCATCGCCCGCTGGCAGGGGGCGGGGACCGTCTGCTTCACCGACCGCACCGGCACCAGGGGACAGGACCCGTGGGAGACGCTGCCCGGCTACTGGGACGAGCTCGTCTCGTGCCTTGGACCAGGTGTCTCGGAATGAGACAGCGCGTGGCAGTGTTACGAGAGGAACGGCCCGCCTCCGGGCGGGTGACTTCCCGCACGTCCCACCGACCATCGGAGTCTCCGTGTCACTGCCACCCCTGGTCGAGCCAGCCGATGAGCTCACCGTCGACGAGGTCCGCAGGTACTCGCGTCACCTGATCATCCCGGATGTCGGGATGGCAGGGCAGAAGCGGCTCAAGAACGCGAAGGTGCTCTGTGTGGGCGCGGGCGGCCTCGGTTCGCCCGCCCTGATGTATCTCGCCGCCGCCGGTGTCGGGACGCTCGGCATCATCGAGTTCGACGAGGTCGACGAGTCGAACCTGCAACGGCAGATCATCCACAGCCAGGCGGACATCGGCCGCTCCAAGGCCGAGTCGGCCAAGGACACGGTGCTGGGGATCAACCCCTACACCCAGGTCAACCTGCACGAGGAGCGGCTCGACTCCTCCAACGTGATGGACATCTTCGCGCAGTACGACCTGATCGTGGACGGTACGGACAACTTCGCCACCCGCTACCTGGTCAACGACGCCTGCGTGCTGCTGAACAAGCCCTACGTGTGGGGTTCGATCTACCGGTTCGACGGGCAGGCCAGCGTCTTCTGGAGCGAGCACGGCCCCTGCTACCGCTGCCTGTACCCGGAGCCCCCGCCGCCCGGCATGGTGCCGAGCTGCGCCGAGGGCGGCGTGCTGGGCGTGCTGTGCGCCTCCGTCGGCTCCATCCAGGTCAACGAGGCCATCAAGCTGCTGGCGGGCATCGGTGAGCCGCTGGTCGGCCGCCTGATGATCTACGACGCGCTGGAGATGACCTACCGCCAGGTCAAGGTCCGCAAGGACCCCGACTGCGCGGTGTGCGGCCCGAACGCCACCGTCACCGAGCTGATCGACTACGAGGCCTTCTGCGGCGTCGTCTCCGACGAGGCACAGGAGGCCGCGGCCGGCTCCACCATCACTCCCAAGCAGCTCAAGGAGTGGATGGACGACGGGGAGAACCTCGACGTCATCGACGTGCGGGAGCCGAACGAGTTCGAGATCGTCTCGATCCCCGGCGCCCGTCTGATCCCCAAGAACGAGTTCCTGATGGGCGACGCGCTTCAGGACCTCCCGCAGGACCGGAAGATCGTCCTGCACTGCAAGACGGGCGTCCGCTCCGCCGAGGTGCTGGCCGTGCTCAAGAACGCCGGGTTCTCCGACGCCGTGCACGTCGGCGGCGGCGTGATCGGCTGGGTCAACCAGATCGAGCCCGAGAAGCCCGTCTACTGACGGCCTGCACCGCCCGTTTCCACTTCGTGGGGCGGTCCGTCCGGACACCGGACGGACCGCCCCACGGCATGTTTCCGCCGGGGCGTGCCCCGGACCGCCCCCGGCGTCACCGGCAGCGCGTGCCGTCCTCCGGCACCTGTCCGTGCAGCAGGTAGCCGTCCACGGCGCCGCGCACGCACGCGTTGCGGCTGTCGTAGGCGCCGTGCCCCGCGCCGCGGTAGGTGACCTCCACCCCGACGCCGTCCCCCAGCTCCTGCTTCATGGCGCGGGTCCCTCCGTAGGGGGTGGCCGGGTCGCCGGTGGTGCCGATCAGCAGGATCGGGTCCGCACCGGCCGAGCCCACCGGAGGCGAGGTCCACCGGCCCTTGACCGGCCAGTCGTGGCAGGAGGAGAGCCCCCACGCCGACATCGGCCCGAAGACAGGTGAGGCATCGGCGAAGTCGGGCAGTTCGGACCTGATCGTGCGGGCGCCGTAGCGCTGCCTGTTGTCGGCGCAGCTGACGGCCGTCAGCGACGACTGGAGCGTGCTGTAGGTGCCGTCCTGGCTGCGCCCGTTGAGCGCGTCGCCCAGCAGCAGCAGTGTGCTGCCGTCGCCGTCCCGCAGTGCCTCCTCCAGCCCCTGGGAGAGCATGTTCCAGGTGTCCTTGGAGTACAGCGCCTGGGCGATGCCCCCTTCGGCCAGCGACTCGGTCAGCTTGCGGCCGCTGGTGGTCGGCATGGGCTCCGCGTCCAGGTCGGCCAGCAGGTCGGTGATGCGCCGCCTGCCTTCCTCCGGGTCCTCACCCACGGGGCAGTCCCGGCCGCGTGCGGTACAGGACGACAGGAAGGCGTCGAGCGCCGACTGGAAGCCGCGGGACTGGCTGAGGGAGCCGCGTACCGGGGTGGCGCGGGGGTCGACGACGGCGTCGAAGACGGCCCGCCCCACGCGCTGCGGGTACAGATGCGCGTAGACGCCGCCCAGTTCGGTGCCGTAGGAGATGCCGAAGTAGTGCAGCCTCCGGTCGCCGAGCACCCGCCGCATCAGGTCCATGTCGCGGGCGGTGTTCTCGGTCGTCAGATGCGGCAACAGCGCGCCCGCCCGTTTCTCGCAACCGTCTGCGAAGGCCTTCTGGCGGGTGAACAGGCGCCGTTGCTCGCTGTCGGTGTCGGGCGTCCAGTCGGCGGCGAAGTAGGCGTCCAGTTTCTTGTCGTCCAGGCAGCGGACGCCTTCGCTGCGGCCCACTCCGCGCGGGTCGAAGCCCACCAGGTCGTAGCGGTCGCGCAGCTTCTCGTAGTCCTTGGCGAACGCCGGCAGCGTGGCCACCCCGGAGCCGCCGGGGCCGCCGAAGTTGAACACCAGGGAGCCGATCCGCTCGCCGCCTCCCGTGCGCGCGGTCGCCCGGATCATCTCGATCCCTATGGTGCGGCCCCGGGGCTCGGCATAGGTGAGCGGCACCTTCAGCGCGGCGCACTCCCAGCGGGTGCCGCCCGGCAGCGGGGAGGGGGAGCCGGCGTCGCTGCCCTGGGCCGCATCCGGTGCCCGGCAGCGGGACCAGTCGAGCTTCTGCCGGGTCAGCGAGGCGGGCAGCGCGGGGGAGCGGGGCCCGGTGCTGTGTGCACGGCCGCCCGGAGGGCGGGAGGGCGGGGCGGAGGTGTCGTCCGACGGCGTCCGGGAGCGTCCCTGGCCCGGGGTCCTCTCCCTGGTGGCGGTGGCGTCGGAGGCGTCACCGGCGCAGCCGCTCGACACGGCTGCGGCCACTATGAGCGCCGCCACGAGGGCGGCTCCCGGCCGCAGGGAGCGGGGATGGCGCATGGGACGTCCTCCCGTGCAGACGGTGGGACGTTCATCGTGGGTACGGCGGTGTCCGTGCGGCGCGCTGTGTGACGCGTACGGGTGGCATCCGGTGACACCGGTACGGCCACCCTCGGGGCTGCTCCGGTCAGGTGCTCACGGCGCCCCTCAGAGCGCTCCCTTGCGGGTGAGCTGGGTGAAGGTCAGCCAGCCGGGCAGCACCGGCAGCCAGAGCGTCATCAGCCGGAAGAGCAGCACCGCCGGGGTGGCCACCTCTTTGGGTACTCCGAAGGCGATCAGCGCGGCGATCAGTGCGGCTTCGACGGCGCCGAGGCCGCCCGGGGTGGGTGCGGCCGAACCGAGCGCGTTGGCGGTCAGGAAGACGACGGCCAGGTTGGCGTAGCTCGTCTCGTGCCCGAAGGCCCGTACGCACGAGTCCAGGCACATCACGAACGCCAGCGTCAGCAGCAGCATCCCCAGCACGCCGGTGAGCAGCTTCTGCGGCCGCTGCACCACATCCAGCATCCGCGGCACCACGCCCGCGAACAGCGAGCGCACCCGGTTGGAGACGAACCTGCGCAGCGCGGGCACCGCGGTGACGATCAGTGCCAGCACGGCCGCCGTCAGCAGCCCCGCGATCACCGCGCGGGACGGCGAGAGGGTCGGCGTGTGCTCGGTCCCGGTGATGTAGCCGAACAGCAGCAGCAGCGTGACGTGGCTGCCCAGCCCGAACAGCTGGGAGGCGCCGACGCTGGCCACCGCGTGCCCGGGCCGTACCCCGGAGCGCTGCAGGAAGCGGGCGTTGAGCGCGACCCCGCCGACCGCCGCGGGCGCGACCAGCTTCACGAAGGAACCGGCGACCTGCGCCTGCACCGTCCGCCACCAGGACACCTTCTCCGGGACGAACCCCAGCAGAGACATCGCCGCGCACACGTAGGTGAGTGCGGAGAAGGCGACGGCGCCGCCGACCCAGGCCCAGTTCGCCTCCAGCACCACGTCCACCGGCACCTGGGAGAGCTGGGTGAGCAGGAAGTAGGCGGCCAGGGTTCCGGCGATGAAGCTGACCAGGGTGCGCGGCCGGATGCGCTCCAGCCGCGCGGGCTCTATGGGCGCCTGCGGCCGGATACGCAGCACCTGGTGGCGGATCTGCGCCAGCAGATCCTCCTCCCGGGCCTCCTCCAGCGCCTCGTCTATGGCCTTCTTCTCGGCGTTCTTCTCCGCCCGCAGCGACTTGCGGTGCGCCCGGCCCCCGGCGGCCGTCGTCGCCCCCTGCGCGGCCTCGCCCCTCGCCCTGGCCTCCCGGGCCTTGGTCTCCTTGTTGGCGCGGGACGCCTCGATGACTGCCTCGCGCTCCCGCTCGGCCCGTTCCTTGGCGAGCTGCCGCAGGGTGGTGCGGGTGCTGCGGCTGAGCGCGATGGGCTGGAGCAGCGGCAGGCTGTCGGCGATCGCGTCGGGGCCCAGCACGTCCACGGCCGCGGCCACGGCGCGCTCGGCGCCCACCCGCAGCCCCAGGGTCGTCAGCAGCTGGGCGACGTCCATGCGCAGGATCAGATCGCCCGCCGCGATCTCACCTCCGCGCAGGTCCGTCAGGTAGACCGCGCCGGAAGGATCCACCAGCAGCGCGTCCCCGACCAGCCTGCGGTGTGCGATACGACGCGACTGGAGCGCCTCGACCTGCCGCCAGGCCGCCCGCATCAGCTCGTCGGTGACCTCCTCCTCCGGCAGCGCGTCCAGGCTCGCTCCCGGCAGGTGCTCGTAGACCAGCATCACCGCGTCCGGGCCCAGCTCGGAGGTGGCGATCAGGCGCGGGGCGTTGGCGCCCGCGTTGATGGCCGCGTACGCCAGCAGCGCCTCCTGCTCCAGTGCCTGGCGCAGCGACTGCAGGCTGCGCCGCTGGGTGATGCCGCGCAGCGCCAGCCGCCGCCAGACCCGGTAGAAGAACCCGTGCGCCTGCTGCTCGCGGTCGACGACGGTCACATCGAGCGGGGGGCCGTCCTCCAGGGTCACCCGGTAGCGGCGTCCGCGGTCGTTGTGGTCGCGCTTGTCGGCGTCGCCCGGGTCCTGTACGCGCAGCGCGGCGGCGGGCTTGAACCCGACCCTCCGCAGCCCTGCCAGCAGCGTCTGCCCGGTCGGCCGCACGTTGGGGGTGCCGACCGCGTACAGCGTGCCGTAGGCGATCGTCCAGCCGATCAGGATCGTCACGGCGATGGAGAAGGCGGTCGTGTAGCCGGGCACCAGCACGGCGAACGCGTTGAGCAGCAGCACGCCCCACAGCACCACCCGCCAGCGCGGACGGCGTGCCATGCCGACCGCCGTCATGTACGCGATGACGGGTGCCAGGTAGCTGTGCACCGGTGTGGTGGCGTCCTGCGGGGTGATGGCCTTGGTCAGCGCGTCCCGGATCGAGTCCGGCGCCGCCTGGGCCACCCACAGGTCCACCGCGAGCGAGGCCCCGTGGGCGAGCACCGCGGCCAGTACCCCGTCGGCGATGCGCAGCCCGTCGCGTTTGATCAGCCGCTCGATGGCGAACGCGACGGGAACCAGCAGGACGGCGATGCTGGAGGCCAGGCCGGTCAGGCTGATGAGCAGGTCGGGCGCTTCCGCCGTCCCTTTGTCGATGTCCTGTTCCAGTCCGGCGGTGGTCCCGTGGGCGAAGTTGGCGATCGTGAGGACCAGCGCGATGCCGAACAGGCCCAGCACCGTCCGCAGCAGGTCCGAGGGGCGGTGCACCCGCGCGGAGAGCAGCGGCTCGTCGCTCTCGATCTCGATCCGGTCCCCCTTGGCGACCGCCTCCAGCTTCTCCCCGGGCCGCACCGTCTCACCCACCGCGGCCCTGCGGGCTTCCCCGCTTCCGGCACGCCCGGCGTCGCTGCCGGGCCCGGCAGCGCGCCCGTCGGCTTCGGCGTCACTCCCCGGGGCCCCGGTGTCCGCCCCGGCACCCTCGGTGCCGGGCTCGGCCTCGGCTCTCTCGGCATCCGTCATCTCGGCGTCGGTCTGCTCCGCCCTGCCTCTCACGGCTTCGCTGTCCGCGGCCACGCGCTCGGCCCGGCCCCTGCCGGCCGTGCCGGACGTGCCGTTCACGGGGCCCTCCGTGGCCTTCTCGGCGGCCCCTCCCGGGGCCTGCTCCGCGGTCTCCTCCTCGGCCTGCTCGACCGTGCGCCGGTCGTCTTCTCGGGCAGCTTCTCGGGCAGCACTGTCTGCGGCGGGTGCGCCCCCCGCGCGGGAGCCGGCACCGTGCCGCTGTCCGGATTCCGTCTCGTCGTGGTCCCGTCTCACTCGTCACCGCCCGGAAGATGGTGGCACGAGGAAAGGCTCGCCGGGACAACGAGGGGGCATTCCGGGGTCCCGGGGGACGAAACGGCGCTCCGGGGCGTGCGCCGCCGGTTCGGGAGGCGGCCCGGCTGTCGGTGGCATGAGGCAGCATGGCTCGCATGCCTGGAAACCCCGCAGGCGGTCGGCCGTCCCCCGGCGCCACCGCACCACCCGAGGGAAGTGCGGCCGTGCCGCCCGGCACGGCCGCGGCCGCCCTGCCCGAGCTGCCCGATTACGCGGAGCGCGTACTGGACGTGGCCGACCTCGTCCCGGCCGGCCGGGTGCTGACGTACGGCGACATCGCCGAGTGGCTGGAGGACGGCGGCCCCCGCCAGGTGGGCCGGGTCATGGCGCTGTACGGGGGCGCGGTGTGCTGGTGGCGCGTGGTGCGAGCCGACGGCGTGCCGCTGCCGGGCCAGGAACTCGAAGCGCTGGCGCACTACCGCGCGGAGGGCACCCCGCTGCGGGAGAGCGGTCCGGCGTCCCGTACCCCGGGGCACATCCCGCGTATCGACATACGCCGGGCCCGCTGGGACGGGAACAGCGGGTGACCCCGCGCTGCGGCTGCTGCTCACAGTTCCCAGCTTCCGTCATGCCTCGCGACCCGAGGTGTCCGCACGTCCGGACGGAGTACAGCAGCCGCACGGGCCGCGGCGGCCACCCGGGGTGCGGGAGCGATGCGCTGCGGCACATGTGCCGGACGGCGTAGCGTTCGCACCACGTCGCACAGTCCTCTCCCTAGGCGATTTACGTGAGTCCCTCCCTTACCGCCGCCGCGCCGCAGCGCTCCCGCGGTCCCGGCGCGTACCGGCTGGTGCGCACCCCGGCGGGGCCGGTCGATCTCCCTGCCTCTGACGCGGCACAGCGCGCCGTGGTTGACCACCGCGGCGGTCCGCTCCTCGTCCTGGCCGGGCCGGGTACGGGCAAGACCAGCACCCTGGTCGAGGCGGTCACCCGGCGTGTCCGTGAGGGTGTGGATCCCGAGCGGATCCTGGTGCTCTCCTTCGGCCGCCGGGCAGCGAACGAGCTGCGCGACCGGATGACGGCCCGGCTGGCCGCCCCGGCCGACGCCCCGCCCCCGATCCTGTCCGGCACAGCGGGCGGCACAGCGGACGGTGCCGGAAGCGGCCGGGTCCTGAACGCGCCGCGGGCCACCACGTTCCACGCCTACTGCTACGCCCTGGTGCGCGCCCACCAGGACGCCGATCTGTTCACCGAGCCGCTGCGGCTGCTGACCGGACCCGAGCAGGACCTGCACATCCGGGAGCTGCTGGAGGGCCAGCTCGCGCTGGAGAGCCGGGCGCGGGCGACGGTGCGCTGGCCGGACGAACTGCGTGCCTGCCTGACGACCCGCGGCTTCGCCGACGAGGTGCGTGCCGTGCTGGCCCGCACCCGCGAGCTGGGGCTCGGCCCTGCCGCACTGGGGGACTTCGCCCGGCGGGCCGGGCGCCCCGACTGGCGGGCCGCGGCCGGCTTCTTCGCCGAGTACCTGGACGTGCACGACGCACAGGGCGTGCTCGACTACGCGGAGCTGGTGCACCGCGCGGCGCTGCTCGCCGAGCGCGACGACGTGGCCGCGTGGCTCGCCGGCGCCTACGACGCGGTCTACGTCGACGAGTACCAGGACACCGACCCCGCGCAGGTGCGGCTGCTGCGGGCCCTGGCGGGTGACGGGTCCCGCACCCTCGTCGCCTTCGGCGACCCCGACCAGTCGATCTACGCCTTCCGTGGTGCGGACGTGAACGGCATCCTCGACTTCCCCGACGTCTTCCGGCAGCGCTCCGGAGCCCCCGCGCCCGTGCGTGTGCTGCGCACCGCGCACCGCGCGGCCCCCGCCGTGCTGGCCGCCACCCGCCGGCTGGCCGCACGGATGCCGCTCACCCGGCTGCCCGCCGGCGCCGTCCGCGTCCACCGCACACCGGCCCCGCCCGCCCCCCCTGCCCCTCCCGGCCGCTCCGGCGAGCGCGACGGCACGTACCCGGGCGCCCAGCAGGGGAGCACGTGGGCGGGGGTCGGGCCCGGCGGCGGCGCGGACACGGAGGGTGAGTCCGACGGCGGGCGTGCGACGGGGGCGGGCCGCGTCGAGGTGTTCACGTATCCGACGGCGGGTGCCGAGCTGGAGCACATCGCCGACCTGCTGCGCCGAGCCCACCTGGAAGACGGGATCGGGTGGGGGGAGATGGCCGTGCTGGTCCGGGCGGGCGGACGCTCCCTGCCTGTGGTGCGGCGCGCGCTGGTCTCCGCCGGGGTGCCGGTGGACGTGGACGGCGACGACGTCCCGCTGCGCCACGAACCGGCGGTCGCCCCTCTGCTGTCGGCGCTGCGGGTCGCCGCCGAGGGCGCCCTGGAGGGGAGCGCGGCCCTTCGGACCGGGACCGCGCTGACGCTGCTGACCTCCCCGCTGGGCGGGATGGACGCGGCGGACCTGCGCCGCCTGGGCCGGGCGCTGCGCGAGGAGGAGCGCGCCGCGGGTGCCACGGTGCCGCGCCCCTCCGACGTGCTGCTGGCCGAGGCGCTGGCCGAGCCCGGGCGGCTGGCCGCCCACACCCCGCACCCGTCGGCCGCCTCTTCGCCGTACGGGGGCCACTGGGCGGAGGGCGCGCACAGCCTGGGCCTGCTGCTGCGCAAGACCCGCGAACTGCTGGCCGGGGGCGGCACCGCCCAGGAGGCGCTGTGGGCGCTGTGGTCGGGCACCGGCTGGCCGGACCGGCTGGAGCGGGCGGCGCGCAGGGGCGGCACCGGCGGCCGCAACGCGGACCGCGATCTGGACGCCGTCTGCACCCTGTTCGCGGTGGCGGCCCGGGCGGAGGAGCGCGGCGGCGGCCGGGGCGCCCTCAACTTCCTCACGGAGCTGGAGGCCCAGGACATCGCCGCCGACACCCTGGTGCGGCGGGCGGTACGCCCCGAGTCCGTACGGCTGCTGACGGCGCACCGCGCCAAGGGGCGCCAGTGGCGGCTGGTGGTGGCCGCCGGGGTGCAGGAGGAACTCTGGCCGGACCTGCGGCGGCGCGGCTCGCTGCTGGAGGCCGACCGCATCGGCCGGGACGGTCTCGCTCAGCCGCTGTCCGCGGGGGCGCTGCTGGCCGAGGAGCGCCGGCTGTTCTACGTCGCGGCGACCCGTGCGGCCGAGCGTTTGGTGGTCACGGCCGCACGGGCGCAGGCGGAGGACGGCGACCAGCCCTCGCGGTTCCTGGGTGAGCTGGGGGTGGAGCCGCAGCACATCGCGGGCCGGCCGCGCCGCCCGCTGTCGGTGCCCGCCCTGGTCGCGGAGTTGCGGGCCACCACCGTCGATACGAAGGCGTCGCCCGCGCTGCGGGACGCGGCCGCGCGCAGGCTGGCGCGGCTCGCCGCCGAGCGCGACGAGGAGGGCTACGCGCTGGTGCCGGCGGCGCACCCGCAGCGCTGGTGGGGGCTGGCGGAGCCCACCCGCTGCGACGTACCGCTGCGCGACCGCGACCGGCCGGTGGCGCTGTCGGGCAGCGCCCTGGAGGGGCTGGTGCGCACCTGCTCCCTGCAGTGGTTCCTGGCGCGCGAGGTGAAGGCGGACGAGCCGGCGACGGCCGCCCAGGGGTTCGGCAACGTGGTGCACGTCCTGGCGGACGAGGTGGCCTCCGGCAGCGCCCCCGCGGACCTGTCCGTGCTGATGGAGCGGCTGGACGCCGTCTGGGACGGGCTGGCCTTCGAGGCGCCGTGGAAGTCGCGGCAGGAGAGGGAGAGTGCGCGTGCCGCCCTGGAGCGGTTCCTGCGCTGGCACGTCATGGAGCACGGCGAGGGCCGCGAACCGGTCGGCAGCGAGCACGGTTTCGAGGTGACGCTGCGGGCGGGGGAGCACGCCGTCCGGATCCGCGGCAGCATGGACCGCGTCGACCGCGATGCGCACGGCCGCGCCTACGTGGTCGATTTCAAGACGGGCCGCACCCGCCCCACCGGCCCGGAGGTCGAGCGCCACCCGCAGCTCGCCGTCTACCAGCTCGCCGTACGGGAGGGTGCCGCCGACGCACTGTTCGACGGGCGGCGCCCCGAGCCGGGTGGCGCGGAACTCGTCCACCTGCGGCTCGGTGCCGCCAGGCGGGACGGCGGTGACGCCCTCCCGGTGGTGCAGCGCCAGGAGCCGCCGGGCGGTCCTGCCGATGCCGACCACGAGGGCGACCACTCTGCCGACCCGGAGGGCGACCGCTCTGTCGACCAGGAGGGCGACTGGGTGGGCGGACTGCTGGCCACCGCCGCCGCCCGCGTACTGGACGAACGCTTCACCCCCACCCCCGGGCAGCACTGCACCCACTGCTCCTTCCGCTCGGCCTGCTCCGCCCTCCCGGAGGGCCGCCACATCGTGGAGTGACCTCCCCCACACCCCGCCCGCACAGCCGCAGGCGGGCCGCCCGGCCGCGGCGCGGAGTGTCAGCCGAGCCCGCTAGCGTCTGAGGAGTGCCCGCACCACTCACCGACCCCGGACAGCTCGCCGAGCTGCTGGGCATCCCGTTCACCCCGGAGCAGACGGCCTGCATCACCGCGCCGCCCGCCCCGCAGGTGATCGTGGCCGGAGCGGGCTCGGGCAAGACCACCGTCATGGCCGCCCGCGTGGTGTGGCTGGTGGGTACCGGGCAGGTCGCCCCCGACCGGGTCCTGGGCCTGACGTTCACCAACAAGGCGGCGGGGGAGCTGGCCGACCGCGTCCGCAAGGCCCTGCACCGGGCGGGTGTCACCGACCCCGACCCGGACCCGGCGGCCGCTGCCGGCAGTGGCGAGGCCGCCGGGGAACCGCAGATCTCCACCTATCACGCCTTCGCCGGGCAGTTGCTGAGCGAGCACGGGCTGCGGCTGGGCATCGAGCCGACGGTGGCGCTGCTGGCCGACGCCACCCGCTTCCAGCTCGCCGCCGGTGTGCTGCGCACCGCGCAGGGCCCGTTCGACGACCTGACCAAATCGGTGCCCGCCCTGGTGGAGGATCTGCTCGCCCTCGACGCCGAACTGTCCGAGCACCTGGTCGACCCGGAGGCGGCCCGCTCCCACGGCGAGGAGCTCCTCGCGTCCCTCGACGGCGCCGAGTTGACCAACGACAAGCTGCGCAGAGTGCCCCAGGCCACCCGCGCCCGCCAGGAACTGCTCGGCCTCGTCGAGGCCTACCGCGCCCGCAAACGGGAAGGGGAACGCATCGACTTCGGCGACCAGATCGCCCTGGCCGCCCGCCTCGCCCGCATCCCCGACGTCGGACGGGCGCTGCGCGAGCAGTTCTCCGTCGTCCTGCTGGACGAGTACCAGGACACCTCCGTCGCCCAGCGCGTCCTGCTCGCCGGACTGTTCGGGCAGGGCACCGGCCACCCGGTCACCGCCGTCGGGGACCCCTGCCAGGCCATCTACGGCTGGCGCGGGGCCTCTGTCGCCAACCTCGACGAGTTCCCCCGCCACTTCCCGCACGCCGACGGCAGCCCGGCATGCCGCCAGTCACTGAGCGAGAACCGCCGCAGCGGCGGCCGGCTGCTGACACTGGCCAACGGGCTCGCGGCGCCCCTGCGGGAACGGCACGCAGGCGTCGAAGCGCTCCGCCCGGCGCCGGACGCCGCACAGGCGGGACGGGTGCGGGCCGCCCTGCTGGAGACCCAGGAGCAGGAGACCGACTGGCTGGCCGACTCCCTCGCCCACCTGGTGCGCACCGGAACCCCGCCCGGCGAGATCGCCGTCCTGTGCCGTGGCGCCGGTGACTTCGCCCGGATCCAGCGCGCCCTGACCGAACGGGAACTGCCCGTCGAGGTCGTCGGACTGTCCGGGCTGCTGCATCTGCCCGAGATCGCCGACCTGGTCGCCGTCTGCGAAGTCCTCCAGGACCCCACCGCCAACGCCTCCCTGGTCCGGCTGCTGACCGGCCCCCGCTGGCGCATCGGCCCCCGCGACCTGGCCCTGCTCGGCCGCCGCGCCGCCCTGCTGGTCGCCCACCAGCGCGCCGGCACCGACGACGACCCCGACCAGCGCCTGGCCGCCGCCGTCGAAGGAGCCGACCCCACGGAACTGCGCTCCCTCGCCGACGCCCTCGACACCTTCCTCGACGGCGACGGGCCCGACGACGCGCTGCCCTTCTCCGCCGAGGCCCGCATCCGCTTCGCCCGGCTCGCCGCCGAACTGCGCGACCTGCGCCGCTCCCTGGCCGACCCGCTCATGGACGTCCTCCACCGGGTGCTGACCGTCACCGGGCTGGACGTGGAGCTGGCCGCCTCCCCGCAGGCGGTGGCCGCCCGGCGGCGCGAGACCCTCGGCCGGTTCCTCGACATCGCCGCCGGCTTCGCCTCCGTGGACGGCGAGACCTCCCTGCTGGCGTTCCTCGCCTTCCTGCGCACCGCGGTGCAGCACGAGAAGGGGCTCGACAGCTCCCTGCCGGGCGGCGAGAACACCGTCAAGCTGCTGACAGCGCACAAGTCGAAAGGGCTGGAGTGGGACGTGGTGGCCGTCCCCGGGCTGGTCGCCAAACAGTTCCCCAGCGAACAGGCCCGCGAGACCTGGACGACCCAGCCCAAGGTCCTGCCCTACGCGCTGCGCGGCGACGCGGCCACCCTGCCGCCGGCGCCCGCGTGGAGCGCCAAGGGCCTCAAGGAGCACGACAAGGCGCTCCGCGTCCACCAGGCCACCGAGGAGCTCCGCCTCGGCTACGTCACCTTCACCCGGCCCCGCAGCCTGCTGCTCGGCTCCGGCCACTGGTGGGGCCCCGCACAAAAGCGCCCCCGTGGCCCCTCCGCCTTCCTGGAGGCACTCCGCGCCCACTGCGAGGCCGGCCCCGCCAACGGGGAGGTCGAGCACTGGGCGGATCCGCCCGAGGAAGGCACCACCAACCCCGCACTGGAGGAGCCCGCCGAAGAACGCGCCTGGCCGCTGCCGCTGGACGCGACAGCCCTGGAACGCCGCCGCGATGCGGCCCGCACGGTCCTCTCCCACCTCGAAGCCCCTTGGGACCGCGCCGCCTCTGTGGACCGCGCCCCCGCCACCGCGGGCGGCACCGGCGCCGCGGGGGGTCCCTCGGACGAGGACACCGACCGGGACAGGGCCGGGTCCGCGGGGCACACAGGGGAGGAGGGTCTGGCCGAGGGCGGGGCCGAGTCCGCGGGAGACCTCTTGGAAGAGGGCACCGACCGTGCGGGGACCGGCGGTGCCGGTGGGTCCGTCGTGGAGGAGGGAGCTCTCGCCGGGGCGCCGCCGGACGGGCCCGTGGAGCCGGCCGGAGCCGCCGAACTCACGCCCGAGGAGGCGCGGCTGGTGGACGCCTGGGACCGTGACCTGGGAGCCCTCACGGACGAACTGCGCCGCTCCCGTGCGGCGGTGCGCGACGTCCCGCTGCCCGGCACCCTGAGCGCCACCGAACTGCTGCGGATGGCCGCCGACCCGGAGGGCTTCGCACGGGAGCTCGCCCGCCCCATGCCGCGTCCGCCACGGCCTGCCGCAGCGCGCCGCGGCACCCGCTTCCACGCCTGGGTGGAGTCCCGTTTCGAGGAACTGACCCTGCCCATGCTGGGCCCCGACGAACTGCCCGGCGCCGACGGCGAGGGCCCCGACGGCAGCGAGCCGCCCGCCATCGCGGACGAGCGCGACCTGGCCGCCCTCAAAGAGGCGTTCGAGCGCACCCCGTACGCGCGCCGCACCCCCTACCGCGTCGAGGCGCCCTTCCAGCTCGTGCTGGCCGGACGCGTCATCCGGGGCCGTATCGACGCCGTGTACCGCGACCGCACGGCCGACGGCGGTGTGAGGTTCGACATCGTCGACTGGAAGACCGGGCGGACACAGGACGCCGACCCCCTCCAGCTCGCCGTCTACCGCCTGGCCTGGGCCGAGCAGCGCGGAGTGCCGCTGTCCTCGGTCGGGGCGGCGTTCTTGTACGTACGCAGCGGCGACCTGGTCCGCCCGACGGGGCTGCCGGGCCGCGCCGAGCTGGAGGGCCTGCTGACCGGCGCCGCCGGATCGCCTGCCACACAGGTGCCGGGCAGCCGTCCGGCTGCGGAGGAACCGCCCGGTGACCGTTAGAGTCGAGGGCATGAGCACCACCCCGGCTCCTCCGGACAGCGCTGTCCGGGCCTTCATCGACGACCAGCGGTCCGCCTTCCTCTCCGATCTGGCCGGATGGCTGCGCATCCCCTCCGTCTCCGCCGATCCGGGGCACGCGGACGACGTGAGGCGCAGCGCCGCCTGGCTCGCCGACACGCTGCGCGCGACCGGCTTCCCCGTCGCGGAGGTGTGGGAGACCCCGGGAGCGCCCGCCGTCTTCGCCGAGTGGCCGGCCGCCGACCCGGCCGCCCCCACCGTCCTCGTCTACGGACACCACGACGTCCAGCCCGCCGCCCTCGCCGACGGGTGGCACAGCGAACCGTTCGAGCCCGAGGAGCGTTCCGGACGGCTGTACGGGCGCGGCGCCGCCGACGACAAGGGCCAGGTGCTCTTCCACACCCTGGGGGTCCGCGCCCACCTCGCCGCGACCGGCCGCACCGCCCCCGCCGTCACCCTCAAACTGCTGATCGAGGGCGAGGAGGAGTCCGGCTCCCCGCACTTCCCCGCGCTGCTGCACGACCACGCGGAGCGGCTGAGCTGCGACGCCGTCGTCGTCTCCGACACCGGCATGTGGGACGAGCACACCCCCACCGTGTGCACCGGCATGCGCGGCCTCACCGACTGCCAGATCGACCTGTACGGCCCCGACCAGGACATCCACTCCGGCTCCTTCGGCGGCGCCGTTCCCAACCCCGCCACCGAGGCGGCCCGGCTCGCCGCCGCGCTGCACGACGCGGACCGCAGGGTGACCCTCCCCGGCTTCTACGACGGCGTCGTCCCCCTCACCGACGAGGAACGCACCCTCTTCGCCGAACTCCCCTTCGACGAGGACGCCTGGGTGCGCACCGCCCACTCGCACGCCACCCTCGGCGAGCGCGACTACACCACCCTCGAACGCGTCTGGGCCCGCCCCACCGCCGAGGTCAACGGCATCAGCGGCGGCTACCAGGGCCCCGGCGGCAAGACCATCGTGCCCTCCAAGGCGCAGCTCAAGCTGTCCTTCCGCACGGTCGCAGGACAGGACGAGGAGGCCGTCCAGCAGGCGCTGCGCGAGTGGACCGCAGCCCACCTGCCCGCGGGCATCCGGCACGAGATCACCTTCTGGGGCACCACCCGCCCCTGCCTGACCCCGCTCGACCACCCCGCGCTGCGCTCCCTCACCCGCGCCATGAGCCGCGCGTTCGAACAGCGGATCCGCTTCACCAGAGAGGGCGGCTCCGGGCCCGCCGCCGACCTCCAGGACGCGCTGGCGGCACCGGTCCTCTTCCTGGGCATCTCCGTCCCCTCGGACGGCTGGCACGCCCCGAACGAGAAGGTCGAACTCGATCTCCTCTTCAAGGGCGCCGAGACGGCCGCCTACCTGTGGGACGACCTCGCGGCACACTGGAGCGCGGGCTGACCACCGGGCCGGCCGCCCTCCCGACAGCCCACCCACCGCCCCCTGACCCGCACCGGCAGGGAGGCCCCGACATCTGGGGGAGTAGGAAACAGCAGTGACCACCCGGACCCCGACCGACCGCCCCGACCGCCCGGAGAACCCCGACCGGGCCGAACGCCCGATCAGCCTCACCGCCACCGGAGGCATCGACCGCGCCTCCCACCACCGGCTCGACGAGGCATGGCTCGCGGCGGCCTGGAGCCACCCCACCACCCGCGTCTTCGTGGTCTCCGGCGGGCAGGCCCTCATCGAGGACAAGGAGGACGGCACCACAGAACTCGTCATGATGCCCTCCTTCGACGCGCCCTTCACCGAAGCCCACCGCTACTTCCTGGGCACGGACGAGGACGGGGTGCGCTACTTCGCCCTCCAGAAGGACAGCCTGCCCGGACGGATGGACGACATCGCCCGCCCCGCGGGCCTCCGGGAGGCGGGCGTGCTGCTCTCCGACCGCGACAGCGAACTGATGACCCACGCCATCGGCCTGGAGAACTGGCAGCGCACCCACCGCTACTGCTCCCGCTGCGGCGAGCGCACCGGCATCGCCGCCGCCGGGCACATCCGCCGCTGCTCGGCCTGCGGCGCGGAGCACTACCCGCGCACCGACCCAGCCGTGATCATGCTGGTCTCCGACGAGAAGGACCGCGCACTGCTGGGCCGCCAGGTGCACTGGCCCGAGGGCAGGTTCTCCACCCTCGCCGGCTTCGTCGAACCGGGCGAGTCCCTGGAGGCCGCCGTTCGCCGTGAGGTCGCCGAGGAGGCAGGCGTGACCGTCGGCCCCGTCAGCTACGTCGGCAGCCAGCCCTGGCCCTTCCCCTCCAGCCTGATGCTCGGCTTCATGGCCCGCGCCACCTCCCCGAAGATCCAGGTCGACGGCGACGAGATCGAAGAGGCCCGCTGGTTCTCCCGCGACGAACTGCGGGAGGCGATCGAGTCCGGCCAGGTGCTCCCGCCCTCCGGCATCTCCATCGCGGCCCGCCTGGTCGAACGCTGGTACGGACGCCCCCTGCCGCAGCCCCGCCACCCCTGAGTGGCCCCCTGCCGCTCCGTATCCGACACCGGCACAGCCGCCGACCCGCCGGTCTGCCGACCTGCCGTTCCGGCGGTCCGGCAGCCCATCGTTCCAAGGGGCGGCCCCGCAGAAGAGCGATCAGCCCCTTCGGCCTCGGTCCCGCTGCGGTTCCCGGGCCGCGACTGCCCCGCAGCACGAAGGCCCCGCCGGACGGCTCGGTCTCGAACCGTCCGGCGGGGCCTTCGGCAGGGCGCTCAGGCCCCGATCTTCTCCTTGACCTGCGCCAGAGACGGATTCGTCAACGTCGATCCGTCGGGGAAGAGCACCGTCGGCACGGTCTGGTTGCCGCCGTTCGCCTTCTCCACGAAGGCCGCCGAGTCCGGGTCCTGCTCGATGTTGATCTCCGTGTACGCGATGCCCTCGCGTTGCATCTGGCTCTTCAGCCGACGGCAGTACCCGCACCACGTGGTGCTGTACATCGTCACAGTGCCCGCCATCTTCCCGCGCTCCTTCGTCTCGTCCGGTGCCCTCGGTGAACGCGCGACGGCCCCAGGCCATTCCCCGCGCCATTCCCCGCACCCCGCGGAAACCCGCACCCGCAGGCAACCAGCATCCGGGAAGCGGCCCCATTCATGCGATTCATACGATCAACACCCCCACCCTGTGGACAGCCGCCCCTCACCCCGCACCCGCCCTGGCAGCATGGCCATGTGACAGCAGCAACGGACCCCCAGCTCTTTCCGCAGGCACCCGACTCCCCCGACGCGGTGCTCGAGGGCCTCGACCCCGAGCAGCGCGAAGTGGCGACCGCCCTGCACGGTCCCGTATGCGTGCTGGCCGGCGCGGGCACCGGCAAGACCCGAGCGATCACCCACCGCATCGCCTACGGCGTCCGCGCCGGAATCCTGCCGCCCGCCGCCGTGCTGGCCGTCACCTTCACCCAGCGCGCCGCCGGAGAGATGCGCGGACGTCTGCGCTCCCTGGGCGCCCAGGGCGTCCAGGCCCGCACCTTCCACTCCGCGGCACTGCGCCAGCTCCAGTTCTTCTGGCCCCGGGCCGTCGGCGGCGAACTGCCCCGCCTCATCGAGCGCAAGGGACCCCTCGTCGCCGAGGCCGCCACCCGCTGCCGGCTGCGCCTGGACCGCAACGAGCTGCGGGACGTCACCAGCGAGATCGAATGGTCCAAGGTCACCCAGACCGTGCCCGAGGACTACCCGGCAGCCGCCGCCAAGGCAGGCCGCCAAGCCCCCCGCGACGCGGCCGAGACCGCCCGTCTCTACGCCCTGTACGAGCAGCTCAAACGCGAACGCTCCGTCATCGACTTCGAGGACGTCCTGCTGCTCACCGCCGCCGTCCTGGAAGACCGCCCGGACATCGCCGAGACCGTCCGCAGCCAGTACCAGCACTTCGTCGTCGACGAGTACCAGGACGTCAGCCCCCTCCAGCAGCGCCTCCTGGAACTGTGGGTCGGCGACCGGCACAGCCTCTGCGTGGTCGGCGACGCCAGCCAGACCATCTACTCCTTCACCGGCGCCAGCGCCGACCACCTGCTGGACTTCCGCACCCGCCACCCCGACGCCACCGTCGTCAAACTGGTCCGCGACTACCGCTCCACCCCCCAGGTGGTCCACCTCGCCAACGGGCTGCTGACCCAGGCCCGCGGCCGCGCCGCCGAACACCGCCTCGAACTCGTCTCCCAGCGCGAGGCCGGCCCCGAACCCGTCCACGTCGAACACGCCGACGAACCCGCCGAGGCGGAAGGCACCGCGCGCCGCATCCGCGACCTCATCGCCTCCGGCGTATCGGCCGGCGAGATCGCCGTGCTCTACCGCATCAACGCACAGTCGGAGATCTACGAGCAGGCCCTCGCCGACGCCGGCGTCCCCTGCCAGCTCCGCGGCGCCGAGCGCTTCTTCGAACGGCCCGAGATCCGTGAGGCCTTCGTCGTCCTGCGCGGTGCCGCCCGCGCCGGCGGCAACGACGCCCTGCTGGACGACGCCGTCGACCTCCCCTCCCAGGTGCGCGCCGTCCTCGGCACCAAGGGCTGGAACCCCCAGCCCCCCGCCGGCTCCGGCGCCGCACGCGACCGCTGGGAATCCCTGGCCGCCCTGGTACGCCTTGCCTCGGACCTCGGCACGGCCCGCCCCCAGGCGGCACTCTCCGACTTCGTCGCGGAGCTGGACGAACGCGCCAGGGCCCAGCACGCCCCCACGGTCGAAGGCGTCACCCTCGCCTCGCTGCACGCGGCCAAGGGCCTGGAATGGGACGCCGTCTTCCTCGTCGGCCTCACCGACGGCATGCTGCCCATCACCTATGCCAAGACCGAGGCGCAGATAGAGGAGGAGCGCAGACTCCTGTACGTCGGCATCACCCGCGCCCGGCGCATACTCACCCTCTCCTGGGCGCTGGCCCGCTCCCCGGGGGGCCGCCCCGTCAGACAGCCGAGCCGTTTCCTCACCGGCCTCCGCTCCGGCAGCGGCGCCGCGCGCACCCTTCGCCCGGGCGCCGCCACCGGCAGCGTCGAGGGCGGAGCAAGCGGCAGCGCCGCCGGTAGCCACCGGGTCCCGGGCGCACGCTCGCGGGTGCGCCGCGCCCCCGCACGGTGCCGCGTGTGCGGGCGCACGCTCACCCACCCCGGCGAGGTGAAGCTGATGCGCTGCGAGGACTGCCCCGCGGAGCTGGACGAGGTCCTCTACGAGCGCCTGCACCAGTGGCGCGCCGACCAGGCCGCCCTGCTGCGTCAGCCGGAGTACTGCGTCTTCACGGACAAGACCCTGCTGGCCATCGCCGAGGCAGTCCCCGGCGACGAGGCCGCGCTGTCCCGGATCTCCGGCGTCCGCGCCCGCAAGCTCCAGCAGTTCGGCCCCGCTGTCCTGGCCCTGTGCGCGGGCGAGGAGCTTCCGCGCACGGACGAGGACGAGGAAGACGAGGAAGACGAGGAAGACGAGGAAGAGGCCACGGCGCGAACCGGACGTCCCCCCGAGGACCAGGCCCCGCGTGAGCGTACCGACGAGGACCGGACCCGGCGGAAGGGCAACCCCGAAGCCCAGGCCGACGAGGCGGAGGAGGAAGAGGCGGACGACAAGGGTCCGTGACTTAGGAGAGGCGGCGGAGGAGGGTGGGGGTGGGGGGAGGGGGAAGGAGCCCTGCACGCCCTCCGGCCTTTGTGCGACTGAGCGCTTCAGTTGGCCCTTGAGCGCCGTGGTCGGCGCGGCTCGGCGCCCGGGGTTGGCCCGTGGGGTGGTGACAAGGTTGTGAACTGGTGTTCTGAGGCGAATTTGAGGCGAAGGGGTGCTCGCTGCTCGGGGTCGCTGACGCCGAGCCGGGCGGCGCGGCCCACGGCGCCCCGCGGCTCGGGCGGGCACGCAGTCTCCGCCACGACAGGGCGGATTACGCCACCGGGTTCTCCAGCAGGGTTACCAGGTTGCCGTCCGGGTCCTCCAAGGCGGCGAACCGGACACGCTCGCCGCCGGTCTGCACCGGCCCCGCCGTAAGCCCGCCCTCGGCCAGCTCGGACAGCGCCTCGTCCAACGCGGGCACCTCCAGGTTGAGCAGCGTAGAACCGGCGTGTGCCGGGTCCTCGAAGACCTGGAGCCAACCGCTTGCGGTGAGGTGCCAGTCGGCCAGCGACGGCATCGGCCGGAGGTCCGCCGGACGGCCCAGCAGCCGTTCATACCAGGCCACGGCGGTGTCGATGTTCCGTACCGGAGAGACCATCAGTACGCGAGTCACGTCCATGAGAATCACCTGCTTCCACAGCGCGTTCTTGGTGCTTCTTGCACTGCAGACAACACGCAGAGCCAGAAGTCATCGGTCCTCGAACACATCGCAGCCTGCCTCCGGCATGGCGCCCTTCCCCCCGTGAGGGCCACCTTGGGCGCTCAGCCAGGCCCAATCCTTGCGCTCAAGAGCCAACTGAAGCGCTCAGTCGTACTCTGTCACAGAAGCTGTGACAGAAAGCCGCGGAAAATGGTTTGCGCCCGCCGTGCGGAGCCTCATAGCCTTCCGGACATGGAGAGGGCGGGCCTTTTCGGCTCGCGCTTTCCATGCTCTACTCAGTCCTGAACATCTTCGGACCGGCTTCGCAGCCGGTCCCCGAGACGCCGAGAGGAGGCGGAGACCAGTGGCCACGATCATGACGAAGATCAAAATGACCGATCACTCGGTCATCCGCACCTGCCTGCTCGGCTCCCGCCTCCACGGCACCGGTCTGCCCGGTGTCGTTCTGGGCGGCAATGAGCGACCGACCCAGGCACCCGCGGTAGCAGCACCGGCAGTGGCAGCAGTGGCCTTTGCCAGTGGCTTCGCGGCCAACGGTGCCGGCGAGGGACGCCAGAAGACGCAGCGCTACGGCATGTGGGCCTTCCGTGGGCCTCATCCCTGGAGAGATCCAGCCTGATCGGCAGATCAGGTCGGCACCTTCCAGGGCCGCGGAACCCACACCGGGATCCGCGGCCCTTCTGTTTGCCCGACCGGCCACCAGCCGGACCGACACGACAACAGACACACGACAGACAGGAAGAACCGAAGTGCACACCGAGACGCACCCCAACCCGTTGCGCCCCGCGCCTTCTCTGCCGCCTGACGTCTCCACGGAGGACTCCTTGACCGCCCCGCTGTTCACTCTCACCGAGCTCGACGACGCGATCGAGCGTCTCGGCGTCGATGTTCCCTGCCGCTCCTACGACCCGGAGGTCTTCTTCGCCGAGGCCCCGGCGGACGTGGAGTACGCCAAGTCCCTGTGCCAGACCTGCCCGCTGCGGGAGGCCTGCCTCGCCGGCGCCAAGGACCGCCGAGAGCCCTGGGGCGTCTGGGGCGGCGAACTGTTCGTCCAGGGCGTCGTCGTTCCGCGCAAGCGTCCGCGGGGGCGTCCGCGCAAGAACCCGGTGACGGCATGAGCTCCCGCCGTCGCAGTTCGGCCATCCGCCGGACGACGGCTGCCGGAACGATCGATCACCCGTCGGCGCTGGACCCACGCACGCGCCACCTCACGAAGCAGGATCCGACGATGACATCCACCCACAAGATCACCACTCGCTCTCCCTCCGACGCGACGCTCGTCCGTCAGAACAGGAACCGCGACATGCAACTCATGCCAGAAAGCCTGGCGAGGGTGCACATACACGACAGACTGCAGGAGGCCGAGTCAGAACGCCGGGCGCTGCGGCTGCGGACGGCCCGCCGCCTGCAGCGCCGGGCCGAACGGGCCACCAACCGGGCGCGCCGCGCTCTGGCCATGGCCGTCATGCAGTGACTCACTCACCTTCACCGAAGAGCCGGGGCCTGTGCCCCGGCTCTTCGCCGTTGGTGGTCCGGCGCCGGGGCCGGGCGGTTACAGGGCTGCTTCGGAGGGCTCCGGTTCGTCGGGGTCGGCTGACGGTGCCGGTGGGGCGCCGGGGGCGAAGCCGGGGACCCAGCTCTCCATGTCGTCCCGCATCTCCACCGTGGCGCCGAGTTGGCACAGCACACCGATGGTGCTGAGCGTCACACGGTGGATCAGCAGGTAGGAGGGCGGCAGGTTGAGCCGGCGTCCCAGCTGGTGCGCGGGGGAGCGGGGGTCGGCAATCCGGGCGGCCTGGCTGCGCATCCACTCCCGGGTGAAGGTGAACTCCTCCACGCAGGCGGGTTCGAGAATGGGCAGCAGATACTCGCGGACCGCCTCAGGCTCCAGGTCGATCTCTTCCCTGACGAAGCTCTCGTCCCGCAGCAGGGTGTAGGCGCTCTCCGCGTCACCGTCGAGTGTGAGTCGCAGCACGGTGCCGATGGTGGGCGGCAGGCCGCCGGGCAGCCTGTCGACGGTCCCGAAGTCCATCACGCCCAGCCGCCAGTCCTCGGGCGCGGTACTGCCGTCCGTCACCAGACGGAAGTTGCCCGGATGCGGGTCGGCGTGGAGCAGACCGGTGCGGGCGGTGCCGGAGAAGAGGAAGCGGCTCAGCAACTGTCCGGCCCGGTCGCGCTCTTCCTGGGTGCCGTCGGCTATCACCCGGGAGAGGGGTGTGCCCGGCAGCCACTCGGTGACGAGGATGTCCTCGCCCTGGTGCACCACGTCGGGGACGAGGACTTCCGGGTCGTCCGTGAACTCCTGGGCGTAGGCGTGCTGGGCTTCTGCCTCCAGGCGGTAGTCCAGCTCCTCGGTCACCCGGTCGTGGAGTTCGGTGAGCAGCGGTTTGATGTCCATGCCGGGGACGAGGGGGCCCAGCAGGCGGGCGAAGCGCCCGAGTTGGGCGAGGTCGGAGACGAGGGCCTCGCCCGCGCCGGGGTACTGCACCTTCACCGCGACGTCACGGCCGTCGTGCCAGACCGCGCGGTGGACCTGGCCTATGGAGGCGGCTGCCGCCGGTTGGTCGTCGAACTCGGCGAACCGGCTGCGCCACTGCGGCCCGAGCCGTTCTGCCATCAGCGTGTGCACCGTGGCAGCGGGCAGGGGCGGGGCTGCTTCCTGGAGGCGGGTGAGGGTGGCGCGGTAGGGACCGGCGAGCTCGTCGGGGAGCGCCGACTCGAACACCGAGAGGGCCTGGCCGAACTTCATGGCGCCACCCTTGAGTTCGCCGAGCACCTTGAAGAGCTGCTCGGCGGTGCGTTGTTGCAGCTCCTGGCCGACCAGGTCCGCGGAGAGGCCGCCGAGGCGCTTGCCCAGCCCCCAGGCGGAGCGGCCCGCGAAGCCCAGCGGCAGGGCGGCCAGCTTCGCCGTACGCGTCACCGCCTTGCGGGGAAGATCAGACATGCGTCCCTCCAACTCCCTGACGGCTCTGCCGGGACAGCGCCGAGGACGACAGCTACTGGAGTCATTGTGGTGCGGGCTACCCGGCCATTGTGGCGTGCGGGTCCGGGTTCCCGGAGTCCGCGGTGGGGGCGCTCACCGAAGCGGCACCGCACGGACACTCGGGGTGCGCGGCGAACTGCTCGGTGTCGGGCAGCAGATGGGGCAGTGCGAAGCGGAGGCGGTAACCGGCGGCGCAGGCGCCGTCCCCGTCGAGGTAGCTGAGAGCGTAGGAGGCCGTGGCACCGGCGACCACCGTAGCCAGGGCGACATCGCAGGCGGGGACCCCGGTGCGTCGTCTGTTGGCCGTCCGCCACTGGCCTACGAGCATCGGCCAGCTGGGCTCCCGGTCGGTCCGGGTGCGGGTCAGGCAGTCGGAGCAGGGCGAGGAGCCGGGCAGGACGAGGGGCCCCACCACGCCGGTTGCCTCCACGACGCCGCCGTAGAGGTGGGGTGTCTGTGCGGTCATGAACCGCTCGGAGAGCTCCGGGTCCGGTGCGTAGGCGTCCAGGCCGTCGCGCGGCGCGATGATCACCAGGTCGATCCGTCCCCGTGACTTGCTCCTCCAGGCACGGGTCTGCCGGACCGTGCCGCGCGCCGCGGCGTCGCGCCGCATCCCGGCCTGGGCCGCTGGGATGCCGCCGGGGGCGGTGTCCCACTCCTCGACGACTCCGCCGTCGACGACGTCGACCTGGCCGACCCCGGCTGCGGCCAGTGTGGTCGCCACCGCCGCGCCCACGCGACCGGCGCCCCGCACCTGGACGCGGGCTGCCCGCCGTGCGGCCAGCCTGCGCACCGCGCCGCCCGGCTCGCGGTGCACCACGGACAGCGACGCCAGGTCCGGCCGTAACCGGTCGGTGACGGCGGCGGAGGCGGCGCGGTCGGCTGTCGCGTCGTCGAGTACGCCGGCCGTGGTGAGCCGCTCGGTGAGCTTGTCGGGTGTCTGGGGCGCGAGGCCGAGCCGGTGGGCCTCCTGCTTGAGGCGTTCCATGCTGCGGGTGCCGTCCATCAGCTCCATGAACGCCGCGGTGGCGTCTCCCATCGGCCCCAGCAGCACTGCGTGCGCGGGCGCTACCCCGTACTGCACGGTCTCCCTGTCGCGCCAGCCGCGTCGCAGCGCGGGCTTGATCATCGGATGCATGCCGTCCCCTCTTCTCTGTGCCGGGCCGTCGAGGCCCGGCACTGCCGTCACTCCTCGTCGCAGCCGAAGCTGCGCGGGAACGTCTTGCGTCTTCTGCTGTTCTCTTCGGTTCTCTGTGCCGGTCGCTGCCGCAGCGACGCGTTGCCCCAGCCCGTACGCTGCGGGAGCGACCACCTTTGCGCCGACCGATTTCCCCTGCCGGGTCCCGGTGCTGAGCGGCGCCGTGCCGGTCGTACCGCATCGGTAACTGCCGGTGAGCGCCTCGGGGTGCTGCCGGAGCCGATCATCAGCCGGTCACGCAGACAGCATGCGGTCTGCGGCGGAAACGGCGGAGCGGGTTGTCCACAGGCGTCCGCGTTAGTCGTACGAATGCGGGGCGCTTCTCGTCGGGCGCGCGTCGCCCGGTTCGGCTGTGCCGCGGCCGTGTGGGGCCCCGGGCGGCGTTTCGCGGGCTTTCCCCCCTGAGCGAGGTCGGAGCGGGGACTTCCGCCGCTGCCAGCGGGTAACGTCGAGGCGTGTCCGCCGACCCGCTGTACAGAACCAGCAGTGCCCGTCAGAGCGCGGTCGAGGTGCGCCGCAGTGCGCGTCGACGCCGCACGGTGTCCGCCTACCGTGAAGGGGATCGCACCGTCGTGCTCCTCCCGGCCCGGATGACGGCTGACGAGGAGAAACGCTGGGTCGGCGTGATGCTCGACAAGCTCGCCGCGCAGGAGAGCCGGCGGATGCTCGGCGACGGGGACCTCGCCCGGCGGGCGGCTCAGCTGTCCGAGCAGTATCTCGACGGGCACGCGTGCCCGTCCTCGGTGCGCTGGGTGACCAACCAGAACACCCGGTGGGGATCGTGCACCCCTGCCGAGGGCAGCATCCGCCTCTCCCACCGGCTCCAGGGGATGCCGGAATACGTCCTCGACTACGTGCTGCTGCACGAGCTCTCGCACCTGCTCGTGCCCGGACACGGCCCGCGCTTCTGGCGGCTGCTGGAGGCGTATCCGCGCACCGAGCGGGCGCGCGGTTACCTGGAGGGTGTCGCGGCGGCGGAGCGCCTGCCGCACCTACCGGTCGACGGGGCGGAACAGAGCGAGTCCTGAACGCTCCGCGAAGGCCCGGCCCGGTCTGCAGCCAGGTGCACCCCGTCAGGCGCTCCCGGGCCCGCCCGCACGGTGCCGGGTCTGCACGTCGGGGCGGTGTCCGGCCCGCAGTGCGGCGACCGTCCTTGTGGTGAGACGTACGACGGAGTCGTCGGCCACGCCGGCGACCTGGTCGAAGGCGTACCAGCGCAGGTCCAGGGACTCGTCACTGATCTCCGCCACGGCCCCCTCCGGGGCGAGAGCCGCGTACTGGACGTCCAGGTGCCAGGCGCAGGGGGTGTGGTGCTTGTCCAGCCGGACGGGGCCGCCGGGCATCAGGGCCAGTCCTGCGATCCCCGACTCCTCGGCGGCCTCACGCAGCGCCGCCTCGGCGAGGGTGGCGTCCTCGGGCTCGCAGTGGCCGCCCATCTGGAGCCACATCTTCAGCTTCCGGTGCAAGGTCAGCAGCACCTTTCCGCTGCCCGGATCGACGACCAGAGCGCTGGCGGTCAGGTGCCCCGCGGAGCACGCTTTCCACATGCCGTCCGGGTGCGCGGCAAGGTGGATCAGGTACTCCTTGCGGAGCTGTTCCTGGAGCGCGTCACCACAGGGGTCACGCCACTGGGCCAGTACGTGCTCGGCGTTCTCGTGGAGACCTGCCGAAGGCGTGCTCACCGCTTTCCTTCGCCGGTGCCCTCGTCACCTTCCCCGCCGTCGGCCTGTCCACCGTGGCCCTTTTCGCCCTCTGTCCGGCCCTCGGACGTGTTGTCCCGCGCCTTCCCGTCGTCCTCGGTGCTCGCGCCGCTCCCGGTACCCGGGGTGCCGGCCTGCGCGGCCGCGTCGCCCAGGATCCGGTCGAGCTCGGAGAAGTCCGGCTGCTCGCGGTGGACGAAGGCGTCCGGGTCGTCCAGATCCGCGGCGGTGGGCAGCATGTCCGGGTGCTCCCACAGGGCGTCGCGCCCCTCGGTACCGCGTGCGTCGGCCAGCGACGCCCACAGGCGGGAGGCGTCCCGCAGCCGCCGTGGCCGCAGCTCCAGACCGATCAGGGTGGCGAACGTCTGCTCGGCGGGCCCGCCCGAGGCGCGCCGCCTGCGCAGCGTCTCGCGCAGCGCCGAAGAGGACGGCAGGTGTGGCTCCGCGGCGGCGTGCACCACCGCGTCCACCCAGCCCTCCACCAGGGCCAGCGCGGTCTCCAGCCGGGCGAGGGCGGCCTTCTGCTCCGGGGTGTCCTCCGGCTGGAACATGCCCTGCTGAAGCGCCTCCTGCAGCTCCTCAGGGCGCTGCGGGTCGAGCTGGCCGACGACGTCCTCCAGCTTGGAGGTGTCCACCTTGATGCCCCGTGCGTACCCCTCCACGGCGCCGAAGAGATGCGAGCGCAGCCACGGCACGTGGGCGAACAGCCGCTGGTGCGCCGCCTCCCGCAGGGCGAGGTAGAGCCGGACCTCCTCCTGGGGGATGCCCAGGCCGTTGCCCAGTGCCTCGATGTTGACCGGGAGCAGCGCCGCCTTGCCCGCGGGGCCCAGTGGCAGCCCGACATCGGTGGAGCCGACGACCTCACCGGAGAGCACCCCCAGGGCCTGGCCGATCTGGGTGCCGAACATGGCGCCGCCCATGGAGCGCATCATGCCCAGCAGCGGGCCCGCCATCGCCTGCATCTCCTCGGGCAGCACGCTGCCCATGGCGGTGCCGACGCGCTCGGCGACCGGGTCGACCAGGTCCTTCCAGACCGGCAGGGTGGCCTCGACCCACTCCGCGCGGCTCCAGGCCACCGCCGTACCGGAACCGGACGGCAGCGAGGTCACTCCGTCCAGCCACAGATCGGCCAGGCGTACCGCCTCCTGGACGGCCGCGCGGTCCTGGGAGCTGACCGAGGCGTCCTTGGAACCGTCCTGCGCGCCTGCCGCCACGGTCTGACGGGCGATGTCCTTGGCCATGTCCCAGTTCACCGGGCCGCCCTCGTAGGAGAGCATCTGGCCCAGCTTCTGGAAGGCGGCCCCCAGGTCGCTCGGGTCGAAGCCCCCGCCCTGCCCGCCGCCCAGCGAGCCGAACATCGCGGCCAGCGGGTTGTCCGCTCCGGAGCCGGTACCGCCGCCGAAACCGAACGGGTTGGGCTGCCCGCCGCCCGGCTGTCCGCCGCCCGGCTTCTTCTTGCCGTCGTCCCCGTCCTCGGGCTCCTCGGGAGGTACGCCGAATCCGAATGGGGTGTCACTCACGGGTTTCCTCGGCTCTGTCTCGTCGGACGGTCTGGTGGTTGCGGGGCGGTCCGCGGCGTGTGCCGCGGATGTCTCGCGCTTGCGCATGTCCTCGGTGCGATCTGCGGGCTCTGCCCCCAGCCTAGACACCAGTCAGGCAGGATGGAGCCTGCGCACCTCGTACCAGAAACAACCACTGGAGACGCCCGGTGAGTTCCTCCGAGCCCCACGTTCGCGCAGCGCGAACCCCGACCGTCGCCGTCACCGGCGCCGCCGCGGGGGTCGGCGCGCTGCTCACCGAGCGGCTGGCGGCCTCCGAGGAGATCAAGCAGGTCATCGCCCTCGACGAGCGGCGGGGCGAGGTGAGCGAGGCCCAGTGGCACACGCTGGACGTGCGCGATCCGGCCATCGCCGACCGGCTGCGGGGGGACGGGGATCCGGTGGACGTCGTCGTCCACCTCGCCCTCGATCTCGACCTGGAGACGGATCCGGCCGCCCGCACCGCCTACAACGTGCGCGGCACGCAGACGGTGCTGACGGCTGCCGCCGCGGCAGGCGTGCGCCGCGTGGTCCTGTGCACCTCGGCGATGGTCTACGGGGCGCTCCAGGACAACGACGTACCGCTGTCCGAGGAGGCGGAGCTGCGGGCGACCGCGGACGCCACCGGCGTCGGGGATCTGATGGAGATCGAACGCCTGGCACGGCGCGCTCCTCGTGCCCATCCGGGACTGAACGTGACCGTGGTGCGGCCCGCTGTGCTGGTGGGTGCCGGTGCGGACACCACGCTGACGCGGCACTTCGAGTCGCCGCGGCTGCTGGTGGTCGCCGGGTCGCGGCCCTGCTGGCAGTTCTGCCATGTCGAGGACCTGGTCACGGCTCTTGAGTACGCGGCGCTGGAGAGGGTCGAGGGCGAGGTGGCCGTCGGCTGCGACGGATGGCTGGAGCAGGAGGAGGTCGAGGAGCTGACGGGGATGCGGCGCATGGAGCTGCCCTCCAGCGTCGCCCTGGGGGCCGCCTCCCGGCTGCACCGGCTCGGCCTGACCCCCTCACCCGCGGCCGACCTCGCCTACACGATGCATCCCTGGGTCGTCAGCGGCAGCAGGCTGCACGACGCGGGTTGGCGGCCCCGGTGGACGAACGAGGAGGTGCTGGCCGCGCTCCTGGAGGAGGTGGCGGGCCGGCACACCGTCGCCGGGCGGCGGCTGGGCCGCACGGAGGCGGCGACGGCAGCCGGTGCGGCCGGTGCCACCGTCGCACTGATCGGTACGGCGGCACTGGTGCGCCGGGCACGCAAGCGGCGCGGACTGTGACCGGCTGTACGAGGGGCAACCGGCCGGCGGGCGCGACAGTCGGATGTTCCGGTTTCGAGGCGGGTAGGGCAGCATGACCGGTATGGCACAGACGTACGACGCCGCGGGTGGCGACCGGAGTACGCACCCCGACCACCCTGGTGAGCAGGGCTCCGAGGACCCCATCAGGCTGCTGGAGGTCCGCGAGGCGCCGCTGTCCGTGGACGAGGTCTTCACCGCGGTCGGCGACCACGCGGCGGGCGGGACGGCGCTCTTCGTCGGCACGGTCCGCGATCACGACGGCGGCAGCGATGTCGCCCGTCTGGGTTATTCCTCGCATCCCAGCGCCGAAGCCGAGCTGCGCCGCGTCGCGGAGAAGGTCGCGGCCGACCACCCGGTGCGGGCCCTCGCCGCCGTGCACCGCGTCGGGGATCTGGACGTGGGCGACCTCGCGGTGGTGGTGGCCGTCTCCTGCCCGCACCGGGCGGAAGCGTTCGACGCCTGCCGCAAACTCATCGACGACCTCAAACACGAAGTGCCGATCTGGAAGCACCAGACGTTCTCCGACGGCACGGAGGAGTGGGTCGGCGCCTAGTCTGCCCGGTCCGGCTGCCTGCTTTCCGGTTCGGCCGGTGCCCCCGCGGGAGCGCCCAGGAAGCCGTTCGGTGGACGGGTCCGGGTACGTGGGTGCGGCGTTCTCCGGTTGCGTAACCGTGTGTCTGGGCGGACCGTTGGAACACCGACGGTTAATCTGCTCATCGGCCGGTCTGCCGGCCGCCGGGCCGCATGCCCGGAAGGCGCGTTCGAGGGGTCGGGAGGTCCCGATGGCGGCTCTCGCCTGGTTGCTCATTCCGGTCGTCGCCGCTGTGGCGGCCGCCCTGTGGGGAGGCTGGGCCGGGCGGCGCCGCGCCAAGATGCCCGACACTCTGGGCGTCGCCGGATACGAACGTTTCCGTGCCGCCATGGAGCGCTCCGGCGCAAAGGCTGCCCCCTCCCGCCCGGGCTCGGCGGTCCGGTACCCGGCCCCGCCCGGAGCAGTCGGCACATCCGAGGGGCACCAGGCCGGGCCGACGGTCTCCCAGAGCGCCCGCATGGATCCGCAGGAGGCCGCGCTGGCCCCCGCCGGGGCGCTGGCTCATGCGGCCCCGGACGGACCGGCCCCGGGCGCCGACTGACAGGACCGTCCCGTACTGTCGTGCCATGCCTCGCCGCACCGCGACCCTGCTCGCCTCCACGCTGCTGCTCATAGCGATGCTCTGCGCCGGAGTGCTCATCGAGGTGCCCTACGCGGAGATGTCACCGGGTCCGACGGTGAACACTTTGGGGGAGCACGGTGGGGATCCGGTGCTCAACATCAAGAAGCGGCCCGGCCACAAGGGAGAGCCGAAGGAGTACGACACCTCCGGTCACCTGAACATGACCACGGTCCGTGTCACCGGTTCCGAGTACCACATGACGCTGCTGGGGGCGTTGTCCGGCTGGATCAGTGACGACAGCCTCGTCGTCCCGCACAAGTCGCTCTACCCGGAGGACAGGTCGGCCGAGGAGGTCGACCAGCAGAACGCCGAGGAGTTCACCGCCTCCCAGGAGAGCGCGAAGGTTGCCGCCTTCAAGGAGCTGAAGCAGCCGGTCAGCTCCTATGTTGCCGTCGGCTCGGTCGAGAAGGGCGCCCCCGCCCACAAGCGGCTGCACGCGGGGGACGTCGTCACGGCGGTGGACGGGAAGCCGGTCTCCAAGCCGGAGCATGTCGGAATGGTGGTCCGTGCGCACAAGCCGGGGGAGAAGGTCTCCTTCACCGTGGTCCCGGCCGACGAGGTGAAGGCCGCCCAGAAGAAGGGCAAGAAGCTCTCCTCCAAGAAGGCGGAGAAGGTCACCGTGCGCACCGGGAAGATGAAGGGCAAGAGCGCCGCCCGGGTGGGCATCACGACGACGCTCACGCACGTCTTCCCGTTCGAGGTCGACATCAAGCTCGCCGACATCGGGGGCCCCAGCGCCGGGCTGATGTTCGGGCTGGGCATCGTCGACAAGCTGACCCCCACCGACCTGACCGGCGGGAAGTTCGTGGCCGGCACCGGCACGATCGACGACGCCGGGAAGGTCGGCGAGATCGGCGGCATCCAGATGAAGACGCTGGCCGCCCGGAAGAAGGGCGCCCGGTTCTTCCTCACCCCGGCGGGCAACTGCGCCACCGCGGCCAAGAACAAGCCCGAGGGGCTGACCCTGGTGAAGACGTCGTCCATGGACGACGCCCTCAGCTCGCTGAAGAAGATCCGTACGGGGCATACGGACGACCTCACCCGGTGCACGGTGCACTAGGCACGCTGTCCACCTCCTGGCGACCTCCTGTCCATCTCCTGTGCACGTCGCCGTCAACGCGGCGGCCGGCGCCGGGACGGCAGCGGCCTGCCCACCCAAGACGCCGGCCCGGATCCCCTCACTCCTCGAACGTCGCCGCCAGTGCCTGCGCGAGGCCCGGCACCAGGTCGGCGCCGGTGAGCACCTCGGTGGCCGAGTCCTTCTCCCGCAGCCGCAGTGCCGACTCCCGCTCTCCGCCGCGTACGACCGCCACCGTCATCCGCACCTCCTGGCGCTCCGGGTGCTCGGCGACCCACCGGGTGAGCGCGTCGCCGTCCAGGTCCTCGGGTACGGCCGACTCGGCGGACGGCGGCAGCATGAGCCGCTCCACGGTGAGCGCGCAGCCGGCGACGGCGTCGGGCCAGGCGATGGTGCCCAGGAACTCGTCCAGCGGGACTCCGGAGGGGATCTCGTCCTGCTCGACGGGGGTGAGGGAGCCGCTGGGGGTGTCCTCGGCCTGCTCGTCCATGCCGAGTTGCTGCGCCAGGCCGGGCTCCTCGGTGCGCAGGCGTTCCGTGTCGACCAGTGCGAAGAGCCGTGCGGGCTGGTCCCAGCCCAGCCCCGCGGCGTACTCGTCGATCTCCAGCACCGCACGGGTCAGGGGTCGGGATGCGAGGGGGGTGCCCTCGTGGGGGAGGTTGCTCATCCCCATATCGTGCCGCCTCCGCCGCGGGAAGGAGGACTTGGACCCCGGAAACGGGAACTGGGTAAAGCCTCGGTAAGTTGCTTAGGTGGGCCGTACGATGCGGGCCCAGCATATTTGCTTCACAAAACGCCGATATTCGAGGTGCGCACCTTGGCTTTCCAGATGCCGGACCGGGGCTCCGGTGGGGGTCCCTCCGGACCACGGATCAGAGTGGGCCGGCCATCCCGGCGTGCCCGGACCCTGTTGATGACGGCGGGCGTGCTGGTCGTCCTGGCGATGCTCTTCGTCATGTTCTCCGGGTTCTGGACCGAGTGGCTGTGGTACCGCTCGGTCGACTACAGCTCGGTCTTCACCAAGACCCTGTGGACGAAGATCGGCCTGTTCGCCGTCTTCGGCCTGCTGATGGCCCTCGCCGTCGGGTTCAACATCTGGCTGGCCCACCGGCTGCGTCCGCCGCTCAGCGCCATGTCGCTGGAGCAGCAGAGCCTCGACCGCTACCGCATGGGGCTGGCGCCCTACAAGAAGTGGGTGCTGCTGGCCGTCACGGCCCTCATCGGGCTGATCTCCGGCGCGTCCGCGGCGGGCCAGTGGCGCACCTGGCTGATGTGGGTGAACGGCGTCGCCTTCGGCACCAAGGACCCGCAGTTCCACAAGGACGTCTCGTTCTACGCGTTCGACCTGCCCTTCTACCGGTTCCTGCTGAGCTTCGGCTTCGCCGCCGCGATCCTCTCGCTGCTGGCGGCCGCGTTGGTGCACTACCTCTACGGCGGGCTGCGCGTCACCACCCCGGGCGCGCGGGCGACGGCCCAGGCCACCGGGCATCTGTCGGTGCTGCTGGGCGTCTTCGTGGCGCTCAAGGCGGTGGCCTACTGGCTGGACCGGTACGGACTGGCGGTCAAGTCGGGTGACTTCAAGGCGACGGACAACTGGACGGGTCTCAAGTACGTCGACGCCAACGCCTTCCTGCCCGCCAAGACGATCCTGTTCATCATCGCCATCATCTGCGCGCTGCTGTTCTTCGCCACCATCTGGCGCCGCACCTGGCAGCTCCCGGTGATCGGGTTCGGCCTGATGGTGCTGTCGGCCATCCTGATCGGCGGGCTGTATCCGGCGCTGGTGCAGAAGTTCCAGGTCTCGCCGAACGAGCAGGCCAAGGAAGCGCCCTACATCAAGAAGAACATCGATGCCACCCGCAAGGCGTACGACATCGACGACGCCCAGGTGCGCAACTACAGCGGCAAGAGCAAGGCCGACGACGGCGACCTGCGGGAGGCGGCGGACTCCACGGCGAGCATCCGGCTGCTGGACCCGAACGTGGTCTCGCCGACGTACCAGCAGAAGCAGCAGGTGCGCGGCTACTACCAGTTCCCGCAGACGCTGGATGTGGACCGCTACAAGAAGAACGGCAAGGAGCAGGACACCGTCGTCGGCGTCCGGGAGATCAACACGGACGGTATCCCGGAGAAGAACTGGATCAACGAGCACTTCAAGTACACCCACGGCTACGGCATGGTCGCTGCCAAGGGCACCTCGGTGGACAAGGACGGTGCGCCGGACTTCACCGAGAAGGACCTGCCGCCCAAGGGGGATCTGACCAAGGACAAGTACGAGGGCCGGATCTACTACGGCGAGAAGACCGACAAGTACGCCATCGTCGGCGGGCCGCAGAAGGAACTGGACTACGCCGACAACAAGGGCGAGAAGCCGTACACCTACAAGGGTGACAGCGGCGTCGACCTGTCCAACCCGGTCAACCGCGCCGCCTACGCGGTGAACTTCAACGAACCGCAGATCATGTACTCGGGCGCGATCGGCGAGGGTTCGCGGATCCTGTACAACCGCACGCCGAAGGAGCGCGTCGAATCGGTCGCCCCCTGGCTGACCATCGACGGTGACCCGTACCCGGCGGTCGTCGACGGCCACGTCCAGTGGATCGTGGACGCGTACACCACCTCGAACGGCTATCCCTACGCGTCGCGCACCACGCTGGGGGACACCACGCAGGACTCCCTCACCGACGGGCAGCGGTCGGTGGTGGCCCAGCAGAACCGGGTCAACTACATCCGCAACTCGGTCAAGGCGACCGTGGACGCCTACACCGGCAAGGTCAAGCTCTACCAGTGGGACAAGAAGGACCCCGTCCTCAAGACGTGGATGAAGGCCTTCCCCGGCACGGTCGAGTCCAAGGACGCCATCAGCAAGAATCTGATGGATCACCTGCGCTATCCGCAGGATCTGTTCAAGGTGCAGCGTGAGCTGCTGCAGACCTACCACGTGACGTCGCCGTCGCAGTTCTACAGCGGCTCGGAGCGCTGGCAGGTGCCGGACGATCCGACGCACAAGGGCAACGCGGTGCCGCCTTACTACCAGAGCCTGAAGATGCCGGACCAGAAGGAACGGAAGTTCCAGCTGACGACGACGTTCAACCCGAACAAACGGGAGACGCTCGGCGCCTTCATGGCCGTGAACGCGGATGCGCGCAGTGGTGACTACGGGAAGATCAGAATGCTCAGACTCCCGCCGAACACGGGTGTCGCCGGCCCCTCCCAGGTGCAGAGCAAGTTCAACTCCGAACCTGACATCGCCGAGATCATCAACCGCATCAGACGGGGTGACTCGGAGGTCGAGTACGGCAATCTGCTGACCGTGCCACTGGAGGGCGGGCTGCTGTACGTCGAGCCCGTGTACGTCCGTGGTGCCGGGGTGAACTATCCCCGTATGCAGAAGGTGCTGGTCACCTACGGCGAACGGGTCGCCTTCGAGGACAGTCTCGACCAGGCGCTGAACAAGGTGTTCAACACGCCGGACAGAGACGAGGGCGACGAGCGGACCGGCCCAGGAAACGGGGAGAAGGAAGGCGACCAGCCCAACGCGACGGTCGAGCAGGCCCTCAAGGACGCGCAGCGCGCCTACGACGACGGCCAGAAGGCCCTCAAGCGAGGCGACTTCGAGGAGTACGGCAAGCAGCAGAAGGCGCTGCAGGAGGCGCTGAGCGACGCAGCCGACGCCGAGAAGGCGCAGGACGGCAAGGGCGGCTCCGGCTCGGACGGGAAGTCCGGGTCGGGCGAGAGCGGATAGCCGGGTGAGACCACCCCGCGGCGTGGTGTAGAGTTATGAACACAACGGCGCGGGGTGGAGCAGCTCGGTAGCTCGCTGGGCTCATAACCCAGAGGTCGCAGGTTCAAATCCTGTCCCCGCTACTTGGATCGAAGAGGTCCGGAGTCAACAGACTCCGGACCTCTTCGCTTGTATGGGGGATCGTCACGCGATGTGGTTTGGGGTATCTCTACATCGGGAAGTCGACAAACCGCTGAAGTGACCTCACTGGCTGCGGTATACCAGGTGTACGCGGGTTGCAGGTGGTGCGACGATGGAGCTTATGGGGGAGATGGCAAGGCCGACGGACCCGGTACGCCCCGGTCCGGGCCTGAATGTGGAGGAGTACACCGAGAAGACCGCAGCCGCAGCGACGATCGAAGCTGCCGGCACCGAAACCGTGGACACGACCGCCGCGGACAGTGTGCTGGGGGCACAACTGCTGCGCCGGGGGGATCTGGACGGCGCCGAGCCGCACCTGCGGGCCGCCACGGCCGCGGGGGACCGCGCGGCCGCCAACAACCTCGGGGTGCTGCTTCACCAGAGGGGGTACACGGAAGAGGCCGCGGGATGGTGGCGCACCGCCGCCGTCGCCGGCTCGGCCGCCGCAGCGCACGCGCTCGGCCGTCACCACCGCGAACACGGTGACGAGCCGGCGGCGCACTACTGGCTGCGGCTCTCGGCCGAGTCCGGTCACGCGCTGGGCGCCTACGCGCTGGCCGACCTGCTGGAGCACCGCGGGGAGGACGGTGCGAAGGAATGGTTCCGCGCCGCTGCCGAGCGCGGACACCGGGAGGCGGCCTACCGCGTCGGGAAGCTGGCCGGTACGCAAGCCGGCCGGCTGGCGGCGGATGAGCGGTCCGACGCCGTCACCGTCCGGGAGGCGGAGGAGGAGGCCGAGCGCTGGTACCGGCAGGCGGCCGCACGCGGTCACCGCAGAGCGGCGCTCGCCCTGGGCGCCATCCTGGAGGGCCGCGGGGAGCTGAAGGAGGCCGGCCGGTGGTACCTCACCTCCGCGAAGGACGGTGAGGCCCGGGCCGCCTGCGCGCTGGGCTTCCTGCTGCGGGACGCCGGAGACGAGGAGAGCGCCGCGGTCTGGTGGCGCCGCGCGGCCGAGGACGGTGACGGCAACGCCGCCAACGCCCTCGGTGCGCTGCACGCCGACCGCGGTGAACGGCAGGCTGCCGAGCGGTGGTACCGCGTCGCGCTGGACGCCGGCTCCGACAACGGTGCCTTCAACCTTGGGCTGCTGTGTGCCGCCCAGGGCCGCACCGCGCAGGCCGAGCAGTGGTACCGCCGGGCCGCCTACGCCGGGCACCGGGAGGCCGCCAACGCGCTCGCCGTGCTGCTGCTGCAGCGCGGCGACGCCGAGGGCGCCGAACCCTGGTTCTCCAAGGCGGCCGAGGGCGGCAGCGTCGATGCCGCCTTCAACCTGGGCATCCTGCACGCCGGTCGCGGAAACGAGCGTGCCGCGCGTGCCTGGTACGAGCGGGCCGCCGCCGCCGGGCACGCGGAGGCCGCGCTCCAGGTCGGCATCGCGCTGCTGCGCGAGGGCGAACTGCACGCCGCCGAACGGCATCTGCGGTGTGCCGCGGGCGGTGGCAGCGTCGAGGGCGCCTTCCGGCTCGGCGCGCTGCTGGAGCGTGTCACCCGGCGCGACACCGGGGAGTTCGGCTCCGCCCACGAACTCGGCCGCGCGGAAGGGGCGCGGGCCGAGTACGAGGAGTGGTACGAGCGTGCCGCCGAGCACGGCCACCGCCGGGCACAGGTGAGGCTGGGCATGTGCGTCGCCGCGCGGGGAGAGGTCGTCGACGCCGCCCGCTGGTACCGCGCGGCGGCCGAGGCGGGCAGCCCGAACGGTGCCTTCAACCTGGGGCTGTTGCTGGCCCGTGAGGGCAGCGAGCAGGAGGCCGTCCTGTGGTGGACCCGTGCCGCACAGGCGGGGCACGGCAGGGCAGCGCTGCGGCTCGCGCTCCTCAGCGCCCGGCAAGGAGAGCTGAACGAGGGCCAGTTCTGGTGCGCCCGCGCCGTCGAGCTGGGCCCCGCCGAGGTGGCCGAGCGCGCTGCCCGCCTCCGCGAGGCGCTCCGCGCGGAACTCACGGCGTGACCCCTGGGGCCCGCACCGCCGGTGCGGGCCCCAGGCACCCGGGACCGCACGCCTCGCCTCCCCGGCACCCACCGAGGCGAGCCCTCGAACGGCTCGGCACCGGCCTCTGCTTCACACCCAGGTGCCATCGGGTGCGGCCCCGGCAGCAGGCGCTGAGCGCTCCCCGGAGCACCTCGGGGTGCGGATCGGCACCGCGCCGGTGCCCCGCGCCTCCCGGTCACGCGACGTACCCGGGCCGGACCGACACCGAGCCCGCACTCCCTGCCCCGACGGGTGCGACACCGGGACCGCGCACGTTCCCGGTTCCCTGGATGCAGTCCCGCGGCAGGCATCCCGCGGTCGGTCCCCACCGGTCCCATGGACGGGTCCCCGGCGGGGTGGGGACGGTGTTGTGGGGTGGGATTTGCACTGGTCGTCGGGGTGCGTTAATGTAGTGCACACAACGGCGCGGGGTGGAGCAGCTCGGTAGCTCGCTGGGCTCATAACCCAGAGGTCGCAGGTTCAAATCCTGTCCCCGCTACTGAAGGCGAAGGCCCGGATCCTCGGATCCGGGCCTTCGCCATGTGCGACGGACATCGAGTCACTTCACGGTGCGTGTCCGACCGCTTCCGCGTAGAGCCGCCGGTCGACCAGGCGGGCCTCGGGCACGGGTTTGCCCTCGGTGACGCCGGCGTCACGGTAGGCCTTCTGCAGACGGTCCGTGGTGCCCTTGCGGATCTCCCAGTCCATGCGCAGCGAGGGCACGGCGGTGAGCACCTCGGGGTCCTGCTTGAGAGCCTTCGCCAGTTCGGCCACGAAGGCGCGGTCCTTCTTGTAGTCGCCGGCGAAGTAGGTGTTGATCGTTCGGATGTAGCCCCGCAGCAGCGCGACGCCGGCGTCCACGTCGGTGCTCAGCAGACCGGGCCCGAACAGGGCCCCGCCCAGGGGCTCGCCGGGAGGCTGGCCGCCCAGGAAGGCATACCGTTCGTCGCCGTCCACCCGTCGCCAGACCGGGTCGAGCAGCCAGGCGGCGTCGATGCCGCCGCCGGTGAAGGCGGTCAGCACGTCGGATGAGCCCAACTGCTGGAACGTCATGGACTTCATCTCGGCGCCGTGCCGGGCCAGGATGCTGTCCATGGGGTAGGAGATCACCGATCCCTTGCCGATCAGCGTTCCGATCCGCCGGTCCGCCAGGGAGACGGACGAGGGCTTCTCCCCTTTGGGTACCCGGGCCCACAGGCCGCTTCTGGACTCCGGATCGGGGGAGAAGTTCCCGGCGACCCAGCGGATGTCGAACCCGGAGTCGATGCCGTTGACGACGGCGGCTTCGGGCGCTGCCCACAGGGCGTCGATCTCGCCCTTGGCGAGCAACGGCAGTGCCTCGGGGGTGGGCAGGACCTTCACCTCGACCTCCAGCCCCTCCTTGGCGAACTCGCCCTTGGCGAGGGCGATCTGCAGTGGTGCGACGTACTCGGCGGCCAGTGTGCTGGTGGCGAGGGTGAGTTTGCGGTGTCTGCGCAGCTTGCGGGGGGCCGGGGCACCGGGTTCGCAGCGGGCGGGGGCGCGGCTCTCGCCGCGAATGCCGGGGTCGGTCCAGGCGCGGGCGCCGCATCCCGGTACGGGCTCGATGTCGCGGTCTGCGGTGCCCAGGGCGTCGTCCCGCTGCGCCGCGCAGCCGGTCACGGCGGCCACGAGGACGACCACCACCGCGATCAGGGTGGCGGGGGCCCGGACGGTGGGAGAGGAGGGACGCACGGGGACCTCCGGTCGGTGGTCAGGACTGGCCTCGGCCCCGGTCCCGGGGCGCCCAGGGGGTGAGGATGCGCCCCGCGAGCCGTACGAGCTCGGAGAAGAGCACGCCCAGCACGGCGACGCAGAGGATGCCGACGAACATCACGTCGTTCTGGAAGAGCGCCCGGGAGTCGAAGATCAGGTGGCCGAGTCCGTCCGAGGCGGCGATGGACTCGGAGGCGACGATCACCAGGACCGCGACGCCGGCGGCGATCCGGGCTCCGACCAGCACGGACGGCAGGGAGGCCGGCAGCAGGACGTGCCGGAACATCTGCCAGCGCCCGGCGCCGAAGACCCGGCCGGCGTCCCGGTGCCCTTCGGGGACGGCGAGCACGGCGGCCATGGTGGAGATCCAGACGAAGAAGAACACCGTCGCGGCGACCAGCGCGATCTGCGGGCCCTCGCCCAGCCCGAACATGTTGAGGAAGATCGGCAGCAGCGCCAGTTTGGGCACCACGTACAGGGCGTCCATCGTCGGTTCGAGGGCCGCTCGCACCAGGGGAAGCGCGCCCATCAGCAGGCCCAGCAGACAGCCGCTCACCGTGCCGAGTCCGTACCCGGCCAGCACCCGCTTGAGGGTGGCCCACACGTCCGGCCACAGGTCGCCCTCGGCGGCGCGTTCCCAGCCGTCGGCGAGGACCGCGGTGGGCGCGGGATAGACGCGGGCATCGATCCACTCGCGGGTGGCGGCGAGCTGCCACAGCAGGACGAGAAGGAGCGGTACGGCCACAGCCAGCGTCAGCTCCAGTGTGCGCCGCCGCCGGTGGGCCCTCTCCGGCGCCGTCTCGCGGGGTCCGGGCCGGCGTATCAGGCGGCCTTCGTCGGGGCGCGACGTCTCCAGGGTGCTCACGCGGGCGCCCCCTCACCCTGTGCGGGGGTCGTGGACGGGGCGGGGCCCGGCGCGGACGGCACGGACCGGCCGAGCTCGCCGCGCAGCAGTTCCCACAACTCGTCCTTGAGTGCGGTGAAACGGGGATCGGAGCGGACGTCACCGGTGCGGGGGCGGCCGAAGGGCGGGCGGCGTTCGGCGATGACCCGGCCGGGCCGTGCGGACATGACCAGGACCCGGTCGCCCAGGACGAGGGCCTCTTCGAGGCTGTGGGTGATGAACAGGGTGGTGGCGCTGGTGGTCCGGGTCAGGGCGAGGAGTTCGTCCTGCAGGAGGGTGCGCAGTTGCGCGTCGAGGGCGGCGAACGGCTCGTCCAGTAGCAGGATCTCCGGTTCGACGGCGAGGGCGCGCGCGATGGCCACCCGTTGCCGCATGCCGCCGGAGAGCGCGGCCGGGTAGGCGTCGGCGAAGTCGGCGAGTCCGAGCCGGGTCAGCCAGGCGGTGGCCCGCGCGTCGGCCTCCCTGCGGGGCGTGCGCTGGACATCGAGGCCGAAGCGGACGTTGGCCAGCACGGTCTTCCAGTCGTAGATGCCGTAGTCCTGGAAGATCATCGCGGCGGGGTGGGCGGCGTCGGTACGCAGTTCGAGTTCACCCGCGGAGGGGCGCAGCAGTCCGGCGGCGATGCGCAGCAGCGTGGACTTGCCGCAGCCGGAGGGGCCGACGACGCAGACGAACTCTCCCGCGGCCACCTCCAGGTCGAGCGGGCCCAGCGCGGCGAGCCTGCGGGGGCCCCGGCCGAAGTGGCGGGTGACGGCGCTGGCGCGGATTTTCGGCATGTGACTCCCCGTCCTGGGTGGGGAAGCGTACGGCCTCGACCGTGACGATATGACGGGCCGTCAGATACCGGCAAGAGTGCTGCGGCAAGCCGCTGCCGCGCGCCGGTGCGAGCCGGGGGCAGCGGGAAGGGCCCGCACCCTGACGGGGTGCGGGCCCTTCCGGGTGCGGCGCGGGCCGCAACGGTGCCGGGTGTCGGCGCGGTACTAGGCGTCGGCGCAGTTGGGGCAGATGCCGCGGTAGGTGACGGTGGCCTCGGCGACGGCGAAGCCGTACCGCTCGTTCGCCGGGAGGGCGGCCAGCGGGTCGCCCGTCGGGTGGACGTCGCGGATGGTGCCGCAGCGGGAACAGACCAGGTGCTGGTGCGAGTGGCGCGCGTTCGGGTCGTAGCGTTTCGCCCGTCCGTCGGTGCTCACTTCGAGTACCTCGCCGAGGGCGACCAGCTCACTGAGCGTGTTGTAGACGGTGGCACGCGCGATCTCCGGCAGGCGGTCCGCCGCACGGGCGTGGACCTCGTCCGCCGTGTAGTGCACATGGTCGCCGTCGAGTACCTCGGCGACGACTCGCCGCTGCGCGGTGAGCCGCCAGCCGCGGTCCCGGAGCCGTTCCAGCAGGTCACTCATGGCTCCAGACTAGCAGGGTCCGGTCCAGCAGCAGAACCCGTACGAGTTTCGCCTCCTTCTTGACTTAGACAAAGTCCAAGGTAGGGTGACGAGTGGTTGGCCCACAGGACAGATGTGAAGCACAGGAGGCGCACGTGACCGTGCAGGACGAGACGTCCGGACCCATGACGACGGAAGCCGGTGCTCCGGTCGCGGACAACCAGAACAGCCAGACCGCCGGTGTGGGCGGCCCGGTGCTCGTTCAGGACCAGCACCTGCTGGAGAAGCTCGCGCACTTCAACCGTGAGCGCATCCCCGAGCGGATCGTGCACGCCCGGGGCGCGGGCGCGTACGGCACGTTCACCGTCACCGCCGACGTGACGCCGTACACGCGGGCGAAGTTCCTCTCCGAGGTCGGCAAGGAGACCGAGGTCTTCGCGCGGTTCTCCACGGTGGCCGGCAACCTCGGTGCGGCGGACGCGGTGCGCGACCCCAGGGGTTTCGCGCTGAAGTTCTACACCGAGGAGGGCAACTACGACCTCGTCGGCAACAACACCCCGGTGTTCTTCGTCAAGGACGCCATCAAGTTCCCCGACTTCATCCACACCCAGAAGCGCGACCCCTACACCGGTTCCCAGGAGCCGGACAACGTGTGGGACTTCTGGGGTCTGTCGCCCGAGTCGACGCACCAGGTGACCTGGCTGCACGGCGACCGCGGCATCCCGGCCTCCTACCGGAACATGGACGGCTTCGGCTCCCACACCTTCCAGTGGAGCAACGAGGCGGGCGAGATCTTCTGGGTCAAGTACCACTTCAAGACCGACCAGGGCATCAAGAACCTGACGGCGGCCGAGGCCGAGGTGCTGGCCGGCAAGGACCCCGACAGCCACCAGCGCGACCTGCGCGAGGCCATCGAGCGCGGCGAGTACCCGAGCTGGACCGTCGGCGTGCAGATCATGCCCGCGGCGGAGGCGGCGAACTACCGCTTCAACCCGTTCGACCTCACCAAGGTGTGGCCGCACGCGGACTACCCGATCCACTGGTTCGGCAAGATGGAGCTCAACCGCAACCCGCGCAACATCTTCGCCGAGACCGAGCAGTCGATCTTCTCCCCGCACCACTTCGTGCCGGGCATCGGCCCCTCCCCGGACAAGATGCTCCAGGGCCGGCTGTTCGCCTACGGTGACGCCCACCGCTACCGCGTCGGCATCAACGCCGACCTGCTGCCGGTGAACGAGCCGAAGGCCGCCCAGGCCCGTACCCACGGCCGCGACGGCGTCATGTACGACGGCCGCCACGGCGGTGCGAAGAACTACGAGCCGAACAGCTTCGGCGGCCCGGCCGAGACCGGCCGCGCCCTGTGGGAGCCGCAGGGTGTCAGCGGCACCACCGAGGACCACCCGGCGCCCTCGCACGCCGAGGACGACGACTTCGTCCAGGCCGGGAACCTCTACCGCCTCATGTCGGAGGACGAGAAGCAGCGGCTGATCGACAACCTCGCGGGCGGCATCGCGGCCGTCTCCCGCGACGACATCGCCCAGCGTGCGATCGAGAACTTCCGCAGGGCGGACCCCGACTACGGCAAGCGGCTGGAGGCCGCGGTCCAGGCCCTGCGCGGCTGACCGACCGCTCGCCGTACGAGCCCGGAGGGACCGGACGCCATGGGGCTCCGGTCCCTCCGGTGCGTCGGGACGGCACCGCAGGGACCGGAGGGGTCGGAGCTCAGGCCGGACGGGTCAGGGAGTCAGTTGCCCGTCCCGGGCGCCGGGCACCGCGGGCGCCGGGTCGGACCAGCTGCGGACGATGTCGCGGACCGAGAGGACGCCGACCGGTTCGCGTGCGTCCAGCACGATCAGGTGGCGGAAGCCGCCACGGGTCATCGCGGCGGCCGCCTCCGTCAGCGTCCACTCGGGCGTCGCGAAGACGACGTCGGTGGTCGTGTGCGCCTGGGCCGTCTCCCGGTCGGGATCCTGTCCGGCGCCGAGGGAGTCGAGGATGTCGCGCTCGGTGAGGATGCCGAGGCCGCTGGTGTCGGGGTCGAGGACCACGGCCGCACCGACCCGGCGGGCCGACATCAGTTGTGCTGCCTGGCGCAGCGTGTGGGTGGGGCCGATGGTGAGGATGACGGTGCTCATGGCGTGTTGGACGTGACCGGGCATGAGGGGGCTACCTCCTTGGCGGAATGCTCCCCGGCGCGGCCGGTCCGCACCTTGAGAAGCGATTCACAAAGGCACAAGCGCGCTCATCTTCAGGGTCACATGTGAGGCAGGCCACAACAAGGAAGCGTGTACGGACCACCCGGAGGAGGGGCGGCCCCGGGCTCATGCCGTGCGGGGCCGGCCCGGGTCACGCCGTCAGGTAGTTCAGCAGCGTCTCGTGCAGCAGTCCGTTCGAGGCCGCCGCGCTGCCGCTGTGCGGACCGGGGTTGCCGTCGAGTCCGGTGAAGCTGCCGCCCGCCTCCTCGACGATGACCGCGGAGGCTGCCATGTCCCACAGCGACAGCTCCGGCTCGGCGCACATGTCCACCGCGCCCTCGGCCACCATCATGTACGGCCAGAAGTCGCCGTAGCCGCGGGTACGCCAGCAGTCGCGGGTCAGGTCCATGAAGCCGCCCAGCATCCCGCGCTCCTCCCAGCCGTGCAGCGAGGAGTAGGCGAACGAGGCGTCCGGCACCTCGGCGACCTTGGAGACCTCGATCCGGGTCGCCTTGGAGAGGCTGCGGCCGGTGTAGGCACCGGAGCCGAGCGCCGCCCACCAGCGCCGGTGCAGCGCCGGCGCGGAGACGACGCCGACGACCGGCCGGTCGCCGCCCTCGCCCATCTCCATCAGGGAGATGAGCGTCGCCCACACCGGCACGCCGCGCACGTAGTTCTTCGTCCCGTCGATGGGGTCGATCACCCAGCGGCGCGGGCCGTGTCCCTCGGTGCCGAACTCCTCGCCCAGCACCGCGTCCCGGGGGCGGGTGCGCTGGAGCGAACTGCGGATGAGCTGCTCGGCCGCCTTGTCGGCCTCGCTCACCGGCGTCATGTCCGGCTTGGTCTCGACCTTCAGGTCGAGAGCCTTGAACCGCTCCATGGTCGCGGCGTCGGCGGCGTCGGCCAGCACGTGGGCGAGACGCAGATCATCGTGATAGTCCAGCATGTCCGCACAGTATCCGGCGGGGTGATCCCGGGCCACAGGGCCATGCGCGTGCGCCGCGTATTGACACCTCATGGCGGTGCGTCAATTCTGTCCCGCACGCCGGGCTGTCGGGCTTCGGGTCGGTTGGTGCCGGTTTCGGGGTGGTTCCGGGCTGGGGGAGGCGACGATGCCTACTGCACGCGAGACCCTGCTGAACGCCGCCCATGTGGCGGTACGGGCGCGGCCCTGGACGGTCGTGCGGATGGTCGACGTCGCCGCCGCCGCGGGCGTCTCCCGGCAGACGCTCTACAACGAGTTCGGCAGCAAGGAAGGGCTGGGCGCGGCGCTGGTCAGCCACTTGGTCGAGGACTTCCTGGACGGTGCGGGCCGCGCGGTCACCGAGGCCCGCCGCGACGGCGCGGACCCCGCGGCGTGCTGTGCCGCCGCGGCGCACTGGGTGCTGCGTACCGCGCGCAGCGAGCCGATCGTGCACGCGGCGCTGACCGGCTGCTGGGGCTCGCGGATGCCGCTGCCGGCCCGCCCCCTGGCCCCGGCCACCGCCTCGTGGGCCGCCGGCCGCACCGTGCCGGGTGAACCGGAGCAGCTCGCCCGGGTGCTGTGCGACCGTGCGGTGCGGGGGCTGGAGCGGGCCGTGCGGCTCCCGGTCGGCCACCATCCCGTCCGCCGGGGTCCGGTGGCGGACGGCTCCACGTGCGGCGGCGGCCGCGACCGGCAGGAGCTGGCACACGCGTACGAGACGGGGTTACGGGTCGCCCTGTCCTATGTGGTGGCGCCCTGCGGCGGCCGGGACGACGAGGAGCCCTGCGGCCGGGTCGACCAGGTCGTACGGGCCATGCTGGCGCGGTGAGCGCACGGCGTCAGTGCGCGCTCCCGGACAGTTGGAGCCCCATCACGCCGACGATCACCAGCGTGATGGAGACCAGCTTGAGGGCCGAGACGACGTCGCCCATGAAGACCATGCCGTAGATCGCCGTACCCGCCGCACCGATGCCCGTCCACACCGCGTAGGCCGGGCCCACGTCCAGCCGCTTGAGGGAGAGGGTCAGCAGGCCGAAGCTGCCCAGCGCGAAGGCGCAGAAGGCGATGGTCGGCCACAGCTTGGTGAAGCCGTGCGAGAGCTTCAGACACACGGCGAAGCCCGTCTCCAGCAGCCCCGCGACCATCACCAGCAGCCACGCCATGTGCTCTTCCTCCCGTTGCGCCTCGGATGCGGTCCAGGTCAAGCGCAGGCAAACCAGTATGCCGCCGCGGCCGGACGGAAGCGATCAGTCCCCTTCGCGGCGTTCCCGTGTGGCCAGCAGGCGGCGCAGCGAGTGCAGCCGGGCCGGTTCCGCGTGCCCCTCGGCCACCCACGCGTCCAGCGCGCAGCCCGGCTCGTTGTGGCTGCACCCGCGCGGGCACCCGGCCGCCCCTTCCTCCAGGTCGGGGAAGGCGTGGATGACGCGCGAGAGCTGAATGTGGTTCAGTCCGAAGGAGCGCACCCCCGGGGTGTCGATGACCCAGCCGTTCTCGCCCGTGGTGGAGGGCGGCAGCGGCAGCGCCAGCGCGGAGGTGGTGGTGTGCCGGCCGCGCCCGGTGACGGCGTTGACATCACCGGTGGCCCGCTGCCGCTGCGGTACCAACGCGTTGACCAGCGTGGTCTTGCCCACTCCGCTGTGCCCCACGCAGACGGTGATCTGATCGCGCATCAGCTCGCGGACGGCCTCGACGCCGCCGGCTCCCTCGCCCGAGTCGTCGTCCCGGCCGGTGACCACGTAGCGCAGCCCCAGCGGCGCGTACGTCTCCAGCAGCGGACCGGCCGGGGCCAGATCGGACTTGGTCAGCACCAGCAGCGGCTCCAGGCCCGCGTCGAAGGCCGCCACCAGGCAGCGGTCGATCAGCCGTGGCCGCGGCTCGGGGTCGGCCAGCGCGGTGACGACGGCGAGCTGGTCGGCGTTGGCCACGACGACCCGCTCGTAGGGGTCGTTGTCGTCGGCCGTCCTGCGCAGCACCGAACTGCGCTCCTGGACGCGGACGATGCGCGCCAGCGTGTCCTTGGCCCCCGACAGGTCACCGACGACGGCCACCCGGTCACCCACCACCACGCCCTTGCGGCCCAGTTCGCGGGCCTTCATCGCGGTGATCGTCCGGCCCTCCACCAGGCAGGTGAGCCGGCCCCGGTCGACGGTCAGCACCAGCCCCTCGGCCGCGTCCTCGTGCTTGGGCCGGGTGTGGGTGCGCGGGCGGGTGCCCCGGCGGGAGGGTCGGACCCGGATGTCGTCCTCGTCGGTGTGCTTGCCGTAGCGGCGCATCGCGGCGAGCCCTCTCAGGCTCTCGCCCCGGCCGGTACGCCGAGCATGCCCGCCCACATGGCCGGGAAGTCCGGCAGGGTCTTGCCCGTGGTGGCGACGTTCTCCACCTCGACGCCCTCGATGGCCAGTCCGAGCACCGCGCCCGCGGTGGCCAGCCGGTGGTCGTCGTAGGTGTGGAAGACGCCGCCGTGCAGCGGGCGGGGGCGGATGCGCAGCCCGTCGGCGGTCTCGGTGACGTCGCCGCCCAGCCCGTTGATCTCCTTGACGAGCGCCGCCAGCCGGTCCGTCTCATGCAGCCGCAGGTGGCCCACCCCGCGCAGCACCGACTCGCTCTCCGCCAGTGCCGCGACGGCCGCGATGCCGGGGGTCAGCTCGCCCACCTCGCCCAGGTCGATGTCGATGCCCTGGACGCGGCCGCTGCCGGTCAGCGTCAGGCCCCGTTCGTCCAGCTCGCAGGAGCCGCCCATCGCCGTGAAGATCTCCCGCAGCGTGTCACCGGGCTGCGTGGTGCGCCGGGGCCAGTCAGGGACGGTGACCCGGCCGCCGGTGACCAGCGCCGCCGCCAGGAACGGCTGGGCGTTGGACAGGTCCGGCTCGATCGTCAGGTCGCGGCCCAGCAGCGCGCCGGGCCGCACCCGCCACACGTTCGCCGCCCCGCCGTCCTCGGGTGCGTCCACCTGGGCACCGGCGGCCCGCAGCATCTCCACCGTCATCCGGATGTGCGGCAGCGACGGCAGGGTGCGGCCCGTGTGCCGTACCTCGACGCCCTGGTTGAAGCCCGCGCCCGACAGCAGCAGCGCGCTGACGAACTGGCTGGAGGAGGAGGCGTCGATCTCCACGGTGCCGCCGGTCAGCGAACCGGCGCCGTGCACCGTGAGCGGCAGCGCGCCGCGCCCCTCGTCGTCCACCCGGGCGCCGAGCGCGCGCAGCGCGTCGATGACGCCGTGCAGGGGGCGCTCGTAGGAGCGCGGGTCCCCGTCGAACCGGACGGGCCCGTCGGCCAGCGTCGCCAGCGGCGGCAGGAAGCGCATCACGGTGCCCGCGTTGCCCACGTCCACCGTGGCCGGGCCCCGCAGCGGACCGGGCAGCACCCGCCAGGCCTCGCCCATGGCACCGGCGTCGTCCACCCCGGCGGTGGGGGACGCGGAGGCCGAGGAGACGGTCTCCTCGATCCCGACGCCCAGGGTCCGCAGCGCCCCGGCCATCAGCAGGGTGTCCCGGGAGCGCAGCGGCCGGCGCAGCCAGCCCGGCTCGGCGGACAGCGCCGCCAGCACCAGTGCCCGGTTGGTGACCGACTTCGACCCCGGCACGGTGACGGTCGCCTCGACGCGTCCCGGCGCGGTCGGCGCGGGCCAGAGTGCGGAGTCTGCGGGGCGTGCGTGCTGGTCGGTCATGGGGCAACTGTAATGGCTGGGGTACCGGCGGCCCCTGTCTCCCGGCCCTCTCCCGGCGGTGGGCTCACAGCTGTTCCAGCACCGGCGCCAGCAGCCAGCGTCCCCCGCCCGCCAGGCAGCACAGCGAGACCGCGTGGAAGAGGAACAGCCACATCGCTGCCGGGACGTGGGTGAGCCGCGAGAGCTGGTCCGCGTCCGAGTCCCCTGCCTGTCCGTACCGCCTCTTGCGTTGCAGCTCGAACGCCGGCCGTACCCCGCCGAGCAGCAGGAACCACACCACCGCGTAGGCGAAGGCCGCCTGCACCTCGGGGCCCGTCAGCCAGGAGACGAGGACGAAGGCGCCGCCCGCCACGACGACGGTCAGCACCCCGTAGGCGTTGCGGATCATCACCAGCATCGCCAGCAGCAGCACGGTGGCGCCCCACAGCAGTGCGGTGATGTGGTCGGCTGCCAGCAGCCAGGCGCCGCCCAGCCCCAGCAGCGGGGGAGCGGTGTACCCGGCGGCGGCGGTCAGCACCATGCCGATACCGGTCGGCTTGCCCCGCGAGACGGTCAGCCCCGAGGTGTCCGAGTGCAGCCGTATCCCGTCCAACTGCCGTCCCGAGAGGAGGGCTATCAGCCCGTGCCCGCCCTCGTGGGCGATGGTGACGGCGTTGCGCGAGATCCGCCACGCCCCGTGCGGCGCCACGGCGAGCAGCGCCACGACGGCGGTGGCGACCACCAGCCACTGTGCGGGGTCCGGCTGGCTGCCCACGACGCGGTCCCAGACATCCGTGATGCTCGCGTTGTCCATGTTCGCGGCGTTCTCCTCGTGTGACTCGTGTGTCTCGTACGACTCGGACAGCTTGCGCGAGCCGTGCGGTCCGCGGGCGGCCGTGCCCACCGGCCCGGGTGCGCTCCCGCGTGTCCCGGGCCCGGCGGCGCGGCTGCTCCGCGTCTGCTGTCCACGTCAACGCACGGCGGCGTGTCCGCGTGCCGTGGCAGTCTTGCAGGCATGTGCGGACGGTATGCAGCGAGCCGGGGGGCCGAGGACCTGGTCCCCCTGTTCGGCGTGGAGGAGTGGGACGTGCAGGAGGCGTTGGCGCCGGACTGGAACGTGGCGCCCACCAAGCAGGTCCACGCGGTGCTCGACCGGCCTCTCAAGGGCAGCGACGACCCGCGGCCGGTGCGGCAGCTGCGGCCGCTCAAGTGGGGCCTGGTGCCTGGCTGGGCAAAGTCGCCGGACATGGGCGTCAAGATGATCAACGCCCGGGCGGAGACGGTCCACGAGAAGCCCGCCTACCGCCGCCCCTTCGTGGCCCGGCGCTGCCTGCTGCCCGCCGACGGCTACTACGAGTGGGTCACCGCCGAGGGCGAGCTCAAGCTCGAACAGGAAGGCAGGCGCAAGCGCCCCCGCAAGCAGCCGTACTTCATCTCCCCGGCCGGTGACGGCGCCGGGGCGGAGCGGCCCGTGATGGCGATGGCCGGGCTCTACGAGTTCTGGCGTGACAAGACGCTGCCCGACGACCACCCGCAGGCCTGGTGGGCGACGTGCACCGTGCTCACCACAGCCGCGGAGACGGCCCCGCTGGCCAACGCGGACGAGCTCGCCGAGGGCGGACCCACCTCGCTGGCCGACATCCACCCGCGCATGCCGCTGATGCTCACCCCGGACCGCTGGGACGCCTGGCTCGACCCCGCCACCACCGACCGCGAGCAGCTCCGCGCGCTGCTCGCCCCGCCCCCGCCCGGCCTGATGCGGGCCCACCCGGTCTCCACCGACGTCAGCAACGTCCGCAACAACGGCCCGCACCTGCTCAAGGAGCTGCCCGCCCCGGAAGAGGAGACGCTCTTCTGATGAACGGACCGGTGGTCGGCCGGACGGTTGGGGTAGTCGGACGGCCGGTATGCGGATCGCCCACTGGGAGGATGCCTCTCATGAACGCGCACACGAACAGGGACCAGGCGCACCCGGGCGGCAGCGCGGGGCGGGCCGAGACGGTCGCCACGCCCGTCGGTGAGGCCCGCATCACCTGGCACGACGCGAAGAAGGCCCACACCGTGCTGGCGCTCGGGCACGGCGCGGGCGGCGGGATCGAGGCCCGGGACCTTCAGGCGCTGGCCGCCGCGCTGCCCGCCGAGGGCGTGAGCGTGGCGCTGGTGGAGCAGCCGTGGCGGGTGGCGGGCAAGAAGGTGGCCCCCGCGCCCCGCACCCTGGACGCCGCCTGGAGCGCGCTGTGGCCCGCGCTCGTGCTGCCGGGGCTGCCGGTGATCGCGGGCGGTCGCAGTGCGGGGGCCCGGGTGGCCTGCCGTACGGCGGGTGAGCTGGGCGCCCGGGCGGTGCTCGCCCTCTCCTTCCCGCTGCACCCGCCGGGCAAGCCGGAGAAGTCCCGCGCGCAGGAGCTGACCGGGGTCGAGCTGCCGCTGCTGGTCGTCCAGGGCGGACGGGACCCGTTCGGGCGACCGGAGGAGTTCCCCGCCGGGACCGGTCTCGTCGAGGTCCCGTACGGCGATCACGGTTTCGCGCTGCCGAAGTCGGCGGCGGTGACGGAGGAGGAGGCCATGGGCGTGATCACCGGCGCCGTCGCCCGCTGGGTGGGCGGCACCGCCGGCTGACGCCCTCCGGCCTCCCCACAGGCGGGTCGGGTGTCGGGGGACGGCGCCCGCCTCGGGAAGCGGACCGAAGCGGAACGAAGCGGACCGAAGCACCCTGTCACTCCTGCCGAAGGAGAAACGTACGGGCGGCCGGGAATGACCGGCGGGGCGTCGTGGTTGCACGCAGTGTCCGGATACGGAAGGTCCGGATGCGGAAGCCGAACCGAGGCCGCGGCGCAGCACCTGCGTACCGGGGCCGCCACCCAAGGCGAAAGGAAGCCGCGAGGATGGGTTCTGTCGTTTGCCCCCAGCGTCCGCGGGCCGCTGACCTGGACTGGGCCACCCTGGCGCTGGCCGCGGGGACGACGGTTCGAGCGGCGGACGGCATGGATCGTCGTCTATTCTCCGAATCGGGCGGGTCCTCCTTCGGGCTCGCCTCGACATCGGAGGAGGTGGGTCCGGTCGCCGGGACCGAAGGCAGCTCGAACGCGCGGCCAGGGAATCAGGAGTCGGAGACGGCACAGGAGCGCAGCGCACGCTTCGAGCGTGACGCGCTCGCCTTTCTCGACCAGATGTACTCGGCCGCGCTGCGCATGACGCGCAACCCGGCCGACGCCGAGGACCTGGTGCAGGAGACCTACGCGAAGGCGTACGCGTCCTTCCATCAGTTCCGCGAGGGCACCAACCTCAAGGCGTGGCTGTACCGCATCCTGACCAACACGTTCATCAACTCCTACCGCAAGAAGCAGCGCGAGCCGCAGCGCAGCGCGGCGGAGGAGATCGAGGACTGGCAGCTGGCGCGGGCCGAGTCGCACATGTCCACCGGGCTGCGCTCGGCGGAGGCGCAGGCGCTCGACCACCTGCCCGACTCGGATGTCAAAGAAGCGCTCCAGGCCATTCCGGAGGAGTTCCGGATCGCCGTCTACCTCGCCGATGTAGAGGGCTTTGCGTACAAGGAGATCGCCGACATCATGGGGACACCCATCGGCACGGTGATGTCCCGTCTGCACCGCGGTCGGCGTCAGCTTCGGGAGATGCTGGAGGGCTACGCGCAAGAGCGCGGCCTGGCCCCGGCGGGTGCCGCGGCGGACGGGTCGCACGACCGGAAAGGCTCGGGCTCATGAGTTGCGGAGAGCCGCACGAGACGGATTGCGCCGAGGTCCTCGACCACCTCTACGAGTACCTCGACCGGGAGATGCCCGAAGGCGACTGCGAGAAGTTCAAGGAGCACTTCGACGAGTGCAACCCCTGCTTCGAGAAGTACGGCATCGAGCGCGAGGTCAAGAAGCTCGTCAAGCGCTGCTGCGGGCACGACGACGTCCCTTCCGACCTGCGGGAGAAGGTGATGGGCCGGATCGAGGTGATCCGGCAGGGCCAGGCCCCCGCGGAGCCGCAGGCCCCCGCGGAGTCGCGAACGGAGACGGAAGGCGGACCGGGCGCCGACGCCACCCTGGGCGCGGACGCCACCGAGGGCAGGAACCCGGCCTGACCGCTCGACTGCCCCGCTGCTTGACCGCGTGGCCGGCCGACGACCTGACGGCCAGGTCGGTCACGGGCGGTCACAGCGTGCGCAACCGTGCCCGCACTTCCTTTCCCTCTCCCCCCTCCGGGTGAGCTGCGCGCTTCTCGTACGGGGGAACCCCTCCCCGTAACGGCAACCGGCCCCTGCGCAGCCCTCCTATTCTCCCCGCCATGGACGAGGCGGTCAGGGGGTTCGCGCGGCCCGCGAGCGGGCGGTTCCGGAGGCGTGCGGCGACGAGGGCAACGAGCGCGGAGCCGACAGCGGCACGGCGCGGGGGAACGTTCGTGCTGGCGTGCGCGCTGGCCGTCCCCGCCGTGATCCTGCTGTGGCGCAGCCCCCACGGCCCCTGCGCCGCCCTGCTGGTCCTGGGGCCTTTGCACCTGGCGTGGTGGGGGCTGCGGCAGTGCCGTCCCGAACACACCGCCCGGCAGACGGCAATGAGCGCGCTGGCCCAGGCCGTCCACATCAAGGACCACTACACGCGCGGCCACGGCGAGCGGGTCGGCCTCGCGGCGGCCCTCATCGCGCGCGAGCTCGGCTGGGACGCGGAACGCACCGAGACGCTGCGCTGCGCCGGCGTACTGCACGACGTCGGCAAACTCGGCGTCCCAGGAAGGCTGTTGCGCAAGGAGGGCCCGCTCACGCCGCAGGAGCGCCGCGTCATCGAGCGGCACCCCGAGCACGGGGCCGAGATCCTGCGCGGCCTCGACTTCCTGGGCGAGGCGCGGGCCGCGGTGCTGCACCACCACGAGCGCATGGACGGCCGCGGCTACCCGCACGGCCTGGCCGGGGAACAGATCCCCGAGGTCGCACGCGTGGTGGCCGTCGCCGACGCCTTCGACGCGATGACCTCCACCCGCTGCTACCGCAGGGGCCGCCCGGTGTCCGCGGCCGTGGCGGAGCTCGAACGCTGCGCGGGCACCCAGTTCGACCCCCGCATGGTCGCCGCCCTCGCCCGGGCACTGGCCCGGCACGGCTGGCCGTACGCGACGGCGGCCGAACCGTACGCGACAGCGGCGCCCGGCGGCACGCAGGCGCTGCCCGGCCTGTCCGGGGCGCCCCGCGCACAGGGCGGGGCGCCGGCGCCGGACGTAGCGGCGAGGGGCGGCGTGGCCGTATGACGCACTCCGCCGTCGCACGCCTGCTGCCCTGGGGCCGCGCCCGGTCGGGCCCCACCGGGTCGGACCCCGCGGGGACGCACCCCGCCGGATCGGACCCCGCGCGAGCGCGCTTTGACCGGACACGGCCCGCACGGTCGCAACCCCTACGGGCCGGCCTGCGAAAGACGGTGTCCGCGCCGCAAGTGCTCCTCGCACCTGCACGGCGGGCGCTCGGCCGGGCGGTAGGGCAGCGGCGGTTGGCCGCGCGCCTGGTCGCTGCCGTGTACGCGGCCGCCGCGGTGCTGGCGGTCGCCGCGCTGTGCGTCACCCTCTGGCACGGCCTGGTCCGCCCCGGGGCCGCCCTGGCGTTCGGACTGGTCGTCGTGGTGGGGGAGTTGGCGCGGGTACGCCTGCCGGAGACGGGAACCGACCCCGCCACGCGGACCACCGGGCTCGTCTCCGGGGCCGGGGCGCTCGGTTACGCCCTCCTCGGCGCGGCGGACGGGGCCTCCGGCGGCCACGGTGCGGCGCAGGCCGTCGCGGTGGCGCTGGTGGGCTCGCTCGTCGGACTGCTCCCGCACGTGGCGCTCGGTCAGGCGCCGCCGCCGCACGCCGCGGGCCGCCTCACTCTCGGTGTCGGGCTCGCCGCCGTCTGCTGCGAATTGCTCACGGCCGACGGCCCGTTGGGGCGGCCTCCGGAGCCCGGCGCGCCGCTCACCCTGTGCCTGCTGGCCGTTGCGCTGCTCGCCGGGTGCGTCGACGCCTTCCTCGCCACCGCGACAGCCGCCGCAGCCCGCCTCCCCTCGCCGACGCCGCTGCCCGCAGTCGGGGATACGGCCGCCCGGCCGTACGGGCCGCTGCTGCCCGACCAGTTGCGCGCCCGGCTGGTCACCGTGCCGGCCGTCGCCGCAACGGGGGTGCTGCTGGCCCTGGCCGTAGCCGCGGTGGGGCTCTGGGCGCTCCCGGTGTGCTGCGCGCCGCTGCTGCTGACCCAGGCCGTGCTCCGCCGCCGCGCCCCCGTACGGGCGACCCGGCGCTCCACCCTCACTTCGCTGGCGCGGGCGCCCGAGGTGGCCGGGTGCAGCCCGCACGGGCACGCACGCCGAGTGGCGGACCTGAGCCGGGCGGTGGGCCGCGAGCTGGGGCTGACCAAGGGGGAGCTCACCGAGGTGGAGTACGCGGCCCTCGCGCACGACGTGGGGCGGCTCGCGCTGACCGATCCGGCACCCGGCGGCGCCGCGACGGCCCCGGAGCCCGGCAGCCCGCGGGGGCTCGCCCTGCTGGGTGGGGCCGTGGTCCGCCAGACCGGGGTGCGCTGGCGGGTGGCCTCGGCGGTGGAGGCCCAGGCGGACCCGTACCGCGAACAGTCCCTCACCGCCCGCATCGTGCGCACCGTCACCGCCTACGACGCCCTGCGCACGGCCTGCCGCGGCGGCGCGGCACCCGGCTGTTCCAGGACCGCCACCGGTACCCGCAGCGAGCGCGCCGACCCGTGCGGATGCGTACTGCGGCGACTGCGCACGGCCACCGGGCGTGACCACGAACCACGCGTCGTGGACGCCCTGTCACGCGTCGTGTCCCGCTCCGCGGACCTCTGACGCACGGGTAATGAGCGGGCACCCGAGCGGGCATGGTTGGATGCGAAGGGGGAACCGCGACAGGCGTGGAGGCGCGCGCCGGTGGCGGACCCGCCGAGGGCGGCGAGCCGCCGGACGGCCGCCGGGCCACGCAACAGGCGGTACGGCGGGGCTCCGGCAGGAGCGGCCCGGACGGCGGGAAGAGCGGTGGGAACAGCGCGAAACAGCAGGAATGCAGCGGGAACGGCGGGAACGGGAAACGGCGGGAACACTGTGAGGATCTTCAGCAAGGTGCGGCACCGGCCCTCCGCCTCATGGCGGCAGGCGACGGACCGCGCGTTCACGCTCATCGGCGACGGCCGGTACGAGGACGCGGGTGCCCTGCTCACCCGCGCCGCCGACCTGGAGCCGTGGCTCTCGGAGTCCTGGTTCAACCTGGCGCTGCTGTACAAGTTCCGGCACGACTGGGAGCAGGCCAGGACCGCGGGCCTGCGCGCCGTCGCCCTGCTCGACCGGCAGTCCGGTGCGCCCGACTGGTGGAACGTGGGCATCGCGGCCACCGCCTTGCAGGACTGGCCGCTGGCCCGCCGCGCCTGGCAGGCCTACGGGCTGCACGTACCCGGTCAGCCGCAGACCGCCGCGGCCGGGGAGGAACCCAGCGGCATGCAGCTGGGCAGCGCCGCCGTGCGGCTCTCCCCCGAGGGCGAGGCGGAAGTCGTGTGGGGGCGGCGCGTCGACCCCGCCCGGATGGAGGTGCAGAGCATTCCGCTGCCCTCCTCGGGGCGCCGCTGGGGCGAGGTCGTCCTGCACGACGGCGTGCCGCACGGTGAGCGCTCCACCACCGCGGGGCCGTCCTACCCGGTCTTCGACGAGATCGAGCTGTGGGCCCCCTCGCCGGTGCCCACCTGGGTGGTCCTGCTGGAGGCCGCCACGGAGAGCGACCGGGACGCGCTGGAGCGGCTGGCGGCCGACGCCGGGTTCGCCGCCGAGGACTGGTCGTCGTCCGTCCGGCTGCTGTGCCGGGCCTGCTCGGAGAGCGCCATGCCCGCCGACGAGGGCGACGGCACCGCGCATCTGGACCCGCACGACCACAGTTCACCCGGCCACCCCGGCCCGCTCGGCCACATGACGCAGGGCGGCCCCGGCGAGCTGTGGGTGCCCGAGCGCGAGTGCGGACTGGCGGCCCCCGCCGCGCTGGTGCGCGGCCTGCTGGACGGCTGGGTCGCGGACAGCCCCGACACCCGTGAGTGGCGGGATCTGGAGGAGGTCTGCTGAGCACCGTCGCGGCGCCCCGTACTCTGTAGGGCGAGCATTTCGCGGTGCTCACCGGACTCAGCTCTCACAGGGACGCAGGAAGGCGTAACGACGGCATGGCGCAGCAGCAGGAAACCAAGGCCGGCTCGGCCGGTGTCGCCGAGGGCGGGTTCGTCGACGACGTGACGGACGCGGCGGCCCGCGAGGAGGCGCACACCGCTCGCGGTACGGCCCGCCCCATCACCGTCGTCGGCAACCCGGTGCTGCACCGGACCTGCCAGGAGGTGACCGAGTTCGGCGAGGAGCTGGCCGCGCTGGTGGACGACATGTTCGCCAGCCAGCGGGCCGCCGAGGGTGTGGGCATCGCCGCCAACCAGATCGGTGTGGACGCCAGGGTCTTCGTCTACGACTGCCACGACGACGAGGGTGTACGCCACGTCGGTGTCGTCTGCAACCCGGTGCTCGACCAGCTCCCCGTCGAGCGGCGCGTCCTGGACGACGGCAGCGAGGGCTGCCTGTCGGTGCCGGGCGCCTACCATCCACTGGCCCGCACCGACTACGCCGTGGTGCGCGGCCAGGACGCCCAGGGCAGGCCGATCGCCGTGCAGGGCACCGGCTACTTCGCCCGCTGCCTCCAGCACGAGACCGACCACCTCGACGGGTACCTGTACATCGACCGGCTCTCCAAGCGGGAGCGCAAGGACGTGCTGCGGCAGATGGCCGAGAGCACGCCCCGCTACGAGACGGTCCCGAACCCGTAGCCGCGGACCGGGTGGGGCCTGGGCCACCTGGCCCCACCCGGCGTTCTCGGGGTGCCGCGGCTCGTCCGCGGCCGTGCCGGCCGTCTGCGGCCGGCCGGATCAGAAGTCGTCGTCCAGCGACACCGAACCCTCGACGGCGACCTGGTAGGCGGACGGGCGGCGCTCGAAGAAGTTGGTCAGCTCCTGGACGTTCTGCAGCTCCATGAAGGAGAACGGGTTGGTGGCCCCGTAGCGTTCGGGGAAGCCCAGCCGGCGCAGCCGCTGGTCGGCGACGGCCTGCAGGTACGCGCGCATGGAAGCGGTGTTCATGCCGGGCAGCCCCTCGCCGCACAAATCGCGGGCGAACTGGAGCTCCGCCTCGACGGCTTCGTCCAGCATGGCCACCACCTCCTTCTCCAGCTCGGCGTCGAACAGCTCGGGCTCCTCCTGGCGCACGGTGTCCACCACGTCGAAGGCGAAGGACATGTGCATGGACTCGTCGCGGAAGACCCAGTTGGTGCCGGTGGCCAGCCCGTGCAGCAGGCCGCGGGAGCGGAACCAGTAGACGTAGGCGAACGCGCCGTAGAAGAAGAGCCCTTCGATGCAGGCGGCGAAGCAGATCAGGTTGAGCAGGAAGCGGCGCCGGTCGGCCGCGCTGCCCAACTGGTCGAGGTGTTCGACCGAATCCATCCACCGGAAGCAGAACTGCGCCTTCTCCCGGATGGAGGGGATGTTCTCCACCGCGGCGAACGCCTGAGCCCGCTCGTCGTGGTCGGGCAGGTAGGTGTCCAGCAGGGTCAGATAGAACTGGACGTGCACGGCCTCCTCGAACAGCTGCCGCGACAGATACAGCCGGGCCTCGGGGGAGTTGATGTGCTTGTAGAGGGTGAGCACGAGGTTGTTGGCGACGATCGAGTCGCCGGTCGCGAAGAACGCCACCAGCCGCCCGATCATGTGCTGCTCCCCGGGGGAGAGCTTGGCCAGGTCGGCGACGTCGGAGTGGAGGTCGACCTCCTCCACGGTCCAGGTGTTCTTGATGGCGTCCCGGTAGCGCTCGTAGAAGTGCGGGTAGCGCATGGGCCGCAGGGTCAGCTCGAAGCCCGGGTCGAGCAGGCTGGGCGTCGTGGTCGATGTGGGTGCCGTGGACATTACTGGCAGGCCTCGCAGGACTCGGGGTTCTCCAGGGAGCAGGCGACGGCTTCACCGGCCGTCGGCGGGGTGGGCGCGGGAACGGCACCGGCGGTGGCCGCTCCCGCCGCCTGCGCGATCCGCGTGGCGGGGCGCGAGCGCAGGTAGTAGGTCGTCTTGATGCCGCGCTTCCAGGCGTACGCGTACATCGAGCTGAGCTTCCCGATGGTGGGCGCGGACTGGAACAGGTTCAGCGACTGGCTCTGGTCCAGGTAGGGGGTGCGGGCGGCGGCCATGTCGATGAGGGCGCGCTGCGGAATCTCCCACGCGGTGCGGTAGAGCGCACGGACCCGGGCGGGCACCCCCGGCAGCTCCTGCACCGAGCCGTTGGCCTCGCGCAGCGCTTCGCGGGTCCGCGCGTTCCACAGCCCGTGCTGCTTGAGCTCGGCCACCAGATACGCGTTGACCTGGAGGAACTCCCCGCTGAGCGTCTCGCGTTTGAAGAGGTTGGAGACCTGCGGCTCGATGCACTCGTACACCCCGGCGATGGCGGCGATGGTGGCGGTCGGTGCGATGGCCAGCAGCAGCGCGTTGCGCATCCCGGTGCGGGCGAGGCGGGTACGCAGCGCCTCCCACCGGTGCGGCCAGGCGCGGCCCTCGCTCGCCTGCGGGTAGTGGTCGGGGTGCAGGACGCCGCGTGCGGTGCGGGTCAGCTCCCAGGCGGGCAGCGGGCCGTGCCGTTCGGCCAGCTCGGCGGAGGTCTCGTACGCCGCGAGCATGATCCGCTCGGCGATACGGGTGGACACCTCGCGGGCCTCCTCGGAGTCGAACGGCAGCCCGAGGCGGAAGAAGACGTCCTGGAGCCCCATCACGCCGAGACCGACCGGCCGCCAGCGGGAGTTGGAGCTCGCGGCCTGCTCGGTGGGGTAGAAGTTGATGTCCACCACGCGGTCCAGGAAGGTCACCGCCGTGCGGACCGTGGCGTCCAGCCGTTCCCAGTCCATCCGGCCGTCCTCGCCCAGGTGCGCGGCCAGGTTGACGGAGCCCAGGTTGCACACGGCGGTCTCGCCGTCGTCGGAGACCTCCAGGATCTCCGTGCACAGATTCGAGGAGTGCACGACGTGTCCGGGCGCGCCGGTCTGGTTGGCGGTGCGGTTGGAGGTGTCCTTGAAGGTCATCCAGCCGTTGCCGGTCTGCGCGAGGGTGCGCATCATCGCCCCGTACAGCTGGCGGGCGGGCACCTGCTTGACGGCGCGGCCCTCTGCCTCCGCGGCCCGGTAGGCGGCGTCGAACTCCGCGCCCCACAGGTCGACCAGCCCGGGCACGTCCGAGGGGGAGAACAGCGACCAGTCGGCGTCGGCCTCGACGCGCCGCATGAACTCGTCGGGGATCCAGTGCGCGAGGTTCAGATTGTGGGTGCGGCGCGCATCCTCGCCGGTGTTGTCGCGCAGTTCGAGGAACTCCTCGATGTCCGCGTGCCAGGTCTCCAGGTAGACGCAGGCGGCCCCCTTGCGCCGGCCGCCCTGGTTGACCGCGGCGACCGAGGAGTCCAGGGTCCGCAGGAAGGGCACGATGCCGCCGGAGTGTCCGTTGGTGCCGCGGATCAGTGCGCCGCGGGAGCGGATGCGGGAGAAGGGCAGACCGATTCCGCCCGCGTGCTTGGACAGGCGGGCCACCTGGTGGTAACGCTCGTAGATCGAGTCCAGCTCGTCCCTGGGGGAGTCCAGCAGGTAGCAGGAGGACATCTGGGGGTGGCGGGTGCCGGAGTTGAACAGGGTGGGCGAGGAGGGCAGGTAGGCCAGCGAGCTGAGCAGCCGGTAGAACGCGGTGACCTCGGCGAGGGCCTCGGCCGACTCGTCCGCCGCCAGACCGCAGGCCACCCGCAGGAAGAAGTGCTGCGGCGTCTCGACGACCTGCCGCGTGGTGGGATGCCGCAGCAGGTAGCGGGAGTGCACGGTGCGCAGCCCGAAGTAGCCGAACCTGTCGTCGGCACCCTCCGCGACGGCCTCCTCGACCAGGGCGTCGAGCGCGGCGGCGTGCGCCTGCACGAAGGCGTGGGTGCGCTCGGCGATCAGCCCCTCGGCGTGGCCGAGGGCCGAAGACGCCGAGAAGCTGGTGGCACCGGCGGCCGCCGTCTCGTCACGGATCGCGAGGGTCAACAGCCGGGCCGCGAGCGCCGAGTAGGACGGCTCCTCGCTGATGAGACCCGCGGCGGCCTCGACGGCCAGCGTGCGCAGGTCGGCCGCTGTGGCCGCCGGGGCACGCCCGCGCAGCGCCGCCGCGAGCACGGGGGCCGGGTCCGCGTCGGGGAGGCCCGCGGCCAGCGCCGTGAGGGTTTCGCTCAGGGCGGCGGCGGGGCCGTCCGCCGCGTCCGTGGCGGGGTCCGGGCCGGAGCCTGGAGGGGTCCGCTCCTGACTGGGTGACGGGGCGGTGGGGGCGATGGTCACGCGATGCTCTCCCTCGCTGCTCGTGCTCGCGGCGGGGCACGGCGTGGGGGAGCGGGCAGGACAGGCCCTCCGCGCTCCGTCCGCCGGCCCAGTCCACGAGACCCGGACGTGTCGATGCCGGCGCCGGCAGGTGATCGGACTCGCGGGCAGCACCGAGCTGCTCCGCACACCGTTGCGGGACAGTCCCGGATTCGCACCGGGTTCCCCTGCGTCAGTGGCGACGGCCGTGAGGGAGCATACATGTTGTGGCCCCCTGGCTGTGACCCCCCATATCTTGTGTCTTGTTCGGTGCGGTGTGTCGGTGTGGCGCCGTCACAGCGCCAGGGTGTAGGCCCACAGGGGGACGTCCTCGACCGGGCACCAGTCCCGCTCGGGCGTCCGTACGAAACCGAGCCGCTCGTAGAGCCGGTGCGCCGCGAACATGTGCCGCTGGGTGGAGAGCACCAGCCCGCGCAGGCCCAGGGCGCGGGCCCGCTCCACGCAGGCGGTCACCAGCGCCTCGCCCACTCCGCGCCCCCGCGCGCCCTGGCGCACGGCGAGCATCCGGAACTCGCCCTCGCCCTCGGCCGCGCGCTCCGCGTACGGCCCGCCGGCGCCGACGAAGGTGACCGTGCCGAGCACCGTTCCCCGCCCGTCCTCGGCCACCAGCAGCTCCGCCTGGGCGGCGCGGGAGGCGGCGTCGCGCAGGGTCGTCAGATACGGATCGTCCTCGCCGAAGTCCAACAGCCCGCCGTCCAGGTAGGCGCGGGCGACCAACTCTCCGGTCTCGGCGTACTCGTCGGGCCGGGCGGCCCGGATGGTGAGGTCCATGCCGCCATCATGGCCCGTGACACCGACACCCGCCCCCGTGCAGAACGGGAGCGGGTGTCAGGGCGGTTCCGGCCGCGCCGGAAGCGCGGCTGCGGCCTCAGTGCGCGGCGGTGGCCTCCACCTGGGGGTCCTCGCCGGTGTCCGGCCCCTTGCCGGTGGAGACCGTCGGTGCCGGGTCCTTCGCCGGGGCGGTACCGGGCTGCGGGGCGTCGGCCGTGTAGTCCTCCGGCCGGGTCTCGTCGATGCCTGCGGGCGCCTTGAGGGCCCGGAGCACCAGCGTGCCGACCACGGTCACGGCCACGTTCGCCACGAATGCCGTCACGCCGATGTAGCCGGTCTCCCCGATGCCGGGGATGACGTCGTTGCTGCCGCCGAAGTGCTTCTGGGCGGGGCTGGCGACGCCGTACGCGGCGACCGTGCCGTAGACCATGCCGACGGCCCAGCCGGCCAGCAGCGCCCAGCGGTGGAACCAGCGGGTGAACAGGCCGCCGACCAGCGCGGGGAAGGTTTGCAGGATCCAGATGCCGCCCAGCAGCTGGAAGTTGATGGCCACGGTCTTGTCCATGCCCAGGACGAAGACGAGGGCGCCGACCTTGACCAGCAGGGAGACGAGCTTGGAGACCTTGGTCTCCTGTTCGGGCGTGGCGTTCGGCTTGAGGAAGTCCTTGTAGATGTTGCGGGTGAACAGGTTGGCCGCCGCGATGGACATGATGGCGGCCGGCACCAGGGCGCCGATACCGATGGCGGCGAAGGCGACGCCGGTGAACCAGTCGGGGAACATGTCCTCGAAAAGCTGCGGAATGGCGAGTTGGCCGTTGTCCACCTTGACGCCGGCGGCGATCGCCATGAATCCGAGCAGTGCCAGCAGCCCCAGCATCAGCGAATACAGCGGCAGAATGGTGGTGTTGCGCCGGATGACGTTCCGGTTCTTGCCGGAGAGCGTCGCCGTGATCGAGTGCGGATACATGAACAGGGCGAGCGCGGAGCCGAAGGCGAGGGTGGCGTACGCCCACTGCGACTTGTCACCGCTGACGATCTCGCCGCGGGGTTGTCCGGTTGCCGGGTTCTTCTGGGAGAGGGCGTCGCCCGCCTTGGCGAAGATGTCGTCGAAGCCGCCGAGTTTGATCGGGATGTAGACGATGGCGACGGCGATGACCAGGTAGATGAGTGCGTCCTTGACGAACGCGATCAGCGCCGGGGCGCGTAGCCCGGAGGAGTAGGTGTAGGCGGCCAGGACGCCGAAGGCGATCAGCAGCGGCAGGTCCTTGATGAACCAGTTGGTGGATTCCGTACCGCCGATGCCCATCACGTCCAGCACCGCCTGGATGCCCACCAGTTGCAGCGCGATGTAGGGCATCGTCGCCAGGATGCCGGTCACCGCGACGGCGAGCGAGAGGCCCCGCGAGCCGAACCGGCCGCGCACGAAATCGGACGTGGTCACATATCCGTGCCGGTGCGAGACCGACCAGAGGCGGGGCAGGAAGGTGAAGATCAGCGGGTAGACGAGAATGGTGTACGGCACCGCGAAGAATCCCGAGGCGCCGGCCGCGTAGATGGCCGCCGGAACGGCCACGAAGGTATAGGCGGTGTACAGGTCGCCGCCGAGCAGGAACCAGGTGATCCAGGTACCGAAACTGCGGCCGCCCAGCCCCCATTCGTCCAGGCTGTTCTCGTTCGCCGCTTTCCGCCACCGGGCGGCGCGGAAACCCATCACGGTGACGAGGACGAAGAAGAAGATGAAGACGGCGAGTGCGATGCCGTTGACGTCCTTCATCGGGCCTCACCGCTTTCCGCCGCGGCGGCCTCGGCGACGGTGCCGGCGGCCACGGCACGCCGCGCGGCCGCCTGTTCCCGGCGCACGATGCGGTAGGCGATCGACGTGAGCACGGCGGAGACCAGCACCCACAGCATCTGGTACCAGTAGAAGAACGGGACACCGATCAGCGTCGGCTCGACACGGGCGTAGGAGCCCACCCACAGGATGCCGACGAACGGCGCGAACAGGCACAGGCCCGCCACGACGCGTGCCGGGGTGATGACCGGGCGTCTTTTCCCGGCCGTCGGGGGTGGTGCGGACATGTGCGTGCTCCGTCCTCGTTCGGATGTATCCGTGGATCATGCAAGGTGCACGCAACTTAAAGGAGGGCTTTGATCCACGTCACGGCCCGTCCGTATAGCGGACACGACAGTCCGCGGACTCCCGGCAGGACTCAGCAGCAGCGGAACCCCTCGCGGGGGTCGCCCTCGCGCGCGTCCGTACGGTGCCGCTCGAACTCCCGGCGGCCCGGCACCGGGGCGTGCGGCCCCTGGTGCAGCTGTACGTGGGCGACGTACCGCTCGTAGGCGCTCTCGCCCGTCAGCTCGCGCACGTACCAGCGCACCCATCGCCCGGCCCGCAGCACGGACTTCACCTGCCGTCTCCCGCGGAGCCGGGCGGCTGGTCCGCCTCGTCCGGTCCGGCCCCGCGCGGTCCGGCCGCGGCCAGTGCCGCCTGCTCGGCCTTCTCCGCCCTGGTGGGAAGGAGACCGGCGGGCGCCACCAGCCGGGAGGCCACGTACGGCGCCTCGTGCAGTACAGCGCCGCCCGGGTCGCGTACCGCCTTGAGGCAGGTGCGGCCTGCGTCCACGAGGACGATCACGACCAGCAGCGCGAACAGGGCGGAAAGCACGCCGTCCACGGTGGAGTTGGTGACGACGGTGTGCATGTCGTCCATGGTCTTGGCGGGCGCGATGACCTTGCCCGCCTCGATGGCGTCCTGGTAGTCGGAGCGCTGCTGGAAGAAGCCGACCTTCGGGTCGCTGGAGAAGACCTTCTGCCAGCTCGCCGTCAGCGTCACCACCGTGTCCCACGCCAGCGGTACCGCCGTCACCCAGGCCCACTTCAGCCGTCCGGACTTGACCAGGAGCGTGGTGCAGACCGCCAGGGCGACGGCCGCCAGCAGTTGGTTGGCGATGCCGAAGAGGGGGAAGAGCTGGTTGATCCCACCGAGCGGCTCGTGCACGCCGACCCACAGGAAGTAGCCCCACAGTCCGACGACCACGGCACTGCAGACCAGCAGCCCCGGCCACCAACTGACGCGCCGGAAGGGCTTGTACACGTTGCCCAGCATGTCCTGGAGCATGAACCGGCCCACCCGGGTGCCGGCGTCCAGCGCGGTGAGGATGAACAGCGCCTCGAACATGATCGCGAAGTGGTACCAGAACGCCTTCATGCCCGAGCCGCCCACGACCTGCGAGAAGATGTCCGAGACCCCGATGGCGAGCGTCGGCGCCCCGCCCGTACGGGAGAGCAGCGAGGACTCCTCCACCGCCTTCGCGGCGGCTGCCAGTTGATCCGGGCTGATGCTGTACCCGAACGAGCGCACCGCCTCGGAGGCGGACTGCACCGAGTCGCCGACCACGCCGGCCGGTGCGTTCATCGCGAAGTAGAGCCCCGGATCGATGATGCAGGCGGCGACCATCGCCATGATCGCCACGAACGACTCCATCAGCATGGAGCCGTACCCGATCATCCGTACCTGGGTCTCCTTCTGGATCATCTTCGGCGTGGTGCCCGAGGAGATCAGCGCGTGGAACCCGGACAGGGCGCCGCAGGCGATGGTGATGAACACGAACGGGAAGAGGGACCCGGCGAACACGGGCCCGTCGCCGACCCCGGCGAAGTCGGTGACCCCCTCCATCTTCAGCGTCGGCAGCGCCACCACGACGCCGACGGCCAGCAGCCCGATGGTGCCGATCTTCATGAACGTCGAAAGGTAGTCGCGCGGGGCCAGCAGCATCCAGACCGGCAGGATGGAGGCGACGAGGCTGTAGCCGAGGATCCACAGGACCAGGGTCGGCTTGTCCAGGGTGAAGGCGCCCGCCCACGAGGACTCGGCCACCCACCGCCCGGCGACCAGCGCGAGCAGCAGCAGCGCGATGCCGATGAGGGAGACCTCGGTGATCCGTCCGGGCCGCAGCACCCGCAGATAGAAGCCCATGAACAGAGCGATCGGAACGGTCATGCCGATCGAGAAGGTGCCCCACGGCGATTCGGCGAGCGCGTTCACGACGACGAGCGCCAGCACCGCCAGCAGAATGATCATGATGGCGAAGACCGCGAGCAGCGCCGCAGCCCCGCCGACCGGGCCGATCTCCTCCCGCGCCATCTGCCCCAGCGACTTGCCGTCCCGGCGCATCGAGAAGAACAGCGTCACCATGTCCTGCACGGCACCGGCCAGGATGACGCCCGCGACGATCCATATGGTGCCCGGCAGATACCCCATCTGGGCCGCCAGCACCGGGCCGACCAGCGGTCCCGCCCCGGCGATGGCCGCGAAGTGGTGGCCCAGCAGCACCCGTCGGTCGGTGGGGTGGAAGTCGATGCCGTTGTCCAGCCGTTCGGCGGGTGTGGCCCGGTTCCCGTCCACACGCAGCACGCGGCGGGCGAGGAAGCGCGCATAGAAGCGGTAGCCGATGGCGTACGAGCCGAGTGCGGCGGCCACCATCCAGGCGGCCGACACCTCCTCGCCGCGGGCGAGCGCGAGCATCGCCCAGCCCGCCGCGCCGACCAGCGCGACGAGCGCCCACCCGGCCACCGGTCGCCAGCCGGGACCCCCGGCGGACCGAGCGGTGCCGGGCGCGGACCGGCCAGTGTCCTGCTGGGCAGAGTTGCGCACGCGCGTTCCTCCTTGAGACACCCGGCCCACCACTGGGTGGGCGCACCACGACGGCAGGGTGACCGTAGAACAGCCACGGGGCCCGCGCTATACCCCCTGCAGGAGGGTTACTGGATCTCAACTCCGCTGCGTGGCACGGCGCGAGAGGGCAACCACGGCTAGCGGGCGGTGGGGCGCTGGAGGTTGGCGACGAACTTGTAGCGGTCGCCGCGGTAGACCGAGCGGACCCATTCGACGGGTTCGCCGTCGGTGTCGCGGGAGTGCCGGGAGAGCATCAGCATCGGGAGTCCGACGTCGGTGCCCAGCAGCCCGGCCTCGCGCGGGGTCGCCAGGGAGGTCTCGATCGTCTCCTCGGCCTGCGCGAGGTGGACGCCGTACACCTCGGCGAGCGCGGTGTAGAGCGAGGCGTACTTGACCAGGCTGCGGCGCAGCGCGGGGAAGCGCTTCTGCGACAGGTGGGTGGTCTCGATCGCCATCGGCTCCCCGCTGGCCAGCCGCAGCCGCTCGATGCGCAGCACGCGTCCGCCCGCGGGGATGTCCAGCAGGCCGGCGAGCCGGTCGTCGGAGGTGACGTAGCCGATGTCCAGCAGTTGCGAGGTGGGCTCCAGGCCCTGGGCGCGCATGTCCTCGGTGTAGGAGGTCAGTTGCAGCGCCTGCGAGACCTTCGGCTTGGCCACGAAGGTGCCCTTGCCCTGGATGCGTTCCAGCCGTCCTTCGACGACCAGTTCCTGGAGGGCCTGGCGCACGGTGGTGCGGGAGGTGTCGAACTCGCTGGCCAGGGTGCGCTCGGGCGGCACGGGGGTTCCGGGCGGCAGGGTTTCGGTCATTTCCAGCAAGTGCCGCTTGAGTCGGTAGTACTTGGGCACGCGTGCGGTGCGGGCCGCCGATCCGTTGCCGCCTGCGGTCGCGGTGTCCGCGGCGGTCGGCGCCATGGCGCCGCCCCCGTCCGTGCTCATGGCCCGCCTCTCCGACTCGCCTCGTGCTGCCGTCACCGGCTCCTCCGTGTGCTTGGCGGTTCACATCGTGGCACGGCCCCGCCCGGTGCGCCCGCCCCAGCTCAGATGTCGTTCCGATAACGGAACCGACTGCGAGCTTTATACACCGTTGACACCCCTAAAGGTCTAGGCCAGGCTCTGCGCATTGGTCTAAACCAACTGTCCAGACGGGCCCCGGATGTGCTGTCCGGACGGACGGGCCGTCCGGATGCGCTGCTGTGCGAGCGTTCCAGTGTGCAGGGGAGAGTGCAGTGAAACGTCATCAAAAGGGCCTCATCGCCGCGGCCGGTGTCGCGGTGCTGATGGTGAACGTCGCCGCTTGCGGGTCCGACGACAAGAAGTCCGGCCCCGACAGCTTCAAGGGCCAGACCCTCACCCTCTGGGCGATGGACGGATCCACACCGGACGCGTGGACGAAGGACGTCAAGGCTGCCTTCGAGAAGAAGACCGGGGCCAAGCTCAAGTTCGAGGTCCAGCAGTGGAACGGGATCCAGCAGAAGATCACCACCGCGCTCTCCGAGTCGGACCCGCCGGACGTCCTGGAGATCGGCAACACCCAGACGCCCGCCTACGCCCGCACCGGCGGACTGGCCGACCTCGGTGACCTCAAGAAGAGCCTCGGCAAGGACTGGACCTCCTCCCTCAACAAGTCGGCGGTCTACGACGGAAAGCAGTACGCCGCCCCCTGGTTCGCCGTCAACCGCACGGTCATCTACAACAAGAAGATCTGGGCTGACGCCGGCATCAAGGGCACGCCCGCGACCCGGGAGGAGTTCTTCGCCGACCTGGACAAGATCGAGCAGAAGACCGACGCCGAGCCGCTCTACATGCCCGGCCAGAACTGGTACTTCTTCGACGGCCTGCTCATCGGCAACGACGCCGACCTGATCAAGAAGAAGGGCGGCAAGTGGGTCTCCAACCTCGCCGACTCCAAGGTCGGCGAGGCGATGAAGGTCTACAAGAAGTACGCCTCCTACTCCAAGGCGCCCAAGGACAAGGACGAGGCCACCCCGCAGCAGGGCGAGGTCTTCGCCAAGGGGAAGACGGGCGCCTTCGTCGGTCTGAGCTGGGAGGCGGCGACCGCGGTCAAGGCCAACAAGAAGATCGAGAAGGACATCGGCTACTTCACCGTTCCGGGTGAGAGCGCCGGCAAGCCCGAGGGCGTCTTCCTGGGCGGCTCCAACCTGGCGATCGCCGCCGGCAGCGAGAAGCAGGAGCTCGCCAAGGAGTTCCTCAAGATCGCCCTGTCGGACAAGTACGAGGGGGCGCTGGCCAAGGAGAGCGGCGTCATCCCCAACAAGGAGTCCCTGCAGAGCAGTCTGAAGGGCAACCCGGCCGCCGAGGCCGCCGCGCCCGCCGTCAAGGGCGGCGGTCTGACGCCGCTGGTCCCCGAGTGGGGCGCGGTGGAGAACCCGCCCAACCCGATCAAGACGTACATGACCTCCGTCCTGAAGGGGAAGTCGCACGCGGCCGCGGCCAAGGGCGTCGAGGACGAGATGAACAAGCGGCTGTCCCAGAAGCAGTAACCGAAAGCAGTAACCCGTCCGAGGCGGGGTGGGGGCGGCGTGCCGCACCCACCCCGGTGGGAGTCCGCAATGTCTGTGCAAACCGGTGAGGCACCGCCTCGTGACAAGGTGCCCGTCGAAGCGGTGGGGGCCCCCGGGGCGCCGCCCCGCGAGGGGCGTGCCGCGCGGAAGGGCTCCCTTCCCTATCTGCTGCTGCTGCCCGCGCTCGGGCTGACGGCCGTCTTCCTCGGCTGGCCGCTGGTCAACAACGCCATGTTGTCGTTCCAGAACCTCAACATGACCCAGCTGATCCAGCACGTGACCGAGTGGAACGGGCTCGGCAACTACACCGACACCCTCACCAGTGACACGTTCTGGCGGGTCACCCTCCGCTCGGTGCTCTTCACGGCCGTCAACGTCGTCGCCATCATGATCGCGGGCACCCTGATCGGGCTGCTGCTGGCGCGGCTCGGGACGAAGATGCGGCTGCTGCTGTCGGTCGGCCTGGTGCTGGCGTGGGCCATGCCCCCCATCGCCGGCACCACCGTCTACCAGTGGCTGTTCTCCCAGCGGTTCGGCGTCGTCAACTGGGTGCTCGCCGAGATCGGGTTCGACTCGATGGCGGACTACAACTGGACCGGCAGCCAGCTCTCCACCTTCTTCGTCATCTCGCTGCTCATCGTGTGGATCTCGGTGCCGTTCGTGGCGATCAACCTCTACGCGGCGACGACCACGATCTCCAAAGAGCTGTACGAGGCCGCGGCGCTGGACGGGGCCGGCGCGTGGAAGAGCTTCAAGAACGTGACCTTCCCGTTCCTCAAGCCGTTCCTGATGGTCGCGACGTTCCTCGAAGTCATCTGGATCTTCAAGGCGTTCCCGCAGGTGTTCGCCGTCAACGAGGGCGGCCCCGACCGGCTGACCGAGACGCTGCCCGTCTACGCCTTCGTCGAGGGCGTCGGCAACCAGCACTACGGCGCCGGTGCGGCGATCTCGATCCTGACCATCCTGATCCTGCTGGCGCTGATGGCGTACTACCTGCGGCTGGTGATCCGTCAGGAGAACGAAGAAGAGGCGGGCGAGAACAAGGGGGCCAAGGCCTGATGCAACGGTCACTGCTGGGCCGGATATGGCCGAACGCCGCCGCGCTGGTGCTGTTCGTGGGGTTCGTCTTCCCCGTCTACTGGATGTTCAACACGGCGCTCAAGCCGAACGGGCAGATCATCACCGAGAACCCCGTCTGGTTCCCCACCTCGCCCACTCTCGAACACTTCTCCACGGCGGTGCACGCCGACAACTTCTGGACGCTGGTGCGCAACTCCGTCACCGTCACCGTGCTGTCCGTCGGCATCTCGCTGCTGGTGGCGCTGTTCGCCTCGTTCGCGCTGGCCCGCATGCGGTTCAAGGGACGCAAGGGCATCCTGCTGACATTCATGATCGCCCAGATGGCCCCCTGGGAGGTCATGGTCATCGCGATCTACATGCTCGTGCGGGACGCCGACATGCTCAACAGCCTGGTGCCGCTCACCCTCTTCTACACCGTCATGGTGCTGCCGCTCACCATCATCACCCTGCGCGGCTACGTCGCGGCCGTGCCCAAGGACCTGGAGGAGTCCGCGATGGTGGACGGGTGCACCCGCTTCCAGGCGTTCCGCCGGGTGATCTTCCCGCTGCTGGCCCCCGGGCTGATGGCCACCTCGCTCTTCGGGTTCATCACGGCGTGGAACGAGTTCCCCATGGTGCTCATCCTCAACAAGGACGCGGAGGCACAGACGCTGCCGCTGTGGCTGTCGCAGTTCCAGACCGCCTTCGGCGACGACTGGGGCGCCACGATGGCGGCGGCCTCGCTCTTCGCCGTCCCGATCCTGCTGCTCTTCCTCTACCTCCAGCGCAAGGCGGTGGCCGGCCTCACCTCCGGCGCGGTGAAGGGATGACTCCATGACGACCTCGCTCCGTGCCTCCGACACCCTCACCCGTGACGCCCTCGCCGTCCTCCAGCCCGGCTTCGCCGGCACCTCGGCGCCGTCCTGGCTGCTGCGCCAGCTCGAACAGGGCCTCACGTCCGTCGGCCTGTTCACACGCAACATCGACACCCCCGAGCAGCTCGCCCTGCTGACCGAACAACTGCGGGACGTCCGCCCGGACCTCCTCGTCGCCATCGACGAGGAGGGCGGCGACGTCACCCGCCTGGAGGCCCGCACCGGCTCCTCCTACCCCGGCAACCACGCCCTCGGCCACATCGACGACCCCGACCTGACCCGGGCCGTCGCGCACGAACTCGGCACCCGGCTCGCCGCGGCCGGCGTCAACCTCAACTGGGCCCCCGCCGCCGACGTCAACTCCAACCCCGACAACCCCGTCATCGGCGTCCGCTCCTTCGGCGGCGCCCCGGAGCTGGTCGCCCGGCACACCGTCGCCTACGTCGAAGGGCTCCAGGCCGCCGGCGTGGCCGCCTGCGTCAAGCACTTCCCCGGCCACGGCGACACCGCCGTCGACTCGCACCACGCCGTGCCCCGCATCGACGCCGGCCTCGACACCCTCCGCGGGCGCGAACTGGTGCCCTTCGCGGCGGCCGTCGACGCCGGCACCAAGTGCGTGATGAGCGCGCACATCCTGCTGCCCGCCCTGGACGCCGCCCGCCCCGGCACGCTCAGCCCCGCCACGCTGGGACTGCTGCGGGCACCCCGGGAGGAGGGCGGGCTGGGCCACCAGGGGCTGATCGTCACCGACGGCATGGAGATGCAGGCCATCTCCGGCACCTACGGGCTCGAACGCGGCAGCGTGCTCGCGGTGGCCGCCGGAGCCGACGCCATCTGTGTCGGTGGCGGGCTCTGCGGCCAGGACACCGTGCTGCGGCTGCGCGACGCGCTGGTGTCCGCGGTGCGCGACGGCGAACTGCCCGAGGAACGGCTCGCCGACGCGGCCGCGCGGGTACGCGCACTCGCCGCGTGGGCGCTGGACGCCCGCAGGGGCCGGTCGGTCACGGGGGGACCGGCCGGCTCCGCGCACGCCGGCCAGGGCGGCATCGGGCTGGAGGCCGCACGCCGGGCGCTGGTGGTCACCGGACTGGAGACCTACCGGCGGCCGGCCGGCCCGCTGTACGTGGCGGCACTGACACCGCTGGCCAACATCGCCGTCGGCGACGAGACCCCCTGGGGGCCCGCTGCCGAACTGGAGAGGATGGTGCCCGGCACCCGGACCGGGACGTACGGCAGCACCGACGGGGACGTGGCCGCCGCGGTGCTCGCCCAGGCGCAGGACCGGCCCGTGGTCGCCGTCGTGCGCGACGCGCACCGCCACCCGTGGATGGCCGAGGCGGTCACCCGGCTGGTCACCGCCCGCCCCGGCACCGTCGTCGTGGAGATGGGCCTGCCCCAGACCGCGCCGTCCGGCGCGCTGCACATCGCCACCCGCGGCGCCGCCCGCGTGTGCGGCCGGGCCGCCGCGGAGGTCATCGCCCGCGGCTGATCCCGGCCGGCCAGGGGAGACGGGCAGGGACAGCGGCAGAAGTGCGCCGACTGCCACGACGTAGGATCGAAAACACCCCGCACCCAGCGACGAACCCCACCGGGAGGCGACCCGCATGTCCTCGAACGCCCCATCCGAGCCGGGCACCATCATGTCCGGCGAGATGGCCGAGCAGCCGGCCGTGCTGCGCCGCATCCTGGACGAGGGTGCGACGGCCATCCGTGAGGTGGCCGAGCGCATCGCGGCGAGGAACCCGCGCTTCGTGCTGCTGACGGCCCGCGGCACCTCGGACAACGCCGCGCTGTACGCGAAGTACCTGCTGGAGATCCAGCTCGGCAAGCCGTGCGGCCTGACGTCGATGTCGACCACCACGGCCTACGGAGCCCAGCCGGACCTCACCGACTGCCTGGTGATCACCATCAGCCAGTCGGGCGGCAGCCCGGACCTGGTCGCCTCCACCGAGGCCGCCCGCGCGGCCGGCGCGCTCACGCTGGCCGTCACCAACAACGCGGACTCGCCGCTCGCACAGGTCAGCGAGTTCCACATCGACGTCCTGGCCGGCCAGGAGAAGGCGCTGCCGGCCACCAAGACGTACACCGCCGAGCTGCTGGCGCTCTACCTGTTCGTGGACGGCCTGCGGGCGGGGCAGGGCGCCGAGGCGGCCAAGGCGCTGCCCGAGGTGGCCGACGCGATCCTGGCCCGCAAGGACGAGGTCAAGGCGCTGGCCGCCCGCTACCGGTTCGCGGAGCGGATGGTGCTCACCTCGCGGGGGTACGGCTACCCCACCGCGAAGGAAGCCGCGCTCAAGCTGATGGAGACCAGCTACATCCCTGCCCTGTCCTACTCTGGCGCGGACCTGCTGCACGGCCCGCTGGCCATGGTGGACAACATCTCCCCGGTGATCGCCGTGGTGGCGGACGGCAAGGGCGGCGAGGCCCTCCAGCCGGTGCTGGAACGGCTCCGGGACCGGGGTGCCGACCTGGTGGTCATCGGCCGCCAGGAAGAGGTCGACCGCGCCTCGGCCGGGTTCGCGCTGCCGACGGACGGGCTGCCCGAGGAGCTTCAGCCGATCGTGCAGATCCTGCCGCTCCAGATGCTGGCGTACGAGGTCACCATGGCGCGCGGCCAGGACCCGGACGCGCCGCGTTCGCTGGCCAAGGTCACCGAGACCCGCTGAGGGAGGCGCTGCATGGAGGGCCGTACGGGGGGCGGCAGGCCCCGGATGCGGCAGGCGGAGACCGTCGACGGGCTCGTCGAGCAGCTCATCGACGTGGGCGCCGACATCGTGCGCCGGGGCTACGCGCTGGCCAGCGGCGGCAACCTCTCGGCCCGGCTGCCGGGCGCGGCGGAGTTCGTCATCACCGGCAAGGGCACCTGGCTGGACCGGCTGGAGCCCGCCGACTTCACGGTGATGGACCTGGCCGGCGAGATCGTCGGCGGCAACCCGGCGCCCTCCAGCGAGTGGAAGCTGCACCAGCGCAGCTACCGGGTGCGCGAGGACGCGAACGCGCTCGTCCACATGCATCCGCAGCACGCGGTCCTGGTGGACGCCCTCGGCCACGAGATCCGGCTGCTGACGCTGGACCACGCGGTGTACGTACGGTCGCTCGGGCGGGTCCCGTTCCATCCGAACGGGTCCGACGAGCTGGCCGACGCCGCCGCCGAGCAGGCTGCGGAGCACAACTGCGTGCTGCTGTCCCACCACGGCTGCTCGGCGCTGGGCGAGGACGTGGGGATGGCGTTCCGGCGTGCCATGAACATCGAGGAGGCCGCGACGGCCACCTACCGCGCCCTGCTGCTGGGGGACCGCGCCACGCGCTTCCCGACGACCGCGGACGAGGCGATCCAGCACGCCTGACCGGCGCGCAGGCCCCTGAGAAAACACTTCGGGCCGCGGCGCCGGAGCGGGACCCTCAACCCGCCCGGCACCGCAGCCCGGAGCCACAAGACCCGGCCGCTGTCAGGGCAGAGAGCGTCACGGGCCTCGATCTGCCCTCCTGTGCGGGGAGGACAGAAGTTCTCTTCCCGGAATTGTGGACTAGACCACGCCCCGCTGTCTACAAATCGCACAGTGCCGGGGGAGCCGTGCGGCCCGCCGGCGGCGGGACGGGCATCCGAACTGTCGTACCCTCGGCCCCGTGCCCTCCATGAACGACCTCGTACGCCAGCACACCGCGCTCTCGGACGCCGAGCTCGAATGGCTGCACCTGCTGATCTCCGAGTGGCAGCTGCTCGCCGACCTCTCCTTCGCCGATCTGGTGCTGTGGGTACCCACGCTGGACGGTACCCGGTACGTCTCCGTCGCCCAGATGCGGCCGAACACCGGGCCGACCTCGCACCAGGACGACATGGTCGGCCACCTGGTGCCCCGTGGCCGCCGCCCGCTGCTGGACGCCGCGCTGGACGAGGGCAGGATCGTGCGCGAGGGCGACCCGGAGTGGCGCGAGGAGGTACCCGTCCGCGTCGAGTCGATCCCCGTACGACGCGAGGGCCGGGTGCTCGGCGTCATCGCGCGCAACACCAACCTGCTGACCGTGCGGACCCCAAGCAGGCTGGAGCTGACCTATCTGCAGAGTGCCAGCGACCTCGCCCAGATGATCGCAACCGGCAGCTTCCCCTTCCCCGGCCACGAGGTCGACATGGACCACGTGCCCCGCGTCGGGGACGGCCTCATCCGCCTGGACGCCGACGGGTACGTCCAGTACGCCAGCCCCAACGCCCTGTCCGCCTACCACCGGCTGGGGCTGGCCGCCGACCTGGTGGGCCTGCACCTGGGGGAGGCCACCGCCGAGCTGGCCCCGTCCCGGGGCCCGGTGGACGAGGCGATGGTCAAGCTCGCCAGCGGCTGGGCCCCGCGCGGTGCGGAGGTGGAGGCCAACGACTGCATCGTCCAGTTGCGGGCCATTCCCCTGAAGCCGAAGGGCACCCGGATCGGTTCGCTCATCCTGCTGCGCGACATCACGGAAGTGCGCCGCCGTGAACGCGAATTGATCACCAAGGACGCCACCATCCGGGAGATCCATCACCGGGTGAAGAACAATCTGCAGACGGTGGCCGCGCTCTTGCGCCTGCAATCCCGGCGGATGGATTCCGAGCAGGGCAAGGACGCTCTCAACGAGGCGGTACGCAGAGTCGGTTCCATCGCCATCGTGCACGAGACGCTCTCCCAGAACCTGGATGAGCGCGTCGACTTCGACGACATCGCGGACCGCGTACTCGCGATGGTCGCCGAGATCTCCCCGGGGCGCATCACCGGCCGCCGTACGGGCCGGTTCGGCATTCTGGGCGCGGAGACCGCCACGCCGCTGTCGATGGTGCTGACCGAGGTCCTGCAGAACGCCATCGAGCACGGCTTCGGCCCCGGGGAGCAGGGCGCCGTGGAGGTGCAGGCGGTACGGGGAGCGGCCACGGGACACAGCGGGGCGCGGCTGTTGGTCACCGTGCAGGACAACGGCCGTGGTCTGCCCGCCGGGTTCGACGCCCGCAACGGCGGCAACCTGGGCCTGCAGATCGTGCGGACCCTGGTGGAGGGGGAGTTGGGCGGCACGTTCGACATGCTGCCCGCGCCCGCCGGCGGCACCAGGGCGCTGTTCGACCTGCCGGTGGCGGCGGAGAAGCAGCGCGAGAAGCGCGAGAGGCGCTGACGCGGTTCCCTACCTCGGCGAAGGGCGGACGGGCGGGTTGGGCAGCGTACGGTTCCCGGAGTGCGCCGCGGGCGCACAGCGCAAAGCCCCCGGTCCGCCGGTGGCGGCTCGGGGGCTTTGCGCTGTTCACGCTCTGCGTTTGTGCGGGCGCTCTGCTTGCTGCTAGGCGCTCCGAGGGCACTGCGCGCGCTGCGTCTCGGGGGTGCAGCTGTCGGTGCAGGGCTGGGCGTCAGGCGGTCGCGGCGTTGTTCCGCGCCCGGTTGCGGGCGGCGCGGCGCTTCATCGCACGACGCTCGTCCTCGCTGAGGCCACCCCAGACACCGGAGTCCTGGCCGGACTCCAGGGCCCACTGCAGGCACTGCTCCATGACGGGGCAGCGGCGGCAGACGGCCTTGGCTTCCTCGATCTGCAGCAGCGCAGGACCGGTGTTGCCGATGGGGAAGAACAGCTCGGGGTCTTCCTCGCGGCAAACGGCGTGGTGACGCCAGTCCATGGCTGCTACCTCTCCTCGTGTGTGGCTTGGTTGCTTGTGAATGTGAACGCTTTCACGAATCCCCCCGCAGGGGAAGTGGGGCCTCATCAACTGTGATGCGGGTCCCACTGAAGTTAAGGAAGGGGATTCGGCTCTCAAGGGGGCCCTGGTGGGCGGGCCGTCCCGATCGCCATGAAGAGACTCGCAAACCTCGGCGGCGGACACAACCCCTTCCGGAAACTTTTTTTTGAATCCTTGGTGTCGGCTAGCTCACAGCCGTCATTCCAGGGGGTGGATCCTTGTCTAAACGTTCGAGTAGAAGGACTTTCGGGCCTTCCACTTACACAATCACACGCAGTGCACGCCGTACGCCTGTGAAGCTCACGCTCGTACGCAGTCCCAGGTGGTCACCGTCCATCTGAAAGGGCAGTGGAACCTGCGAATGCAAGGTGAACGTCGTGAGGTCGTGCAGCGTCACTGCGTGCTTGCCGCGGGGCCCCCGTTCGGGGTTCGAAGTCAGCAACTGAGTGCCGTAACGGCTCACGGCCAGCGGCGTCAGCCGCCTGAGTCCCAGCACGTCCAATCCGGTGTCGAACGAGGCCTCGGGCGCCGCGTACAGCGGCTTGTTCCCCAGGTACGACCAGGGAGCGGTGTTGCAGACTATCGACAGCGCCAGCTCCTCGACCGGCTCCGCGCCCTCGCGCTCCAGCGTGATCGTGCCGTGCCGCCGGTGCGGCTCGTGCAGGAACTGCCGGACGACCTGGCGCACGTACAGCGGATGCGTCGAACGCTTGCCGCGCTCCCGCTGCTGCTCGACCCGGCCCACCACGCCCGCGTCGAACCCGAGACCCGCGGCGAAGGTGAACCAGCGCGCCGGGATCTCCGCGTCGTCGCTGCCGGGGACACCGCCGGTCAGCCCCAGGCCGACGGTTCTCTCCGTGCCGGACTCCAGCGCGTCCAGCAGGTGCCCCGTGGCCTCCACCACGTCGTTGGGCATGCCCAGCGCGCGCGCGAACACATTGGTGGAGCCGCCCGGTACCACCGCCAGCCTGGGCAGCGTCTCGGGTGCGGGACCCTCGTGCAGCAGACCGTTGACGACCTCGTTGATGGTGCCGTCCCCGCCGAGCGCGATCACCAGTTCGGTCGTGCCCCCCTGCGCCGCCTGCCGGGCCAGGTCGCGGGCGTGTCCCCGGTACTGCGTGGTGGCGACTTCCAGCTTGAGGTCACTGGCCAGCGCGTGCGCCAGCACATCGCGGGTGCGTGCGCTGGTGGTGGTTGCTGCCGGGTTGACCACGAGGAGTGCGCGCATGGGGTGAGCGTACCTACCTGGCGGTACAGGGCCCAGTCCAGCCGGAGGACTAGGCTGCACGTGTGAGCGAGAGCGTGACCGAGACGAATGCGGAAGAGCCCATGGTGAGGGAGACGGGCGGCGCGCGGGGGCCGCGCAGGATCGTGGCCGCCGCCGTGGTGACCGGCCTGGAGGGGCTGGTCGTCGCTGCGTTCGGGATCTTCTCCCTCGTTCTGCTGGCCACCGGCAGCCCCGACGACATGACGCAGGCCGCCACTCTCGCGGTGACCGTCCTCGCGCTGTCCGCGCTGCCGCTCCTCGCAGCGCGCGGACTGTGGCTGAGGCGGCGCTGGAGCCGCGGCCCCTCGATGATCGTCCAGCTTCTCGCCCTGCCCGTCGCCTGGCAGATGGCGCAGAACGGGGGCGGCCTGCTCGCGGCCGCCGTGGTGCTGGCACTGGCCGCAGTCGCCGTGCTGGCGTGCCTGGTCAACCCGAAGGCGACAGCGGCGCTCGGTATCGGGCCGAGGTGAGACCCGCGGCCCGACGGGCCGCCGCGCCGCTCCTCGGCGGGCTCTTCCGGACGACGTCCGGGGGAGGGGGCCGGACGTGGTTCACTCCTCGACCAGGAGGCGGTCCCGCAACTGGGCCAGGGTGCGGGCGAGGAGCCGGGAGACGTGCATCTGCGAGATGCCCACCTCCTGCGCGATCTGCGACTGGGTCATGTTCCCGAAGAACCGCAGCAGCAGGATCTTCTTCTCCCGCGGCGGCAGCTCCTCCAACAGCGGCTTGAGCGACTCCCGGTACTCGACCCCCTCCAGCGCGTCGTCCTCGGCGCCCAGGGTGTCGGCGACGGCCGGCGACTCGTCGTCGGTGTCGGGGACATCCAGGGAGAGCGTGCTGTAGGCGTTGGCCGACTCCAGCCCCTCCAGCACCTCCTCCTCGGAGATCGACAGCCGCTGCGCCAGCTCGTGCACCGTCGGCGCGCGCCCGTGCTGCTGGGAGAGCTCGGCGGTCGCGGAGGTCAGGGAGAGCCGCAGCTCCTGGAGGCGGCGGGGCACGCGGACGGCCCAGCCCTTGTCGCGGAAGTGACGTTTGATCTCGCCGACGACCGTGGGGGTCGCGTACGTCGAGAACTCGACACCTCGCTCGGGGTCGAAGCGGTCGACCGACTTGATCAGGCCGATCGTCGCGACCTGCGTCAGGTCGTCCAGCGGCTCGCCGCGGTTGCGGAAGCGGCGGGCCAGGTGCTCGACCAGGGGCAGGTGCATCCGCACCAGCCGGTTGCGCAGCTCGGCGCGCTCGGGCCCGTCCGGCAGCTTGCGCAGTTCGACGAAGAGCGCGCGCGCACCGTCGCGGTCCTGCTGCGGGTCGGACCCGCGCGGACCGCCGTGGGCCGCCCGCCCGCGGCGATCGTGCTGCTGCTGGTTCATGGCGTCCGCCCGCTTCGCCTGCCTGGGTCGCTGCATGCTGGGGTCGGCCGGGTGCGGGCGGGGCTGCTGTTCCGGAACGCCCCGGGGGACCGCCCCCGGGCGGCCTGACCACATCTGACTCGCCTCGTGCTCGGTCACGATGCTCCGGGCCCTGCACCGCGCTTCTTGTGCAGGCTGATGCTCACCGTACGGTCGTCCGACACTGCTGAACCCACCTCACCGGCCAGGGCCGAGAGCACCGTCCACGCGAAGGTGTCGCGTTCGGGTGCCCGGCCATCGGTCGTCGGCGCCGAGACGGTGACGTGCAGCGAGTCGCCGACGAGCTGGAAGACACAACTGAGCACGGAGCCGGGGACGGCCTGCTGGAGCAGGATCGCGCACGCCTCGTCCACGGCGATCCGCAGATCCTCGATCTCGTCGAGGGTGAAGTCCAAGCGGGCCGCGAGCCCGGCGGTGGCCGTCCGCAGCACCGACAGATAGGCACCCGCGGCCGGCAGCCGGACCTCGACGAAGTCCTGCGACGCGGGGTCGCCTGCGATCTGGGACACCCTCACCTCCAAGGTGACACGAGCCGGTTGGGCCTCGCGGCCGCCGCGGCTGTTGGTTCGTTTCGTCAGCGACGCTATCGCGATCTGTGTCACGATGCCGCACGCGCCGATCATTGCCGCCCCAACCCACGAGCGTCACCCATAGTAAACATACGGGCACTTTCTGTCGCTAGGGGTCGGGGCTCTCAAATCCTCTGTGATTACGCTGAGTTGACACCCGGAGCGGCCGCGAACGGCTTTCCCGGGCCAGACCCTCGTACCTCGTCGGCCACCCTGTGTGCCCGAAGCCGGGACCAGGTCGCCGATGAGGGGGCCTGTCATGTCGATACCCGTCACCCGTTGCGTTCATAGCCCCTGGCGGCACACGCTCCGACAAGGGCCGAAACCCGCCCCTGTGGGGGACACCGTGGCGACGTGGGAGGCGGGAGTGGCGGCCCATACCCTCACTCTGAGTAGCGAAGCGGCCAGGGTGGAAGAAGGGGCCGTCACGGAGTGTCAGAACAACTCTTACTCTCCGTCATGATTCACCGGTCCACGGCTGCCCCGTCACGACCGCCGTCACCGTGCTGCCGCGGGGGAAGGCACCCTCGTCCGTGAGGTGGGTGAGGGCGAGCAGCAGCTTGGCCACGTAGGTGGTCTCCAGTGCCGGCAGGGCGTGCCGCTGGGCGAAGTCCGCCGCGAAGTCGGCCAGCCGCGCGCTGGTCCGGGCGTAGCCGCCCTCGTGGAGACGTTCCTCCATCCGCCAGTGGCCGCGCGGGCCGCCGAAGGCCTCGCGTTGGAGACGGCGGACCTCACCACCGAGAAAGCCGCCCTTGAGTACGGCCACGCCGATACTTCGCTGAGCTGGGGAAAGGCCCGCCGCCATGCCCGCGAGAGTGCCACCCGTGCCGCAGGCGACCGCCGCGATGTCGGTGTGCCCGCGCAGTTCCTCGCCCAGCAGGGCGCACCCGCGCACGGCCGCCGCGTTGCTGCCGCCCTCCGGTACGACGGTGCACGCGCCGAAGCGGGCCCGCAGCGCGTCGTGGAAGGCGGGATCGGCGCGACGGCGGTAGGCGGAGCGCGGCACGAAGTGCAGCAGCATCCCGTCCTCGGCGCAGCGCGCCAGCGACGGGTTGAGGGGCCGGTCGGCCAACTCCTCGCCGCGTACCACCCCGACCGTGCGCAGCCCCAGCAGCCGGCCCGCTGCCGCGGTCGCGCGCAGGTGGTTGGAGTAGGCGCCCCCGAAGGTCAGCAGCCGGCGGTGCCCCGTCTCGGCCACCTCGCGCAGAATGGGGGCGAGTTTGCGCCACTTGTTGCCGGAGGGTACATGCTCACTGGTTTATGTCCAGGTCACCCCCGTTTCCGGGCCACGCGGAAGCCCCGCCCGCGTCGGTGATGCAGACGCGGGCGGGGTCGAGCGGTGGACGCCTCAGCCGAACGCCTCGGCTGACAGGTGGGGGTGTGCTTCGGCGTCGTCGTCCGGGGCCACTGCGTCAGCCGTTGCCCTGCTCTCCACGATGCGCAGCACGTCACGCAGGCACTCAGTGAGTCGCCTTGCGGTGAAACGCGCCTCTCCGAGAGCCACTCCTTCGCTTCGCAGCAGCGTGCAGGCGTGCCGCAGCACCTCGTGTGCTGTGTGGAGCTGTTCAGCTTCCACCTCGTCGGCAAGTGTTGACAGGCGGCTGTCAGGGTCGTCGGTACTCAGGTAGCAGGGCTTCCCTTCGGGCGAGCTCCAGGGCAGCAGCCGGAGGCCGGTAGCTACTTCTTCGTTGGTTGAGGCCATGCAGCGAGATTCCACTTTCAGGTGGGGATGCAGTAGCGGCCCGCTGTGTGCCCACGTGTAGGCCCGATGTAGGCCACAATGGCGGGTATGAATGTTGGGGAGCGCATTCGAGACCGCAGAAAGCAACTGGGGTGGTCGCAAGAGCGGTTGGCCAAAGAAGCGTGCCGCGCCGCAGGTGTCGGCCCCGATGCTCTAGGACGGCAAGAGATCTACAGGTACGAGAAGGGCATGCGAACGCCCCGCGATTGGCTGGGTCCGATTGCGCAGGCACTCGGCATGTCCACACATGTCCTCAGCGGAGCACAGCCCGGCGACGCCGGAGCGCTGTCCGGCATCTGGCGGAGCGAGTACACCTACACGAGCACGAAGCGAGGGGAGGTCCGCCGACGTCACCATGTGATCGTCCGGGAAGTGGGAAACCGTCTGCACTGTGAGAGTCTGCCCGGCTCCAACGACTCCCCGATCTTCCTCGACTTCACGCGGGACGGACCGGCTCTCACGGGCACGTGGACCGAGCGGACGGCTATCGAGGGCCACTACAGGGGAGCTGTCTACCACGGTGCTCTGCAACTGCTTGTCGACCTCACCGGCCGAAGGGCTGAGGGCAAGTGGGTAGGGTTCGACAAGTCGTTCCAGGTGGACAGCGGTCCCTGGAAGCTGAGCTTCGAGACGCCGGACACCAGCCGACGGGCCGTGACGCGCTTCAACAGGCCGCCCCAGGCGTAGCCGACACACGAGCCCACTGGCGCCGGGCCCTGCCAGCTCGCCACAGGGAGGCCGACGCCAGCCGCCTACGGCAGCCGCTGAGGCGAGCAGGGAGAGCCCAGGACCGAATCGGCGTAACGTCTCCTTACTTGTTCAAGGGCGCGCCTGCGGCGCGCCGCCCGGTGCGGCTCTTGCCGCCCCGGCCAGGCGTGCGGCCTTCGGCCGGTCCTGTCCGGGCGGCCGCCACCCGGGCGCACCGGCGGCCCTGAGGCGCGGGGAAGGGCCCCGTTCGGTTACGGGCTCCCTCTCGCCATGCTCCGCGGAGACCGCCAGCCTGCGCCCCGGTGGGCGGCTGGAGCGTGCGGCGCCGAGAGGCTTCAGACAGCTCCCACGGGGCGAGCCCGCTAAGACCTTGCGGACTTCCAGCCCTTCCCGCTCAGCCCGACCGCACAGGTCCCTCTCGTGTGCGTGCAACGTCGTCTTGTCGTCCTGCAACGTGCTTCGCCGCCGGTAGAGGTCGCACAGCTCCTTTACGTTGGTCATCTGACTCATACGCCCCTACGCAAGTACAACGGACCGGCCGAGGCGTTCGCTTCCCGTTTTCACCAGTCGTCCTGTACCTGGGTAGTGCGGGATGTACGAGATCGTCCCGCTTGAGCAGCAGTCGCACGCCGCGCCGGCCGAACCGCTCGTCCTCGACCTCCTGGAGCACGGAGGGCAGCCGTGGGGCGAGGGCGGCGAGGGCGGCGAGGGGGTCAGGGTCGTGACCGGGCGCGGAGTCGGATACCACCCGTCCATTGTGGGCAGTACCCGCCTCCGCGCCCGGGAGGGGGCCAGGCCCGCCGCGGGGCCCTCACTTCAGCCGTGCGGCGATCCGCTCGCGCAGGTCGTCCATGGTGAAGCCGCGCGGGTCCACCTTCTGGTCCGTCCACTCCAGGTGCCCGATGACCGAGCGGGCGCCCCAGTTGTGGTGGCGGCACAGCGCGGCCGCGGCCCGCTCGATGGCCTCCAGTTGCTCGGCGGGCCAGGGGTCCTTGCCGTCGCCGAGGTTCTCGCACTCGAAGCCGTAGAAGTACCTGTTGCCGTCGGTGTTCTGCTGGTTCGGCGCCGGGGTGGCGCGCTCGGCGACGACGGCGCGCAGCACGTCGTCGTCGCCGAGCCCCGCGTGGTTGGCGCGGCCGTGCCCGGTCAGATGGACGGTGCCGTCCTTGGTGATGCAGCCGTGGGCGAGCGGGCCCGGCAGCTCCGGGTGCCCGTCGTAGACCAGGTCGACCGTCTCCTTCGCGCCGCTGGTGACGGTGTGGTGGATCACGATGCCGTGCACCGGGCCCCACGGCCCGTGCTGGTTGCGGTTGTGGTTGCGCCAGTCGCGTACCTCTTCGACCGTCACGCCCTCCTTCTTGAGGGCCTGCACGAAAGCGGTCGCGCTGATGGGTGTGGCCATCTCGCCCCCGTCCGGTGCGTCCGGTTGTCGGTTCGTCCGGCGTGTGCGGCGGTGCGCCCGCTGTGGGTGCCCACTGCCGCTGTGCTCACCGCTGTTGCTCACTGCCGTAGGCGCGCTGTCCTACGGCTGTGCCCGCCGCCAGCGGTGCCGCCGGGCGCCGGCGGGGATGCCGCACGCACCCGCCGCCGACGGTGTGTTCCCCTCTCATACCCCGTGGCGGGCCGCTTCTAGTCGCCGTGACCGCATTCTGTCCGTGGGGTCGCCTGTGCGAGGAGTGAACGCACCCGGTGATCGCGGGAGTACGGCCGCAGCAGCCCGGGTATCCGCGAACGCGCGGCCCGTACGCGCCCCGAGCGGACCGGTGCCGACTCCGCGAGGAAACCGCGCCAGGCGGCGCAGGCCTCGTCCAGCCGGCCCCGGGAGAGCAACAGCTCGGCGAGTTGCGCCTGGCACAGGGCGCGCGAGCGGCGCTCGTCCGCCGGGCGGCTGCGCAGCGAGGCGCGCAGGTCCCGGATGGCGCCTTCCCGGTCGCCCAGCGCGGTACGCATCTGGCTGGACTGGTAGAGCAGCGCCGCGTTCTGGTACGTGCCCACCGGCTCCCCGCTGGGGCTCTCCAGCCCGGTCGTCAGGTCTGCGGGGGCCCGCGCGAGCTGCCGCTCGGCCCGCCCCATCGCCTCCAGCGCCCGGCGGCGGTCACCGTCCGCGGCACCCGCGACGGCCAGGCCCGCGTACAGGAACGCGCGCGTCGAGGGATCGGTGTCGGCGGGCGCCGCCGCCAGGGCGGCCTCGGCGAGCTCCAGGCTGATCCGGGAGTGCCCCAACTGGTGCGCCTGGGAGCTGAGGGCGCGCCGGGCCAGCGCCACGCCCTCCGGGTCGGCGGCCTCCTGCGCGAGCTGTGCCGCGGTCAGGAAAGCCCGCTGCGCCAGGCCGTTGCGCTGCTCGTCGGCGTAGACCCGCGCCAGCAGGAAGCTGAGCCGCGCCGCGCCGGCCTGCACGCCCCGGTGCTGCACGCCCTCCTCGCCGGCGCGCAGGCTGCTCACCAGCCCGGACAGGTAGGCGGCCAGCGGGATACGGATGTGGCCGCCTCCGTACCGGTCGGCCTGCAGCGCGAAGAACCGTGCGTGCTCGTGCACCGACGCCACCTCGCCGGGACCGGTGCGCCCCACGGGCCGGGAGCCGCGCCCTGTGCAGGAGTTGCGCGCCCCGGGCAGCGGAGCCGGAGTGGGAGCGTTCGGCTCCGCGGGGTGCGTCGTTGCCGGGTCCGGGTCCGGTGCCAGGCCCGCGAGGTCCGGGCGCTCCGCCCTCGGGGCCGGGTCAGCCGGGCGCTGGGGGGCCGCGTCCCCGGGTGAGGCCGCGGAGGCCGAGGGGGCCGTCCTCTCCCCGTTCCCTTTCCCTCCCTCGGCGGACGCGGGCCGGCGGGCGGACGCGCGTACCGTCTCGGTCAGCAGCCGCAGGGTGTACGGCGCCGGGGGAGGGGTGTCGGCGCGGGGCGGGGGGATCACGGGGGCGGTCAGCGCGGTGAGCTGGTCGGCTGGACGGGAGGGCCGCCCCAGGCCGAATTGCCGGAGGTCGACCGGGTGCGGCCGGGCTCCGCCGTGGTCGGTGTCCGGGGGGCTCCAGGCGTGCTCACCGCTTCCGTCCCGGCCCCCGGGTGCGCGGGCCGGGTCCCGTGGCCCGGAGGGATCGGACGCCTCGTCATCGCCGTCCATGCCGCCCCGGGGGCGCGCTCCCGCTGCCGTACGCCCGCCCCGCGTGCCGGGCCCGTACATGGGGCCCTGGCGCATGCCCAGTTCGGCCACCGTGACGCGGCGCCCGAGCCGGCGGGTGAGCGCCTCCGCCATCAGGTGCTGCACCCGGGGGTCGGGGCGGCTGCCGCGCAGCCAGTGGGCGACTGAAGTCCTGTCGTACCGAAGGTGGAGGCCCACCTCGGCGCCGAGACGAGCCAGGGCACGTGCGAACGCGGCCTGTGTCCACTCGGTCTCTGCGAGCAGGGCACGCAGCGCGCCGTTCGGGGTGCGGGTGCGGGAGCGGACGCTCGGGTGCGCCGTGGTGCGCGTGGGGTCGGTGTCATACATGGCTGTTCCTGTGGTCGAACCTGATGGGGTCGTTCACCGTTCTGCCTCACTTCCGGAATCCAGCGATGCTTTTCCGTAGCTCTGCGTGCACCGGATGTGCTGTCATGCACGCGGACAACTTCAGGAAAGCGCATCGCTCACGGCGGCGGGAGCATGTGCCGGGCGCACGACTGCGCGGTGCATTCACACCCCGTGTGAAGACAAGTCCGTTACTCTGCGAAACAACACGTCGGACGACGGAGGGCGGTATGGAGCCCAACAGTCAACTGGACGCGCTCCTTGACCAGTCAGGAATGTCGCGGGCCGGACTCGCGACGAGAGTCAACCGATTAGGCAACCGCGCAGGTATCACCCTGCGTTACGATCACACGGCCGTGGCGCGCTGGCTCAAGGGGCAGCGTCCCCGCGGCAGGGTTCCCGAGTTGATCTGTGAGGTCCTCGGTCGGCAACTCGGCAGAACCCTCACCCTCAGTGACGTCGGCATGGATGTGGCCGCGGCGGGAGCCACCCTCGGCCCCCCGTCCGGACCCGAAGCGGCGGGGCTCGGCCGGTTCGTGGAGCGTGCCGCCTCCCTGTGGCGCTCCGACCAGGTGCACGGCGACCGCCCGGGCCCGGGACTGCTCACCGGCGCCGCAGCCGTGGCACCGGTGTGGGAGTGGGAGAACCCGCCCGAGGACACCGACGTCTCCCGCACCGGCGGACCCGAGGTCGGCGATGTGCACATCTCCGTGCTGCACACGGCCCGCGGCCACTACGAGCACCTCTACCGCAACGCCGGGGGAGTGGCCACCCGCGCCCGCGTCGTCGGCTTCCTCAACGGCCAGGTCGCCCCGCTGCTGCGCGGCGCCTACGACGACGCCACCGGCCGCCGTCTCTACCGCGCCGCCGGCTCGCTGGCCGCCGTCAGCGGCATCTGCGCCTACGACGCGGACGCCCAGGGGCTGGCCCAGCGCTACTTCCACCAGGCCCTGCGGCTGGGCAAGGCCTCCGGCGATCTCCTCTTCGGCGGCTACGTCGTCGCTCTCCTGGTCAACCAGGCCCTCTTCCTCGGGGACACCCGGCACGCCCTGGCCTGCGCCGAGGCCGTGCTGCGCACCCTGCAAGGGCGTATCAGCCCCGCGCTCGCCACGGATCTGTACGCGATGCAGGCCGGCGCCTACGCACGGCTCGGCGACCGGCGCAACGCGCACGCCTGCATGCGCCGGGCCGAGACGTACTCCCGACGCATCCGCCCCGACGAGGAGCCCGAGGAGACCGGGTACGTCCAACCGGGCCTGGTCGAGGTGCGGTTGGCCGAGGGACTGCTGCTGCTGGGCGAGCTGTCCGCCGCGGCCGGATACGCGCAGGAGGCCGCGCGTGCGCCCGCGCACGTCCGCGGCCGCGTCAACCGGCTCGCCACCCTCACCGACGTGGCCCTGCACGCCGGGGAGCCGGAGCGCGCGGCGGACAGCGCGGCCCGGATGGTGGACACCGCGCAGGGCATCGAGTCGCAGCGCCTGCGCGGGCGCATGCGCAGGGTCAGGCAGCGGTTGGCACAGCATCCGGGGGCTCCGGCGGCCGAGGCCGCGAAGCTCATCGAGGACGCGCTGAGCGTGCCGTTCTGAGGCGGGTCGCGCCCGCTCCCCCTGTCAGTGGGAGCGCGCGCCGTGCTGGGATGTGCCCAACTCCGTCGGGAAGGGGGCACATGACGTGCGATGGAAGAACCTGGGTGAACACACGGTGTACGAGAACCAGTGGCTGCGGGTGAATCTGGCGGACGTGGAGCTGCCCGACGGGCGGCATCTGGACCACTACCTGATCCGGCTGCGTCCCGTCGCGATGGCCACCGCGGTCAACGAGCGCAACGAGGTGCTGCTGCTGTGGCGGCACCGCTTCATCACCGACAGCTGGGGGTGGGAGCTGGCGGCCGGCGTCGTGGAGGACGGTGAGGACCTCACGGATGCCGCGGCCCGCGAGATGGAGGAGGAGACGGGCTGGCGCCCGGGGCCGCTCCGCCATCTGATGACCGTGGAGCCCTCCAACGGGCTGACCGATGCCCGGCACCACATCTACTGGTCGACAGACGCCGACTGGATCGGGCCGCCCGAGGACGACTTCGAGTCGGAGAAGCGCGAGTGGGTTCCGCTCAAGGAGGTGCCCGACCTCGTCGCCGCGGGCGAGGTGCCCGCGGCGAACATGGCGGCCGCACTGCTGATGCTCCACCGCGTCCGCTTCGGCTAGCCCGGCAGCCGCTCGGCCGCCCCGCCGCCCGCGCCCGCGACGCGGGACGGCCACGGCTTCCCGGGCCGGGGGAGCTGCCGGCTCACCGGCGAGTCGATCGCGGGGGATCGCGGGGGATCGCGGAGGAGGGGCGTCAGCTCTTGAGGAAGCCGTCGCCGTTCTGCGCGACGTGCTCCTGGACGGCGGCCAGTGCCTGCTGCACCTCCTGCGCGGAGCCCGTGCCACGCTGCTCCGCGTAGTAGGCGGCTCCCAGGCGGCGCAGCAGGTCGTTCCCCGCGCGCTGGGCCTGGACCTCCTCCACCTTCTCCTTGCCCTGCGCGAGTCCTCGCTGGGCCTGCTCCTTGGCGCGGTCGAGAAAGCCTGCCATGGTCCTGCCTCCGTCGTGTGCGGCGGTACCGGCCCGTTCGCGACCGGCATCCGCTCAACGTATGCCGCGATCGGCGGGTTCCCCGGCGCGCTCGACCGGGCGCGGGGGCCCGGGCGGCATTTCACACGATCGCGGGACACCCGTAGCGTTGCTGCCATGACCACGGCACGACCCTCCCCGGGCGCCACCGCAGCAGCCGGTACCGCCGCACCAGGGGGCGCTCCCGGACAGCCGGCCGCGGGCGGGAGCGATCCGGCTGTGGGCCCCGTGCCGCAGGGCGGCGGGCGCGGCGGGCGCCCGGGTGGCGTCGGACTGGTGCTCGGCAGCGCGCTGTCGCTGCAGTTCGGCTCGGCGGTCGCCGCGCTGCTCTTCCCCCGGGCCGGAGCCCTGGGCGTGGTGACGCTGCGGCTGGTCTTCTCCGCGGTCCTGCTGCTGGCCCTCTTCCGCCCGCGGCTGCGCGGGCACAGCCGCGCGGACTGGCTGGCCGTCACCGGCCTCGGGGTCGCCCTGGCCACCATGAACACCCTCTTCTACCAGGCCGTCGAGCGGATTCCGCTCGGTGCCGCCGTCACCCTGGAACTGCTCGGCCCGCTCGTCCTGTCCGTCCTCGCCTCCCGGCGCGCCCTCGACGTGGTGTGGACCGCACCGGCCGGCGTGGGGGTCTACCTGCTCGGCGCCGGCGACCTCGACCGGCTCAACGTCCCCGGCGTCGCCTTCGCGCTGGCCGCCGGCGCCATGTGGACGGCGTACATCCTCTTCAACGCCCGTACCGGAGCCCGCTTCCCCAAGGTCGACGGACTGGCGATCGCCATGGGCGTCGCCGCGCTCATCAGCGCCCCGCTCGGCGTGTTCAGCGCGGGCGGCGCACTGCTCGACCCGCTCACGCTGGGGCTCAGCGCTGCCGTGGCGGTCCTCTCCTCGGGGCTGCCCTACACCCTGGAGATGCTCGCCCTGCGCCGGCTGTCCCCGGCGACCTTCTCCGTGCTGATGAGCCTCATGCCGGTGGCCGCCACCGCCGCGGGCTTCCTCGTCCTCGGCCAGAGCATGGGCCCCGCGCAGCTCCTGGCCATCGCCCTGGTGGTCGCCGCGAGCATGGGAGCGGTGCGCGGCTCCGGCGGACAGCACGGCTAGGCAGGTGCCCGGGGGCGCTGTCGGAGGGCGCGGCTAGGGTTTGCCCGGTGAGCGCACGAAATGGGGCCGTCGAGACCGTCGGCTGGGACGAGGACGGGGTGTGGCGTACGGCCGTGTGGCGCTCCGGGAGCGGAGCACGGCCACCGCGCCGGGTGGCAGTGGCCGACGACAGAATGGCCGCCGACCTCGCCTACAAACTCGTCTGCGAGGGCACCGCGCTGCTGTGGCGGGGCGACTACCACGGTGCGCGGCAACTGCTGGCCGCGCTCGGCCGCCGCGTGGACCGCAAGCCGCCCAAGCAGGGCCCCACACCGCGGGAGAGCTTCCACCTCCACCGGCAGGCCCGCTCCCGCCGCGCCCGCGTGCTGGGCATGCTGCTGGTGCCGCTGGAGTCGGACGGCGACGGTTCGTACGAGGTGCCGCTGCGCAGGGCTCCCCGGGTGGGGGAGGCCTGCGTCGAGGCGTACGGTCCCTCCCACGGTGCGGCCCACGAGCTGACGCTGGTGTCCCTGCGCGAGCTCCAGGGGATCGTCGGCGCCCACGAGTGGCGGCGCAAAGGGGTGCCCGTCGAGGCGCTGGGCGGCGCCCGTGTCCACCCGTACTACGGGGTCTTCTCCCCGGTGCGCGGCGAGTACGTCGACCTGGTGGCACGCGCCCCGCTGCCGGCCCGCGGCCCGGACGGCGGGCGCGCGCGGCTCACCGCGTTCGACATCGGCACCGGCACCGGCGTCCTCGCCGCGGTGCTCGCCCGGCGCGGGGTGGCCCGGGTGACCGCGACGGACCTGGGCGAGCGCGCGCTGGCCTGTGCGCGCGAGAACGTGGCGCGACTGGGTGTGGACCGGACGGTGGAGGTCGTACGGGCCGACCTGTTCCCGCCCCAGGAGGCGGGCCTCGCCGATCTGATCGTCTGCAACCCGCCCTGGGTGCCGGCCAAGCCCACCTCCGTGCTGGAAGAGGCGGTCTACGACCCCGACAGCCGCATGCTGCGCGGCTTCCTGTCCGGCCTGGGTGCACGGCTCGCCCCCGGCGGCGAGGGCTGGCTGATCCTCTCCGACCTCGCCGAGCATCTGGGGCTGCGCCCCCGCGCGCAGTTGCTGGAGTGGTTCGAGGAGGCCGGCCTCCAGGTCGCCGGACAGCTCGACGCCCGCCCCGTGCACGGCCGGGCCGCCGACCCGGCGGCCCCCTTGCACGCCGCCCGCGCCGCCGAGGTCACCACCCTGTGGCGGCTGCGCCCCGCGGACGGCTGAACCGGACAGCGCCGGGCAGGCCCGGCCGGTCACCCGGAGCGCCGCAGCCGGTGCCGTACCCACACATTCGGCTCGACGTACACCGCGTGGCCGTGCGCGAGGTCGCAGTGGACGGGCACCAGGGCACCCGTCACCTCCACGTCGCCGTCCCGGTCGAAGGGCAGGCCGGTCCACTCCCGCCAGCGCTCCAGCGAGGCGCTGACCGTCATGGAGGCGGGAGCCACCCTCTCCACGGTGCCGCCCGCCCGCACGTGGACGCGCAGCCACGGATCGGCGGGCAGCCCGTCGGCGCGGCGCTCGTCGATGTAGGCCCTCAAGGGGACGCGGGGGCGCAGATGCTTGCCCGTGGGGCGTACCGGAGCCAGCAGCGCCGCATGCCCCTGCTGCGCGGCGGCCTCGCGCAGGGCGGCCACCATGCGGGGGGAGAGACCGCGGCCGAGGTACCCGGTGTCCACGGTGATCTCCAGTGCGCTCGCCGCCGTCCCCGCACGTCCTGCCCAGCGGTCGGTGAACGCCCAGGTGAGCACCTGGTCCCAGCCGCCGTCCGGTGTCTCGGCGCGGCCCTCGGACACGGCGTCGAAGGGCACGCTGAGACCGCGGGCCACGACGCGGCTGCCGTCGGTCGCCACCACGCAGTAGGCGGGGAACTCCTGCGGCACCCGGTGCAACAGGGCGGCGGCGACCGGGTCGTGCGGAACGAAGACGGGCCGCTCCTCGGCCATGTCGTACAGGCGACCGGCCGCCTCGGGGCGCTCCGTGAGCCGGGTGATCTCGATGCCGACGGGCGGTGTGGGAGTCATGAGGGGGCACTCCGGTACCTTGCGCGCGCCGCGGGCCGGCGGTTTCGGAGCCCCGGCGCGGTACGCCGGCCCGCGGTGGGGCAGCCCCGTTCAGCCACGCAGCACCTCCTGCGGTGTGCGTCCGTAGGTGGCGCGGCACGCGGCGGCGAACCGGCCCGGGTGGGCGAATCCCCAGCGGCGGGCGACGGCCGCCACGGTGACGCCCTCGGACGGGGCGGCCGGGTCGGTGGGGTCGGCCGCGGTCAGTTCGCGGTAGGCGCGCTCCAGCCGCAGACGGCGCAGGTGGGCGGTGGGGGTGGTGTCGAGGTGGTCGCGGAAGGCGCGTTGCAGGGCGCGCGGTGTGGTCCGCGCCGCGCGGGCCATCTCACCGAGGCCGACGGGCTCGTGCGCGTGCTCCTCCATGTAGGCGACAGCGCGCCGGACCGCGGCCTCGGACGCTCCGGTACGGGCGCCGGCCGTCCGCGGCCCCTTCGGCCCCGACACGGCCGTGTTGGGGAACGTCGTCAGCAGCGCGGCGCCCAGGGAACGCGCCGCGCTGTCCAGCACCAGCGGCTCGGCGGCCGCCGTGGCGGCGCGGGCGGAACCGGTCAGCAGATGGCCGGTCAGCAGGTCGAGGACGCCGCCGCAGTAGCGGGCCGCGTTCGCCGTCACCGGGGCGCAGCCGGTGAACCGCACATCGGGTGGACCGGTGCTCTCGGACGCCGGGGTCTCCGCCGTGCTGCCCACGACGCTCGCCAGCACGGCCGGATCCAGGCTGACCAACTGGAGGCTGATGTCGTCCCAGCGGACCACGTACGGCGCCTCGGGGGTCGAGACCAGGAAGACGTCCCCTTGTGCGGCGCGTAACGTTTCTCCACCCGTACGGCGCTCGATGTGCCCGTGCACCACCCGTGCCAGCACCAGCCGTCCCAGCGGCTCCGTGACGTGTTCGACCGCCATGCTGTGGCTGAGTACGGCCACCGAGAGCGGACCCGCCTCCTCCTGGGTGTGGGCCATCCGGAAGCCGTCCCGGCCCCCGGTGATCCTCATGGCGTTGTCGGCGTAGGTGTGCCGCAGGAACGCGTGGGCGCGTTCGGGATCGGTGGTGGCGAACTCCCGTGCGGCCGCGCGGGGTTGTGCAAGGGACAATGCCGGCTCCTTCGCCCCGCTGTGCTGCGGGGGTACAGCTCATGTGCGCAACGTGTGGCTGGGGGAGATCCCGTATCTGGCACGGTAATGCCCCGCGAACCGGCCGGGTTTGGCGAACCCCCAGCGTGCGGCCACACTCGCGACCGTGACTCCGGAGGCGGGGTCGGCCGCCTTCAGGTCCCGGTGGGCGCCCTCCAGCCGGACGCGGCGCAGATAGCCGGTCGGCGTCGTCTCGCAGTGCCGTGCGAAGGCGTGCTGGAGTGCGCGCGGACCGGCGCCCGCCGCCTGCGCGATGTCGCGCAGGCCGATGGGCCGGTCCGCGTTGGCGTCGATGTAGTCCATGGCGCGGCGCAGGGCGGCCGGCGCCAGCCAGCCCGGCGTGGGCAGCTTCGCCCGCTCGGCGGCGCTGCGCGGGAAGGCCGCCAGGGCGGCGGTGGCCAGCAGCCGTGTCGTCTCCGCCTGCACCAGGGGGCTGCTCACCGCCTCCAGGTTGGCCAGTACGTCGTGGTGGACGTGGCGCACCACCGCCTGCCAGTAGCGCGCCCGCTCCGGCGAGACGGGCCGGCTGAGGGCCAGCCGCCCCGGTGCCGCCTGGGCGGCTCCCTCGCTCTCCGCCGCGATCCGCTCCACCTCACGCAGGCCGATGCGCACGATGCCCAGCCGCACGTTCTGCCACGTCACCCGCGTCGGGGCGTACGGGTCGCACAGTTGCAGGTCGCCGGGTCCCGAGCGCAGTTCGGCCCGCCCGGCCGCCATCTCCAGGCCGCCGCCGAGCACTTGCACGACGTAGACGCAGCGGTGCGGCTCGGTGTCCGCGTCCATCCGCATCGACTGCGCGATCCGTTCGACGCCGAACGCGCCGACCTGGGTGAGCGTCGCATGGAAGCGGAACTGCTCGTGGTCGCCGGACAGCCGTGGCGTGTGCTCCACATAGGCCTGTCGCAGGAAATGTTCGGCCTCGCGCGGATCGGCGGTCTTCAGCCGTACGCGGCGCACCGGGTCGTGCATGGCCTCCGCACCTCCTCGCTCGGGCCGCGGCCCCGCCTTCGATGCTAGGGCGGCAACCGGTCCCACCGCAGCCCACATCACGAAGTGAGTGGCCATCGAACGACATCCGTACCCGACGGCGCTTGCGCCGCCGACGGGGGGCACGTTGTCCTGAGCGGTGCCGTGCCGCGCGCCGTTCCCGTCCCGATTGGTGCGGAGGCCCCGCATCGGGGGAGTGGACGGAACCGACGGAGCGAAACAGGACCGGAGTGACGATGTCTGTGCCGAGGCCCGGCGCGGCGGCCCCCCACACGAACCCCTCGCGCCCTGCGAGTTATCCGCGGCCCGCGCAGCGCCACGGCCAGGCCGCGGACGGGCTCGACCTGGCCGCTGCCCTGTTGTCCCTGGCCGGTTCGCACCCCTGCGCGCCGGACCTTCCCGACCCCGCAGACCCCGGCGTCACCCTCTCCGCCCCCGGTGCACCCGATCCGCTCCGGGAGGGGCCGGGCGGCAGCCATCCGCGGCTGGTCGCGCTGGCGGTGCGGGCCCACCTCCGGCTCGCCCAGGAGGGCCGCCCCGGCGGTACCGCCGTGCTGCTCCACGCCCCCGCCAGCCGTGGAGGGCGGGAGGCGGTGCCGCACGGTCACAGTGGTGCGTGGGCGGCCCGACTGCGGCTGCTGGAGGCGGCGGAGGGCGAGGGCCCCGGCATCGCGACCCTGCGTACCGGTGAGCCGGTCGAGGGGCTGTCGCTGGAGGGGCCGGATGTGCCGTGGCCCCGGTACGCTCGGGCCGCGCGCAAGGCGGGTGTGCGGACGGTGCACACCGTTCCGCTGCCGGCGGAGGGTTTTCCGCCTCCGTCCGGACCGGACCCACGTCCGCGCCCGGACACGGCCGCCCCGACACCTGCCGCGCCGGTGAACGGCCTGCCGCCGACAGCCGCCGCGCCGGTGAACGCCCCGCCGCCCGGGGAGCGACCGCAAGGGGTTCCACCGGCGGCGGCCGGACCGGCAGGGGTCCGGCCCGCGGAGACCGGGCCAGGGGAGGCCCGGTCCGCCGGGGACCTGTCCGCGGGGGATCGGCCGGCAGGCGTGCTGGTCGTCCATCTGCCCGACGAGGGGCCGCTGTCCCCCGCCACCCGCGCGGACCTGGCCGCGCTGGCCGGGGCCTGCGCAACGGGCCTGGCCCACCAGGCGGCGTTGCGCCGTGTCGACGAGCTCGAACGGGCGCTGCACAGCAGGGTCGTCATCGAGCAGGCCAAGGGCGTGCTCGCCGAGCGCCGGCGGGGCACCGTCGAGGACGCGTTCCGCACGCTGCGCGGCTATGCCCGCGCCCACCGGCGGCCGCTGCACGAGGTGGCCCGCGACGTCGTCGCGCGCCGGCTCGTCGGCCCGCCGTTCCACCGGGACGGGTGACCGGAGGGCCGGGCCCCACGGCGCGGCCCGGGGCGCGAGAGGGGATTCGCAGTGCCCCGGGCCGCTCGGGCCCGCCGCCGATAGGCGCGGCGGCGGGCCCCCGTACCAGCGGGGGATCGCCGTCCAAGCCCCCGTGGCACGCTCCCGGCAGCTCTGGGCTGCCGGGTATCCCATCATCCTCTCTCCGCACCGGGTTCCGAGCGACTTCGGCCAAAGATGCCGGAGTTGCTTTCCCCGTGCCGTCCCTCCGGCAGGGGGCGCGACCCGGCACAAGACCGCACCCGACCTGCCACGACCTTGGAAGGCGGGTGGCGGACCGGGTGCGGTCGAACTTGCGTGCGGCCCTGTGGTGCGGCCGCGGCCGGCGTCCGGAAGCGGAAGCCGTTCAGCCCTTCTTGGTCTCCCAGAAGATCTTGTCGATCTGGGCGATGTAGTCCAGCGCCTTCTGCCCGGTGGCCGGGTCGGTGGACCCCTTGGCCGTGCTCAGCGCCTTGAGGGTGTCGTTGACGAGCTGGTGCAGCTCCGGGTACTTCTCGAAGTGCGGGGGCTTGAAGTAGTCGCTCCACAGCACCGAGACGTGATGCTTGGCCAGCTCCGCGCGCTCCTCCTTGATGACGGTGGCGCGGGTGCGGAAGTGCGGGTCGTCGTTGGCCTGGTACTTCTCCTGAATGGCCTTCACGGATTCGGCCTCGATCCGGGCCTGTGCCGGGTCGTAGACGCCGCAGGGCAGGTCACAATGGGCGCTGACCCGCACCTTCGGGGCGAACAGTCGGGAGAGCATAAAAGCCATCCTTCCTCGTGATCGTCTTCTCACGTGCGAGATTACTCCGTGTGGGAAGCCTTTTCGCGTGTGCCCCCGCGGGCTTAGGACAAAAGTCCGGTCGGGTGCCGGATCTGTTGGAGCAATCGGGCCGGGCACGGTGGCGCGGCCGGGACGACCGGAGGCGGAGAAGATGCCGGAGGGTACGCCGCAGCGCGGGCTGTCGCACGGCAGGGAGCCGACGTCCGGTGCGCGGCACCCGGAGGACGGCGGCGAGCGCGGGCCCGGCGGCGGCCGTGCCCGTGGGCTGCGCAGGATCGGGCTCGCCGAGGTCTACAACCCCTCGATGCGGCCCACGCTGCACCCCGGCGACCGGCTGCTGGTCACCTACGGTGCCGCCGTACGCCCTGGTGACGTCGTCGTGCTGTGCCATCCCTTCCAGCACGACCTGCTCATCGTCAAGCGGGCGGTCGAGCGCCGGACGGGCGGCTGGTGGGTGCGGGGCGACAATCCACTGGTGCGGAACGACAGCCGCGAGTTCGGCGTGGTGCCGGACGAACTCGTGCTCGCGCGGGCGTGGCTGCGCCTGCGGCCCCCGCGCGGGGTTCAGTCCTCGCCCGTGCCGGCAGTGCGCTGGGTGCTCTCGGCCGCGCGGCCGCTGACGGGCCCGCTCCGCCCCAGGCCGCCCGCCTGGGGCGCCGACCCGGCCGGCCCCTCCGCCTCCCCCGCCTCGTCGTCCGGCTCTGCGGCCCCCTCCGCCTCAGCAGGCCCGTCCGTCCCGGCGGAGCGGGTGGAACCGGAGGAATAGGCGGACCGGGTCAACCCCGCCGCCCCGGCCCCCGAGGCCGCTTTGCCCGGCCTCCCGCGGTCCTGGGCGCGCGCGGTCCCCGTCGCACCGTCGCCGGCCGCCTCGTCCCGGCCCTCCGGGCTGCTCTCGCGCCGCTTGCGGGCCCGGTAGGCCGCCACGTTGGCGCGGGTCGCACAGCGGTCCGAGCAGTAGCGCCGCGACCGGTTGGTGGAGGTGTCCAGGTAGGCGTTCCGGCAGGGGCTCGCCTGGCAGATGCCGAGCCGGTCCACGCCGAGGTCGGTCAGGTGGAAGGCCAGCCCCATGCAGGCGGTGGCCGCGTAGGCGGCGGTCGCGTTGGCGGGCTGCTCGGCCAGGTGCATGTGCCAGCGGGGGCGGCCCTCGCCGTCCAGGTCGCCGTGTCCGGAGATCTGCGGACTGGTCGGGAACTCCATCAGCAGGGCGTTGAGGAGGTCGACCGCCCGTACCTCGTCGCCTTCCGAAGCCGCCGCGAAGACCGCCCGCAGGCGGGTGCGCACGGCCCGCAGCCTGCTCACGTCCGCATCGGCGGCGCGCCGCCGCATGGCGCTGTTCGCCGCCATCAGGTCGCGTACCGCGTCGACGGAGGTGAGGGTGTCCTCCCCGCGCTCGGGCTGCTCGGTGTTGACCAGCCGCACTGCCAGATCGGAGTAATAGTTCAGTTCCACTTGTGATCCTTACGGCGGGCGTTCTACTGTAGGTAATGGCTGAAATGACTACGAGGGTATTACGGCAGAGGGGAACCATGACGACACCCGCACTGCACGAGGTCGACTGGCGAAGCTGGCAGCGCAGTTGGGACCGGCAGCAGGAGGAGTACATGCCGGACCGCGAGGAGCGGTTCCGGGTCATGACGGAGATGACCGAGGCCCTGGTCGGCCCCCGGCCCAAGGTGCTCGACCTGGCCTGCGGCACCGGCAGTATCTCGGACCGCGTCCTGGCGCGGATGCCGAACGCCAGGACTGTCGGCGTCGACCGCGACCCCGCCCTGCTCGCACTCGCCCGCGGCACCTTCGCCGAGGAGGAGCGGGCCACCTTCGTGACGGCCGACCTGAGCGATCCGGACTGGCCCGACGCGGTGGCCGACGAGGGCCCCTTCGACGCCGTACTGACCGCGACCGCACTGCACTGGATGCGTACCGAGCCGCTGCGCGCCCTCTACGGGCAGGTGGCGGGGCTGGTACGGGAGGGCGGCGTCTTCATGAACGCCGACCACATGCCGGACGAGTCGACACCGCGGATCAACGCCGCCGTGCACACCTGGGAAGAGGCGCGGCGCAGGCGGGGGTCGGCGGAAGGCCGGCTCGACTGGGGTGGCTGGTGGCAGGCGCTGGCCGACGACCCGGCGCTCGGCAAGGTCGCGGCCGAACGGTTCGCCCTGTTCGGCAACCCGGCCGAGGTGCGGCACGACCACAACAACGAGGAGTTCCAGAGCGCCGAGTGGCACGCCGCCACCCTGCGGGAGGCCGGCTTCGAAGAGGCCCGCGCCGTGTGGTGCTCCGCCACCGACTCCCTGGTGCTCGGCCTGCGCTGAACGGCCGCCGCGCGCGACCCGGCCCCCGCTCCTGCGCGGAGCGGGGGCCGGGTCGCTTTGCGGGCCGTCGCCGGGGCCGTCGGCGCGACCCGGCGCGGGGTCAGCGGCGGGCGACGCCCTCCGCCCGCGCCGCGGCGGCCACCGCCGAGGTGACCGCGGGGGCGACGCGCTCGTCGAAGGGGGAGGGGATCACCCGGTCCGGGCTCAGCTCGTCGGCCACCACGGCGGCCAGCGCCTCGGCCGCGGCCAGCTTCATGCCCTCGGTGATGTCCGTGGCCCTCACCTGGAGCGCCCCGGCGAAGATGCCGGGGAAGGCCAGCACGTTGTTGATCTGGTTGGGGTAGTCGCTGCGTCCGGTGGCGACCACCGAGGCGTGCTTGCGGGCGACGTCCGGGTGGACCTCCGGGTTCGGGTTGGCCATGGCGAAGACGAAGGAGTCCTGCGCCATGGTGGCGACGGCCTCCTCCGGCACCGTGCCGCCGCTGACGCCGATGAACACGTCGGCGCCCTCCAGTGCCGCCTGGAGGGAACCGCTGAGGTTCGCCTTGTTGGTGAAGCCCGCCAGCTCCCGCTTCACCTCGGTGAGGTCCTCGCGGTCCTGGGAGACGACACCCTTGCGGTCGCAGACCGCCACGTCGCCGATGCCCGCCTCGACGAGGATCTTGGCGATGGCGACCCCGGCGGCGCCGGCGCCGGAGATGACGGCGCGCAGCTGGCCCAGCGCCCGGCCGCTGAGCTTGGCGGCGTTGCGCAGCGCGGCGAGGGTGACGATGGCCGTCCCGTGCTGGTCGTCGTGGAAGACGGGAATGTCCAGCCGCTCCTTGAGGCGGGCCTCGATCTCGAAGCAGCGGGGTGCCGCGATGTCTTCCAGGTTGACGCCGCCGAACGAGGGCGCCAGCCGGGCGACCGTGTCCACGATCTCGTCGGTGTCCTGGGTGTCCAGCGCGATCGGCACCGCTTCCACGCCGCCGAACTGCTTGAAGAGGATGGCTTTGCCCTCCATGACCGGAAGGGAGGCCTCCGGGCCGATGTCGCCCAGTCCGAGCACCGCGCTGCCGTCGGTCACCACGGCGACGACCTGGGACTTCCAGGTGTAGTCGTCGACGAGCTCGGGCTGCTCGGCGATGGCGCTGCAGACCTTGGCGACGCCGGGCGTGTAGGCGAGGGACAGGTCGTCCGCGTCGCGCACGGGCACGGTGGCCTGCACGGCCATCTTCCCGCCGCGATGCAGGGCGAACGCCGGATCGATGACGTCCGGTTCCAGCCCGTCCTTCTGGTTGACGATCTCCGCTGCCACTGTGTTGAACCCCTTTGTCGAATCGTGTGAGGGTGACCGCTCCCTGCGGTGAGGAACGGGCGGGCACCACGTCCGTTTCCCGGGCGAGCGGCCTGTCGCGGCCCGGAGGGAGGTACGGACGCCGGGCGTGCCGCACACACGCCCTGGTCCCCGGGTGAGGGGTGTAATCGACCTTTCTACCCGACGACCGCCACCGCGGACGACTCACTTCCGGCCGCTCCGGCGTCCATCCTGGCCCAATCCCGGACAAGCTCGACCGTTCCGGGCGCGATGTCCGACAGGTGAGACGGAAGGCAGGGTTCCGGCGCGGTGCAGGGCGCCCGGCCGCCTTTACGGCCTGCGCAGGTGCCCTGTAATCGGATTCGCCTCTCCGTTATCCGATTGCGACCTCGGCGGCGTCCTGCTCCCGCCTGTCCGGATGGCAAGATGCCCCCCATCCGTTCATCCGCTCATCAGTTCACGTCGGACACGGTCGCGACATCCGAAGGTGTGTGCCCGACCCCACGGCTGCTCCCTCACCGCCAGGAGGACCCGCCCATGACCGCAAGCAGGCCCCACACCGCCGGCCGGACCGCGCGCGGGGCCGCGCGGCGCGCCCGGACCGTTCCTCTCGCTCTGCTGGCCGGTGGCGCCCTGCTGCTGGCAGGCTGCGGCGACCAGACGGACGGTGCAAACGGCGGCGGGTCCGGAGGGAGCGGCGGCGAACTGAGCGCGAAGCTGCCCGACAAGATCCGCGACGCGGGTCTCGTCAAGGTCGGCTCGGACGCCGCGTACAAGCCCATGGAGTACAAGGACGGCGCGAACATCGTCGGTCTGGACGTGGACATCGCCAACGCGATGGGCAAGAAGCTGGGCGTCCGGTTCCAGTTCACCAACGGCACCTTCGACGGCCTGATCACCTCCATGCAGACCGGCCGTTTCGACATGATCATGTCGGCGATGACGGACACCAAGGACCGCCAGGAAGGTCTCGGGGAGGACGGCAAGAAGGCGGGCAAGGGCGTCGACTTCGTCGACTACCTCTCCGCCGGCTCCTCCATCCTCGTCCGCAAGGGCAACCCCGAGAACGTCGAGACGGTCGGCCAGATGTGCGGCAAGAAGGTGGCCACCCAGCGCGGCACCACCTCGCACGAGATCCTCAAGGCCCAGACCAAGAAGTGCGTCAAGGACGGCAAGAAGAAGATCGACGTCGAGGCCTACAACACCGACGACGAGGCCCGGCTGCGGCTGAAGGCCGGCGGCGTGGTCGCCGACATCTCCGACTTCCCGGTCGCCGCCAACGCCGCCAAGTCCAGCGGGGACTTCGAGGTGGTGGGCAAGCAGATGCAGTCCGCCCCCTACGGCGTGGCCGTCAGCAAGGACAACAAGATGCTGCGGGGGGCCCTGAAGGCCGCCATGGACGCCATCATCGAGGACGGCAGCTACCAGCGGGCGCTGGAGAAGTGGGGCGTCCAGGACGGCGGCGTCAAGAAGGTCACCGTCAACGCCGGCTCCTGAGCCGGGCCACCACCGACAACGACCGCAGGGCCCACGACCGCCCCCGCCCAGGATGCTGAGAGGCAAGTCCCCGTGAAAACAACCGACGCCACCCCGCCCGACGGGTCCTCCCCGTCGAAGACCGCCCCGGAGGCCATCAGGGCCATACCCGTGCGGCACTACGGACGCTACGTCGCCGCTGTCGTCGTCCTCGGGCTGCTGGCGCTGCTGGCCAACGCCGTGGCCGGGGCGGACCTGCAGTGGTCGGCGATCCCCGACTACTTCTTCGACGGCCAGGTCCTCGAAGGCGTCAAGAACACCCTCGTCATCAGCGTGCTGTCGATGATCATGGGCCTGGTGCTCGGCATCGTCCTCGCGGTGATGCGGATGTCGAAGAACCCGGTGACCTCCTCGGTCGCCTGGGGCTACATCTGGTTCTTCCGCGGCACGCCCGTCTACGTGCAGCTGCTGCTGTGGTTCAACCTGGCGTTGATCTTCCCGATCCTCGACATCATGCCGATCTACAAGGACGAGATGACCGACGTCATGACCCCGTTCATGGCGGCGCTCCTCGGCCTCGGCCTCAACGAGGCCGCCTACATGGCGGAGATCTGCCGGGCCGGCATCCAGTCGGTCGACGAGGGCCAGACGGAGGCGTCCCAGGCGCTGGGCATGACAGAGACCCAGAACATGCGCCGCATCGTGCTGCCCCAGGCGATGCGGGTGATCGTGCCGCCGTCGGGCAACGAGTTCATCAACCTGCTGAAGACCTCGGCCCTGTGCGAGGTGGTCACCTACGAGGAGACGCTGCGCAAGGCACGCAACATCGGGAACAACTCCGGAGCGGTCATGGAACTGCTCATCGTGGCCACGCTGTGGTTCCTGATCATCACGACCGTCTTCAGCATCGGGCAGTACTACCTGGAGCGCCGCTACGCCAAGGGGGCGTCGCGGCAACTGCCGCTCACGCCGTGGCAGAAGGTGCGGCGCAACCTGTTCACCTGGCACCGTCGGCCCGCGCGCTCCGGAGGCATCTCGTCATGACAGCGATGGTCAAAGCCGAGGCCGTCCACAAGTCGTTCGGCCCCGTCCACGTCCTGAAGGGCATCGACCTGGAGGTGCGGACCGGCGAGGTCTTCTGCATCGTCGGCCCCTCGGGTTCGGGCAAGTCCACGTTCCTGCGGTGCATCAACCACCTGGAGAAGATCAACGCCGGCCGGCTCCACGTGGACGGCACCCTGGTGGGGTACCGCGAGAAGGGCGGCAAGCTCTACGAGCTGCGGGACCGCGAGGTGGCGGCCCAGCGGCGCGACATCGGCATGGTCTTCCAGCGCTTCAACCTCTTCCCGCACATGACGGCGGTGGAGAACGTGATGGAGGCGCCCGTCCAGGTCAAGCGGACGCCCAGGGCGAAGGCGCGCAAGCGGGCCGAGGAGCTGCTGGACCGGGTCGGGCTGGCGGACAAGCGGGAGAGCTACCCCGCCCAGCTGTCCGGCGGCCAGCAGCAGCGGGTCGCCATCGCCAGGGCCCTGGCCATGGACCCCAAGCTGATGCTCTTCGACGAGCCGACCTCCGCGCTCGACCCCGAACTGGTGGGCGAGGTCCTGGACGTGATGAAGGCGCTGGCCCGGGACGGCATGACGATGGTCGTGGTCACCCACGAGATGGGCTTCGCCCGGGAGGTCGGTGACTCGCTGGTCTTCATGGACGGCGGCGTCGTCGTCGAGTCCGGCGCACCGCGTGAGGTGCTGACCAACCCGCGGCACGAGCGCACCAAGTCGTTCCTGTCGAAGGTGCTGTAGCCGCGGACGCCCAGGAACCCGTCGATCCTGGAATAGCCGGCGCGGATGTGATGCTGTGGGCGCCATGGCTTACAACGCACACCTGGGCAGGGTCGGCATCTGGGCGGTCTCGCTGCGCACCGACGACGCCGCACGACGGGCGCAGGTCGAGGAGGCCGCCGCCGAACTGGAGGAGCTGGGGTACGGCACCCTCTGGCTCGGCGGCAGTCCGTCGCCCGACATGGCCTACCGGCTGCTGGCCGCCACCTCGCGGGTGACGGTGGGCACCAGCATCCTCAGCATCTGGCAGCACGCGGCCCCCGAGGTCGCCGCGCGCCACGCCCAGCTCAGCGACGAGTTCGGGGGCCGCTTCCTGCTGGGGCTCGGGGTCAGCCACGACGAGATCAAGAGCGGCGCCACTCTCGACCACCCGCTGGTCAACCGCCCCTACTCGGCCATGCGCTCCTATCTCGACGTGCTGGACAACGCGCCCAGCCCGGTGCCCGTCGCCCAGCGCGCGCTGGCGGCGCTGGGGCCGAAGATGCTGAAGCTGGCCGCCGACCGGGCGCTGGGCGCCCTGCCCTACCTCGTCACCGCCGAACACACGTCCGAGGCTCGTGGCATCCTCGGGGACGGCCCGCTGCTGGCGCCCGAGCTGAAGGTCGTACTCCAGCGTCCGGGCGCCGACCGCACCGAGGCCCTCGGCACCGCCCGCGACTACCTGGCGGGCTATCTGCAGCTGGCCAACTACCGCAACAGCCTCCAGCGTCTCGGCTTCACCGAGTCCGACTTCGACGGCGGCGGCAGCGAGCGCCTCGTGGACGCCGTGTTCGCCCTCGGCGACGCGGAGGCGGTCCGGGCCCGCGTCGACGAGTTCCTCGCGGCCGGCGCGGACCACGTCGCCCTCCAGGTCGTCACCGCCGACACCGGCACCGACCTCCCGCGCGAGACCTGGCGCACCTTGGCGGAGGCCCTGCCGGTGGGACAGTGACCTTGTGAGCTCGCTGTCCGGGTGAGCGGGACGCGCAGCCGCGCACGGAACAGATCCTCGTGGAGGAGTTCGTGCGCTGAGCGCGTGATCCGGCTCGCTCCGCGTCCGTCCGGGCTGTTGCCGGGCGGACGCCGCGGCGTAGCGTCGGCGGCATGTTTGCTGCCTACGCCGCGCGTATCGACAAGGAACAGCCGCTGGCCGGACTGGAGCTGGGGGAGAGGCCCGAGCCGAAGGTGCCACCGGGGTGGACGACCGTGGCGGTGAAGGCGGCCTCGCTCAACCACCACGACCTGTGGTCGCTGCGGGGCGTGGGGCTGGGTCAGGAGTCGCTGCCGATGATCCTGGGCTGCGACGCGGCCGGGATCGACGACGACGGCAACGAGGTCGTGCTGCACTCCGTCATCGGGCAGAGCGGCCACGGCGTGGGCCCCAGGGAGCCGCGCTCGATCCTGACCGAGCGCTACCAGGGCACGTTCGCCGAGCGGGTGGCCGTACCGCAGTGGAACGTGCTGCCCAAGCCGGCGGAGCTGTCCTTCGAGGAGGCGGCCTGCCTGCCGACGGCGTGGCTGACCGCGTACCGGATGCTGTTCACGAACGCCGGCGTCCGCCCCGGCGACTCGGTGCTGGTGCAGGGCGCGGGCGGCGGCGTGGCCACCGCGGCGCTCGTCCTGGGCGCGGCGGCGGGGCTGCGGATGTTCGCCACCAGCCGGGACGCGGCCAAGCGGAACCGCGCCCTGGACCTGGGGGCCGAGGCCGCGCTGGAGGCGGGCGCCAGGCTGCCGCACCGGGTGGACGCCGTGCTGGAGACGGTGGGCGCCGCCACCTGGTCGCACTCGGTCAAGTCGCTGCGCCCCGGCGGCACCCTGGTCATCTCGGGCGCCACCAGCGGCCCCAACCCGCCGGCCGCCGAGCTGAACCGGATCTTCTTCCTGGAGCTGAAGATCGTCGGCTCCACCATGGGCACCAAGGAGGAGCTGGCCTCCCTGCTCGCTTTCTGCGCCGCCAAGGGCATCCGGCCGGTGATCGACTCCTGCTTCCCGCTGGACCGGGCCCGTGAGGGCTTCGAGAAGATGGCGGGCGGTGAGCTGTTCGGCAAGGTCGTGCTGACGGTCTGACCGTCCGGGCGGCCGAAGGCCGGCCCGCCAGGCCGGGGGCGGGTGATCCGGTACCGCTGACGGGCGGCTCCTCGTGCGGCATACTCGCGTCTCGAACTGACGGTCGCAGGTGGCGAGTCGAGAGCGTGGTGGAGAAGGGGATGAATCCCGACGCGGTGCGGACACGTGCACGTACCCGGGCGACGATCCGTGCGGTCGGCGAGGAGGACCTGGGTGCTGCGCGTGCGCTGCTGCACGCGGCCTTCCGTACGGACGAGGTCAGCAGGTGGATCTTCCCCGAGGAGGACCGCAGGGAGGCCCTGCACCCGGTGCTGTTCGGGACGTTCCTGGCGGGCGCACACGCACACGGCACGGCGGAGCTCACCGGAGACGGTACGGGCGTCGCCCTGTGGTTCGACGTACGGGACGGCGCCCAGCACGGCGGTGAGGAACTGGGCGCGGCCCTGGACGAGGTCGACCCGGGAAACGAGCGTCTCCGGGCGATGGGCGAGCTGACGGAGCAGTGCCACCCGCACGAGGACCACGCCTACCTCCAGGCCGTCGCCGTCGCCCCGGACCGGCAGAGCCAGGGCATCGGGGGCGCGCTGCTGCGCCACCGTCTCGCGGTCTGCGACCGGGAGGGGCTGCCCGCCTACCTGGAGGCGTCCTCCGAGCGGAGTCGCGCCCTGTACGAGCGGCACGGGTTCGCCGTACGCGGCGAGGGTATCCACTTGCCGTTCGGGGGGCCGGTGATGTGGCCGATGTGGCGGGAACCTTGCGGGTGAGGTGAACGGTTCGGCTAACTGATCGTTTCAGAAAGAGTCGAGCTACGGGTTTCGTGCTCGACGATCTTGGTCGGCATCGTGTTCCGGATGCGTGCTGATCTTGTTCCGGATGACCTGTGGGAGCGGGTGGCGCCGCTTCTGCCGCCCGCTCCCGAACGGCGTCACCGCCGCCCGGGCCGACTGCGTGTTCCGGACCGAGTGGCCTTCGCGGGTGTCACGTACGTCTTGCGCACCGGTATCGCTTGGCGCGATGTCCCGGCCGACATCGTGGGCTGCTCCGGCGTAACGGCCTGGCGCCGGCTGCGGGACTGGACCGAGGCTGGCGTCTGGCCACGTCTGCACGCCGTCCTGCTGACCGAACTGCGCCGCGCCGACCTGCTGGACCTGGACGACTGTGCCGTGGACGGTTCTCACGTCCAGGCCCTCAAAGGGGGGCGCGTCGGCCCCTCGCCCGTGCCCGTCCCGGCTCCCAGCACCATCTGATCGTCGACCGCCATGGCACCCCGCTCGTCGTCACGCTCACCGGTGGCAACCGCCATGACGTCACCCAGCTCCTGCCACTGCTGGACGCAATCCCAGCGAGTCGGGGTCTGCGAGGCCGTCCCCGCCGCAGCCCTCGGCGTCTGTATGCCGATCAGGGCTACGACTTCGACTTCGACAAGTACCGTCGTCTGCTGTGGAAGCGCGGCAGCAAGCCGATGATCGCCCGGCGCGGCGTCGCGCACGGCTCCGGGCTGGGCACGGTGCGCTGGGTGGTCGAGCGCGCCTTCGCCTGGTTGCACCAGTTCAAGCGGCTCCGCATCCGCTACGAAGGAATTTCACCAGGGCCTGCTTGAACTGGCTTGTAGCCTCGTATGCCTTCGCCGCCTCCGCACTTCATTCTCCAAGGATCAGTAGGGGGTGCTCGCCAGTTGGGTAGCAGTGTCGTCGCCTCGTACAGGGCCTCAGCGAGTCGAACTTCGATTCCGGGCCTGTCCGTGGGTCTTCGCTCCGTCTGTAGCCGGCGTGATCCCGCTCGCTGCCTTCGTGTGGGGGCAGAACCCCACGGCTAGCCGGCTGCACCCTGGGCGGCACCGACGAACAGATGCTCCAGCTCCTGGAGCCATACGCCGCGGGCAGCCCGGCTCATCCTGTCGTCGCCTGCCCCGCCGCAGGGCACTTCGGGCGCCGCACAGTCGCATCACTCATCTCCCACACGACCGAGGCGGCTGCAGGGAGAAGGGTTAGGCGTTGGCGGTGTCGATCGGCTGTCTCCAGACGAGCACGGCGACGGTGCCCGCGAGGATGACCGCGGTGAGGGCGAAGGGGACGGGGATCAGGGGGTCGATCAGGATCAGGAGGCCGGCCAGGGGCAGGATGGTGTTGACCACGCGGTCGGCGTGCGGCCTGATCGCCAGCGCCCAGATGCCGAGGACGAACACTGCCAGAGGGATCGTGTAGGCGAGCGACGCCCAGGGCTGGTGGAGCTCGCTGTGCCCGGTGAGCACATCGATTTCGACTTCGATGCCCGCGGAGAAGGCGCCCGCGGCGGCGAAGATGAAGAAGTGGCCGTACCCGTAGGCCAGGGAGCTGGCGAAACTTGAGATGGCGTGGTGGTGCGGCGGCCAGAAGTAGATCCACCACAGGGCGGCGGTGGCAACCAGCGTCAGTGCGGCGACGCCGATCAGCGGCGTGAGGTGGGCGGCCTCGTCGAGAGCCTCGATGATCGCGTTGGCCGACGCGAGCAGGCTCTCACCGAGCAGGATGAGGGTGAACAGGCCGTAGCGCTCGGTGATGTGGTGCGGGTGCCACGGAGTGGAGCCGGTGCGCTCGGCGACGATCGGCACGGCGAGCTCGGCGGCCACCAGGACGACAAGGGCGACGAAGAACGTCGATTCCGGCAGCAGCAGGGAGGCCAGCCACAGTAGTTGGACGCCGGTGATGCCGCCGGCGTAGATGAGCGTGGCGCTCCGCGCCTGTCCGGCGGAGCGGGAGGCGCGCAGCCACTGGGCGACCAGGGCCAGGCGCATGACGACGTAGGCGAGGATCAGTACCGAGTAGTTGTGGTCCTCGAAGGCCGGTTTGATCCCGGAGGCGAGGACGAGCACGCCGCCCATCTGCACGATGGTGAGCACTCGGTAGAGCCAGTCGTCGGTGTCGAAGGAGGTGGCGAACCAGGTGAAGTTCATCCAGGCCCACCAGATCCCGAAGAACACGATCCCGTAGTTGAGGAGCCCTTCGAGGACGTGCCCTTTCGTAAGGGCGTGGTGCAGCGACACCGCGGCGGTGCTGACGGCGACGACGAAGACGAGGTCGAAGAACAGTTCGAGGGTGGAGGCGGTGCGGCCCTCCGCGTCGGGGTCGCGCGGCCGCATCGGGACGAGCCGGAATCGGGATTCGACGGTCATGACGGGGATGCCTCCGTGTCCTGGTCATGGGAGGTCCGCGGCCAGGGGTGGGGTGGGGTGCTCGGTCCCGGATGCTTGCCGTAGAGGGTGGCGACGACGGGGATGACTTGACCGTTCGCACCGGCAGGCCGGACTGGTGATGGCGGGCAGAACAGGCCGTGCGGTCCGGGGCGTCACCCGCCCCGGACCGCTGCACGCATCCGGGGCGTCACTCCTCGGGGACCACCTCGAGGGTGTTGCGGCGTACGGGCTCGGTCGACATCGTCACCGAGTACTCGCTGTCCGCGTACTTCTCCAGGTAGGAGGCGTCGACGGCCTGGTTGGTCTCCTCGTCGTCGGGGTCGACGGGTACGAAGCGCACCGGCTTTTTGACCCCGCCGGCCGAGATCCGGCCCCGGCCGGTCTTCAGGGCCGGCCCGTACCACTTCCCCCGTGTGCCGTTGTAGGAGCGGATGAAGATCCGGTTCCCGACGGGCACGGACCAGATGTCGACGGTCTTGGGGGTGGTTCCGTCCGGCAGGGTCGCCCCGACGGTGAAGTAGGTCTCGGCGTTGATGCGATCGAGCTCATCCGGAGTCCAGGCGGTCATGGCCGGTCTTCCTTTCGCGTCTGCGGTCAGGCTGCCCCGCTTGAGCGGGGCGGGGCGGCGACGACTGCCTGGGTCAGAGCTTGTCGGCGAAGAAGGGGCCGAGCTTGCTGACGGCCTCGGCGACCTCCTTCTCGCCGTCGTAGAGCTCCATGTGGTTCGATCCCTCGACGACGTGGAAGGACTTGTCCTTGCTCGCGGCGCGCGCGAACAGGTCATCGCTCATCCACTTCGATCCGGCCTCGCTGCCCGCGATCACGAGCAGCGGCTGCGTGAGGAACGCCTCGGCCTTGTGGAAGGCGTCGTAGGTGATGATCTGGCTCAGGCTGCGCGCGGTCATGAAGCCCGGCGCGTTCGGGTGCTCGCAACGCGGCGTGTGGTAGTACTCCCACGCCTGGCGCAGCTCCTCGTCCGGCGCGTCTTCCTCGCGCATCGGTGCGAGCGGGAAGGGGTTGTCCTTGCCCTGGACATCGGTGGTGCGGGCCTCCGCGCCCATCGCGAGCAGGGGAGCGGCGTCGGCGTCGGCGACGTCGTTCGTCCAGCCGTTGCGGAACATCTGGCCGGTGTTGACGAGGCTCACGGTGCCCACGGCCTTGATACGGGGATCGTTGATCGCGGCGTTCGCGGTGTAGCCGGCCCCGGCACAGATGCCCATCGCGCCGATGCGGCTGCTGTCCACGTAGCCGAGCGTGGTCAGGTAGTCGACCACGGCGCTGACGTCCTCGGTGCGGATGTGCGGGTTCTCCAGCTGGCGCGGCTCCCCGGTGCTCGCGCCCTGGAACGAGGCGTCGTAGGCGACGGTCACGAAGCCGTGCTCGGCGAGCTTGCCCGCGTACAGGCCGGCGGCCTGCTCCTTCACGCCGCCGCCCGGGTGGGAGACGACGATCGCCGGGTAGGTCTTCGACGCGTCGAAGCCTTTCGGGAAGTTGATCACCGCGGCGAGGGTGGTGCCGTAGCCGTTGAGGGTCTTGATGCTGATGTTCTCGCTCATGATGTTCCTCGGGTCTGCTGTCGAATGGGTTTCTGGGTGGGCCGGGATCACAGGTGGGCGCCGAAGAATTCCGTCGCGGCTTCGATGGCCTGGCGCGTCGGCTCCGGCCGGTCGTAGAGGTCGTAGTGCGAGGTGTCCTCCACGACGAGGAGCCGCTTGTCCTTCGTGGCGGCGCGGCCGTAGATCTCCTGGCCGTCGCGGTAGGCGCCGAGCCCGCCGGGCTTGTCGCCGATCACGACCAGCAGCGGCCGGGTGAGCAGCTGCTCGGCGTCGAAGAACGCGTCCCAGCCGATCGCCGCCGCGCGACGCGACAGCACCGCGCTCGTGGCGCCGCCCGGGCTCTGTCCCCGGCCGGTCTTGTAGTAGTCCGTGGCCTCCAGCACGTCGATGTCCGTCAGCCCCGCCTCCCGTCCGGCCTCGACCGAGGCAGGCAGGAGGTCGTCGACCCGCGGATCCGCGCCGCGTGCCTCGGCGGTGCGCTGCGCCGCCATCTGCTCCAGAGCGCCGATCGGGTCGTAGCCGCCGAATGACTCGCGACTGAGACGCCCGAAGTTCACGCCGGTGATGCTGGTGACGGCCTTGATCCGGCGGTCGGTCATGGTCGCGTTGATGACGTAGCCGCCACCGCCGCAGACCCCGATCCCGCCGATGCGGTCCGCATCGACGTAGGGGAGCGTCACGAGGTGGTCGACCGCGACGCGGACGTCCTCCACGCGCTGCGCGGGATCCTCGACCACACGCGGCTGCCCGCCGCTCTCACCCTGGTAACTGGCATCGAAGACCAGCACCACGTAGCCGGCCTCCGCCAGCGCCTTCGCGTACACGGTGCCGGCGGTCTGTTCCTTGCAGCTGCCGATCGGGTGAACGCTCACGATCGCCGGATAGGAGCCGTTCTCGTCGAAATCCTCGGGCAGGTGGAGGATTCCCGCCAGGTCCCAGGCCATCCCCGGGGAACGGAAGCTCACACGCTCGGTCCGTTCAGTCATGATTCCTCCTGGCTGTCCTGCTCATCGTCGTCCGGGAGCCGGATCGGCGCCCGTCGGCTCTTGCGACATCAACAGTGGGTGCCCTCGATCGAGGGTGGAAGGTTGCGACAGAACCCCCCTCGGAGGGGGGTCTGGCGGAACCTGGCCCCTGGCCCCGATCGCCCATAGCGTGAGGTCATGGCACCGAAGGACGAGCGCGTACGGGACTTCCTGGCCACCCGCCGCGCGAAGATCACCCCCGACATGGCCGGCATCCCGGAGGGCGGCGGAGCGCGCCGCGTCCCCGGCCTGCGCCGGGAGGAGGTCGCGATGCTCTCCGGCGTCTCGGTCGACTACTACACCCGGATCGAGAAAGGCGACCTGACAGGGGTCTCCGACGAGGTCCTCGACGCCCTGGCCCGCGCCCTGCAGCTGACCGAGGACGAGAGCGCCTACCTCTACGACCTCGCCCGCACCGCGCGCCGCCCCTCGCGGGCGAGGAGACAGCCGAAGCCCGCGGCGGGCGTGCCGCAGCAGGTACAGCTGCTCATCGACGCGATGAGCGCCACCCCCGTCATCGCCCTGAGCAGGAGGCTCGACGTCCTCGCGGCGAACCCGCTCGGCCGGGCCCTGTTCGACATGGCCTTCACCAGCCCGACCCGGCGCTCGTCGTCCTCCCCGCCGAACCTGGCCTCCGTCGTCTTCCTCGATCCCGCCGCGGCCAAGTTCTACGACGACCTCGACGATGCGGCAGCCGCGTGCGTGCGCATCCTCCGGGCCCAGGCCGGCGCGACACCGCACGACAAGCATCTGATACAGCTCGTCGGCGAGCTGTCCACGCGAAGCACCGACTTCAGATCCCGCTGGGCCGCTCATGATGTCGGCGTCCACCGCGCAGGCAGCAAGACCCTCCACCACCACCAGGTCGGAGAGCTCATCCTGGGCTTCGAGGAACTGACCCTCGACTCCTCACCCTCCATCACCCTGTCCGCGTACATCGCCGAGCCCGCCTCCCCCACTGCCGAGCGTCTGCAACTACTGGCCAGCTGGGCAGCGACGACCGGGGCGCCGCACCGGTGAATCAGGCTGAGCTGCCCGCCGACGCGGGGCGTCTCGATGCCGCCGAAGAACGCAGCACGGTCAGCAAGGCGGCGTCCAGGCGCTTGTCCCGGCCCAACCCCGCGGCAAGCGCCAGGCCGTCACGCCGAAACAGCCCACGGTCTTCGCCGGGACGTCCCGCCAGGCGACGCCGGCCAGCGCTGTTCGGTCAGGAACAAGCAACCGCCTCAGATGCCGGCGGCGCCGCTCGGGAGCGGGCCTGCCGACAGGCCGACAGGAACAAGATCAGCACGCACTTGGGACGCCCTGGCGACCAAGCTCGTCGAGCACAGGATCCGCAGCCACCTCATTCTGAAACCATCAGTAAGGCTTCGGCAGGAACTGCGCCATGTACTCGTCGAACGGCAGGATGCCTGCCTCGACCCGGTAGGTGTCCATCTTCTCCGGGTCCTCCACCGGCCACGGAACGGGCCGGCCGTCCTCGGCCACGCCCTGGATCTGGGTGCTGTAGCGCTGCGGAAGCCCCGCGTTGACGTGGAACCTGTCCTGGAGGAAGGCCAGCCGGCTCGGCCCCTCGGGACCCGCCGAGCCGTCCCGCACCGCGTCCTCCAGCAGCCGCACCGCCAACTGCTGCACGTCGAGCTGACGGTCGGCGTGCTGGGCGACCAGCCAGGCGGCGAGGGCCCCTTCCTCGCCCACCTCCTGGGCGGTCGGCCAGTGCCCGTGCTCCCGGAGCAGTGCGCGCAGGGTGTCACCGTGCCGGGCGGTCAGCCGGCGCCAGGCCAACTGCTCGGCGGGATCACTACTGTTGGCCTGGGCCGCCGCGGCGTTGTCCGCGGCCTTCATCGTGACGAGGGTGTGGGCGGGTTCAGAGGCCATGCCGCCCACCCTAGGAGCCGTCCTGGGGCCAGATGTCGTCCTGGCGGATGGTGACGCGGCCCCCTCCGCGCCCTCATGATGGAACACAGGACGCCTTCCCGCCGTCGGCGGGGCGTCCGAGGGGCCGGCCACCGGTTTCGAGGAGGAAGTCGCCATCTGAACGTCTCCTACGACTGAGCGGCGCCCGTCCTGGGCGGCCCCTGGTCCGCTTCCGTACTGCCGGAGGACGGAGCGGGCGCGGCCGTGAGACGGAGCTTGGACTGGCCGTGGCCGGTCAGTTCCCAGTCGTCCATGAAGCGCGCCCGCAGACCGTGGCGGTCGGCCAGCGCGGTGAGGGTCTCGGTGCGGTAGCAGAAGTCCTCGCGCAGCACATGGTGCTCGGCACCGAGTGTGCGGTCGAACGTGAAGTCGAAGAACCCGCCGGGGGCCAGCACACGGCCCACATGGGCCAGGCACTCGTCGATGACGTGCAGGGGGGAGTGCGAGAAGACGCTGTGCGCGTGGACGACGTCGAAATATGCGTCGGGCAGGAAGTCCAGCGTGAGGTCCTGGACGAGGGTCAGGTGGGGCAGCTTGGTCTGCAGACCCTGCGTGGTGAGGGTGCGCTTCGCGGAGACGAGTACGTCGGGGGAGATGTCGATGCCGTAGTAGTGGCCGGGCGCGAGGTGGTCGATGAAGCGCCAGCCGGCCCGCAGGTTGCCGCAGCCGATGTCCAGCATGCGATGGCCGGGCCGCAGTCCGTGCGTGCGCAGATAGTCGAACTGGAGCGCGCCCAGTTGCAGCCATCCCTCGTGGGTGGAGCTGCCCACGGCGGCCTCGGGGCTGCGCCGGGTGTCGGAGGCCATGACCGCCCGGTAGTAGCTGACGTGGTCACGGTGCTTGAACGTCAGCCAGCGGTCCCGGCCGGCGCGCTTGAGGTGCGCCGGGATGCGGTGCGGGTGGGCGAGGGCGTACCGGGCCTTGTGGGCGAGCGCGGTGCGGTCGGCGACGAGGTTCTTCCTGCTGGCCATGCGGGCTCCGTCTCCGTTCCGGCAGCCGGTGCCCGCACCGGGCGAGCGGTGGGGGCACCGGAGCGGGGCGTGCAAGGTGGGTCGCGGCGGGTCGGAGCGCGGGCCGCCACCCCGGTGTCCTGGGACGGCCGGAAGGGGGACCGCGCTCACCGCCAGTGTCGGCCGGAGCGCGGGAGGGCGGATCAGCGGACTGCGCCGGACGGACCCTCCGCCTCACCCGTGCGAGCGGCTGCCCCCGCCGTATCGCCGGGCTGTGCGGGCCCCGGGCAGGCGCCGTCGGGGTGGAGCCGGGTCACGGACGCGGCGGCCTCGGCCAGCGCGTCCCCGATGAGCGGCGGGTCGGGGCAGGGCGCCCTGGGTGAGGACCCCGTGCAGCACGCCGAGCTGCCGGGCGCTCAGGTCGTCGCGGAAGACGCCCTCCCGCCGTCCGCGCCGCGCCAGGTCGACCAGGGTCCCCGACACCGCCGGTCCGCGTTCGCCCGGTCCCCCCGCGGGCCCGGTGGCCACCGGCGTCCAGCAGGCGCGGCGCGTGAGGCAGGCCACCGCATCCGGGCGCGGCGAAGGCGCTGGGCCGTCAGGTGCGCGGCTTCGACGAGGAGACCTGGGCCCGGGAGCGGTACGGCATCGTCGTCGCCGCGAACACGGCGAAGTTCGGACAGGACCCGCAACTGGCCGGCTTCCTCGCCGGCACGGCGGGGCGGGTGCTGGTCGAGGCCGGCCCGCTGGACCGCGTGTGGGGCAGCGGACTGGCGGCCGACGACGCCCGCGCCGCCGACCCCACCCGCTGGCCCGGCACCGACCTCCTCGGCTTCGCCCTCATGGAGACCCGGCAGAACCTCACCACCGCCGAGTGACCGCTGCGCCGCCCGACGCCGCGCGCTGTGCCGTGTCCGGTGCCGTGCCCGGCGTGGCCGATGACGTCGCTCAGCCGGGCGCACCCGGCGCCGCGGCGCGTGCGGCCGGCTCCCTCAGCAGGGCGGCGGCCCGGGTGACCGTGGTCTCGACGACCTGCGCCACGCTCGGCAGGTCGTCGATGAGCCCGGCGACCTGCCCGGCGGACATCACGCCCGCGTCGGTGCGGCCCTCCACCATGGCGGCCCTCAGCAGCATCGGGGTGCTGGCGGCGAGCAGCGTCTGACCGAGGGTGAGGTCCTTGCCGTGGCGCAGGGCGCGGCCGTCGCGCAGCATCGCCGCCCACGACATGCCGGAGTGCTTCTTGAAGGCGGCCGCGTGCCGCAGCGCCCGCAGCAGGGAGGCGGCCCGGCCGGCGGACTCCAGCGCCGCCACCATCTCGCTGCGCAGCATCCGGTGCGGCAATCCGTCCACCTTCGTGGTGACGGTGACATCGGTGACCTTCGCCGCCAGGTAGCGGGCTTTGACCGCGTCGGGCACCGTCGACTCGCGGGTGAGCAGGAACCGGGTGCCCATGGCCGCGCCGGCCGCGCCGTAGCACAGGGCCGCGGCCAGTCCGCGTCCGTCGTGGAAGCCGCCCGCGCCGACGACGGGGATGTCCACGGCGTCCACCACCTGCGGCAGCAGCACCGAGGTGGCGACCTGCCCGGTGTGCCCGCCGCCCTCGCCGCCCTGGACGAGCACCGCGTCCGCGCCCCACGCGGCGACCTTCTCGGCGTGCCGGACGGCGCCGACGGAAGGGATGACGACGACGCCCGCGTCCTTGAGCCGGCCGACCAGCTCGCGGGAGGGCGCCAGCGCGAACGAGGCGACGCGCACGCCCTCCTCGGCGATCAGCCGCACCCGTGCGGCGGCGTCACCGGCGTCGGCCCGCAGATTGACGCCGAAGGGGGCCGCGGTGCGGGACTTCACCTCGCGTACCGCGTCGCGGAGTTGGGGCAGTGTCATCGTCGCGGAGGCCAGGACGCCCAGGGCGCCGGCCTCGGCCGTGGCGGAGACCAGCCGCGGCCCTGCCACCCAGCCCATGCCGGTCTGCACGAGCGGATGCCGGACCCCGACCAGGGAGGTGAGCGGGGTGCTGAGCGGGGGCGGCGGGGCCGGTGGCACGGGCGCCGCTGCGGTGTTCACCCGCGCACCTCCCTGTCCCGGGCGGAGCGCGGATCCAGCACGTCGCGGATCAGCCGCAGTTCCTCGGCGGTCGGCTCCGGGGTGACGGGCACCTCGGCGGGGATCTCCAGCGCGAACCCGGTGCGCGCGGTCACGTCCGCGACGCCGACGCCGGGGTGCACGCTCGCGAGCCGCATCCGGTGGTCGGGCGTCGCGAAGTCCAGCACCGCCAGGTCCGTCACGACGCGGCGCAGCCCGTGGAAGCGGGTGGCCGCCCGGCCCGCCTCGGCCGCCCGGTCGTAGCCCACGCCGCTGACCGTGTCCACGGCCTCCACGAACACCCGCGTCGAGTGGCGGGGCACCCAGTAGGAGACCGGGTGGTTGACGGTGTTGGACGGTGCCCCGCGTGCGCCGAGCAACTGCCGTGCGGGGCGGGCCCAGTCGCCGATGCAGGAGATGTTCTGGTTGCCGTACCGGTCCAGTTGACTGGCTCCCATCATCATGTGCCGCTTGCCGCGCGCGGCCAGGGAGAGGTGCCTGCGGTAGGGGAGCCAGCCCTCCACGTGGCCGCTCTCGTGCGGCCCGGCCAGCAGCATGGCCTCGCCGTCGGTGAGCAGCAGTTCGGGGCCGAACGTCAGGCGCGCCAGGCGGGCGCCGAGGGCGGGGACGGTACCGGCGGTGGCGGCGAGGACTTCGCCGTCGCCGCGCCAGGCCTCGGCACAGGCGACGACGCAGACCTCGGCGCGGGTGGGGGCGCCGGACGCGCAGGCGTCGGCGGTGGTCGCTGAAGCGGTCACTTCGTCCGGTCCTTCCGTGCGGCGCGCGGGGAGCCGTCCTCGTGCGCGAGGGCGTCGACGGCCCGCTGGTAGTCGTCCTCGTCCCCGGCCAGGAAGCGCCTGTGGAATCCGCGCCAGGCCGCCGCGTCCTGCGCGGCCTGCGCGTACGCGCGCTGGAACTCCTCGTCGCGGCCGTGGTCGGGGGCGCAGCTGGTGAAGTGCGCCCCGCGCGGGGTGTGCAGCACGCCGGTGACGTTCTGCCGCTGCACCAGCAGCGTCTGCGGCGGCCCCTCGAACCGCTCCACCAGCCGCTCGCAGGACAGGTAGGCGGTCTCCGCGGCCTCGGTGAACAGGTCGTCGAAGAAGGGGTCGGGCCCCAGCACCTGCCCGTTGCCGCGCGTGTCCGCACGGTTGACGTGGACGAGCGCCACGTCCATCCGCAGCGCCGGCGCCGCGATCAGCTCCTCGCCGTCCTCGTAGGGGGAGGTGACGGTGCGCAGCCGGGGGTTGTTGCGCGGCACGTCGGAGCCCAGGCCGCCACGTACGGGCAGGAACGGCACCCGGTGCGCGGCTGCCGTCAGTCCCCACAGGAACATCGACTCGTCCCACTCCTCGAACGTGAGGGCCCCGCTCTCGCGTGCCGCGCGGAAGTGCGGCTCCAGCGGCACCGAGTCCAGGGTGACGAACGGCGCCACCAGGGTGCTGATCCGCCCGGCCGCGGCGAGCAGCCCCACATCGGGTCCTCCGCAGGAGACGACGGTCAGATCCTTCACGCCGGTGCGCAGCAGCGCCCGCACCAGCGCCATCGGTTTGCGGCGCGAGCCCCAGCCGCCGATGCCGACGGTCATGCCGGACTCGATGCGGCCGGCGAACTCCTCCGGCGTCACCTGCTTGTCCCCGCTCACCAGGTCACCGTCCCTTTCGCGCCTGTGCCTGCGCGTCGACGAAGGAGTCCCGGTGCCGGTCGGCGGCACCGGAGAGGTGGGCCTCGAAGGTGAAGCCCTGTTCGTAGCGGTAGCTGCGGCGCACGTCGACGGGGTCGATCCCGTTGAGGGCCTCCTTGGCCAGGCGCAGCAGGTAGCCGTCCTTGGCGGCGATCTGGCCCGCCAGCTCCAGCGCGGTCTCCAGCACCGTCGCCGCGCCCTCGGCCAGCGCCCAGACGGCCCCGTGGTGGTGCAGTTCGCGGGCGGTGAGGGTGCGGCCCGTGTAGTAGAGGGTGCGCATCAGGTGGGGCGGCAGCATGCGGGCCAGGTGGGTGGCCGCGCCCAGGGCGCCCCGGTCGAGTTCGGGCAGGCCGAAGGTGGCGTCCTCGCTCGCCACGACGGCGTCCGCGTTGCCCACCAGGCCGATGCCGCCGCCCAGGCAGTGGCCGTGCACGGCCGCGACGACGGGGACCTCGCACTCGTGAACCGCCGCGAACGCGGCCGCGCAGCCGCGGTTGGCGCCGATGAGGACCGTGTTTCTTCCGGTCCCCTCGGCGCGCTGCATCTCCTTGATGTCGACGCCCGCGTTGAAGCCGCGGCCGCCGGCGGCCAGCACGACGGCGCGGGTGGTCCCGTCCCGGCCCGCCGCTGTGACGGCCTCGGCCAGTTCGTACCAGGCCCGCACCGGGAGGGCGTTGACCGGCGGATGGTCGACGGTCACCACGGCGATGCCGTCGCGTGGTGAGGAGGTGGAGACAGTCATGAGCGGATCAGCTACCTTTCCACCTAACGTTTGTTTGGTGAGAAGCTAGCAGTGTGTCCGCGCACTGCGGAAGAGCACGGTCCCGCCCCGCCCCCACCCCGGCCCGATCGAAGGAGCACCATGACCGTTGCACTCGTCACCGGCGGGACCCGCGGGGTGGGTGCGGGCATCGCCCGCGCGTTCCTCCGCGACGGCGCGCACGTCGTCGTCTGCGCCCGCCGCCCGCCCGCCGGCCCCCTCACCACAGGGGGGCGCGAGGCCCGTTACCTGCCCCTCGACGTGCGCGATCCACAGGCCGCCGAGGCGCTCTGCCGGCGCGTGGCGGCCGACCACGGCTCCCTCGACGTCCTGGTCAACAACGCGGGCGGCACCCCCTTCCGGCCGCTGGCCCGGTCCGCCGCCGACCGGCACGCCCGCGTGATCGAGCTGAACCTTCTCGCGCCCCTCCACCTCTCCCGCGCCGCCCACGCCCTGATGCGGCAGCAGCCCGGCGGCGGCGCGGTCGTCATGATCGGCAGCGTCAGCGGGGGACGGCCCTCGCCGGGCACCGCGGCCTACGGGGCGGCGAAGGCGGGCCTGGAGAACCTGGCGCGCTCCATGGCCGTGGAGTGGGCCGCGGACGGGGTGCGGGTCAACACCGTTGTCGTGGGCTTGGCCCGCACCGAACAGACGGAAGTCCACTACGGCGACGCGGCGGGCGTCGCCGCCGTCTCGGCCACCGTGCCCCTGGGCCGGCTCGCCGAGCCCGACGAGGTCGGGGACGCGTGCGTGTTCCTCGCCTCCGACGCGGCCCGCTACATCTCCGGCGCCTCGCTCGCCGTGCACGGCGGCGGGGAACGCCCCGCCTTCCTGGACGCGGCCACCGTCGACAACCCCTGACCCGCAGCCCGTACGCCACCCACCGGAGGACGCCATGGCACCGCAGCACACATCCGCACCCGGCCTGGCCGAGGGCCGGGTCGTCGTCGTCACCGGCGCGGGCCGGGGCCTGGGCCGCGCACACGCCCTGGCGTTCGCCCGCGCGGGTGCCCGCGTCGTCGTCAACGACCTGGGTGTCGGCCTGGACGGCGCCACCGGCGCGGACACCCCCGCCGAGCAGGTGGCGGCCGAGATCCGGGCGGCCGGCGGCGAGGCGGCCGTCAGCACCGACGACGTCGCCGACAGCGCGGGCGCGGCGCGGCTGATCGGTACCGCGCTGGAGGCGTTCGGCCGCCTCGACACCCTCGTCAACAACGCCGGCTTCCTGCGCGACCGGATGCTGGTCAACCTCGCGGAGGACGACTGGGACGCGGTCGTCCGCGTCCACCTCAAGGGCCACTTCCTGACGATGCGGCACGCGGGCGTGCACTGGCGCGCCGAGTCCAAGGCGGGCCGCACGCCCGAGGCGGCCCGCATCGTCAACACCTCTTCAGGCGCCGGTCTGCTGGGCGCCGTCGGACAGGGCAACTACGCGGCGGCCAAGGCGGGCATCGCCGCCCTGACGCAGGTCGCCGCGGCGGAGTTCGGCCGCTACGGCGTCCAGGTCAACGCCATCGCCCCGGCGGCCCGCACCCGCATGACCGAGCACACCTTCGCCCAGGACATGGCCGCGCCCACCGACGGCGGCTTCGACGCGATGGCCCCCGAGAACGTCTCCCCCCTCGTCGTCTACCTCGGCTCGGCCGCCTGCGCCGGGATCACCGGTCGCGTCTTCGAGGCCGAGGGCGGCCGCGTCACCGTCATGGACGGCTGGCGCCGCACCACCCACGCCGACCACCCCACCCGCTGGAACCCCGCCGACCTGGACACCCCCGTCCGCGACCTGCTGGCACGGGCCCCCGCCCCGCAACCGGTGTACGGGGCGCGGTAGCCGCCGGGGCCGGGCCGGGTGACGCCGTTCGGCCCGGGCAGCGCTGCCCCGATCTGATCTGCCCGAGCCCCCCTCGGTTCCGAGTTGGACACCGCCGCGTTCCGGCCGCCCCTCGCCACTCCGCTCCCGGCCGGTGAGACACCTCGCTGACCAGTGGGGTGCCGCGCTCGTACGTGCGCGGCACCGAGGCTGTCGCCCCGCGCGGAGAGTGCCGTGAGTGGCGCGGGTGCGGTGGACGAGGGGGCGGCCGCGCGCCGGCGTCCCTGCGGGCAGGAGGTGGGCAAGGAACCCCTCGCGCACGTGCGGACCGGCCGGGCTGCCGGCGAGGTGGACGCCGCCTGGCGGCAGATCGGACGGAACGCCGCCGAGATGCATGGCGCGCCGTCCGTGGCGCTCGGCTGCCCATGGAGCTGCGGCTCCGCGTCCGCGCGACCAGGTGTTCGGTACCGGACGCGCGGTGCGGGCGCGCGACTCGACGGTGGAGAACGCCGCGGCGACGCCATGCGTCCCGGCCATGTGAAGCAGCGCCTCTGGCGGGACGTGCACACCGGCCGCAGCCACGTCGCCGACGATCCCGAGGGCGCTTCGGCTTTCGCCGTGCGCGGCGCCCTGGGGGCTGTCGGTGCAGGACCCCATGATCCGAGCCCGGCGAGGGATCAGGCCGGTTCGGGCACCCGCCGCACCTGCGCGGTGCCGCTGGTCAGCAGGTCCTCGTGGCGGACGGCGAAGTCCCCGTTGCGCAGCAGCCCGCCGTAGTGCTGCCCGACCACCTGGCCGGGCAGGAAGGCCCGCAGCCGCTCCGGGATGTCCGGGTCGTGCTGCACGGGCTCCCCCCACAGGTGGGGCGCCTCGTCACTGCCGAAGAGCACCCAGTGGTCGACGGGTACCGAGCCCACCATGCCCGGGGGGCGCCCGGTGTGGGCGTCCAGGGCGGGGGCCGTCAGCACCTCGGGGTCCAGCGGCGTGTACCACAGCAGCAGCGGTTCGGCCCGCGCCGCCTCGGCGTTGTCGAAGCAGCACACGGCCATCGCGTGGCCGGGGTAGCGCTCGGCGTAGAAGCGCATCAGGCCGGGGTCGAGCGGGGGCCGCTTGTGCGCGGGCACCCGGCCGAGGGCGTGCGGCAGCGCGGTGGGGTCGGCGGCCGGCAGCACGGTGTGGATGTCGTGCTCGAAGACCTCGACCCGCGCCGCCTCGTCGCCCATCCAGTCCATCACGGCCGGGCCGCCCGCCACCGCGACGGGCCTCGGGCGGACGGCGGCCACCATCCGCTCCAGTACGTCGGTGGTGCGCCCCACATAAAGGAAGTTGTCCTGTGTCACGCCGCGCGCCGGCAGGTGCAGCAGCATCGCGTTGGGCCCCTGGGCGCGGTTGGCGGCGATGTTCTGGTAGCCGAGTACGTGGACGAGCCCGTGCTCGGCGTGGTGGCGGCGCCCCACGTACAAGGTGGTGCCGGAGAACTCGGCCGGGCCCGGGGACACGCACATGTGGTTGCCCGCCTCATGCCACTCGTGGAGTCGCCGTCGGCCCGGCAGCGGGCCGGCGCGCCGGTCGCCTGTGACCGTACCGAAGGACGGGCGGGCCGCGCGCGCCGCCTCCGCTCAGCCCACGGCCTCCTCCGCGAGCCCGAAGGACAGCGTCATCCCGGCGCCGCCGACGCCGTTGACCACGGTCACCCCGGGCTCCGGGTGACGACGAGCTCGGTGCGGCCGTCCCGCAGCGAGGGACAGCAGCCCTCCCACCGCTCCGTCACCGCGGTGGAGGGCAGGGCCGCGAACCCCGACAGGCAGCGCAGCACCGCCTCGTTGGTGGACTCGTCCTGGAAGGGGGTGCGGGTCATGGCGTAGCTGTGGCGGTCCCCGAGGGTCAGCCGCCCGTCCGCGGTCCGGGACAGCAGGACGTGGATGCCCTTGGGCCCGCTCGAACGGCAGCTCGGCATCGAGCCGGGCGGCAGGCTGCCGGGTGGCGGCCGGCCCGTCGAACGCGGCGTAGTGCAGCAGGGTCGGCCCGCCGCACAGCATCGGCCCCAACTGCCGGCCGCCGGGCTGCACTCGGGTACGCATCAGCTGGAGCTTGCAGCGGACCAGCCCGCTGTCGGCGAAGACCTGCGGGTAGAGCGTCGCGAAGTCGTTGCCGCTGCACACGTACACCCGCTCGGCCCGCCACCTGCCCTCGGTGGTGTCGGTGTGCGGCATGTCGATGCCGCACACCGACGTGCCGAACCGCACCTGGACGCCCCACTCCTCGGCCAGGTACCCGGCCCCCGTGGGGATCGCCGCCCGCGGGTCGACGTCGACCTCGGTGGGGCTCCACATCGCAGCAGGATCGTGTAACGGGCGGGCTTCAGCAGGAAGTAGGCGGCGGTCAGGGTGGGCACCCTCGGGTCCCGCAGCGTCTGCCGGTAGAGGGCGAGCCCGCCCCGAGGCGACGGCCCGGCCACCGAGCGCGCGGTCGCCTCCGGCGTGCTGTCCTCCCCGGACGGCCGCGGGTGCGGCGCCTCGCCCGCCTGCGAGCTGTCCTGCCCCCTCGCGGCCCTGCCGTGCGCCGCAGCCGCGCAGGTGGTGTCCGGCGGGGGCAGGCCCACGTCCTCGGTGAGCGCGTTGTACGCCCCGGTCAGCGCGGGGAACGCCGGGCCGCTGTCGCCCCGGGGCCGCGCTGGTGTTCACGGGTAGCACCGGCCGTGAGGCCCTCAGAACCACCGGAAGCGCTGTACCGCCCATAGCCACGAGCGCCCCGGCCCGACCCCTCCCGGCCGGCGCGTTTCCCCGGTACGCTCGCTGCGCCGCCGGGCGTTCGGGGAAGGCTGCGGAACTCGGCCTCCACCGACTGTGGATCTTCATGAAGGCCGTCGAGCACCAGGGCTTCCCGGCGGCGGCGCGCGAGCTGTACATGAGCCGGCCGTCCGTCTCCAACCAGGTACGGCGGCTCGAACAGTCCCCGCACGTCCCGCTGATCGACCGCTCCGGGGTGCGGGCCACCCCCACCGCCGAGGGCGAGGTGCTGGCCGCGTACGGCAAGCGGGTCTTCCTGCTCGCCGATGAGGCCGTCGCCGCGGTACGCCAGGTCAGCGGCCTGGTGACCGGGCGGCTGCTGGTCGGCGGCTCCACCACGGTCGGTACCTGCCTGCTGCCCGCGCTGACGGCCCGGTACCGAGCCGTCCATCCGGGCATCGAGTGCGACATCTACGTCGGCAACAACGAGGCGGTCCAGGAGCGGCTGCTCAGCGGGGAGATCGGCCTCGCGGTGGTCGCCGGGGTGCCGCACGCCGCGCAGTTGGCGGCCCAGCCGGTGCTGGACGAGCGGCTGGTGCTGATCGCCCCGCCCGGCCACCCGCTGACCGCCGGGCGCGCACCGGTCGCCCCCGGACAGCTGTCGCGCCGGCGTCTCCTGCTGCGCGAGCCCGGTTCGCAGACGCGCGAGCTGCAGGAACAGGACCTCGACGAGTGGGGGCTCGCCGAGGCCCCCGCGGGGGCGTGTGGGGCCCGGAGGCGGTCGAACAGTGCGTGGCCGCGGGGCTGGGGCTCGCCCTGATCTCCGAGCACGCGGTGGAGCATGTCGTGCGGGGCGGCAGGCTCGCCGTCGTACCGGTACGTCCGGCGCCCAGTGCGCGCCCCGTCAGCCTGGTCCGCCGCCGGGACCGGCTGCTGTCCCCGGCCGAGCGGGCCTTCGCCGGCCTGCTGCGCGCCCAGCACGACTGGCCGCACGAGGGCCCGCAGCGGGCGGCGGGGGAGCGGCCGCGCAGGAGGCGGCGGGGGAGTGGCCGCACGAGGGCCCGCACCCGAACACGCCCGACGAGGACCACGCGTGGCCGGGCGCGTGGTCAGCGGACCGGCCGCCCGGCGACCGTGGCGACCCGGGGGTCCGGGCGGCGACGGGCCGTCCCCGTCCCGCGTCGCCGCCTGCCGTGCCCCGCGCGGCTGGGGCGTGGCCCCGCGCGGCCTCAGAGACGTTCGATGATGGTGACGTTGGCCTGACCGCCGCCCTCGCACATGGTCTGGAGCCCCCAGCGGCCGCCGGTGCGCTCCAACTCGTGCAGCAAGGTGGTCATCAGTTTGGTGCCGGTGGCACCGAGGGGGTGGCCCAGGGCGATGGCGCCGCCGTTGACGTTGACCTTGTCGGGGTCGCAGCCGGTCTCCCGCAGCCAGGCCAGTACGACGGAGGCGAACGCCTCGTTGATCTCCACCAGATCGATGTCGTCCAGCGTCATCCCGGCCCGCTTGAGGGCGTGTGCGGTGGCCGGGACGGGAGCGGAGAGCATACGGATCGGGTCCTCGCCGCGCGCCGAGAGGTGGTGCACACGGGCGCGCGGGGTGAGGCGGTGGACGCGCAGGGCCTCCTCGGAGGCCAGCAGCACCGCCGAGGAGGCGTCGGAGATCTGCGAGGAGACGGCCGCCGTGAGCCGGCCGCCCTCGGTGAGCGGGTCCAGACCGGCCATCTTCTCCAGGGTGGTGCCGCGCCGCGGGCCCTCGTCCACCGCGTGCGCGCCCAGCGGTGCGATCTCCCGCTCGAAGCGGCCCTCGTCCTGCGCCTGGAGTGCGCGCTGGTGCGAGCGCAGCGCCCAGCGCTCCATCTCCTCGCGGCTGATGTCCCACTGCCGCGCGATGAGTTCGGCGCCGTGGAACTGGTCGACCGGGGCGTCGCCGTAGCGGGCCCGCCAGCCGGTGGAGCCGTGGTAGGGGCCGTCGGTCAGGCCGAGGGGTTCCGCGGCCTGCCGGGAGGCGAAGGCGATGGGGACCTGCGACATGTTCTGCACGCCGCCCGCGACGACCAGGTCGGCGGTGCCGGACATGACGGCCTGGGCGGCGAAGTGCAGGGCCTGCTGGGAGGAACCGCACTGCCGGTCGACGGTGACGCCGGGCACCGACTCGGGCAGGTCCGCGGCCAGCCACGCCGTGCGGGCGATGTCCCCGGCCTGCGGTCCGACGGTGTCCAGACAGCCGAGGACCACGTCCTCGACCGCCTCCGGATCCACCCCGACCCGCTCGACCAGCGCGCGCAGCGCGTGCGCCCCCAGGTCGGCCGGGTGGACGCCGGCCAGCGCGCCGCCGCGCTTGCCGACGGGGGAGCGGACGGCTCCGACCAGGTACGCCTCGCCGCGGGACATCGCGTTCACTCTCCTCGTGTCGGGGGCCACCGCACCTGCCGGCGTCAGGTGGCGATTCCGTCGAGCACCATCGACGTGTACTGCTCGGCGATCTGCGCCGCGCTCCTGCGTCCCTCGGGCCGGAACCAGACGGCGGCCACCCACACGGTGTCGCGCACGAACCGGTAGGCGACGGGCACATCCAGGCCGGGCCGGAAGCTGCCGTCGGCCACCCCGCGCTCCAGCGTGGCGGTCCACAGCTTCTGGAACCGCTCCTGGGACTCGGCCAGGTACCGGAAGCGCTTCTGCGCGGAGAGCCGGCGGGCTTCCTTCTGGTAGATGACGACGGCGGGGCGGTGCCGCTCCATCTGCCGGAACGACTCGGTCACCAGCCCTGCGAACGTCTCGCGCGGTCCTGCTCCGGCCTCCTCGATCCGCTGGTAGCCCGCCCACAGGTCGGTGAGGAAGGCGCTGAGGATCTCGTCGGCCATCGACTCCTTGGAGTCGAAGTGGTAATAGAGGCTGCCGGCGAGCATCCCGGCGCGGTCCGCGATGGTGCGGACGGTCGTGGCGTTGTACCCGAGCTCCGCGAACACCTCGGCCGCGGTCGCCAGCAGTTCGGCCCGGCGCTCGGCGCCCTGGGGGGTCTTCTTCGGCGTCACCATGCCTCCATTGTCCGCCGCGGCGCGTACGGGCTGGTCGCAGCGGTCGCCCGGCAGCGCGCCGGTCAGGGGTGCCGGCTGCTGACCGCGACCGCCTCGCCCGTCATGTACGAGGAGTAGTCGCTCGCCAGGAAGACGATCACGTTGGCGACCTCCCACGGCTCGGCGTACCGGCCGAACGCCTCCTGGGAGGTCAGCTCCGTCAGCAGTCTTGGGGTGGTGACCTTCACCAGGTTGGGGTGCATGGCCAGGGAGGGGGCCACGGCGTTGATCCGTACGCCGTGGTCGGCCGCCTCCAGCGCGGCGCAGCGGGTCAGCGCCATGACCCCGGCCTTGGCGGCGGCGTAGTGGGCCTGGCCGCGCTGGGCGCGCCAGCCGGCCACCGAGGCGTTGTTGACGATGACGCCGCCGCCGGGCTGGTCCCGCATGGCGCGCAGGGCGGCGCGGGTGCAGCGGAAGGTGCCGTTCAAGGTGGTGTCCAGGACGCGGGTCCACTGCTCGTCGGTCATCTCCACCAGCTCGGCGGTGCCGCCCAGGCCCGCGTTGTTGACGAGCACGTCGATGCGGCCGTGCCGTTCGGTGCAGGCCCCCAGCAGGGCGGCCACCTCGTCCTCGTCGGTGACGTCGCAGCGCACCGCGTGCACCCGCTCGGCGCCGAACTCCTCGGCGAGGGCCTCGGCGCTCTCCCCGAGGCGGCGTGCGTGGGTGTCGCCGACGACCACGCCCTCGGCGCCCTCCGCCAGGACCCGGCGGGCCGTCGCCCCGCCGATGCCGCTGCCGGCGGCCGCGGTGACGACGACGGTACGCCCGGCCAGCAGCCCGTGCGGGGGCGGGCAGTCGGGCGGGGTGCTGCCGGCTCGGATCACGCGGTGCCCCTCTCCCGGTGCGCCCGGTCCGGCGGTGTGCGGCGATCCGCGGTCGCGGTGCGTGCGGTCCGCACGGCCGGTTCCGCCTGCGGGGCGGGCGGGCTCGACGTGCTGTCGGGGCCACGCTAATCTACCAAACACTTGTTAGGGAAGCCCTCGCCGAGGAAGTACGAGAGCACCGAGGAGAGCCCCCATGCCCGACGACGCCCCCGGGGACGGCCCCGAGAGCCCCGGCGCGGACGGAGTCGTGACGTACGAGCGCACCGGCGCCGTCGCCCGCGTCACCCTCAACCGCCCCGCGTACCGCAACGCCCAGAACTCCGCGATGACCTACGCCCTCGACGCGGCCCTCCTGCGCGCCGCCGACGACGACGAGGTCGGCGCCGTCGTCCTCGCGGGTGCGGGCAAGCACTTCAGCGCCGGACACGACATCGGCACCCCGGAACGCGACGCCCACCTGACCTTCCCCCGCAAGGCCGGACTGTGGTGGGACCACGTCGGCAAGGAGGGCGCCGACTCCCGCTACGCCCGCGAGTCCGAGGTCTACCTGGGCATGTGCCGCCGCTGGCGGGAGCTGCCCAAGCCCGTCGTCTGCGCCGTCCAGGGGGCCTGCGTCGCGGGCGGGCTGATGCTCGCCTGGGTGTGCGACCTCGTCGTCGCCGCGGAGGACGCCTTCTTCGCCGATCCGGTGGTGCGCATGGGCATCCCCGGCGTCGAGTACTTCGCCCACCCGTGGGTGATGGGGCCGCGGATCGCCAAGGAGTTCCTCTACACGGGGGAGCGGATGAGCGCCCGGCGCGCGTACGAGATCGGCATGGTCAACCGCGTCGTGCCCCGCGCCGACCTCGCCGCCGAGGCGGACGCGCTGGCCGCCCGCATCGCCGAGATGCCGCGCTTCGGACTCGCCCTGACCAAGCGCGCCGTCAACCAGGCCGAGGACCTGATGGGTCTGCACAACGGCCTCGACTCCGCCTTCGGGCTGCACCACGTGGCGCACGCGCACAACGCCGAGACCGGCGCCGACGCGCTCGGCGGCATGAACGCCCGCTCGATGCGCGACGCGGGGCGGCGCGCAGCCGAGAGCCGGGACGGAGCCTGAGCATGGACCTGGACCTCACGCAGGGGCAGCAGGCGTTCCGCGCCGAGGCCCGCGCCTGGCTCGCCGCGCACGTGCCCGCCGAGCCGCTGCCCTGTCTGGAGACCGCGGAGGGGTTCGCCGCCCACCGGGCCTGGGAGCGCGAACTGCACGCGGGCGGCTGGTCGGTGGTCTCCTGGCCCCGCGCCTTCGGGGGCCGCGACGCGAGCCTCACCGAGTGGCTGCTCTTCGAGGAGGAGTACTACGCGGCGGGCGCACCCGCACGCGTCAGCCAGAACGGCATCAGCCTGCTGGCCCCTACCCTCCTCGCGCACGGCACCGAGGAGCAACTGGCCCGCGTCCTGCCCGCGATGGCGTCCGGCGCAACGATCTGGGCGCAGGCCTGGTCCGAACCGGAAGCCGGCTCCGACCTGGCCTCGGTGCGCTCCCGCGCCGAGCGCACCGACCGGGACGGCGGCGGCTGGCTGCTGACCGGCCAGAAGACCTGGTCCTCCCGCGCCGCCTTCGCCGACCGCGCCTTCGGCCTCTTCCGCAGCGACCCGCGGGCCGAACGGCACCGTGGGCTGAGCTACCTGATGTTCCCGTTGGACGCCGAGGGCGTCACCGTACGGCCCATCGGACGGCTGGACGGCAAGCCCGCCTTCGCGGAGATCTTCCTGGACCGGGTGTTCGTGCCCGACGCGGATGTCATCGGCGAGGCCGGGCAGGGCTGGCGCGCCGCCATGGCGACCGCCGGTGACGAACGCGGGATCACCCTGCGGTCACCCGGCCGCTTCACGGCCGCCGCCGACAGGCTGCGGCAGCTGTGGCACGAGCGCGCCGACCCGGGCGACACCGCGCTGGGCGCCCGGGTGGCCGACGCCTGGATCCGCGCCCGCGCCTACCAACTCGCCGGGTACGCGGCGGCATCGGCGGCCGACGAGGCGGCGACCACCGACGCGGCACCGGGTGGCGGGCCCCGGCCCCAGGAGGCCGCGATCCCCTCCTCCGTGAACAAGCTCCACTGGTCCCGACTGGACATCGACCTGCACGAGACCGCTCTCGACCTGCTCGGCCCCGGCACCGCCGAGATCACCGAAGGGCTGCCCGCAGCGGCCTGGCTGGAGGGCTGGATCTTCGCGCTGGCCGGCCCCGTCTACGCGGGCACCGACGAGATCCAGCGCGACATCGTCGCCGAGCGCGTGCTCGGCCTGCCGAGGGGACGCTGAGCACCATGCGCTTTCTGCCCGACCGCGACCAGCTCGCCTACGCCGAGGTGCTCCGCCACCTGCTGGCCGACGCCGCCCCGCTCCAGGCCGCCCGCGCCTGGGCCGCCGGTGACCACGAGCCCGGACGCGCCCTGTGGCGCTCCCTCGCCGGGACCGGGCTGCCCGCTCTCGCCGTCCCCGAGGAGGCGGGCGGCCTGGGCTGGTACCCGGCCGAACTGGCCGCCGCGTTCGTCGAGATCGGCCGCGCGGGCGCGGCCGGCCCGCTGGCCGAGTCCGTCGCCGTGACGGCCGCCCTGGTCTCCACTCCGGAGTGGGACGACGCCCTGCTGACCGGCGAGCACCTGGCGACGGTCACCGACCCCGCCTCCGGGTGGGCGGTGGACGCCCACGCCGCGGACGCCGTCTTCGCTTTCGCGGACGGCAGCCTGCACACCGCCGAGCCCGCAGGTGCCCCGCTGCCCTCCGTCGACCCCGCCCGCCACCTGGTGCGCTGCGCCCCGGGAGCGCGCGCGTCGGCCGACACCGGGCGGCTGCGGGCGCTCGCCACCTTGCTGACGGCCGCCCAGGCGCTGGGCACGGGCCAGGCACTGCTGGCGGGCAGCGTCGAGTACGCGGGGCAGCGGCGGCAGTTCGGACGCGCCATCGGATCCTTCCAGGCCGTCAAGCACCAACTGGCGGACACCGCTGTCCTGCTGGAGTTCGCCCGCCCCCTGTTGCAGGGCGCGGCGCTCGCCGTACGTGGTGACGCGGCGGCCGACCCGCGTGACCTGCCCGCAGCCAGGTCGGCCTGCGCCCGCGCGGCCCACCGGGCGGCCCGCACCGCGCTCCAGGTGCACGGCGCCGTGGGCTACACCGACGAGTACGACCTCACCCTGCTGCTGCGCAAGGCCCACGCGCTGCGCACCCACTGGGGCACCGAGGCCGCCTGCCACAGAGCCGTCCTCGCGACCACCCTGCTGCCCGACTGAGCCGCGACCCTCCCGGCCGACGCGCGCTCCTTGCCCGGCCGGTGCGCGCTGTTGCCGGTCGGGCCGCGCGCCTTCCCGGCTGCCGCCCGTCGTCGCCTGGCCCCTCCGGCCGGGGGCGCCCTGCCGCGCCCATGGGTGCGGACGAGCCCGGCGCCCAGGACTGCGGGCGGGCGCTCCAGGGCTCGCCCCGGAACGGCGGGCCGGGCCTCCTCGGCGGCCTGGGGCGGCCGGACCGTCCGCCCCGGCCGCGCGGAACGACTACAGCGCACCTCGCGTCGCTGGTGTCCCGCACCACGGGCGGGGCGGGGCCGCCCGTGCCCCGGAGGCGTCCGTCACCGAGAGGGCCGCCTCCCGCGCCGGCATCCGGGCGGCCGTCTCGCAGAGCCGAAGCACCACCCAGCGGGCCTGCCACGCGAGGCCGCGCCGTCACTCTGTGTCGGCGTCGTCCTTGCCCTTGTCCTTGCCCGTGCCCTTCTCCTTGCCCGTGCTCGCGTCCTTGTCCTCGCTCTTGTCCTCGCTCGTGCTCGCGTCTTCGCCCTTGCCCGCGCTCCCGCTTCCGGCCTCGTCCTCGGTTTCGTCCTCGTCCTTGGCCTCGTCCTCGAACCAGGAGTCGAGAACGGAGTCGAGGGCGTCGGCCCACTCCTTGGCCTGGCGGCGGGAGTCCGCCTCGACCTCCGCGTCGAAGCGCCGGTGGCCGGTCGTGCAGACGCACACGTTCAGGCGGCGGCCGAACCGGGAGGTGCCGATCTCGACGGAGCCGATCTCGGCCCAGTCGAAGCGGGCCTCCGCGTCGTCCAGGCGGAAGACCACGCCGTGGCCGTTCGCGACGACCGAGGACCGGCGGTCCGACGCCTCGAAGGCGGGACCCTCCGGTGGTTCCTCGGAGCGCTCCTTGTCGTCGTCCGCGGCCTCCTCGTCGTCCGTGTCGGCCTCGGCGCTCTCGGCGTCCACGGCCGTCCGGGCGTCCTCGTCGCGGTCGGCGCCGTCCCGGTCGGGTTCCGTATCCGCGTCCGTGTCCGCCGCCGGTTCCGTCGGCCGCTCGTCGACGGTGTCGTCGTCGGTGTCCGGCTTCGCCGACGCGACGGTGTCGAGGCCGGGGATGTAGGTCGGGTCCGTGCCTGCGCTGAGCACGGCGGGCTCGGCTGCATCAGGTCGTTGCTCCACGGGGCCAGTATGGCTACCGCACCTGTGCGGGGCTCAGCCGCCCCTGCCCACCGCGCCGCGCCCGTCTCGGTGACCGGCCGGGAGAGGGTGCGATGCTCATGCCGCGTGGGCCCCGTACACCCCGTAGGAGCGCCGGAAACGCCGCCGAAACGGGAGCCTCCTACGCTGCGGGCCGCCGTACTCGTCGAGACCGCCCCTGCGAGGTCCGCATGCCCACCGCCGATCCCCGCACCGTGCGGGCGGCCACCGCCGACGACCTCGCCGCCGTCGCCGGTGTCTACGCGTACTACGTGACCGAGACCGTGCTCACCTTCGACGAGGTCCCGCCGACCGCCGCGGAGTGGGAGCGGCGCCTGGACGACTGCACGGCGCGGGGACTGCCGTTCCTCGTCGCCGAGGTGGCAGGCGAGGTCGTCGGCTACGCGTACGCGAGCCCCTGGAAGGCGAAGACCGCCTACCGGCACACGGTCGAGAACACCGTCTACCTCTCCCGCGGGCACACGGGGCAGGGGCTGGGCGGCCTGCTGCTGCGCGAGCTGCTGGCCAGCGCCGCGGCGGGCGGGTTCCGCCGGATGATCGCCGTCATCTCCGACACCGGCGCCGCGGGCGGCGGCGCGTCCGTCGCCCTCCACCGGCGGCACGGCTTCACCCCGGCCGGCCGTCTCACGGCCGTCGGCCACAAGCACGGCCGCTGGATCGACACGGTGCTGCTGCAACGGCCACTGGGCGAGTCACCCGGCCCCACTCCGCGCTAGCGCGTCCCTGCCCCCTCAGCAGCCCCTGCCCGCGCCGAACCCTCCCTCACGGGACCCTTCGTGGGCTCTCCCGCACGGCCGGCGGGCCCCTGCGCGAAGGCGGCCGACCCGTGGGCGGGGACGAGGGCGGGGGCGGTGCCGGGCGCGGGCCAGGGCAGGGTGGCGCGAAGGCGGAACTCGCCACCTTCCCAGCCGTGTTCAAGGGTGCCTCCGGCCAGCGCGGTGCGCTCGGCCAGACCGATGAGGCCCTGTCCCGCGCCGGGAACCTCGGCGGGCGGGCCCTCCGGTACGCCGGGGTTGCGGACCTCGACGGTCACACTCCCTCCGGCGGCGCCCCGCACCGTCACCGCGACCGGTGCGTGCGGGCCCGGCCCGTGTTTGCGGGCGTTGGTCAGCCCCTCCTGGACGATGCGGTAGGCGGTGCGGCCCGCCGCCGCCGGCACCTCGGCGGGCCCGCCCGCCACGTCGAGGTCGAGAGTGATGCGGGCACCGGCCCGCCGGGACTCCTCGACGAGTTGCGCCACGTCGCCGAGCACCGGCTGCGGGCGCCCGGTGTGCTCGGGCGCCCGCAGGACGCCGATGATCTCCCGCAGGTCCTGCAGGGCCTGGTGCGCGCTGTCCCGGACGACCCCCGCGGCCCGCCCCAGCTGCGCCGGATCGCCGCCCGGATTGAATTCGAGCGCTCCCGCGTGGACGCTCAGCAGCGAGAGCCGGTGGGCCAGCACGTCGTGCATCTCGCGGGCGACGTCCTCGCGGGCCTCACGCCGTGCGTCTGCCGCCGCCCGGGTGGCCCGTTCGTGGAGCGAGACGAGGAGCTGACGGCGGGAGCGGACGTACAGGCCCCAGCCGACCGCACCGGCCAGCAGCACGAAGTAGGTGACCGCCGAGTTCGTGTCGGGGTCGTCGACCAGGCCCACGCCCGCGAGGAGGAAGGGCACCGGCGCGAAGCCCAGCGCCGCCACGTACCCCGTCACCCGCGGCGGCCGGTGCACCGCCACGGTGAACAGTGCGACGAGGATCGGCCCCGTGACGAAGTGCGAGAACGGCTCCGCGAGCAGCAGCGCCACGGCCAACTGCACCGGCCACCGGCGCCGCCCGAAGAGCGCCGCGCAGGCGAGTCCGCCCCGCAACTGGTCGAGGAACAGCGCCGTCTGCGAGGTGCCCGGATCGATGGCGACGGCGTCGGTGCTGAGCACCAGGAAGCATCCGGCGAACAGGAACGCGCCGATGTCGGCGGCCCAGTCGCGCGCGCTGCGCCTGCCTGTGCGACGGCTCGTTGCGCCGTTCTCCGTGTGAGGCCCCATACCGCGAATCTACGGGCGGGGAGGGGCAGGCGCCCCGCGTCGGCGTCACATCGCGACTTCGGTAGGACTTCGGTGGGACTTCGGTAGGGCGAGGAGACCCGGCTCGTGCGACTCAGGTCGCCGCGACCGACGCCGATGCCCGATCCCCCGCGGTCTTCGCCCCGGTCAGCCTGACGCCATGAAGAAACTTCTCGGCTTCGCCGCGTTCGTCCTCATCGCCCAGGGAGCGGGCGGAATCGCTCACCAGCTCACCGGCTGGTTCGACAAGTGGGCCCTGGTCGACCGGGTCCCTTTCCTGGACGGCTACCAGGTCTACGTCTGCGTGCTGCTGATCGTTCTGGGGATCGCGGTCGGCGTCGCCTCGGACGCGGTCGAGGACGAGTGACCCGCCCCCTGTGCATGCCGCGCCGCCCGTGGTTGTCCCGTGCCCTGCCGGGCATGGGGCGCTCCATGGACTTCGACGTGGAGCACTTTCTCGCCCGGCCGCTGACGGCGCGGGTCGCCACCCGGGGGAAGACCGGCCCGACGGTGCGGCCCACCTGGTTCCTGTGGGAAGAGGGCGCCTTCTGGATCCTGACCGGACCGTGGGCGCGGCTGCCCGCCCTGGTGCGCGCCGATCCGCGGGTGGCCGTGCTGGTGGACGAGTGCGACCTCGCCACCGGAGAGGTACGGCAGGTCATCGCGCGCGGATCGGCCGAGGTGGTGCCGTTCGACGTGGAGCGGGGGCGCCGGAAACTGGGCCGCTACCTGGGTGAGGACGAGGCCCACTGGGACGAGCGGTTCGTCCGCTACCTGCACGGCGATCCGCAGGAGGACGGCACGGTGTGGGTGCGGCTGCGCCCGGACCGGCTGACGGCCCAGGACCTCAGCTACGTGCCCGCTCCGGAGCCCGCCGGCCCCGGCATACCCTGGTGACCCACGGCCCCGTGCCGCGCCGCCGTCCCGACGCGCCCTGCTGCCGGCCCCGACGTCTGCATACCCGACCTGGAGCGACACCGTGTACTTCACCGACCGTGGCATCGAAGAGCTGGAGAAGCGGCGCGGCGAGGAAGAGGTGAGCTTCGCGTGGCTGTCGGAGCAGCTGCGCACCTTCGTCGACCTCAACCCGGACTTCGAAGTGCCGGTGGAGCGGCTGGCGACCTGGCTCGCGCGGTTGGACGACGAGGACGAGGACGAGGACTGAGCGGCTCCACCGCGCGCGTCCCACCCAGGGGGCTTGCGCCTGTCGCGATACACGACATATCGTCTCCCGGAGACGCGATATGTCGTTGTCGTGTGTGCGCGTCCGGGTCGGGAGGCGTGCGGCGCCGCCCGTGTGCGGCCCCCGCCGCGCCACCCGCGGACCGCGCACGCCCGCCGCGCCTGAGCCAGGGAGGCCCGCTGTGCCCGCAACCGACGACCGCTCGTGGCAGATCACCGAGCCGCGGCGCATCGATTTCGACGACCCGGTGACCGAGCTGGACGTGCGCGTGGTGAACGGCGCGGTCAACGTCGTCGGCACCGACGAGGCCACCACCCGCCTGGAGATCAGCACGGTCGAGGGGCCGCCTCTCCTCGTGCGGCGCGAGGGCGGCCGGCTCGTCGTCGCCTACGAGGATCTGCCGCCGTGGCGCGGCTTCCTGGGGTGGCTGGACCGCAAGGGCAAGGGCCGCCGCCGTGAGGTCGAGGTGTCCGTGCGGGTGCCCGCCCTCGTCTCCCTGGAGATCGGCGTGGTGGGGGCCGCCGCGGTCGTCTCCGGCATCCGGGGCCGTACACGGGTGGCGGGTGTCTCCGGAGCCACGACGCTCGTCGGACTGAGCGGGCCGGTGACGGCCGAGACGGTCTCGGGGAACGTCGAGACCCAGCGGCTGGCGGGGCCGCTCCGCTTCTCCACGGTCTCGGGCGACCTCACGTGCGTCGACGGCTGCGGCGGCGAGGTCAAGGCCGACTCGGTCAGCGGCGCGATGGTGCTCGACCTGGCCTCCTCCCGGTCCGGCGGGCCCGCCGACATCCGGCTCAACAGCGTCTCGGGTGAACTGGCCGTCCGGCTGCCCGAGGACGCGGACCTGACGGTCGAGGCCCACACCGCGGGCGGCACCCTCTCCAGCGCCTTCGACGAGCTGACGGCCGACAGGTGGGGGACCCCCAGGGTCACCGGCACGCTGGGCGGCGGCCGCGGCACCCTGCGGGCTGGCACCGTCTCCGGCGGCCTCGCCCTCCTCGGCCGCCCGGCCGTACACCGCGAGGACCCCGGCGCCTTTGCCCGTCCCACTCCCGCGAAGGATCTGTGACATGCCCCCTGTCTTCGCGCACGGCCGACTGCGCCTGTATCTGCTGATGCTCCTTGAGGAGTCCCCCCGCCACGGCTACGAGGTCATCCGGCTGCTGGAAGAGCGCTTCCAAGGGCTGTACGCCCCTTCCGCCGGCACCGTCTACCCGCGGCTGGCCAAGCTGGAGGCCGAGGGGCTCGTCAGCCACACCACCGAGGGCGGCCGCAAGGTGTACGCCATCACCGAGGCGGGCCGCGCCGAGCTGGCCGACCGGCAGGCCGAACTCGCCGAGCTGGAGATCGAGATCCGCGACTCCCTCGCCGCGCTCGCCGCGGACATCCGCGAGGACGTCAGCGGCACCGCCGGCGACCTGCGCCGCGAAGTGCGCGAGCAGGCGCGGTCCGCGCGCGGCCGCGCCAAGAGCGGCCGCGCCAAGAGCGGCCGCGGCCGGGCGGGCACCGCCACCGCCTCCGGCCCGTCCCCCGAGTGGGGGGAGGGCTGGGGCGAGGGCTGGGAGGGCGTCTGGCACGACAAGGAGGCCTGGCGGCACGCCAAGGAGGAGATGCGCCGGGCCAAGGACGAGTGGAAGGAACAGGCCCGCAAGGCCAAGGAGGAGGCCCAGCGGGCCAAGCGGCAGGCCAGGAAGGAGCGCGAGGCCCACACCGAGGCGCTGGCCGAGGTGCAGCGCCTCGCCCGCCAGGTGCAGGACCAGGTGCAGACCCGGGTGCATGCGGGCGACTGGTCCGGCGCCGTGCGCGACGGCATGTCCGAACTGGCCCGCGGAATGGGCTTGTTGGGCCGCCTGGCCGAGCAGGCCCCGCCGAGCACGCCCTGGTCGCCGTACGTGCACCCGCACCCGGCAGGCACGGACCCGGACGCCGAGACGGACGCGCCCCTCGCCGACTCCACCGGCGACCCCGCCCGCGATCTGGAACGCCTCCTCGACCGCTTCCGGGACGACGTGCGCGACGCCGCCCGCGACCACGGCGTGACCGAGGACCAGCTCCGCGAGGTGCGCCGCCACCTGTCCACCGCCACCGCTCACATCGGCGTCCTGCTGCGCACACCGCAGGCCGGGACGGACACCCCCGAGGCCCGGGCCCGACAGGGCGCAGGAGGGACGAAGAGTGCCGGGGGCGAGGAGCAGGCCGAGGGCCAGGAGCGGGCCGAGCGCCCGCAGAACGCGGGAGACGCGGAGGAGCCGGGAGGAGGGCCGCCGCCGGACACCGACGGCTGAGGGCCGGAGCCGCTCAGGCGAGGAACACGCTCGCGTGCGGTGGTGCCGGGTGGTCGAATGGGGCCCGGTCGACGGCGGTTGGCCCGGACGCGGAGGAGGGGCGCTCATGAGGCGGGAGATCCGGGAGATCACGCTGCCCGGCGGTGAGACGGTGCTGGCCCAGGTGCGGGTCGTCGACGAGGAGGACGCCCCGCCGGGTGCGGACGCCTTCCCGTACGACGACGTCGGCACCCGCGACCAGCTCATCGCGCGGGCCCAGCAGCTCAACGAGGTGATCAGCGGCGTCGGGTCCGCCGTGCTCGCAGCGGCCCGGCGGGCCGGTCCGGACGAGGTCAGTGCGACGTTCGGTGTCGAACTGGCCGTCAAGTCCGGCCGGGCCCTGGCCGCCGTCCTCGCCGACGGCGAAGCCAAGGCATCGATCTCCGTCACCCTGACCTGGCGCAAGGCGGAAGCGGTCCACCCCATCGACGGCACCGCGGACGACGCCCGTACCGCCGCAGGCGACGGCGGTTCCGGGGACGGTGCCGGTACCCCGGACGACCCCGGCACCGGGAGCGGTGCCGCCGACGGCCCGCAGCGGTCCGCCCCACCCCTCCCGAGGCCCGGCCATACCCCCAACACCCCTGCTCCGCAGGGTGGCTGAGCCCGGGACGGCACAGGGGCGCCTCTCCCGCCTGTCGGGCCCGGGGACTAGCCTGCTGTCTCAACGACCTCACAGAGGGAAGCGACAGGTGAACGGGGCGTAGAGGGGGGAGCGCTGTGACCGGAGTGCGAGCCGCGCGATGCGGGAGACCACGATTCGGCGTGCTGCTGTGCGCGCCCCGTGCCGCGTGAACGCCCCCGCGGGCCTCGCCGACTCCGTTCGCGCCTCCGTCGTGCGCATCGGGGCACCGCCCGACGGGTACGACGGAAGCAGTGGCGGCACCGGTGGCCGCCGTAGCGACGGAGCGAGCGGGAGCGTCCGGGTCGGCGAGGCCCTCCGGACGTTCTGGGGGAGCGGTTTCTTCGTCGCGCCCGGATGGGTCCTCACCTGCGCCCATGTCGTCGGCAAGGGCGCCGCGAACGTGTGGAGGGGGGAGCGCGCCATCGGCATCACGATCGGCGACGACGTGCAGAGCACGGTGCTCCTCGGCGAGCTCGCGTTCGCGCTGCCGCTGCCCGACGACCCCGACGCACCGCCCTCCCCGTGGCCGCTCCCGGACCTGGCGCTGGTGCGGGTGCCGGGCGCCGAGGACGCGGACTGCCTGTGGCTGAGCGACCGTTCGGTGCTCACCCCGGCCTCCATCGGGCTGTACGGGTGGGCTCCGGGACCGGTGCGGGGCGAGCAGCTGTTCTTCACCGGGATGGGCAGGGCAACCGGCGTCGTCGGCCGCCCGCTGATGCTCAGCGGCGACGAGCTGACCGAGGGCTGTTCCGGCGGCCCGGTCCTGGACCAGCGGCGCGGCGCCGTGCTGGGGATCGGCAAGGGCGCGGGCCGCCGGCCGGGCACCGGACTGGCCACGCCCGTCACCGCACTGCGCAAACTGTGCGACGCGGGCCCGCGCGGAGCCCGGGTGCTGCACGAGGTGCTGGCCGCACACGACCGCCACCACCTGCGGCGCTACCACGGGTTCGGCCACAGCTGGTATCGCCAGCACGCGCGGCTGGGCCCCTCGGGCGGCGAGGCGGCGTACGGGTTCACGGTGGACCGCAGGGCGGAGCTGTACGCGCTGTTCGCCGAGGTGGACCCGCCCGCGGGCGCCGGACAGGTGCTGCAACTTGCCAACGAGGCCCGGAACATGGTGCTGCGTCTGCCCTACACCCTGCGCGACCACGACCCGCGCTCCTGGCGGGAGGGGGCCGGCCTGCTGTACGAACCCCGCGACGGCGGGGCCGAGCAGGAGGAGCCCTCCCCGGACCTCGCGCTGGAGGCGGTGGTGCTGTACGCCGCCAAGGTGGCCGCAGCCCTCACCCGTTCGGGTGCGGCCGCCGCGCCCCGCTCGGCCCGTGCGGTGGCGGAGCTGCGCTCCTGGGTGGAGCGCACGGCGCGCACCCTGCTCAACGACGTGATCCGCTCCCGGATCCCCTCCGTCCTGGACGGGCACCGTCCGGCTTCGGCGGCGCGCGCCAACGTACTGGTCGAGATAGAACCGGACATCTACGGCTCCGGGCGGCACGCCTGGCGGGTGGCGCTGGTGCGCTCGGCCGACAAGGACGAACTGCTGGCCGCGGACGACGGCGAGGACCGCGCGGCCGAGGAGGCGGAGCGCGAGGAGATCACCGTCGAACAGAGCCGTGCGGAGGCACCGCGCTCCCGGCTGGAGGAGTCGGTGCGTGCGGCGCTGTCCCAGGCCCTCGACCAGTGCGACGTGGACGAACACCTGGCGGCGGTGGAGTTCCTGCTGCCCCGCGCCCTGTTCGACGAGCCGGTGGACGCCTGGCGGGCCCGGCCGCACGACCCGGACGACCCGTTCAACCCGCACGCGCTGCCGCTGGGTCAGCGCAGGCTGGTCGTGGTGCGCGACAGGTCCCGCCGGGACCACGGCTTCACCCCGGAGGCCCGCACCCGGGCCGCGGCGGTCCTGGAAGGCCCCATGGAGGCCGTACCGCTGCGGCGGGAGGTCCCCGTCCCGGGACACGACGCGCCGGCACCCGAGGGCGGGCAGGCCACCTACGGGCGGCTGCTGGCGGCGCCGCCCGGGGCGGTGCCGGTGTACTGCGCGGGGACCGGCAGCGGTCCGGGCGCCCGCGCGATGGCGGCCGCCCTCGGCGCCGGCCACACGGTGGCGCTGTGGCGGCACTCCTACAGCGACGAACACGACCACGACGACTGTGCCCGGTTCCAGGAACAGGCCGATGCGCTGCTGCGGCGGGTGCACACCGCACGGCAGTTGCCCCGGCAGATCAGGGCGCTGCGCAACCGCAACGCCGACCTGGCGGAGGAACCATCCCCGGGGAGCAGCGCGTGTGGTGAGTCAACTGGCGCGAACAGTGCGTCAATTGACCACTCGGCGGCCTGGGCACGGCATATCGTCCTGCTCTACGATCCGCCCCACAGGACCGCAGGGGACGAACCGTTGCGCGAACCACCGCTCATGCCCGGGCAGCAGACAGCGTTGAGGAGCACACCGTGAGCGATTGGCGCATCTACCGGGGCGCGGGCGTGCCGCACGAGGGCGTGCGGGAGCTGCCGGAGCCTCCCCCTTGGCGCGACTTCACCGGGGCCGGCACCGGGCCCGACAGCCCGGGCGGGGCGGACGGTGACGAAGCGGAGGGCGCCGACACCGCCCGGCGGCTGGGCGCGCGGCGGCGTCTGGTGGAGAGCCTGCACCCGCGGCCGGAGGAGGTGGAGGCGGTCAACGCGGCGCTGTATCTGCGCCGGCCCCTCCTGGTCACCGGGAACCCGGGCACGGGAAAGTCCACCCTCGCGCACGCCGTCGCCCACGAGCTGGGCCTGGGCCGGGTGCTGCGCTGGCCGGTCGTCAGCCGTACGACACTGCAGGACGGGCTGTACCACTACGACGCCATCGGCCGCCTGCAGGACGTCCAGCTGGACCGGGCGGTGGCCGGGGAGGGCGGCGCTCCGCCCCCGCGTCCCCCGATCGGGTCGTATCTGCGGCTCGGCCCGCTCGGTACGGCGCTGCTGCCCGCGAAGCCCGCCGCTCCCAACGGGCTCCCGCTGCCGCGGGTGCTGCTCGTCGACGAGCTGGACAAGAGCGACATAGACCTGCCCAGCGACCTGCTGAACGTGCTGGAGGACGGCGAGTTCACCATCCCGGAGCTGGAGCGCATCGCCGACCGCGAGCCGGTCACCGAGGTGCTCACCGCGGACGGCGACAAGGTCCCCATCGAGGGCGGCCGGGTACGGTGCACGGCGTTCCCGTTCATCGTGCTCACCTCCAACGGGGAGCGCGACTTCCCCGCCGCGCTGCTGCGCCGCTGCATCCAGCTCGACCTCAAGCCGCCGGGCGACAAGCAGCTCGCCGCGATGGTCTCCGCGCACCTGGGGGAGGAGGCGCTGGAGGAGGGCGCCGAACTGGTCCAGCGGTTCCTGCGCCGCGAACCGGGGCAGGTCATCGCCACCGACCAGCTTCTCAACGCCCTGTTCCTGACACAGCGCACCTCCGGCGTGGAGCGGGTCACCCGCGACCGGCTCGCCGAGATGCTGCTGCGCCCCCTCGACCGCCCGAGGTGAGGTGTCCATGAGCCCGGCGCCGTCCGAGCCGCCGCGGCCCGAGGGCCGTCGGCGCAGCTCGGCGACCCCGTCGCCCGCCCCCTCCGCCGCGCGGGGAGAGGCCGCGCAGGGGGTGACGGAGCTGGTGGCGCGGCTGCGGTCCGCCGGCTGGGAACCCTCCTCCGAGCAGGTGGCCGAGGCCCTGTGGCTGGCCCGGTTCACCGGTCGGGAGGCAGAGGACCCGGTGCGCGCCGAGCCCACCGGCCGGCTCACCCCGCCCGACGGGCTGCCCGGGCCGGAGCCCCTCCCGCCGCTGACGGACGCCGACGCGGAGGAGCGCCCGGAACCCGCGTCGACGGCCGCCACGGAACGCACCGCGCCCGTCTCCCTGTTCGCACCGCGCCGGCACGGTGGCGCGCCCCCCGCCGGATTCCCGGTCCGCGCGCCGGTGGCCGGCGCGCTCTCGGGACTGCTGGAGCTCCAGCGGGCACTGCGCCCGCTGCACCGCTACCGCCCGCCGCTGCCCCCGGCCACCGGGGCGCTGGACGAGGCGGCCACCGCCGACCTGAGCGCCCGCTCCGCGACCGTGCTGCCCGTCTTCGGTACCGCGGCGCGCCGCTACAGCGAGATCCAGCTCATCATGGACGCCTCCCCCACCGCGTCCGTGTGGCAGCCGACGCTGGAGCGGCTGCGCCAGACGTTCGAACAGCTCGGGGCGTTCCGGGACGTGCAGGTGCGCTACCTGCACCGCGCCCGGGACGGTGCCCCCCTCATCGGTACCGGCCCGGCCGACGGCACCACCCGGCTGCGCCCCGCCGACCAGTACCGCGACACCACCGGCCGCCGGCTGACCCTGGTGGTCAGCGACTGCGTGGGAGCGCTGTGGCAGGACGGCCGCGCCCAGCAGCTGTTGCACCGCTGGTCGGGCCGCTCTCCGCTGGCCGTCGTCCAGCCGCTGCCGCCCCGGCTGTGGCCGCGCACCGCGCTGCCCGCCGTGCCCGGCACCCTGCTGCGCGAACGGGGCTCGGGCGGGCGCGTCACCTTCGAACCGGAGACCTACGGCCCGTTGCCGCCCGCGGACGCGGTGGCGGTGCCCGTGCTCCTGCCCACCCCCGACGCGCTGGGCAACTGGGCGCGGCTGCTGGGCACCGACGGCGAGCGCGCCGTGCCGGGGGCCGCGGCCTGGGTGCTGCCCCGGCACCCGGCGATGCCGCCGCCCCGTACGGCCCCGGGCAGCGTTCCGCCGCGCACGTTGATGCGGGAGTTCCGCAACACCGCGTCGCCGGGTGCGCTGGACCTGGCCCAGCACCTGTCGGTGGTGCCGCTGGTGCTGCCGGTCATCCACCTGGTCCAGGAGGCGATGCTGCCCGACACCGGGCCGATGGAGCTGGCCGAGGTGCTGCTGTCCGGGTTGCTGACCCGGCTGCCGGACGCAGAGGGCGGGAACGGGGAGGGTGACCCGACGGCGTCGTACGGCCCGCGGTACGTGTTCGCGCCCGGCGTGCGCGAGCTGCTGCTCCAGTCGCTGGACCGCAGCGCCGCCGTACTCACCCTCAAGCACCTGTCCGAGTACGTGACGCACCGGTTCGGCAAGGGCACCCGCAACTTCGCCGCCATGGCCGTCGCCCAGCTCACCGGGCAGGACGACGCGGGCCCTCCCGTCGCCGCCCCGGCGCCCCTGGAGGGCGAGGAGGACGACGACCTGTTCGCCACCATCTCGGCCGAGGTCGTCCGCTTCTACCTGCCCGAACGGACCGCGGACGACCAGGTGGCCGAGACCGAGCGGCTGCTGGCCCAGTGGTACGCGCAGCGCGACATCCAACTGCTGCACCGGGCGCGCTCGGTGGGGGAGGCCGCCCGCGCCGCCGACCGGGACAGCCCCCGCGCGCGGCTGGCTCTCGGCCGCGTCCTGCACGCCCTGGCCGGTACAACCGCCGTACGGCGCAGCCCGCAGGGCGCCGAGCCGGTGCTGCGGGACGCCGCCGAACTGCTGACGGACAGCAGGCCGGCCACGCTGCTGGAGCGGGCCGGTGTCGAGCACGACCTGTGGCAGACGCGCGGCGGGGTGCGCCACCTGCTGCGTGCCGAGCGGCTGCTGCGCTCACTGGCGGACCACCTCACGGGGGACACGGCGGACCCGGCACTGCCACCGGACGCCGAGCTGAGCCGTAAACTCCGGCTGGGCCGGGTGCTGCTGGCGCTGGCCCAGGCCGCACCCGAACACCGCCACAGGGCGGCCCTTGAGGCCGTCAGTGAACTCCGCGAAGCGAGCGACATGCTGGCAGACCGCGCGCCCGGGTCCTCCGATCCCTCCAGCGCCCCCACCCACCCTGCGGACCCCGCCGACCCCGACACCCCCACCGGGCCCCGGTCGCCCCACGACCCCCGCCGTTCCCAGGGCTCCTCCGGCCCCCTGGCGTCCTCCCGCCCCGGGCCCGCCACTGCCTCCACCGACTCCACCGACTCCGCGGCCGACGACCGCCCCGGACCGCCCCGGCAGGCACCGGACCCGGCGACGGAAGCAGCAGGCCGTGTCCCGTCCGCGGCGTCGGCACCGTCCGCAGCCGGCCGGGCGGCGTCCGGGGCCGCGCCCGCCGTACCGAAGGCCGAACAGCAGGCGTCGGCCGGTGCCCGGCAGGGCGCTGCGGGCGGCCCTCGTGCCACCGCCACGCGCGCCCGCGACGAGGCCGCGGCCCAGCGCTGCGGCGCCCTGCTCGACCTCGTCTCCGCGCTGCGGCTGAGCGGCGCCCCGCCCCGCGAACGCCTCGACGTGCTGGCGCAGGCCGGCTCCGTGGCGGGGGAGCGGACCGGGCTGAAGCTGCGCTGCGCCAGGGAACGCGCCCGGGTGCTGCGCGAGACCCACGACTGGGAGGCGGCCGCGGAGGCCTACACCGAGGCGGAGAAGCTCACCTCCCGCGACAGTCTCCAGCGCGGCGAACTGCTCACCGAGTGGGGCGAGATGCTGCTGAGCGACGCGGGTGACCTCGCGCGCGCCGAGGGCATCCTGCGCGAGGCGCTCACCCGCGCCCCCACCGGCAGCGCCGTCGTCGCCCGCGCGGCGCTGTTCCTGGGCCGCGTCCTGCTGGTGCGCTACGACCGCGAAGGCTTCCGGCCCGACCTGTACGAGGGCTGCCATCTGCTGGAACAGGCGGCCCGGCAGGCAGCCGACGCCGAGAGCAGGGCGCAGGCCTGGCTGCGGCTGGGCCGGGCGCGTGCCCTCTTCCCGGCGGGCTCCCCGCAGTCCCAGCAGGCGGGTGCGGAGCTGACCAGCGCGCTGGAGGAGGTGGCGGGCGCCCACGAACGCGGCTCCCTCACCGTGGCCAGGGCGCTGCACGCGCGCGGCGACTTCCACCGTTCGCAGGGCCGCCGCACCGACGCGCTGGGCGACTACCGTGCGGCGGCCGCCGAGTGGCAGTTGCTGGCCAACCACCTGGCCGACGTCCCCTGGGACGAGGTGCGCGACACCAGGGACCGGGTCGCGGAACTGGAGCCGTGAGGGGAGGCGCGGCGCCGAGCGGAGGGCCGGGAGCGGCCGGATGCGGACACCGCGTACGGGGACCGTGTTTCCGGATACCTGCCCCGGGAAAGAGAAATCATCCGTGGTGACCGCCCCTTGGGGTGGTGTTCAAGGGGAGGAGAAGAGCGTGCCGAAGCGGACCGATGGCGCGTCCCGCGGCCCGGGCCGTCAGACCGAAGCGGCACCGCCGCCCCTGCCCGATCTGACGGGCGTGTCCTTGCGCACCCTTCGGACCAGCGACGATCCCACCGTGGCGGCCGCGGTGGAGAACGCGCTGCGCGCTCCCGGAGAGCTGGCACGGGTGTGGCGGTCGGACGGGACGCAGGGCGGAAACGTTCTCCCGGTGGCCGGTGCCCGCCCTCCCGCGCCCGGTGGCGTCCCGGCGCACGGCGCCCGGACGTCCGGTGAACAGGTCGTGTTCCGGTCAACATGCGGCCCCCGCGGCGCTACCGGTGGGGCGGGCGGCCCGGGCGGGGACAGCACGGGCCGCCATGCGCCCCTTTGACATACCGGGGACACGACTGCGGAGCCTGGGGGAGACCAGACCGGAACCGGGCGGGGCGGCCGCGCTGACCGACTGGCTGCACAGCACGCGCCTCGTCCTGCTCAAGACCTTGCTGACCCGTGCCGACCGCAGCCACCTGCCCGCCGGACGCGCCCACGCCCTGCACGGCCACTGGGCCCTGCTGGAGGACGCCGAGCACCACGACCCCGGTGCGGTGCGCGGCGCGCTCGGCTACCCGGCCGTCGGCAACTGGCTGGCGTACGCCCTCGACGCCGCCCCCGGACGCGGCTTCGCCCGGGCGCTGGCCGGTCTGGGCCCCCTCGCCGCCACCGTCGCCACGGCCGCAGGCCGCGACCTCGACCTCGACCTGGCGACGCTCGGCGGGCGCCTCACCCTGCCCGGACTCGGCGCGTGTGCGACCACGGCACCCCGGGTGCGGCTGACGGCGGCCGGCGACCGGCTCGTCGTCACACCACAGGGCGCGGAACCGGTCGTCCTCTCCCGCGCCGCCGTGCTGGACCGTGCCCGGCAGTCCGCGGCGGTGAACTGGCGCCCGCTGCACACGCTGCCGGGCGGGCGGGCCGTCCTCGACGACCAGGACCCGCATCTGTTCCACCGGGCCGACCGCGAGAGGCTCGCCGGGCTGCGTCCCGCCACCCTCACCGAGCCGGGCGAGGCGGCACGGTGGCAGCACCTGTGGCAGCGGGCGCTGCGCCTGCTGCGGGAGGCCGACCCCGAGCGGGCCGCGGAGGTCACGGCACTCGTCCGCGCGGTGGTGCCCGTCCTGTGGAAACCGGACGTGAGCGCCAGCGCCACACAACTGGCCTCCCCCTGGGCGGTCCTGACGACCCGCCCGCGCACCCCCGAGGAGATGGCGGAGGTCCTCGTCCACGAGGTGCAGCACAGCAAGCTCGCCGTGCTGGGCGGCGCCGCTCACCTGCACCACCAGGGCGCGGAGGCGGTCTACCGCATCGGCTGGCGCAGCGACCCCCGCCCGCTGGGCGCCGTCGTGCAGGGCACCTACGCGCATCTGGCGCTCGCCGACCTGTGGGCCCGGCTGGCCCGGCGCGCCACGGCCACCCCCGCCGAACGCGCCGCGGCGCTCCGCCGCTCGGCCCACTACGGGGAGCAGGTCGACTACGCTCTTTTCCTCCTTCTGGGCTCTGGCCAACTGACCGCACAGGGCACAGAGTTCGTGGAGGGGATGCGCCGTCGGCACGTGCGGCTGGGCGCACCCGGCGGCCGGGGCGGCGGAGGCGCCCGGGAGGCCGCCGACACGCTCACAAACGGTCACTTTGGGTAATCTCGCCGTACAGGTCGCCCCCACGGCGACGACGGCTGCTGGACGAGGGAGAACGCAGGCATGGTCGCTCAGCGGGAGCCGGCTTCGGGCAGCGCGCCCACCGGCGAGTCCGAGCACTTCGTGGTGGTCTTTCCCGGCTACCACCGCGCCTGGGGCTACTGGATCGCGCACCGCCTGGAGAGTCACGGGCACCGCACCACGCTCCAGCGCTGGGATCCGGACCGCGAACAGCCGCTCGAAGAGGCGCTGGGCGACCTCACGCTGGCCAGCGGGCGCGTCCTGCTGGTGATCAGCGACGTCTTCCTCCAGCTCGGTCCGCGCACCGAGACCGACTGGAACGCCGTGCTGCGCGACTACGTCGCCGACAACGCCGACCGGTTCGCCGCCGTGAACCTCACCAACCGCGAACTCCTGCCGGCCACCGCCGTGCTGGAGCCCGTCAACCTGTGGGGTGTCGGCGAGGAGGAGGCCGAGCGCCGGCTGCTCAACCGGCTCGGGCTGCGGCCGCGCCGGGTGCCGGTGCCGCAGCCCGGCTACAGCAGCCGCTACCCCAACGACCCGCCCGAGGTGTGGGGAGAGATCCCGCGCCGCAACGCCCGCTTCACGGGCCGCGACGTGATCCTCAACGAGCTCCAGGAACGGCTGATGGACGCCGAGCACGGCGCCGCCGTGTGCAGCCTCGTCGGCACGGCCGGCATCGGCAAGACGCAGATCGCCGCCGAGTACGCGCACCGCTTCGCGCCCGACTACGACGTGGTGTGGTGGGTCAACTGCGACCAGCGCAACACCCAGCGCGACACCTTCGGCCAGCTCGCCGTCGAACTCGGCCTCGACCGCTCCGGCGAGGTGGGCGAGCGGGTGCGGGCCGTGCGGGACGCGCTGCGCAGGAACGAGCCCTCCGGCCGATGGCTGCTGATCTTCGACGGCTGGGAGGAGCCCGAGGACGCCGCCACGTATCTGCCCCAGGGCGGCAGCGGCCACGTGCTGATCACCTCCCGCAACAAGAGCTGGCGCGCCGGCACCGACATCAAGCAGATCGCCGCCTTCCGCCGCGCCGAGTCCACCGGCTACCTGATGCGCCGCGCCCCGCACATCACCGTCGAACAGGCCGACCAGGTGGCCGGCGAGTTCCAGGACCTGCCCCTTCAGCTGGCGCAGGCCGCCGCCTGGCTGGGCGAGGAGGGCATGGAGGTCCCCGAGTACCTGCGGATGGTGCGCGGGGTGGGTCTGACCAGGATGGAGTCGGGCACCATGCCCGACGACTACCCGTACTCGTCGCTGACCTCCTGGTCGATGCTGCTGAACAAGCTGCGCAAGTCCGAGCCGCGCGCCGTCGACCTGCTCTCGCTGTGCGCAGTCTTCGCCCCCGGCCGCATCCCGCTCGGGCTGGCCCGCGGCATCCCCGCGGCGGAGCTGCCCGACAGCCTCCGCTGGATCGCCACGGACCGCTCCGGCTGGGCGCGGGCCCTCGACGCGCTGGCCAACTACTCGGTGCTCACCCGCGAGGCCCGCACCTCCGCGGCGGGCGACAGCGAACAGGGCGACTCGGTCCACATCCACCAGGTCGTCCACAGCGTCATCAGCGAGCTGACCCAGGGCCGCACCAGCGACGACGTCCGCGAGGCGGTGCACCGCCTGCTGGTCGAGGCCGACCCGGGCACCCCCAGCGACAGCCGCCAGTGGGGCCGCTACACCGAGCTGCTGCCGCACCTGCTGGCCTCCGGCGCACCGGCCAGCAGGGAGCGCCGTGTCCAGGAGATGCTGCTCAACAGTCTGCGCTACTGCTACGCCTCCGGCGAGTACTCGCTCGGCGCCGAGCTGGCAGCCAGCATCCGCACCGACTGGGAGACGTTCCTGGACGCGGAGGCCCTGCCGCTGCTCACCCTCACCACCTTGCAGGGCAACCTGCTGCGCCGGGGCGGCCGCTTCCGCGAGGCGCAGGTCCTGGACACCGACCGGCTGGAGCGGCTGCGCGCCACCCCGCACGCGGACGGCCCGTACCAGGAGGCCGTCATGGAGGCGACCAGCTGCCTGGCCGCCGACCTGCGTCTGCTGGGCCAGTACGACGAGGCTCTCGCCCTCCAGGAGCAGGTCGTCGAGGTGTCCCGCGAGCTGTACGGGCCCGAGGAGTTCACCAGCCTGCTGGCACAGCACAACCTCGCCGTCGGGCTGCGCCTGCTGGGGCGGTACGCGGACGCCTACGAGGTCGACCTGGACACCCTGCGCAAGCGCGAACAGGTGCTCCGCGCCCGGCACCCCAACACCCTCTCCTCGGGCAACGCGAGCGCCCGCGACCTGCGCCTGATGGGCCGCTACCAGGAAGCGCTCGCCCGCCAGGAACTCGGCATGCGGCTGCATCTGCAGGTGCTGGGCGCCCAGCACCCGCAGACCCTCGGGGCGCGGCACAACCTGATGCTGTGCCAGCGCCGCGCGGGCACCCCGCGGCAGGACATCGCCACCGCGATGGCGGTCCTGCTCGAACAGCAGGAGCAGGTGCACAGCCGCTCCCACTACACGACGCTGTCCCTGATGACCGACTACGGCAACTTCCTGCGCGAGCACGGCGATCTGGAGCTGGCCGGTGAGCTGCTGACGGAGGCGGAGGACGGTTTCCGCCGGCTGCTGGGGCCCGCGCACCCGGTGTCCACGGCCATGCAGTCCAACGCGGGGCTCGTGCTGGCGGCCGAGGGCGAACGCGACGGTGCCCTGAACATGTTCGAGCAGGCGCTGGCGGGCATCGCCTCGTTGCTGGGCCCCGACCATCCGGTCACCCTGGGCTGCGCCCTCAACACCAGCGGGGGCCGCAGCCTGAGCGAGGCGCTGGAGGACGCCGGGGAGCTCAGCGGCGACACGCTGGAGCGCTCCCGGCGGGTGCTGGGCGAGGACCATCCCCTCACGCTCTCCTGCATGGTGGCGCACGCTGCCGACCTGCGCTCCCTGCGGCGACGGGAGGAGGCCCGGAGGATGGAGAGCGACGCCCTCGAACGCCTGACCAGGTCGCTGGGCGCCCAGCACCAGCAGACCCTCGCCGCCCGCCAGCGCACCCGCCCGTACTGGGACTACGAGCCGTACCTGGGCTGACCCGCCGCCCGTCGGGAGGGACAGGCACCCGCACGGGCGAGGGCCCCGCAGCGTTTCCGCTGCGGGGCCCTCGGTGCGAGCGTCCAAACGCCTCGCCTCAGATGTCGAAGACCTCCTTGACGAGCTGGGCCTGCTCCTCCGAATGCCGCTTGCCCGAGCCCACGGCGGGCGAGGACGAGGACGGCCGGGAGACGCGGCGCAGCCGGTCCGCGTTCGGGACGGGCTCCGAACCGATGATCAGGTCCAGGTGGTCGACCAGGTTGAGCGCGATGAACGGCCATGCGCCCTGGTTGGCCGGCTCCTCCTGGGCCCACACGTACTTCTCGGCGTTGGTGAAGCGCGCCATCTCGGTCTGGATCTCCTGGCCGGGCAGCGGGTAGAGCCGCTCCAGCCGGATGATGGCGGTGTCCGTGAGACCCCGCTTGGTCCGCTCGGCGTCCAGGTCGTAGTAGACCTTGCCGGAGCAGAAGATGACCTTGCGGACGTTCGCCGGGTCCACCGTGCCGTTGTCGACGAGGGTGTCGCCGATGACCGGGCGGAAGCCGCCGTTGGTGAACTCCTCCGCTCTGGAGGCCGCCGCCTTCATCCGCAGCATCGACTTCGGGGTGAAGACGACCAGCGGCTTGTGGTGCGGGTTGTGCACCTGCCAGCGCAGCAGGTGGAAGTAGTTCGACGGCAGCGTCGGCATCGCGACGGTCATGCTGTTCTGCGCGCACAGCTGCAGGAACCGCTCGATGCGGGCCGAGGAGTGGTCCGGGCCCTGGCCCTCGTAGCCGTGCGGCAGCAGCAGGGTGACGCCGGAGGTCTGGTTCCACTTCTGCTCGGCCGAGGAGATGAACTCGTCGATGACCGTCTGGGCGCCGTTCATGAAGTCACCGAACTGCGCCTCCCACATCACCAGCGCGTCCGGGCGGGCCAGCGAGTAGCCGTACTCGAAGCCCATCGCCGCGTACTCGCTCAGCAGCGAGTCGTAGACGTTGTAGCGGGCCTGGTCCTCCGCGAGGTACAGCAGCGGGGTGTAGTCCTCGCCGCTGTTCTGGTCCAGCAGCACCGCGTGCCGCTGGCCGAAGGTGCCGCGGCGGGAGTCCTGGCCGGACAGCCGCACCGGCGTGCCCTCCATCAGCAGCGAGCCGATGGCCAGGGTCTCGCCCATCGCCCAGTCGATCGTGTCGTCCTCGACCATCTGGGCGCGGCGCTGGAGCTGCGGCAGCAGCCGCGGGTGCACCGTGATCCGCTCGGGCACGTTGACCTGCGACTCGGCGATCCGCTTGACGACCTCCTGGGAGATCGCGGTGTCCAGCCCGACGGGGAACTCCGCCTGCGGCGCCGGGACCTCGGCGGCCATCGGCTGCGCCGTCGCGTCGCGGACCTCGGTGAAGACCTTCTCCAACTGGCCCTGGAAGTCCTGGAGTGCCTGCTCGGCCTCCTCCAGGCTGATGTCGCCGCGCCCGATCAGCGACTCGGTGTACAGCTTGCGCACCGAGCGCTTCTTGTCGATCAGGTGGTACATCAGCGGCTGGGTGAACGAGGGGTTGTCCGTCTCGTTGTGCCCGCGCCGCCGGTAGCAGATCAGGTCGATGACGACGTCCTTGTTGAACGCCTGCCGGTACTCGAAGGCCAGCTTGCCCGCGCGGACCACGGCCTCCGGGTCGTCGCCGTTGACGTGCAGGACCGGGGCCTCGATCATGCGGGCCACGTCCGTGGAGTACATCGACGAGCGCGCCGACTCGGGCGGCGCGGTGTACCCGACCTGGTTGTTGATCACGATGTGGATCGTGCCGCCGGTGCGGTAGCCGCGCAGCTGCGACATGTTCAGCGTCTCGGCCACCACGCCCTGACCCGCGAAGGCCGCGTCGCCGTGCAGCGCGATGGGCAGCACCGTGAAGTCCGTGCCGCCCTTGCCGATGATGTCCTGCTTGGCGCGCGCCACACCCTCCACGACCGGGTCGACGGCCTCCAGGTGCGAGGGGTTGGCGGTCAGCGTGACCTTGATCTGCTCGCCGTCCAGGCCGGTGAAGGTGCCCTCCGCGCCCAGGTGGTACTTCACGTCGCCGGAGCCGTGCATCGACTTCGGGTCGAGGTTGCCCTCGAACTCCCGGAAGATCTGCGCGTACGGCTTGCCCACGATGTTCGCCAGCACGTTCAGCCGGCCGCGGTGGGCCATGCCGATGACGGTCTCGTCCAGCCGCGACTCGGCGGCGGCGTCGATGACCGCGTCCAGCAGCGGGATGACGGACTCGCCGCCCTCCAGCGAGAACCGCTTCTGGCCCACGTACTTGGTCTGCAGGAACGTCTCGAACGCCTCGGCCGCGTTCAGCCGGCGCAGGATCCGCAGCTGCTCGTCGCGCTCCGGCTTGGAGTGCTGCCGCTCGATGCGGTCCTGGATCCACTTGCGCTGCCTGGGGTCCTGGATGTGCATGTACTCGATGCCGGTGGTGCGGCAGTACGAGTCACGCAGCACGCCCAGGATGTCGCGCAGCTTCATCATGGACTTGCCGGCGAAGCCGCCGACCGCGAACTCCCGCTCCAGGTCCCACAGGGTCAGACCGTGCTCGGTGATGTCCAGGTCAGGGTGCTTGCGCTGCTTGTACTCCAGCGGGTCGGTGTCGGCCATGATGTGACCGCGCACCCGGTAGGAGTGGATCAGGTCGAAGACCCGGGCCGCCTTGGTGACGTCGTCGTCGTGCGAGGCGTCGATGTCCTGCATCCAGCGCACCGGCTCGTACGGGATGCGCAGCGCGCGGAAGATCTCGTCGTAGAAGTCGTCCGCGCCCAGCAGGAGCTGCGAGACCTTGCGCAGGAACTCGCCGGAGGCCGCACCCTGGATGACCCGGTGGTCGTAGGTGCTGGTGAGCGTCATCACCTTCGAGACGCCCAGCCGGTTGAGGGTGTCCTGCGAGGTGCCCTGGAACTCCGCCGGGTACTCCATCGCGCCGACGCCCATGATCAGGCCCTGGCCCGGCATCAGGCGGGGGACCGAGTGGACGGTGCCGATGCCACCCGGGTTGGTCAGCGAGCAGGTGACGCCGGAGAAGTCCTCCATCGTCAGCTTGTTGTTCCGGGCCCGGCGGACGATGTCCTCGTAGGCCTGCCAGAACTCGAAGAAGGTCAGGGTCTCGGCCTTCTTGATGCCCGCCACCACCAGCTGGCGGTCGCCGTTCGGCTTCACCAGGTCGATGGCCAGACCCAGGTTCACGTGGTCCGGCTTGACCAGGGTGGGCTTGCCGTCCTTCTCGGTGAACGCGTGGTTCATCGAGGGCATCGCCTTGAGCGCCTGCACCATGGCGTAGCCGATCAGGTGCGTGAAGGAGACCTTGCCGCCGCGGGCGCGCTTGAGGTGGTTGTTGATGACGATGCGGTTGTCGAACAGCAGCTTCACCGGGACCGCGCGCACGGACGTGGCCGTCGGCAGCTCCAGCGAGGCGTTCATGTTCTTGGCGACGGCCGCGGACGGGCCGCGCAGCGCGACGTACTCGGGGCCCTCGGCGGCCTGCCCGGCCTCCTCGGCCTTGCCCTTGCCGCCGCCCGCCGGCTGCTTCGCCGCGGGCTTCGCGGCCGGCTTCGGCGCCGCCTGGGCGGGCGCGGCCGGGGCCTGCGCCGGCTGCTGGGCCTGCGGCTGCGCCGGGGCGCTCGTCTGCGCGGGCGTACCCGCGGACGCGGCGGCCGGCTGCGCTGCGGCCTGCGGTGCCGCCGCGGACTGCGCCGGGCTCTGGGCCGGCGCGGCCTTCGCGGGGGCCGGGGAGGCGTCCCGTGGGGTACCCGCGCCGTCCGGCGCGGCGGCCCCGTCGGAGGACTCCGGCTGATAGTCAGCGAAGAAGTCCCACCAGGCTCGGTCTACCGAGTTCGGGTCCTGGAGGTACTGCTGGTAGATCTCGTCGACGAGCCACTCGTTCGGGCCGAACGCCGGACCAGGGTCCTTGCCCTGTCCGTCCTTCCGTTCCGTAGAGGTGCTCGATGAGCTGTTGGGGGACTGTGACGACACGGCGGCAACCGCCCTCTTCCGCTTCCTTAGGTGGTGGACAGCGGAAATAAAGGCTACGCCTCTCCCGGCGGGAGGTGGAGCCCGGGCGGCCCCTTGGTCACGTACGTCACACTGCGGAGCCGGTTTCGCGACAGTATTTGGCGGGAATCACTCACGGATTTGCCGCCCGAGGGGAACCGGAAGCCCCCGGCAGCGCGTCCCCGCCCCCTCGTCTGCGAGCCTACGTCAAGCCTGCTTTCCCTTCGCCCCCGGAAGAGTGAGCTGAATTCGGCAACCCCGGGGCGACTCGGCCACCCGGATCGACCCGCCGTGCAGTTCCACGGCCCAGCGCGCGATCGCCAGCCCCAGGCCGGTGCCGCCCCCCGGGCTCACCCCCTGGCTGCCCTTGCGCGACTCGGTGCTGTGCGTGCCGTTGAACCGGTCGAAGACCCGCTGCCGCTCCGCCTCGGGTATGCCCGGCCCCTCGTCCAGGACCTCCACCTCCACATCCCCCTCGCCTCCGCCGCCCGCTGCCTCGCCGGGCCTGGCACGGACGGTCACCCGGCCGTGCTGCGGGCTGTGCTTGACGGCGTTGTCGATCAGATTGGCCACCACCTGATGCAGCCGTTCGGGGTCGGCGTAGGCCGTCAGCTCGGGAGGCGAGACGTCCAGATGCAGGTGGACGTCCTTGCGGGAGTGTCCGGAGCCCTTGCTCATGTTGGCCTCCTTCAGCACGCCCGCCAGGTACGGCCACACCTCGAAGCGCCGCGAGTGCAAAGGGACGACCCCGCTGTCCAGCCGCGAGAGGTCCAGCAGGTGGTCCACCAGGCGGCCCAGGCGTTCGGTCTGCGACAGGGCGGTCCGCATCGTCTCCGGATCGGCGTCCGAGACCCCGTCGACCACGTTCTCCAGCACCGCGCGCAGCGCCGCGATCGGCGTGCGCAGCTCGTGCGAGACGTTGGCGACCAGCTCCTTGCGGTGCTGGTCGACCGCTTCCAGGTCGGCCGCCATCCGGTTGAAGTTCTCGGCCAGTTCTCCGAACTCGTCCCGCCGTCCGCCGCGCACCCGGCGGGAGTAGTCACCGCCCGCCATCGCCTTGGCCGCGTCCGTCATCTCGTCCAGCGGTGCCGTCAGCGACTGCGCGACGAACTGCGTGATCAGCAGCGAGGCGACGATCGAGATGATGGTGATCACCCGCAGCTCGGTCGCCGACTGCACGGCGAAGAGCGCCAGCAGTGTGGTGATCACCACGGACACGATCACCAGGGCGCCGAGGGCCGCCTTCACCGAGCGGTACGGGTCCAGGGGCCGCAGCCCCTCCCAGAGCTGCTCCCACCAGCGGGCCCCGAGCCGGGCGGCGAACCGCTTGCCCCGGCTCACCGAGCGGGCCCAGTACCGGGCGGTCCGCGACGGCCGGGGCGGCCCCGGCGGACCGGCGAGCGGGGGGCCCGGGTCCGGTGACGCCGCGGGACGGTCCGCAGCCGGGGAGCGCGCGGAAAGCGATCCCGACGCGGGCGTCCCGGAAGGGCCGGAAGGACCGGAGGATGAACTGGACACCGAAGCGGACACCTCGACCCGTTCCCGCCGCCCGTCAGCAGCTCTCCGTCGCGGCACCGGTCACCGGTGCGGGCGCGCCGTCCGGGCCGGGGGTCTCCAGCGCGTACCCCACCCCGTGCACGGTGCGGATGCGCTCCGCGCCGATCTTGCGGCGCAACGCCTTGATGTGGCTGTCCACGGTGCGGGTGCCGGAGGCGTCGGCCCAGTCCCACACCTCGGCCAGAAGCTGCTCGCGGGAGAGCACCGCGCGGGGGGAGTGCGCCAGGCAGACCAGCAGATCGAACTCCGTCGGCGTCAGGTGCACGTCCTCGCCGCTCACGCGGACCCGCCGCTGGGCGTGGTCGATCTCCAGTTCGCCGAGCCTGAGTATGCCGTTGCGCGGCGTGGTCGCGGCCTGCGTGGCCCGCTCGACCCGGCGCAGCAGCACGTGCACCCGGGCGGCGACCTCGCGCATGGAGAACGGCTTGGTCATGTAGTCGTCCGCGCCCACGCCGAGGCCGACCAGCATGTCCGTCTCGTCGTCCCGTGCGGTCAGCATCAGCACCGGAACCGGCCGCTGGGCCTGCACCCGGCGGCAGACCTCCAGGCCGTCGAAGCCGGGCAGCATCACGTCCAGCACCAGCAGGTCCGGCTGCCACGCCTCGGCGGTGTCCACGGCCGCCGGGCCGTCACCGGCCGTCTGCACCTGGAAGCCCTCCGCGCGCAGCCGCCGGGCGATGGCGTCCACGATCGTGGGGTCGTCCTCGACGACGAGGATGCGTCGCTGAGCGCCGGGGGTGGTCGCGGCGACGGCTCCGCCAGCTGTCTGAGTGGTGTTCTTCTGGTCCATACGACCCCGCCCCTGTGGCTCTTCCGGCTTTCTTGGAACAGCAGCGTAAGGGCCCTGCGCGCGGCTCGGCTACGCCGGTCGGGCTGCGAAGTGGACCACGTCGGGGACGCCTCGGACGACCGGGATCTCATCCGTCCGAACACGGCAGAACCCCGCATTCCGCAGTGATCGTTCGAATGCGGACGACGGCTGGGCCGACCACACGGCGAGGATGCCGCCTGCCGTGAGTGCCTCGCGGCAGGCGGCCAGACCGGCGGGGGAGTAGAGGGAGGAGTTGTCCTCGGTCACGGTCCAGTCGGGTCCGTTGTCGATGTCCAGGCACAGCGCGTCGAAGCGCTGCCCGTCCGCCGCCACCGCGCGCAGGTGGTCCACCAGGTCCGCCTGCACCAGTTCGGTACGGGGATCGGCCAGGGCCGTACCGGAGAGCGCGGACAGTGGCCCGCTGCGGTGCCAGTCGAGGACGGCTTCCTCGCGTTCGACCACGGTGATGCGGGCCCAGCGCGGCTCTGCGGCGGCCTCCGCGAGCGAGAAGCCCACCCCCAGGCCGCCGATCAGCAGCCGCGGGTCCGCCCGGTCGCCGAGTTCCTCCAGTGCGGCCCGTACCAGCAGTCGCTCGGAGCGGCCGTCGGAGGTGTCCATCAGGAAGCACCCGTTGGCGATGATCTCGTAGTGCGCCCCGCGCCGACGCAGGACGACCTCCCCGTACGGGCCGTCCCGCCGCTCCAGCGTGACGGGGGCGTCGGACGGCCCGGGAGGCGGAACGGCGGGGCTCGACAGGGAGGCAGGCTTCGGCATGGGGGCAGGGTAGGCCGGAAACCCGCACCTTGGGGCCGGTGGGCCGGGGGGCCGGTGGGCCGGTGGGCCGACTGGGGGGCGGGTCGGAGAGAGGGGAGTCACGCGTTGCTCCGGGTCTTCGAGTGCGGGAAGACCGGGACGCCACCCGCGGTTGACTACGTCGCGGCCCGTTGCTCTGCAGCCGGGCCGGTGAGCGTACCGACGGAGTCCCTGATCGCTCAGAGCGAACGGGGGAGCGCCGGAGGAGGGGAACAACGGCGGCCTCAAAAGCATTGAGTGGGTATTACTCAACTTGCTTGCCGAGGGAGAGATCATGACTGCTGAGTCCCACCCCGAGGAGTCCGCGCCGCTCACCCTGCCCGTGCTGCCCATCGACGCCGAGGACGGCGTGGTGCTGCCGGGGATGGTGGTCCCCCTGGACCTCTCCGACGGTGACGTGCGGGCGGCCGTGGACGCCGCGAAGGCGGCGGCGCCCCAGGGCGAGAAGCCACGGGTGCTGCTGGTCCCGCGCGTGGACGGCAACTACACGGGCATCGGCGTGGAGAGCCGCGTCGAGCAGACCGGCCGCCTCGCTGACGGGGACCCCGGCGCCCTCGTCCGTGGTCTGCGCAGAATCCGCGTCGGCACCGGGACGAGCGGCCCCGGCGCCGCCCTGTGGGTCGAGGGCACCCCGGTGGCCGAGCAGACGCCCGGCTCGGAATCCGCCTCGGACAGGCCCGGCGGACAGGTGTCCGAGCCGGGCCGTGTGGCGGAGCGGATGAAGGAGTACAAGGCCCTCATCACCGACTGGCTGCGCAAGCGCGGCGCCTGGCAGGTCGTGGACCGGGTGCAGCAGATCGACGACGCGGGCCAGCTCGCCGACAACGCCGGCTACTCCCCGTTCCTGACCACCGAGCAGAAGCTGAAGCTGCTGGAGACCACCGACCCCGCCGAGCGCCTCGACCTGGCCACCGCCGCCCTCCGCGACCACCTCGCCGAGCAGGACGTGGCCGAGTCCATCGCCAAGGACGTCCAGGAAGGCGTCGACAAGCAGCAGCGCGAGTTCCTGCTGCGCCGCCAGCTCGACGCCGTCCGCAAGGAGCTGGCCGAGCTCAACGGCGACCCGGAGGACGAGAGCGAGGACTACCGCGCCCGCGTCGAGGCCGCCGACCTGCCGGACGAGGTGCGCAAGGCCGCTCTCAAGGAGGTCGACAAGCTGGAGCGTTCCAGCGACCAGTCGCCCGAGGGAAGCTGGATCCGCACCTGGCTGGACACGGTGCTGGAGATCCCGTGGAACGTCCGTACCGAGGACGCCTACGACATCACCGGCGCCCAGGCCGTTCTCGACGCCGACCACGCCGGGCTCCAGGACGTCAAGGAACGCATCACCGAGTACCTCGCCGTGCGCAAGCGGCGCGCCGACCGCGGTCTCGGCGTGATCGGCGGGCGGCGCGGGGGAGCGGTGCTGGCGCTGACCGGTCCGCCCGGAGTCGGCAAGACGTCGCTGGGCGAATCGGTGGCCCGCGCGATGGGCCGCGAGTTCGTCCGCGTCGCTCTCGGCGGCGTGCACGACGAGGCGGAGATCCGCGGTCACCGGCGCACCTACGTCGGCGCTCAGCCCGGCCGCATCGTCCGGGCCGTCAAGGAAGCCGGTTCGATGAACCCCGTCGTGCTGCTGGACGAGGTCGACAAGGTCGGCTCCGACTTCCGCGGGGACCCGACGGCGGCCCTCCTGGAGGTGCTGGACCCCGCCCAGAACCACACCTTCCGCGACCACTACCTGGAGGTCGAGCTGGACCTGTCCGACGTGGTCTTCCTGGCGACCGCCAACGTCCTGGAAGCCGTCCCGCAGCCTCTGCTGGACCGTATGGAGGTCGTCGAGCTCGACGGCTACACGGAGGACGAGAAGGTCACCATCGCCCGTGACCACCTGCTGCCCCGGCAGCGGGAACGCGCGGGGCTGGCCGAGGGCGAGGTGCTCTTCGACGAGGCCGCGCTGCGCAAGCTCGCCGCCGAGTACACCCGCGAGGCGGGCGTCCGCTCCCTGGAGCGCGCCGTCCAGCGCGTCCTCCGCAAGGTCGCCGCCCAGCACCAGCTCGGCGAGGTGGAGCTGCCCTGCACCGTGGGTGTGGACGAACTGCGTGCGCTGATCGGCCGCCCCCGGCACACCCCCGAGGCCGCGCAGGACCCGGCAGAGCGCCGCACCGCCGTCCCGGGTGTGGCCACCGGGCTGGCCGTCACGGGCGCGGGTGGTGACGTGCTCTTCGTCGAGGCGTCGCTGGCCGACCCCGAGACGGGTGCCTCCGGGCTGACCCTGACCGGCCAGCTCGGCGACGTGATGAAGGAGTCCGCCCACATCTCCCTCTCCTACCTGCGCTCGCGCGGCGCGGAGCTGGAGCTGCCGGTCGGCGACCTCAAGGAGCGCGGCATCCACCTGCACGTGCCCGCGGGCGCCGTGCCCAAGGACGGACCGAGCGCCGGCGTCACCATGACGACGGCCCTGGCCTCGCTGCTCAGCGGACGCCAGGTGCGGCCGGAGGTGGCGATGACCGGCGAGGTCTCGCTGACAGGGCGGGTGCTGCCCATCGGCGGCGTCAAGCAGAAGCTCCTGGCGGCGCACCGCGCCGGGGTGACCACTGTGATCATCCCCAAGCGGAACGAGCCCGACCTCGACGACGTGCCCGAGGAGGTGCTGGACGGTCTCGACGTCCACCCCGTCTCGGACGTCCGCCAGGTCCTGGAGCTGGCCCTGACGCCCGCCCGAACTCCCGCCCGGGAGACGCCGGTCGCGGCGTGACGGACGCGTCCGGCGACAGAAGTGGCCCCCGCCTCGGCGGGGGCCACTTCGTCTGCTGCCTGTCACCGGCTACCTGCCGTCCGGTGTCCGGCCACCTGCTGCCGGGGCTCAGCCGCCGTTGGCGAGCACCTTCAACCGGTCCATCGACCCGTTGAAGTAGTTGTGGTCGCCCACGGTCGGGCCGGTGGAGGTGTACTGCCAGAAGGTGTAGAAGCCCCAGCCGGCCGGGAGGGTGCCCGCCGAGGAGGCGTAGCGGGCGATCCACAGCGGGTTCGAGTTCCCGAAGGCGCTGCTGTTGCCCGTGCACTGGGTCCACCAGCTGGTGGTCGTGTAGATGACCGCGTCACGTCCGGTCTTGGCCTTGTAGGTACTGGTGAAGTCCTTGATCCAGTTCACCATCGCGCTCTGGCTCAGGCCGTAGCAGGTCGAGCCGTAGGGGTTGTACTCGATGTCGAGCACGCCCGGCAGCGTCTTGCCGTCCTTGCTCCAGCCGCCGCCGTTGCCCGCGAAGTAGTTCGCCTGCGTCGCGCCGCTGGAGGAGTTCGGCGTCGCGAAGTGGTAGGCGCCCCGGATCATGCCGGCGTTGTAGGACCCGTTGTACTGCTGGGTGAAGTAGGGGTTCTTGTAGTTGGTGGACTCCGTCGCCTTGACGTAGGCGAAGCGGACCCCGCTGTTCCACAGCGTCGACCAGGCGACATTGCCCTGGTGGCTGCTCACGTCCACGCCGTGGACCGTCGCCGCCAGACCCGCGCGGGCCTTGTCCGGCGGGGCGCCGTCGGTCGTGTCCTTCTCGTGCATCCGGACACCCGCGCCCATCCAGGCCTTACCGCGCTCGGTGGGCGCCTTGGGGTTGTCGCGCAGACCGGGGGTGTCCGCGGCGGACTCGGTGGAGGTGGCCGACTTCGCGCTGCTGTCCCCGCTGCCGGCTGTCGCCGACGCTGCGCCCGGTAGCGCCAGGACGAGCGCGAGAAGGGAGACGAACATCCCGACGACAGCCGCCATTCCGCGTCTGTGACGGGTCGTACCGGATCTGAAGCTGGGCATCGCTGCCTCCGGAGCCTCGGTGGTGGGGTCTGGTACGTGCGTAGTATTTACCGACGTGGGGGGTTTTGCGCTGCGACGCGCGGATGACCATGGTTCCCACTGGTGTGGGCATGTCATATTGAAGGTACGCGCGTAGACCGACAAGGTGGAAGATGCCCTACCGTCCGCCGTTGGTCTAATCCTGCGAAATACTGGCGGAGCTGGGACTATCGCGCTCGCTGGAGACAATTTTCTTCATGGAAAACGCCGGAGACACCGAAAGCGCCGCTGCCATCCGGAAGGCCGCGGCTTCCCGCCGGGCCGCCACGGCTGCCGCCGCCTCGGCCGCCTCGGCCGCTTCGGTCACCGAAGCGGACCCCGCGAAGGGCCGTCCGGGGGGCCACGCCGGGGCGCACGGTCAGGCGGACCCTGCCGAGCCGTTCGGGCCCGAATGTCTCGACGTCGAACGCGAGTTGGCCGTCTTCCTGCGGCGGGCCCGCGCCTCCTCGGGAGAGATGGCACGCCAGGTGCACCCGGATTTGGAACCCGCCGCCTACGGCCTCCTCGTCCGTCTTGAGGACGCCGGTGCACAGCGGGCGACGGAGCTGGCCGGCTACTTCGGCGTCGGCAAGGCGACGATAAGCCGGCAACTGCACGCCTTGGAGCAGCTCGGCCTCGTCGACCGGCAGCCCGACCCCGGCGACCGCCGGGCCTCCCTGGTCCAGCTCACCGACGAGGGCCGCGACCGCTTCACCCGCGTACGTGACGCCCGACGGCTCTCCTACGCCCGCAAGCTCGCCGCCTGGGACCGCGTCGAGATCGCCGAGCTCGCCCGCCTCCTGCACCGTCTCAATGCGCTGGCCGACCAGGAGGAGTGACGGCGTCACCCCTTGGCGCCCGGCCGGTGTCTGAAGGACGGCCCGGGGCCCGCGGGGCCCTGTAGGGCGCGTCGGTGGCCTACGGCAGTGGCCCGGCGGTGCTGCGGAGACGTGGCCGGGTCGGCAGCGGCCGGAACGGCCGACCGGTCGCCGGCCGAAACCGTTGAGCGGTCAGCGGCAGGAACGGCTGGGGGACGGCTGCCCTTCTCACCCACTCACGGTCCCGCCCGGCCGGGCGAGGCCGTCGTGCAGCTCACTCCGCAGCTCAGGCGTCAGCAGATGCCCCGCGCGGCCGACGAAGAGCCCCATCCGGTAGCCGACCGCTCCCAGATCGGCGTCGGCCTCCGCGTGCACCCCCAGCAGCGAGCCGTCCCCGATGGTCATGACCAGTAGCGCCCCCTCGTCCATGGCCACCATCGTCTGCTTCACGGCGCCCGCATCCGTCAGCCTCGCCGCAGCGGTCGTCAGCGAGGCCACTCCGGAGACGATGGTCGCCAGGTCCCCGCTGCTCCCGCGACGGCCACGCTGCCGGCCCGCCTCGCCGCGCCGCCGCCGCATCGGGGGTACCCGCGCCTCGCCGGGCGAGGCGGGGCCACCTGGAACAGACCGCTCCGCTGTCCCCGCCGGTCCTTCTTCCGGCTCCCTCTGCCCGCCGTGCTCTCCCTGTCCCTGGTCCCGCCGCCCCAGCTGTCCGTGCTCGGCGCCCAGCGCGGGGTCCGAGGCGAGCAACAGCAGGCCGTCGGACGAGACGACCGCGACGGACCGGATGCCCGGCACCTCCGCGGCCAGACCGTCCAGCAGCAGCCGCAGATCGCGGGCCTTCGCACTGCCGGGCGCACGCGTGGTGGGCGTACTCACTTGCGGGCCTCCTCGGCGGCCTCTCCGTCCGCTGCGGACTCGGAGCCCGCGGGCGGGGCGGTGTGCTCCGCGGTACCGCTGTCCTCCGCGGCCACCTGCGCCGCGGCCTCACGCAGGCCCTGCCGGGCGCCCCGCTGGAACCCGTTCAGCCTGCGCGCCAGTTGCTCCGGGTCGACGCTTCCCGAACGAGGCGGCTGCGCCGCCCCCGTTCCCGCTGCCTTCGCACCACGGACGCGCTTGGGCAGTCCGGTGTGCGTGACACCCTGGCCACCGGCCTCCGCTGTGACGGCACCCGCCGCAGTGCCGCCCCTCGCCTCCGCTGTGACGGCACCGGCCTCTGCCGTGTCGGCGCCTGTCTCTGCCGGATCGCTGCCCGGGTGCGCTGTGTCGGCACCTGCCTGGGCCGGAACGCCGCCAGCCTTCGCCGTGTCGGCACTCGTTTCCGCGGGACCGCGGTGCGCCTCCGCCGCGTCGGCACCGGGCTCCGCCGGATCGCCGCCCGGGTGCGCTGTGTCGGCACTTGCTTCCGCCGGATCACCGCCGGGGTCGGCCGTGCCGCCGTCCGTTTCCGCCGGAACGCCGCCCGCCTTCGCCGAGTCGGCACTCGTTTCCGCGGCACCGCGGTGCGCCTCCGCCGCGTCGGCACCGGGCTCCGCCGGATCGCCGCCCGGGTGCGCTGTGTCGGCACTTGCTTCCGCCGGATCACCGCCGGGGTCGGCCGTGCCGCCGTCCGTTTCCGCCGGAACGCCGCCAGCCTTCGCCGAGTCGGCATCCGTTTCCGCCGGACGGCGGCTTGCCTCTGCCGAACCGTCGCCTGCATCCGCCGGACCGACGTCTGCTTCTGACGTGTCACCCGTATCCACCGGGCCCGCAGTTTCGTGCAGCGTTTCCACTTCAGCCGGGGCTGTGGCTTCGGCCCGGTTCTTCGCCGTGCCTCGCGCTGTCGCCGGGTCCCCAGCGCGGTTCGGGCCTTCCTCCTCGGGCGCGGCCGGGTCGGCGTCGCAAGGGGGGCGGAAACCAGTGGCCTGCGACTGCCCGGGCACCTGACCGGATGCGTCGGAGAACTCGGACGCGGCCGGGGCGGACTCGCGCTCCGGGGCAGGCCCGGGCAGCTGTACGTCTGCCGACCCTCCGGGCGCGACAGGGGCCCCGAGAGCAGATCCGCCCTCTTCCAGGGGCGCCGTGGTCGTGTGCTCCTCGACAGAACCGGCGTCGGCCCGGAACGGCGCCTGGTCCGCCGCCCTGGCGTGCTGCCCTTCTTTCTCGGTCAGACGCTCTCCGACCCCGCCCCTCTCGTCACCGGAACCGGAACCGTCACCCTCACCGGTCTCGCCTGCTTGCCCGGCCGCACCGGCGCCGGAGGCCCGCCACGTACCGGCAGTGTGGGCCCCGTCGGCTGTGCCACTCCCGCCGAGCAGCAGGCCACTCGGCACCTGCACCTCCGCCGCCGTGCCGCCCTCTTCCCGGACGCGCAGCCGCACAGCCACATCGTGCCGCGCCGCCAACCGGGCGACGATCTCCAGCCCCAAGCCCCAGGCGACGGGTGCCTCCGCCGACTGAGCGGGGCCCGGCTCCACTTCTCCCGTGGACGGCCGCGCGCTTCCCCCCGCGGTCAGCCGCGCGTTCAGCTCGGCCAGTGCCTCCTCACCGACGCCGGTGCCCTCGTCCTCCACGGACACCATGGCCACGCCGTCCGCCAGCACCCTGGCGGTCAACCGCACCGGCGATCCGGCGGGGGAGAAGACGGCCGCGTTGTCCAGGAGTTCGGCCACCAGGTGGCTCAGATCGTCCGCCGCACGACCGGCGACCCCCAGCTCCTGCGGCACCGGGCCGAGCGCGACACGCTCGTACTGCGCTATCTCGCTGACAGCCGCCCGCAGAACGTCCAGCAACGGCGCCGGAGCCTGCCCGGCGTCCGAGCCCTGCTCGCTCGCCGGGGTGCTCGGGAGGCGCTCGGGCCGCGCATGGGCGCCGGTGTCCGCGAGCAGCAACAAGTTCTCGTTGTGCCGCCGCATGCGGGTGGCCAGGTGGTCCAGCTTGAACAGCGTGTCCAGCCGGTCCGGGTCGGCCTCGTTCTCCTCCAGGCCCTCGATGATGCCCAGCTGCCGCTCGACCAGCGTGAGGGAGCGCGTGGCCAGGTCCGCGAACGCGTCCTGCCCGGCCGCGCCCGCACCGGCCGGAGCGGTCGCCGCCTCGTTCCGGACGAAGGGCGCAGGGGAGAAGCCCTCCGCGCTCGGGATCACACCGGTCGATCGCCCCCGGAGCTCCTCCAGCTCGGCCCGGAGCGCTGTGTAGTCCTCAGCCAGCAGTTGGTGCTGCTCGGTGAGCTGCGCCTTCTCGACCGCGAGTTGGTCCTGCTCCCGCTCGGCACACGAGGACCGGCGTCGCAGCTCGGCGGCGGAGGACCGCAGCGCGTTGAGGGAGCGCACGACGTCCGCGAACTCGTCGTTCCGCCCCCGGAAGGTGATCGGCTCCTCGCCCGCCGGATCCTCGGCGATCCGCCGCGATCCGCGCTTGAGTACCGACAGGGGGCGCGTGAGGGAGCGGGCGGTGGCCACGCTGAGCGCGACGGCGAGCAGCAGGCAGACGCCGACGAGTCCGGCCCGCAACTGCAACGCCGTCACGTCGTCGTCGCGCAGGGTCTCCAGCCGCTTCACCTCGGCCGCTGCGAACGCGGACTGCACCCCGCGCATATGGGCGAGGCGGGCCGAGACCGCGCTGTCGAAGCGTTCCGCGTCCACCCTGCGAGCGGCGGCGGTCAGGTACGGCCGCGCGGTCAGGCTGTCCAGATAGTGCTCGGCGCTGGACACGTCCGGACCGGTCACGGTCGTGCTGTACCTGTCCCAGGCCTTGCCGCTCGCGTTCTCCTGGAAGTCCGCCAGGGCGGCCTTCTCCCGCACGCGGGCCTGCTCGGCCTCCGTCACCAGGGGGCGCTGGGTGCCCTGGCCCGCCAGCGCGGCCTCCAGCAGCCCACGGGTGGCCGATGCCTGGTCCACGGCGCGCGCGAGGTCGGGCAGCGCTGCCGCGGTACGGTCCTGGGCGCGCGCGGGCAGAGCGACGGCGACGTCGTGGGTGAGCTGACGGAGCGTCCGGATGATGCGGGAGTAGTCCTCGTACGACTCCTGCGGCCCGGCTTTGCCCGTCATGGCCTGCCGCCTGACGGTGGGCAGCTTCGTGAGGACCTCGGCGACACCCGCGGGGGAGCCGGAGGCCGCCGCGGAGCCGGCCGGTGCGGCTGACGCGGCCGAGCGAAGCTCCCTCGACTGCCGGTCCACCCGGCCCCGCTGGGCCTTGCTGACGCCCGTGCCGTCGCCTCGTGCCCCCCGGGCGGCGGACAACTGCTCGACCATGCCGTCGCGCTCGTCCTCCAGGGAGTGCGAGAGCGCGATGGCCTGCTGGTCGAGCCGGGCGAGGTCCACCAGGTCCTGTGCGTCGGTGGCGTCACGCGAGCCGGCGACCAGGGTCGGTGCACCGGCCCCGACGACAGCGAGGGCACCGACCGCGACCGACATCAGCAACCGGTTGCGCACCCGGGACCTGCGGCGCGGAGCGGCCACCATGCCCTCCGGGTCCGAGGGGGCGGCGGCCCCGTCACCGGCTGCCGCAGCTTGAGGACCGTCCACCGTCCGACGCTGCTTCTTCCGCACCCGCACTCGCAATCTCGTCCCGCCTCTCCCGGAAGGCCCGGGATGCCCCGACTCGACGACCGACCATTGCAGTGCGCTCTTGAGGCGGGTGAGAATCCCCTGCTGGGCCACCCGAAGGAGTGAACATCACTCCTCGGCGGCGGAACAACTCGGCCCGGACCGGGCGTGGTCGGCCTTCCAGACTGTGGTTGGAAATCCTTCCGGGCTCCTGGCAGGATGCCGGACCAACTTTTTCGGAGGGGCAATTCCGGTCATCCTCGCGCGGAATGCCCTCGCGGTTGCCGGAGTCACCTACGCGGGCCACGCGGCCCGCTCCGCCCCGCGGATTCCCGGCGTGCCCGTGCGCGGGGAGCGGCCGCGAGGGCTGCCGCCCCCGGACGCCCCGAGAGCGTCGTTCCGGCACACTGCTGTCATGCGTATCGACATGGTCACCGAACCCGGTGACCCTCGACGTCCCAACGAGGACTACGCGTCGGCTGCCCTTCCCGCGGCCGGAGCGGGGGGCGTCCTGGTGGTCCTCGACGGAGTCACCCCGCCGGAGGCCGACGACGGGTGCCGTCACGGGGTGCCGTGGTTCGTAGCCCGCCTGGGTGGCGCCCTTCTCGAACTGTCGGGCGCCCGGCGCGACCTGACCCTCAGTGAGTGCCTCGCCGTCGCAGTCACTCGCACAGCGGACACACACCGCGAAACGTGTGATCTTTCTCACCCCCGTACACCTCAGGCGACGGTCGTCGCCGCCCGCTGGGACGAAGAGCAGGTGGAGCACCTGGTGCTCTCCGATTCCGCCCTTCTCGTGGAGGCCGCAGACGGCACTGTCCACCCCCGCCTCGACCGCCGTCTGACCGAACTCCCGCCCCTCGTGCGGACCCTGCGTGACCGAGCGCGGCGCAGCGGTGCGGAAGAGGACCGTGTCGCTTACGTGCGCGCGGTCGAAGGGCTGCGCAACGCTCCCGACGGCACCGGCTTCTACACTGCGGCCGCCGATCCCGCAGTGGCCGGCCGCGCCGTGGCGGGCACGCAACCCCGCGAGGACGTTCGCGCGCTCCTCGCTCTCACGGACGGGGCGACCCGCTGGACGGAGACCTTCCACCTGGGCGACTGGGCGGGGCTGTGCGCCCTCGTCCGCAAGGAGGGCCCCCGCGCTCTGGTCGCTCATGTCCGCACCGCCGAGGCCGAGGCGCCCCCCTCGCGGGGCAAGCGGCACGACGACGCCACCGTGCTGTTCGCGGAGCTGGACTGAGGACGGGCCACGGACCCTGGCGCCCTTCCGCCCGGCTGCCGGCCGCGCACGCCGGTCATGCCCTGCCCCTGTCCGGACGTACCGCGCCGAGCGGTGGGTCCGCAGCGAGTGGCGTCACCTTCACCTTGCTGCCCGGCCGGGGGGCCTGCACCACGCGCCCGGCCCCCGCGTACACCCCCACGTGGGTCGCTCCGCGGAAATAGATGACCAGGTCGCCGGGGCGCAGCTCGTCCAGTGGTACCCGGGGCAACCGCCGCCACTGCTCCTGGCTGGTGCGGGGGATCGTCCGGCCCGCATGGCGCCATGCCTGAGAGGTGAGCCCCGAGCAGTCGAAGGCTTTCGGTCCCTCGGCACCCCACACGTACGGTTTCCCCACCTGATCCATCGCCCAGGAGAGTGCTTTCCGTCCCTGCGCTGACGCCTGTCGCACGGCGCCGCTGGGGTCGAGTGCTCCGGAGGAGACCAGTTTCCGCTGTGCCGCGTCCGCGCGGTCCTGCTCCAGCGCGTGCAGCTTCTCCCGTTGGTCTCCGGTCATTGAGGAGAGCAGCCCCTCCACCCTCCGGAGCCGTGCCTGCACTTCGTCCCGCTGCTTCTTCTTCCGCTTGGTCAGCGCGTTCTGACGCTTCACCGCGGCGCGGGCCCGCTCGGCGGCCCGGGCGTGCCGCTGCCTGCCGTCGGCCAGCTTGCGGACCGTCGCGGCCTGGGCGCCCGCGGCGCGTCGCAACTGGTGCCCGTGCGAGAGCACCCGCTCCGGGTCCCGGCTCAGCAGCATCTGGACGGCGGGCGGCAGCCCGAGGGTGCCCCGCCGGTACTGCTGCCGCGCAAGCAGACCGGCGCGGACCCGTTCCTTTCCCAGCGCCGCACGGGCCCGGGAGAGACGCGACTGGGCCTTGCGCGAGGAAGCCCGCTGCTTCTTGAGCTTCTCCGCTGTCGTGTTGTACGCCTCCGAGGCCTCCTCGGTACGCCGGTACAGCGTGCCCAGCTCGCCCAGCAGCATCCCCACCGACTTCCGGCCCGTGCCGGGCGGCCCGGGTTCCGGCCCCGGATCGGGCGCAGTGGGCGAGCCGGGCAGCAACGTGCTCGCGCCCTGCGCCGCGCCGGAAGCAGGCGAAACCACCAGCCCCAGCGCGAGGGATACCGCCACCAATGTCGCGACAGCCCACGCCCGGAAGCCCCGCCCGGCGGCTTCCTCCGGGCGGCGCCGCGCCCACGTCGCCCGCGTCCTCCGCATTCTCGCCAACAACACCGCGCACCTCGTTTCCGAGCGGCGTTTCCCCGTTTCCGGCCGCTCCGCCGCGATCGTGGCACGGGCAGGGGCTTGTGCTCAGTGCACGCTGAGCGGGAGGGCCCACGTCTCTCACCCGATCGATATCTCGTGGTGCTTCCGAGGGCCGCTCGACTCGTCGGCTCGGGCGGGATCGGCGACGGTGCCGGGGCGATGACGGTGGACGCCGGGCGGCCCCGGCAACTCACGCCTCACGGCGCACCGCCCCCAGGGCCGGGAGAAGTCCAGGCAGCGGCCCAGCGGGGACCGTACGGCGGGCGAACGCTCCCGGAACACACCCCTGAGACATGGCCGAGCGGCGGCGGCGACCGCGGGGCCACGGCACCGGAATTGGCGAAAAGCGCGCTCCCTACCTCCGTCGCAGCGGAACGTCCAGCAGCAGGCCCGCAGCCCGCTTCACTCGCACGGGTGACGGAAAACGGGAGACGGAAAGGCAGGAGGCAACGGGAGGGCCCGCGGTCCCGCCCACTCCCGACGGGTGCCCCGGGATCCGGACCGGACGGGGGCGAAGGTCCCGAGACGGGGTCCGACCCGGGGGTCCTGGCTCACCGGCCCCAAGCCCGTCGGCCCACCAGCTTCCTGGCCTCGTCCGCACGCTTGCCGATCTCGTGCGCGTACGGCTCCGGCAGCCCTTCACGGGCGCGGAGGCCGGCCGCGCCCGTGGGGTCCAGGGCGCGGGCCAGAGAGTCCGGTTGGGGACGGGCCTCGGGGGTCTTGTGGAGGCAGGCCAGCAGGGGCCCGTGGAGGGCGTCGGGCACCCCTGCCAGGTCGGGGTCCTCGCGGGCCGAGGGCAGCGGGTTGCCGGCGAACGGGTGCCGCGCGCTCGCGGCCAGGGCCAGTACCGTCCCCAGCGCGAAGACGTCCTCGGCCCGTCGCGACAGCGGGCCGAAGTCGCTCCCGCCCCCGAAGCCGGGTCCGCCACCGGCCCCGGGCTGCCGTCCCAGTACGAGGCCGTGGTCGACCACGCACGGCCCGTCGAGGGTGAGCAGGACCTTCGAGGCCCGCAGGTTCCCGTGGGCGCTCCCCGCCGAGTGCACGGCCGTCAAGGCGCGGGCGAGGGCACCGCCGAGAGCGCGGACGGACTTCTCCGGCAGGGGCCCGTACGCGGTCACGAGTGCGGACAGCGGGAGCCCCGGTACGCCGCGGAAGGCGATCCAGGGGCGTTCGCTGTCCAACTCGCAGCCGAGCGCCTCGGCGACGAACGGGGTGCCGACCAACTCCGCGACCTGTGCGGTCTCCTGCCGCAGCCGCGCCCGCAGCTGTCGGTCGCGCAGAAGTTCGGGCCGGACCGCGCGGACCGCAGCCGCCCGTCTGCGGCCTCCGCGCCGCGCGGTGCCCCGGCCCAGGTAGACGGTGCCCGTACGGCCGTCGCCCAGGACTCCGTACAGGTGGAACGGCCCCAGTCGCTGGGGACAGTTCTCCGGCAGCGGCGCGATTCCGTCGATCACGTTCAGCAGATAACCCCGCCGCCCTGCGCCTGTCCAGGTTGCACGGTGACAGAGCAGGTGGCGGAAACACGACTGAACCGACTGAGCCAGCCCGCCGCCGCGGCACCGACAGGCGTGGCGGCGGGCGCCGTCCGACGACATCCGTGCGCTGCCCTCTCGCCCTCGGCGGGCCCTGCGGTGCCGCTCGCTGGTGCAGCCTTCCCCGTACGGCCGCCGTCGTCAGCGGGTGCGGGCGCGCCGCCACGGCAGGCGCGCGAGTGGCCCCCGGCTAGGCGGGTCCTGAGGCGCGTAGACGTACGCCCATCCACGCGGCAGCCCGAGCCGGTTCACCGAGGCGGGCTCCAGCCGGTAGACGTGAACCGTCCCGGGAGCACCGTCGTGGCCGGGAACCGGCACCTCGTAGGTCCGCGGGGGCCTGCCGGTCGGGCCGAGCGGCACGGCGAGCGTGCGGCCGTCCAGCGGCCCGCCGCGGAAGGTCGTCTCCTCGCTGCGCACTCTCAGACCGCCTCGCCGTCCACTGCCGGCACCGGCACACAGGGGGCATCGGTGCCCCCGCAGCCGACGCTTCCCTCGGCCCTGGCACGGGAATCCCGCCCGTCCCCGCACCCGGTGCTCCCGCCGTCACCACTGCGCTCGGCCCCGCAGAGGTTGCTGTCTGCCCTCGCAGGGTCGGGGCCGCAGGGCTGTGCGAGCTGGCGGGCTCCCGGCCCCTGCTCGCCGAGTTGGTCGTAGGGGTTGACCAGTGCGCAGGAGGTCAGCGACAGGCACCCGCAGCCGATGCAGTCCGTCAAGTGGTCGCGGAGCTGCTCCATGAGAGCGATGCGCTGGTTGAGGTCCTCGCGCCAGCACTCGGAGACGGCCGCCCAGTCGTCGCGGGTCGGCGTGCGCCCTTCGGGGAGCAGCGCGAGGGCTTCCCGGATGGTGGCGAGCGGGATACCGAGGCGCTGCGAGGCCCGGATGAATGCGACTCGGCGGAGCGTGTCGCGGCTGTAGCGGCGCTGGTTGCCGGAGGTGCGGCGGCTGTGGATCAGGCCCTCGCGCTCGTAGAAGCGGAGCGCGGAAGTGGCCACACCGGCGCGCTCGGCCAGCTCCCCGACGGTGGCTTCCTTGGCCTTCCAGGACAGGTGAGTCGCCATGCCGACCAACCTATCCGGCCTTCAACGATTCTTTAAGTCTTCCGAGGCCCCGAAGCGACGCCCTCACGGGTCCAGCAGGTGCCCCGCCTCGGCGACCACCGGGAGCGCCCTCGCCACCAGGTGTGCCGCGTGTCCCGATGCCTCCTCCATGGCGAGGGCGCGGCGGGTCACCGTGGCGGTTGCCGTGTCGGAGGCGGCGGTGGCCGTCAGCACGGCGACGAAGTTGTCCACCAGCCAGTCGCGCAGCTCGGCGAGCGGCACCTGCTTGCCCTCGTCGAGCCAGATCAGGGAGGCGGCCTCCACGGCGGCGATCCAGGTGCGTACGGCCATCCGCAGCCGGGCCGCCCCGGGTCCCGGCTCGGCTCCCAGGTGGGTGAGGATCTGTTCGGCCGCGTCCCTGCGCACCTCGTCCACGATCGCGGAGGTGCGGGAGGTCTCCACCATGCTGCCGCCCTGCAGCAGCGCCATGAAGCCCGCGTCGTGCTCGTCGACGAACGCCAGATACCGGTCGAGCGCCCGGGACAGCCGGGTGGTGAGCGGACCGGCCTGCGGCTCCGCGAAGCACCGTTCGAGCTGGTCTGCCGCGCTGCGCAGTGCCGCTTCGTAGAGCTGCTGTTTACCGCCGGGGAAGTACCGGTACACGAGCGGACGCGAGACGCCGGCCGACACTGCGACGTCGTCCAGGGAGACCTCTTCCGGCGGTCGGTGTGCGAACAGGCCGAGCGCGTGGGAGAGCAGTTGGCTGCGCCGCTCGTTCACGCTGAGCCTGCGATACGCCGGGGCGGTGCCACTGCTGCTCATGCAGTGCAGCGTAACCGCCCCGGCACGCTCGGATGTTCCCTGCCTCCCCGCCGCTTCCTCACGAGGGCTTCACGAGGGCTGCGGCCCGGGACGTGGCAACACGTCGTCCCCGTCGTGGCCCCGCGTCCCGGTGACCGTGTCACGCCTTCCGGCTTCGAGTTCTCCGCATCCGGCAACCCGCAACCGGCAACCGCGCGGTCTCACTTCGCCAGCAGGCCGGAGCTGACCCACAGTTTGCGGCCGACGCCGCGCATGACACCGATCTCGTCCAGGAAGTCCGTCAGCCGCTTGGCGCCGGTCTGCATGACCTCCCGGCGGTGACCGCTGGCCTTCACCTGAGCGACGGCTTCCCGCTTGTCCAGGCCGACGTTCTCGTAGACCTGAGGATTGACGAAGGAGATGGAGAAGACGCGGGCCGCCTCGCCGGAGCTGAGTCGCGTCAGCTCCGCCTCCCAGCGCGGGCAGCTCACCATCTGGCGGCGCAGCTCCTCGCGTGCGTAACGCACATGGCGGGCCTCTTCGATGACGTGGATGCGGGTGACGCCGCGCACCAGCGGCTGGACGCGCTCGTCGGGGAAGGTCAGCCGCTGCATCCAGTCGAGGATCTCCTCACCCAGCAGCGTGCAGGTGAACGAACCGGGGGTCGTGGAGACCGTCTTCAGTACCCGCGCGAGATTGTGGTGCAACCGGGAGACGGGGTAGGCGGGCGCTCCACCCTGCTTGATCATCCGCGCGAACATCATGGAGTGGCGGCACTCGTCCGCGATCTCCGTCAGGGCGTAGCGCACGTGGTTGCTGGTGAGGGGCTTGTCGTAGATGTGCCGCACCAGAAGCTGCATCAGGATCACCTCGAACCAGATGCCCAACGAGGCGAGCGAGGCCGCCTCGTGCCGGGCCAGGTCGAAGCGCTGTTCCTCGGACATGCGCCGCCACAGGGGCGTGTCGTAGAGCGAGACGAGCTCCGGCGGCCAGAACCACTTGCCGTCCTCGAACGGCGCGTCCCAGTCGAGTTCGGTGTCCGGGTCGAAGGAGTGCTTCCTGGAGGACTCGAGGAGGCGTTCGGCGACCTGCTCGCGGTCCTTGAGCAGGCCGAGGGCGTCCCTGAGCACCTCACGCTCCCTCTCGGCGATGTCAGGCGCTGTCGTCATGCTGGGGCACCTCTTCGTCGGTTGCCGGTCCCCACCGGGTTACCGGCGGTCACGTCTGTTGCCGCCTCTTATGAGACTGCCTGTCAGTAAGGACGTCAATCCCTGTGCGGCACTCGTCGACCACCCGGTAACAAGCGTGTGAGCCTGCGAACACCCCGTGCATGCCGGGCAGTCCGTGACCGAAGGAGATGTCCGTGTCCACACGCGATCTCTATGTGCACGCAACCGACGCCCCTCTCTGGCAGGTTCCCGCCTCCGGCAACGCCCGTTTCACCTGGGAGTACGACGACGGCCGCGACCGTCTCCTCGCCCTGTACCAGAAGGGCAAGGACAAGCAGTGGGACGGGCAGCGTCGTATCGACTGGGACCTGGAGGTCGACCCGTACGACCCGCTCGGCACTCCCGACGAGGCGATGACCCTGTACGGCATGCCCTACTGGAACAAGATGAACGAGGCCGAGCGTGGTGAGCTGCGCCGGCACCATGCCTCCTGGCAGTTCAGTCAGTTCCTGCACGGCGAACAGGGCGCCATGGTCTGTGCGGCGCGGATCGTCGAGTCGGCGCCCGACATGGATGCGAAGTTCTCCTCCGCCACGCAGACCATGGACGAGGCCCGGCACGCCGAGATCTACGGGCGGTTCCTGCACGAGAAAGTCGGGATGCTCTACCCGGTCAACGACAACCTCCAGGCCCTCCTCGGGGACACCCTGCGCGACTCCCGCTGGGACATGCCGTACCTGGGCATGCAGGCACTCATCGAGGGCTTGGCGCTCGCCGCCTTCGGCATGATCCGCGACACCACGGACAAGCCGCTGCCCCAGCAGATCCTCGCCTACGTCATGCAGGACGAGGCCCGCCATGTCGCCTTCGGCCGGATGGCGCTGCGCGACTACTACAAGCAGCTCTCCGACGCCGAGCTGCGCGAGCGCGAGGAATTCGTCATCGAGGGCTGCTACCTGATGCGCGACCGCCTCAAAGGGGCCGAGGTGCTGGAGAACTTCGGCATCCCGCGCGCCGAGGCCGACGCGTTCAGCGAGCAGTCCGAATACCTTCAGCTCTTCCGCAAGCTCCTCTTCAGCCGCATCGTTCCCTGTGTCCGAGACATCGGACTGTGGGGTGAGCGCCTTCAGCGCGCCTACTCGACATGGGTGTCTTCGAGATGGGCAACCAGAACCTCGATCTGCTCATGGCACAGGACGAGGAGATCGCCGAGAAGCTGGACGCCGAGCGCTTCGCCGCACAGGAGGCCGAACGCACCACGGAGGTGGCCGAAGCCATCGAGGAGGGCAACTCTCTTCCCTAGCCGGCCGGGGGGAGGGACCCTCCGGCGGCAGGTGCTCCCCGCCCCATGGGCTGCCTCAGTCCCCGAACCACCCGGCCGCGTCCAGCCGGAACGCCGCCGGGCCGACCACGCTCTCCAGCGCGTCCTCCAGCTCCTCCAGTCGGCGCGGTCCCAACCGGTCAGCCCACTGGCCCCGCAACTCCTGGAAGACGGCGGCCGAGAGGGTCAGCGCGTCCTGTCCGCGCGGAGTGAGCCGCACCAGCTTCCGCCGTGCGTCCGCCTGGTCCGAGGTCCGCTTCACGAAGCCCAGCGCCGCGAGCCGGTCGACCGTCTTCCCTGCTGCCTGTTTGGAGACCCCGAGCCGCCGGCCCAGTTCGCTCGCGCTCACTCCCTCCCGCCCGACTGCCTGCAGCGCAAATCCGTGCGCCGGACGGAGCTCGCCGTACCCGTGATCGGCGAGCTCCGCGTGCAACTGGTCGATGAGTGAACGGAAACCGGCGAACAGCAGCAGAGGCAGTTCGAACCCCCAGCGCTCCTGCGGAGCCGGAGACCCCTCGACAGAATCGACAACCTGGTTTACCTTTTTTTCGACAACCACATTGACCACTCTACGGAGGATGCCGCCGTGCCCGAAAAGGCCACTCCTGTGTTCGCAGACCTCACCCGTGAGACCGCCCCCGCCCCCGCGCGGCCCCTCCTGGACGCTGTCCGAAGACAGCTGGGCTTCGTGCCGGCCGCGGTGGCGCGCATGGCTGCCTCTCCGCGGGCCCTGGAGACCTTCTTGAAGGCGAGCGCCGTGTTCGAGACGAGTACCCTCGACCCGCTGGCGCGGGAGACCGTCGTTCTCACCGTCGCCGCCCGGAACGCCTGCGGCGTGTGTATCGCACTGCACACCCGCAAGCTGCACGCCCTGGGGGCGGACGAGGAGCTGGTGCAGCTGCTGCGGGAGGAGCTTCCGCTGCCTGACGGGCGCCTCGAAGCCGTCCGTGCCTTCACGGTGAACCTGCTCGACCGCGCGGGCGAGGCGGACCCGGAGGTGCTCGACGCCTTCCTCGGGTACGGCTACACGTCCGAGCAGGCCCTCGAAGTCGTCCTCGGGGTCGGCGTCTACACGCTCTCCACCCTGGCCAACCGGCTCACGGCTGCCCCCGTCGATGCCGCACTGCACTGCGACTTCCGCCCCGTCACGAGCGCTCCGAGCGGCCCGCCCAAGTGACGTCCTCAAGGAAGCCGGTGCGCTGAGAGTCTTCCGGGCAGCCCTCCGCGGTCAGCGGCTGAGCCCGCGCACAGGCAGCAGGCAGTGCGCCGCCGACGCCATCATCTCCTCGCTCACGAACTCCCGCAGCGCCTGCTCGCCGATAGCGGTGCCCGAGGCCGCCTGGGGCCACGGCGTGGTGGCCATCATCAGATAGACCTGCCCACGCTCGCGTGCGGCTGCGACCCACTCGGGCGGCGCCGGGTATTGAACCGTCAGCTTCGGCATCGTCAGCGCCGCTTGTCCCCCCTCGACGATCAACGTCAGGGGAAACCGGCGGCCCGCTGTGGCGACGTCCACCGCCTCCGTCCCCACCGGCAGCCCGACCTCCTCCGCGAGCGTGTGCATCGCCGCGGCCGTCCCTGCCGGGCCGTCTGCGCCGTCGCCGAGCGAGTAGACGAGCAGGAACGCCATGTCCTGGCCGTCTCCGTACGGGCCGGCCCAGCCGAGGACGGTGAGGGTGCCAAGGCTGCGCTGCCGGAAGCCGCCCTGGGCGGTCTGCGGGGAAGTCATGGACCGGCACACTAGTGGCGCGAGGGGCCGCTCACCGTCCCGGAATCACCCTCACTGACCACCTTCGGACCGCGAACACGCCACCGTGTGCACTCTCGTTCATGCGTACGTCGCCCCTGTGCTGACCCGCCGTGCACCGGCGCGCCCTCCTCCTCGGTGGGTGCCGGTCGGCACCGGTGCGGGGTTGGAGTCCCAAGACGCTGCTCGACTACCGTATGCGGTTACACGGTTACGTACTGTCTCTCGTGTTTCGAGCCATACCTACTCGGTGGTGACACATGCTCAACTCTGGAAAAGCCCGTCACAAAGCTCCCGGCCGACGCACCCGCGTGCTCGTACGCGCCGGGCTGCTCGCCACGGCCGTCGGCGTGGCCCTCGGAGCGGGAGGGCCGGCTGCGACGGCGGCGGACGGCGGCACGGCGCAGGGGAACGGCGGCAAGGCGACACAGAAGGGCGGGGATGCCGCGGCCGAGGCTCTCAGCGGCGGTCTGGCGGCTCCGGTACGGGAGACGACACGCGGCGCCGGTGTGGCACTCGGCAGGACGCTCGACACCGTCAAGGACCTTCAGATCAACCCGCTGGCCAACACCGGGACCGACCCGCTGGACAACAGCGTCGGCACCCAGGTGGCCGACTTCAAGCCGGTGAGCACCGCTGCGCTGACCGGTCCTCTCGCCCGCGGCGCCTCGCTGGGAGAGCTCCCCCTGGTCGGTCCGGTGGCCAACACGGTGACCGACGCCCTGCCCGGCTGACACCCGGGCAGGGCAGAACCAGGAGAACGGAAAACGGGGGAGCGGGGGCACGGGGGAGGCGTACACGGCAGAACCGGAAACATCGGAACACGGAAGAAGCCACCGGCCGGCTGCCGGTGGCTTCTTCCGTGTGCGTCTGCTTCGGCTGGGGAAGCCTCGCTCGCCGACGTCAGGCGCGTGCCTGTCCGCTACGGCGAGCTCGCGGTCCTCGGCCTCAGTTGTTGTGCTCGCCGTTCCCGGACAGGACCGGGATGTCGTCCAGGATGTGCGACAGCGAGTCGTCACCCTTGGCCTGCGAGGAGTTGTCCGAGCACTGCTGGTTCTGCGGGTTGTGCAGGACGTTGATGTCCTGGACGGCCACGTTCACCAGGCCGACGACGGAGCCGACGTTGACCTTGGCCGGCAGGCCGACGCAGGGCTTGTTCAGCGTGCCCTGAACGGCCTGGAACTGCGGGCTGCCGTTGCCCTTGGTGGCGGCGTTGCCGAAGCTCTGGTCGGCACCGTTCCCGTTGACCGAGGTGGTGCCGGTGTCGTTGCCGGTCGCGAACGCCTGCGGGGCGGCGAGCGCGGAGACGCCGACGAGCGAGACAGCCACCGTGGCGGTGGACAGAGCCTTCTTGATCATGGGTTTTACCGTTCCTCTTCGAAGAGTGCGGAAGTCTGGGACGCCGGGTTCAACTGTCTTCCGCTCTCTGAGTTGTTCTTTTTCACCTGAATGGTGAATGTGCCGTGACTGGAGAACCGGACGCCCGGCGCTCCCGGACCTACGACAACAGGGGCAGGCCGCCCAGCAGGTTCTGGTCGGTGGTCAGCTCGCCGTTCCGTGCGGTGCCTTTCACGGTGTCCATCAAAGCGTCCACCTGCGGCCCCGCGACGTGCACCGGGGGCTCCGAAAACAGTTCGCCACTGGCGAGCGCGTCGTCGAGGGCACCATTGAGACTGAAATTCGGTCCGGCGGCGGGCTGGCTCGCGAATGCGGGTGTGCCGACGCCCAGGGCCATCACCGAGCCCGCAAGGGCGGCTGCGGTCTTCTTGTACTTCATATGGCGCTTCTTCCTCCGGAAGGTGACAGAGTTTCCAGGCCTCCCTGACAACGACCCACTCCGGGGCCGGAAACGAGACCGCCCCGCTCCCTGCCGGCCGTGCAACGACCACGCAAACGCGGAACGGTCTGGGACCGTTCCGCGTTTGCGCGTTTCCGTTGACGAACGGAGCGAAGGCAAGGACTCGCGCGACTGGCGTCACGCGCATGCCTTCGCCGCGGAGACGGACGTGTCGCGGGTGCCGCTACGGCTTGTCGGCCGAGATCACACCAGCCGGAGCGGTGTCGATCGAGCCGCCGTGGCTGCTGAGAGGCGTCGGCCGGGAGGCCGCGTCAGCCCAGGCGCCGGGTCGCACGGCGGTAGAGCACCGTGCCGCCCAGTACCGCGCCGAGGCCGAGCGCCGCCGCACCCCAGGTGCGCTCCGCACCTGTTTCCGCCAGGGCGGGAGTTGCCGGCTCGGGGGCCTCGGCTGCCTTCTCGGCAACCGGGGCCGACTCGACCCGCGTCGGCGCCTCGGGCTCGGCGGCCGGCTTCTCCACCGGGGCGGCGGGCTTGTGCGGCGTGTGGCCCTGCGGCACCTCGGGCGCCTTGTGCTCCGGAGGCTCCTCCTCGGTCCGCTGCGGAGGCTTGTGCGGCTCCTCCCGCGGCGGGCGGTGCTGCGGAGGGGTGTGGTGGGTGGGCTCGTTGGTGCACCCGTTGCCGAACGTGGGGTTCAGCACGCCGACGACGTCCACCGTGTTGCCGCAGACGTTGGCCGGGATGTGCACCGGAGCCTGCACGGCGTTGCCGGACAGCACGCCGGGGGAGCCGGTGGCGCCACCACCGGCTCCCGCGTCGGCCTGCGCGTACCCGGCCACACCGGCGAGCACCCCTGTCGTGGCGGCCGCGGTCAGGAGGCTCTTGCTCAAGACCTTTCGCATGGTCTCTTCCTGCTCTCAGTCTGTTGCGGAAGGTGGACGGGGCGGACGCGCGAGTCCTCACCCGTCCCCTGTCCGTCCATCAGGAAACCGGACGGCTCCGGCGCGTGGGCTCCTCACCCGACGCACCGGAGCCGGTCCGAAATGGTTCCCGCGCACGAGGCGGGGAGCGTCAGTCGCTGACGCAGGTGTTGCCGAACGCCGGGTTGAGCAGACCGATGACGTCGATCGTGTTGCCGCAGACCTGGACCGGGACGTGCACCGGGACCTGGATGACGTTGCCCGAGATGACACCGGGGGAGTTGGCGGCCCCACCCTGGGCGCCCGAGTCGGCGAGGGCCGGAGCGGCGGCCGTGCCCAGGGCCATCAGCGTGCCTGCGGCGACGGTCGCGACCTTCGTGTACTTCACGTGGGAGTCCTTTCTCAAGCGGGTTTCCCTGGACCACGGATTTCGTATGTCCACGAGTGCTGGCTGATCGCCCGCAATCCGCTGTCGCCATTCGTAACGAGGCCACGATCCGTACGACACGAGTTATGCCGAAATCACCGGTGTCTCCCTCGGATGGCCCAATGTCCGGGTCGTCTTGTTCACTCACGGGAGGGAACCGGGGCCTTTTCGGGAACCATCTGCGAGGTGGTGTATCCGCCAGGCAACGCGCCTGTGCCGCGCGCCGGTTGGTGCCTGTCGGCGCAGCCGGTCCGGACGTGTGCCGGAGAGCCACGGTCTGTCGTGCGAGGAAACGACGAGAGCCCGGGGCACATGTGTGCCCCGGGCCCTGTTCTTCGTTGTCCGCATTACCTGCGGTGTCCGCGGTGTCAGCGGTGTCCGCGTTCCGCTCGGGTCGCGGTGGAAACCCGCCTCAGCGGTTTCCGGCGCCGTTCCCGGAGACGAGGGGAAGGTCGTTCAGAACGTGCGAGAGCGGCTCGTCACCCTTGGCCTGGGTGGAGTTCTCGACACACTGCTGGTTCTGCGGGTTCGACAGGACGTTGACGTCCTGGACGGCGACGTTCACCAGACCCACGAGCGAACCGGCGTTGCCCTTCAGCGGCAGACCGATGCAGGGCTTGTTCAACGAGCCCTGGATCAGTGCGAACTGGGGGCTCCAGTTCCCGTAGGTCGCGGAGTTGCCGTAGCTCTGGGCCGCGCCGTTGCCGTTCACGGTCGTGGTGCCGTGGTCGTCGCTGATGGCCGAGGCCTGGGGGGCCGCCACCCCGACGATGGCGGTCGCGGCGGCGGCGGTGGCCAGCGCGTTCTTGATCATTGATAGTCCTCCTGATGTGGAGCTCGACGCGGAGCGCACTGGACAACTGGGCCGCACGGTGTTGGTTGCGCACGTTCACCCGGACGACGATCGGCGGCCTCGAAACGTCGGTTCATCGTTCCGGGTGCACGCCTTCCCTCGTGCGGGTGAGCGAGGCGGCCTCTTCCCCGCCGGCCCCGCCCGTTCGGGCCATCCGGCCCTGCCGCCCGGCTCGCTGAGCGGTATCCCTGAAGACGGGACGCGGAGCCGGGAGCGCTGCGGCGCGCGGTCCCGGAAGGGAGCACGGCGTGACCGGGACCGTTGTGGTGGGAGTCGACGGCTCTCCGTCGAGCCTTGATGCCGTGGATGTCGCCGCCCGGGAGGCGAGGCTTCGCGGCAGCGCGCTGCACGTCGTCCACGCCTTCGTCTGGCCGACGACGAAGGTGCCGCTCGGCCCGTCGGTCATGGGCCCGCCCGAGGGCGGGCTGCGCAACCTCGCCCATCAGACCGCCGAACAGGCCGCCGCGCGCGCCAGGACCGCCGAGCCGACCGTGGAGGTCACCCACGCGGTGATCACCGGCGACCCGCTCTCCGTCCTCACCACGGAGTCGCACGGCGCCGCCCTGGTCGTGGTCGGCACCCGTGGACTGGGCGGCTTCACCGGGCTGCTCGTCGGCTCGGTCGCCGTCTACCTGGCCGCCCACGCCGAGTGCCCCGTCCTGGTCACCCGGGGACGGAAGAGACCCACCGGCCCGGTGCTGCTGGGCGTGGACGGATCGGAGGTCGGGGATCCGGCCGTCGGCTGGGCCTTCGAAGAGGCGTCGCTGCGCGGTGCCGAACTCGTCGCGATGCACAACTGGAACAACTGGACAGGACCCGTCGCGGCGGGGCCCGGGGCCCCGGTGCCCACCTACTACGACGTCGACGTGTTCCGCTCCGAGGAGGACCGGATCCTCTCGACAGCTCTCGCCGGCTGGCGCGAACAGTATCCCGACGTCAAGGTGACCCCGCGGCTCGTACAGGAGTACACCCGGCAAGCGCTCCTCTCGGCGAGCGAGGACGCCCAGCTCCTGGTCGTCGGCGCCCGCGGCCGGGGCGGCTTCACGGGCCTGCTGCTCGGGTCGGTCAGCCAGGCGGTCCTCCACCACGCGGAGTGCCCCGTGGCTGTCGTACGGGCACACCTCGACCACCGGCACCGGCACGCTCACGGAAGTCGGCAGGAAAGGGACTACGGGAACGCGCACGAAGGGCGTGGTGTGCACCGGCCCGGACGCGGCCACGGGGTCGGACGCGGCCGTGGCCACCGGGACGAGGAGAGTGAGTGAGGAAGAGGTGAATGTTTGCGCCTGACCTTCTCCAGCGGTCCCGCCACCGAGGCCGGAACACTTCCGGCCGCCTGGCGTCGTGCCCCAGCTGGTCCGGGAACGTGCCTGTGGGCGACCATGCCCTCATGGACACCGCGAAACTGGAACTGGCCGTGAAGCGTTACCGCGAGGCGGAAGAGGCCTACAACGCGGCAGGCCTCGACGTCCAGGCGGAAGTGGTCGCCCTGCTCCGCGACGCCGAGGATCCGAGCGCGTGCACCACCATCGCCGACGTCACCGGCTGGACCCCCGGTTACGTCCAGCAGCTCCAGGCCGTGGCGGACGCCGAGGACGACCCGCCCGCGGTGTGACCGCCGGCGACGGACGGCACCGCCCGCAGCGGCACCGACGCGCAGCGCCGCCCGGCCCGTCGGACCGACCGCTTTCTCGCCCTCGGCCGGCCCGGGGCCACCGGCGTACCCGCTCGACAGCGGCCCCGAGACGCACGGCGGTCCCAGCGGGGCAGGCTCAGCGGCGGGAGTGTTCCTCGCCGCGGAATGCCCGCAGGACATCGGCGAGTGCTTGAAGGATGGCCGGTCGGTCCCCTGGCCGGGTGCCGGCCAGGGAGAGAACCGTCATGACGATGAAGGCCACCAGGCCGGTGACCAGAGTGGCGGCGATGGGCCAGAAAGCAAGGGCTGGGTACATCAGTCAGCGCTCCCATACCTCGGCGGCTGAAAACGACCCCCGCACCGACCGAGACAGCCGGCTGGAACTGCAGCTCCCTTGCGTGTGATCAGGGGCCTTTACACGACTATGACGCACAGTGCGTCGCGGACACGGCACCTCCGGGGCGACGGTTTCTGCGCCGCCGGGGGTTTCCTCGTCCGCCGGACCCGCGCCCGCCTCGGCGCGGTACCGCAGGCCAGGCGGCCATGCGGGATGCCGGGCGCGAGGCGGTTTTCCCACTCCCGCGCGCGATGTCCGCAACGAGCGTTCTCCTGCCCGCAGATGACCGTGTGTCCGGCGTCCTGTTCTGCGGGGTGCCGAGAAGACGGGTCCGCTTTCGAACTCTCTGCCCGGTTCCGCACGCCCGTACGGCAGGGCTGCTCCAGTCCCGCCATGCCTGTGACCGGTACTTACTCCGAGAAGGTGAGCGGTGCGCGGGTCGTGAGAGGGGGCCGGGTCCTGCCAACTGTCCTACCGAGGCGAAACGGCGGCGGTCGGGGTGCGGCCTCTAGTACTGTCCCCGCTGGGTCTACCACCCTGCGGCGCCGCCGAGTTGGCCCGATTTCCCGGGTCAGGACGTCGGCATGCGTCAAGCTCTCGGCCCGAAAAGGAATTTGATGTTCCGTACGATGTTACGATCATCGAACTCATCCTCGACACTGACGGGGCGTCAGGCGAGCCCCGAGGGGCCGGGGTGCGAGCCGTCGGCTACGCGGTGGGCGTTGTCCCAGGCCGACGACGCGTCACCCGGGCAAACCGCCTGTCCAGTCGTTTGAAGAGAGTCATATGACCCAATACCTACAGGACCCGGCCGTCTGGGGTCTGATTGCCGGGGCGCCGATCGCGGCGGCCACGATCTACCGCCAGCGCAGAGTGACCGCACGGCTTCGCGGCGAGAACCGCGATCTGAGGACTCACTGTGCCGGCCTGGAGGCCGGTCACACCGCCGCCGTCGCCGAGGCACAGAACAAGGCGGAAGAGGCCACCAAGACCGCGCTGAAGACCGCCATGCGGACCCTGCAGTCCCTGGCCAACGAGCAGCAGGTGGTCGTCTCCCGGCTGCAGGAGAAGTACGGCGACTCCCAGATCCTCCGCGACCTTTTGGAGATCGACCACACCAACACGCAGTTCGGACGGCGTGCCCAGGCGATCGCCGTGCTGTGCGACGGGTGGCTGGGCCGTCAGCGTGCGGACGCCTCGCTCTACGACGTGGTCCGCAGCGCCAAGGGCCGCATCCGGCACTACACCCGGATCGAGATCCGTTCGCAGAGCAACCTCGCGATCGTCAGCCGCGCCGTGGAGCCGGTGGCGCTCGCCGTCGCCGAGCTGCTGGACAACGCGACGAGCTACTCGGCGCCGGAGACCCAGGTCGAGATCAACATCAGGTCCGTGCCCAAGGGTGTCTGCATCCTCGTCGACGACGCCGGTGTCGGCATGTCGGAAGAGGAACGGGATCGGGCTGCCCGGCTGCTGGCGCCACGGCGTCCGACAGGTGTGACCGGCCTCGGCAACCCGCCCCAGTTCGGTTTCGCGGTGATCGGTGTCCTGGCGGCACGGTACGGATTCAGTGTCTCGGTCGACACCGACTCCCCCTACGGAGGGGTGCGCGCAGTGGTCCTTCTGCCCGACGAGATCCTCACGACCGGTGTTCCGGAGAGCGAGCGATCGGTTGCGGAATTCCCCGAGCCCGCCCGGCACCCGCAGGAGCAGTGGTCGGGACACCCGGCGCCGGTGCCCTACCCGCAGGACGCGCCCGCGGCCTTCCCGCAGGACGTGCCCGCGCCGCCCGTCCAGGCCCCGCAGCCGCTTCCGGTGGCGCAGTCCGCCTACGGGCCCGAGCCGCAGCCCGAACCTCGGCCTCAATACCAGCCACAGCCACCACAGCCCCAACCTCAGCCGCAGCCGGCGAGGGGGACGACGGCCAGCGGACTTCCGAAGCGTCGGCGCAACAGCCCCATGTCTGTCGTGCCGTCTGCCGAGCCACCCGTCGCCCCGGCGCGTTCCAGCGAGGAAACGGCCTCCATCCTGGGTGCTTTCCAGCGAGGCACCCGGTCGGGCCGCGCGGCGCAATCGGATCAGGAAGGACACGTGAATCGGGAAGGAGATGGACCGCGGTGAACAATGATCTGTCGTGGATGCTCGACAGTGCCCTTGAGGTGCCCGGTGCGCGTCACGCCATTCTTGTCTCGGCCGACGGCCTGCTCATGGCCCGTTCCAACGAAGTGGAGCGGGACCAGGCGGAAACCGTCGCCGCGGCGATGAGCGGTATGCAGTCGCTGAGCCGCACGGTCTCCGGATTCTGCGACCCGCATCCCGACATGCGGTGGCGTCAGACCCTGATCGAGTTCGACGGCGGATGGGTTTTCCTGATCGCCGCCGGGGAGGGAGCTTATCTGGCGCTGTCGGCCACGGCAGACGTCGATATGGCCGACATCTCCTTCCGTATGCAGCAACTCGTCGGTCAGCTCGGGAAGGTGCTCACCACGCCGCCCCGGGAGAACGCGGACAGCCGCGTATGACCTCCCCCGACGAACATGACCCGGTGAACAACGGATTAGTGCGTCCGTATGTGATCACCAACGGACGTGAGCCTCCCCGGGACGACCGCTTCTCCATGATCACGCTGGTGACGGTCTCCGACGAGGAGCCGCCGCGGCTGCTGGAGCCGGAGATGCGCGCGCTGTGGGACCTGTGCTCGGGCGGATTCCTCTCCGTCGCCGAGGTCGCGGGGCACCTGCAGCTGCCCGTCGGAATCGTGCGGGTCCTCCTCACGGACCTGGCGGAGCAGGGACGGCTCCTCACCCGGGCTGCTCCGGCGCCCGCGGAACTGGTCGACAAGAAAATCCTCGAGGAGGTGTTGTATGGGCTCCAAGCTCGCTTCGGGTAGCAGTACCTACGTATCCGAAGGCGTGCAGAAGGCGGCGAAGATCCTCGTCGTCGGACACTTCGCCGTGGGCAAGACGACGCTTATCGGAACGCTGTCCGAGATCGCCCCGCTGCGCACCGAGGAAACGATGACGCAGGCCGGGTCGCGCATAGACGACCTGAAAGGCGTGCGGGGGAAGACCACGACCACCGTGGCGATGGACTTCGGGCGGCTCACCCTGAGTGAGACGTTGGTCCTCTACCTGTTCGGAACACCGGGGCAGCAGCGCTTCATCCAGGTCTGGGAGGACATGGCGCGAGGGGCGCTCGGGGCGCTGATCCTCATCGACCCCGAGCGTCTCGAAGAGACGTTCCCCGTGATCGACCTCGTCGAGCAGTACGGCCTGGACTACGCCATCGCGGTCAACCAGTTCGACGACCACCAGAAGTATCCGGCAGAGGAATTGAAGGAAGCCCTGGACCTGGTTCCCCATACGCCCGTCGTCGCCTGCGACGCCCGCGACCGGACATCATCTGCGCACGCCCTGATCACCTTGGTCCGCTATCTGTTGAACCGGCACACCTAGGAAATTCCCCATGAACTCCCAGCCAGAGCTCCACGGTCCCTCGTCGGGCTGCCCGGTGTCCCACCAGGGCGGCGGCAACGGCAGAGTGCCGCTGCACGGGGAGGCCTTCGCCGCCGACCCCGGAAGCTTCTACGCGTACCTGCGCCAGTTCGGCCCGGCCGGACCGGTGGAGCTGGCACCAGGCGTGGACGCCAGTCTCGTGACCGAGTACGCCGCGGCCCTCCAGGTGTTGCAGAACCCCGAGCTCTACGCGAAGGACTCGCGCCGCTGGCGCGCCTTCAACGAGGGGCGGGTTCCGCCGGACAGCCCGGCGCTGCCGATGCTCGCCTACCGGCCCAACTGCCTCTTCTCCGACGGCGCGGAGCACATGCGGCTGCGCCAGGCCGTCACCGACAGCCTGGCGCAGTTGGACCTGTACCGGCTGGGCCGGCACGTGGAGCGTGTCGCGGGCTATCTCATCGGCCGGTTCAGCGCCCGGGGCCAGGTGGACCTGCTCAACGAGTACGCCAAGGTGCTGCCCCTGCTGGTGTTCAACGAGCTGTTCGGCTGCCCGAGCGAGATCGGTGACCGGCTGGTCTCCGGCATGTCCGGGATCTTCGACGGCGTGGATGCGGAACGGGCCAACGCCGAACTCACCGGAGCCCTGATCGACCTGATCGCCCTCAAGCGGGCACAGCCCGGCGAGGACATCACCACCTGGCTCATGCAGCACTCGTCCCGGCTGTCCGACGAGGAGCTCGTGCACCAGCTCGTCACCCTCATGGGCGCCGGCACCGAGCCGCAGCAGAACGTCATAGCCGGGGCCCTGCGGCTGCTGCTGGCCGAGGACCAGAACTCCGGAGGCCACGGGGGCGGCATGCTGGTCGAGGACGCCATCGACGACGTGCTGTGGAACGACCCCCCGCTGGCCAACTACGCCGCTCACTACCCCGTACGTGACGTTGATCTCAACGGCGTCCGGCTCCCCGCCGGCGACCCGGTGCTCATCAGCTTCGCCGCGGCGAACACCGACCCCGCGCTCTCCTCGTCCCGGCAGTTGCTGAGCAAACGGGCCCACCTCGCCTGGGGGGCCGGGCCGCACGCCTGTCCCGCCAAGGAGCCGGCCCGGCTCATCGCGGTCATGGCAGTGGAGACGCTGCTGAATCATCTGCCCGACATCGAGCTCTCGGTTCCCGCCGAGAGCCTGCCGTGGCGGCCGGGCCCCTTCCACCGGGCGCTGCAGTCGCTTCCCGCGCAGTTCACTCCGACCCGTCCCGAGCGCCCCGAGGCGGCCTCCCCCTACGGCTCACAGATCCCCGCGCAGGAGGCCGCAGGCTCTCAACAGCCCGCCTCCCGGTCGGAGAAGTCGGGCTGGTGGAGTTCCTTCTTGTCCTGGTGGCGCGCCTGATGTCGGGAATTTCGGCGTCCGCATGCTCATCGAACGTCTGGGGTATGACGTCGGCATAGTCCGTGCGTCTCGCTAAGGAGCGGTTCGTGGAGTCTGCCGTCGCCGACATATCCGTCGACCGCCGGGCCGTGGTTTCTCTGCTCGCCCGGCTCAGGTCTTCCGGTGGGCAAGCGAATCCCCTCCCTTTGTACGCCGAACTCCGTGAGATGGGCGAGGTGGTACCTGCCCCCTGGGGCGGGTACCTGCTCACCAGTTACAGGGTCTGCGAACAGGTCCTGCGCGACAGGACCTGGCCCGTCCCCGACGCGGCATGGCGCAGGAGGCAGGGCGACTCCGCCCGCTGGAACGCGCCCGCCTCATGGGAGATGAGCAAGACGCTGGCCGGGCTCAACCCCCCGGAGCACTCCTGGCAGCGGCATTCGTTGGGCAACGTCTTCGGCCGGAGCACCATCGAGGCGCTCAGGCCCGAGGTGGCCAGGCTCGTCGAGCGGCTCCTCGACCGGCTCGTCGAGGCGCTCCGGGACGGGGAGGCCGACCTCGTGCCGCTCGTCAGCGAGGAGCTGCCGGTCGCCACCCTGGGACACTGGCTCGGTATCCCCTCGCAGGACCACCCGCATCTGCGCGAACTGACACACAGTCAGGTGTTCGCGCAGGAGCTGCTGCCCTCCAAGAGCCAGCTGGAGGCCTCCTGGAGCGGCATGCTCGGACTGCGCGAGTACTTCACCGAGTTCATCCGCCGCCGCCGTCGGCACCCCGGCGACGACCCGGTGTCGGCCTGGATACGGACCTGGGACGAGAGGGAACCGGACCGGGAGACCGCCGACGAGGCCCTCTACAACCTGACGATGTTCCTCACCATCGCCGCCTTGGAGACGGCCTCCACACTGCTGTCCGTCATGGTCGTGCTGCTCGCCCGGAACCCCGATCAGTGGCACTGGCTGAAGGCGCACCCCGAGCACGTGCCGGACGCCGTCGAGGAAGTCCTGCGCTACGACCCCGCGATACATGTCAACACCCGCATCGCGGCGGAGCCCACGGTGCTGGGCGGTGTCCCCCTGGAACAGGACGCCATGGTGCACGTGATGATCGGCGCGGCCAACCACGACCCCCGGCGCCACCCCGACCCCGACGCCTTCGACGTGCGCCGGAAGGCCGGTCACCTGAGCTTCGGGGGCGGCCCGCACTACTGCATGGGCGCCGCACTGGCGCGCCTGGAGGCGACCACGCTGCTCACCGGGCTGCTCCGCCGGCTCCCGTCCCTGGAGATCAGCTCTCCTCCCGTGTTCGCGCCGCGGGTAGCCTTCCGTCGGCTCACGGAGCTGAAACTGACCGCGCGATGACAGGGCGAACGGAGAGCACGTGTTCGGAGAGTTGAAGCATCTCAGGGTCGAGCAGCGGGGACCTGTGCTCTCGGTGGAGTTCGACAGCCCCGAGACGGGGAACGTCGTCACCGAGCCGCTGCTCGACGATCTGCTGAGCGTGCTCACGGCGCTGCCCGATCTCTCCGAGATCCGGGTCGTGGTCCTCTCCGGGGCCGGACCCGACTTCTGCCTCGGCGGCGACCGGCGCGAGTTCGCCGCGATGATCGCGCAGGACCGCACCGGCGCCGGCATCCGCACCTCGGGGGACAAGGCCCGCCGGGTCTGCGAGGCGCTGTCCACCGCGCACGCCGTCACGATCGCCCGGGTGCAGGGCCAAGCCGTCGGAGCCGGGATGGCCCTCGCGCTCCACTGCGACCTGCGCGTCGGCTCCGAGGACTCCCGCTTCCGACTGCCCGAGCTCGCCCTGGGCCTGCCGACCGCATGGGGCGGCGCGCTTCCCCGGCTGCTGAGCGAGGCCGGAGCCGCCCGAATCCGCGAACTCATCCTCACGGGCCGCGCGTTCGGCGCCGAGGAGGCACAGCGGCTCTGCGTCCTGCACCGGGTGGTTCCCGAGACGGAACTGGACACCGCCGTCCAGGAGTGGGCACGCCCCGTCGTCCGCCGCTCCCCGGACGCCCTCCGGGTCACCAAAGCACTGCTCAACTCCTACACCGCGGGCTCCCGCATGGCAGACCCCGCGCTGCTGGACGCCGAACTCATGGCCTACGTGGTCGCCTCCCGCACCTGACGGCCACCCGCCGGCTGCCGGGCCTGCCCATGGAGGGAGCCCGGCAATCGGCCCCTCCTGCTGTGCCGGTGGACACCGCTACGGTGTGCAGGGTCCCTCCGCTTGAGACCCCGCCCCGACCGGGGGAGAAGGGCGGGGCCACCTCGCGAAAGGGGCCACCGGGATCATCGCCCCGCCGCTGGGGCCCCACGGCCTCGCCCCGGCACCCGGCAGCGACCGGCTGCACCACGACAACGACAAACGCCCCGCACCAGCATCCAAGCTGGTCACGAGGCGTTTCAGCACTTCAGTCGAAGTACCCCCGGCAGGATTCGAACCTGCGCACACGGCTCCGGAGGCCGTTGCTCTATCCCCTGAGCTACGGGGGCGTGTCGTTGTTGCGGCGACAGGTAGAACACTACCAGGTCACCGGGGGTGGGGTGGAAACCGGTTCAGTGGGGAGGGCGGGGCGGTGGAAATGGGCAAAAGCCGGACGCGGGGCGTGGGGCGCACCTACGCTTCGGGGTGTGCCAGGTATGTCCGGCCGGGTGCTCGTTGTCGACGACAGCAGTGTCATCCGGCAGTTGATCAGGGTCAACCTCGAGCTGGAGGGCTTCGAGGTGGTGACCGCCGTCGACGGTGCCGAGTGCCTGGATGTGGTGCACGGTGTGCGGCCTGATGTCGTGACGCTCGATGCCGTGATGCCACGTCTGGACGGGGTGCGGACGGCGGAGCGGCTGCGTGCCGATCCGCGGACGCGGCACCTGCCCCTCGCGCTGGTCAGTGCGTGCACCGAGTGGGAGAGCGAGGGCGTGGTCGGCGGTGAGGACGGTGTGGACGCCTTCCTCGCGAAGCCTTTCGAGCCCGCAGACCTGGTGCGGCTGGTGCGCCGTCTGATGCACGGCAGACCGGAGGCCGGAGGGGCGGGGGACGAGGGCGGTACGTTCGGCCCCGTCTCCGAGGTCGTCGAGCCCTGACGGCCGACGCCCCCCGGGCCGTGACGTTCCGTGCGCCCGGCGCGGTTCGTACGCGGGTGAGCGCGCAGCGTGGCGGAGGGGCCGCATGACCTGGTCGGAGCCGTACCCGGCGCGGTGGCCCTGCCGTGCCGCCGCCGTGGTGGTGCGGTCCCGTCCCAGGTGACGAAACCGGCTCGCGCGTACCCACCCCGCCTCCCATACGCTTGCTCTGTGACCCCCGCCCAGCTCTCGCGCACCATCCGGCAGGTGCTCTGCCGTGCGCTCCCCGACGATCACGGCAGCGCCCGGGACGTGCGGGGTCTGCAGGAGGTGCGTGTCGTGGTGGAGTCGCCGCCGCGGCGGGGCGGAGGGGACTACGCGACCGGGGCGGCCTTCCAGGCCGCGGCCCGCAGCGGGCGTACCCCGCGTGAGGTCGCGGAGCTGGTGTGCCGCGAGCTGTCCCGGCCCGCGCTCCCTGTACCGCCCCCGAACCTCGGGCATCCCTCTCATTCCGCCGACTACCTCGGGCACCCCTCCCATGCCGCCGACGCCACAGAGTTCTCCGGCTCCTGCGGCCCCGCTTGCCCCGCGGAGGGTGCTCGCGGTGGTTCCATCGCCGAGGCCCGCGTCGTGGGCGACGGGTTCGTCAATGTGACGCTGACCGGGGCCGGGCGGGCCGCGCTGGTGCGCTCCCTGGTGGCGGGGCGGCCGGGTGGGGTACCCGGCCCGGCCGCGGAGCTCGGCCTCGACGCGGAGCCCACGGACACCCCGGGCCGTGACATCCCGCGGTGGGCGGAGCTCACCGGGGAGAGCCCGGCGTCGCTGGCGGTCCGTACGGAGCGTGCGAGTTCGCTCTTCCGCGTGCAGTACGCGCATGCCCGCTGCTGCGCGTGGCTGCGGAACGGGCGCCGGCTGGGGATCCGGCCGGCCGCTCGGGAGATCGGGGCCGAGCCCCTCGCCCCCGCGGGGAGGACGCTGCTGGCGTTGCTGGCGGACTGTGCCCGTATCACGGCGCCGGGTCCGCTCGCCCGGCACCTCGACGCCGTCGCGGGCGCTTTCGGGGTGTTCGAGAGTGCGTGCGTGCCGCTGCCGCGTGGTGAGGAGAAACCCGGGGCCGCCCACCGCGGCCGGCTGGCCCTCGCCGAGGCCACCGGGGCGGTGCTGGCAGGCGGCCTGTCCCGGCTCGGCGTGACCGCACCCGCACATCTTTGAGACTTGCGACCAAGGGACACAGGGACTCCAGATCATGAGCCGCTCCGCACACCCCGCAGGACCACGACACGGCGACGTCCTCCCCGAGGGCCACTTCACCGCGCCGCCCGCCGATCTCAACGCGCTGGACCCGCGCGTGTGGGCGCAGACGGTCCGACGTGGCGACGAGGGAGCCGTCTCGGTGGGCGGGCTGGACGTCCGCGCCCTCGCGGAGGAGTTCGGTACCCCGGCCTATGTGCTGGACGAGACCGATTTCCGGGCCCGTTGCCGGGCGTGGCGGGACGCCTTCGGGGCCGACGCCGACGTCTTCTACGCCGGGAAGGCCTTTCTCTCCCGCGCGGTGGTGCGCTGGCTGTACGAGGAGGGGCTGAACCTCGACGTGTGCTCGGGGGGCGAGCTGGCGACCGCGCTGGCCGCCGGGATGCCGCCCGAGCGCATCGCGCTGCACGGAAACAACAAGTCGACTGAGGAGATCACCCGGGCCGTGGAGGCCGGGGTGGGGCGGATCGTGCTGGACTCGTTCCAGGAGATCGCCCGCGTCGCGCACATCGCCCGGGAGCTGGGCCGTCGGCAGCCGGTGCAGATCCGGGTGACGGTGGGTGTCGAGGCGCACACCCATGAGTTCATCGCGACCGCTCACGAGGACCAGAAGTTCGGCCTGGCACTGGCTGGGGGCACCTCCCGGCCGGAGGCCGGGGGAGGGCAGGCGGCCGAGGCGGTGCGCCGGGTGCTGATGCTGGAGAGCCTGGAGCTGACCGGTATCCACTCGCACATCGGCTCGCAGATCTTCGACATGGCTGGCTTCGAGGTCTCGGCCCGCCGCGTGGTGGGTCTGCTGGCCGAGGTGCGGGACGAGCACGGTGTCGAGCTGCCGGAGATCGACCTGGGCGGCGGTCTGGGGATCGCGTACACCTCCGACGACGACCCGCGGGAGCCGCACGAGATCGCCAAGTCGCTGGGGGACATCGTCACCCGCGAGTGCGAGGCGGCGGGGCTGGCGGTGCCGCGGCTGTCGGTGGAGCCGGGGCGGGCGATCGTGGGACCGACGGCCTTCACGCTGTACGAGGTCGGCACGCTCAAGGAGTTGGAGGGGCTGCGTACGTACGTGAGCGTGGACGGCGGCATGTCGGACAACATCCGCACCGCGCTGTACGACGCCGAGTACAGCGTGGCGCTGGTCTCCCGCGCCTCCACGGCGGAGCCGATGCTCAGCCGGGTGGTCGGCAAGCACTGCGAGAGCGGCGACATCGTGGTGCGGGATGCCTTCCTCCCCGCCGACCTGGCCCCCGGCGACCTGTTGGCGGTCCCCGCGACCGGCGCGTACTGCCGGTCGATGGCGAGCAACTACAACCATGCGCTGCGCCCGCCGGTGATCGCCGTACGGGACGGGGAGGCGCGCACCATCGTGCGGCGTGAGACGGAGGAAGATCTCCTGCGACTCGATGTCGGCTAGCGAGATATACGTCCCACATACTGGACCCGGCGTGGAATCTCCGTTCCGGTAAGTGAGACTTGAACGGCGAAGCTGGGCCCGGAACAGACGGAAGACAGACGGAAAAAGAGGTCGAATGATGCGTACGCGTCCGCTGAAGGTGGCGCTGCTGGGCTGTGGGGTCGTCGGCTCAGAGGTGGCACGCATCATGACGACGCACGCCGACGATCTCGCCCAGCGCATCGGCGCCCCGCTGGAGCTGGCCGGCGTCGCCGTCCGCCGTCCCGACCGCGTCCGCGCGGGCATCGACCCCGAGCTGGTCACCACCGACGCCGCGGCCCTCGCCGCCCGCGAGGACATCGACGTCGCCGTGGAGGTCATCGGCGGCATCGAACCCGCGCGGACCCTGATCACCACCGCGTTCGAGCACGGCGCCGGCGTCGTGACGGCGAACAAGGCGCTGCTGGCCGAGGACGGCGCCACCCTCCACGAGTCCGCCGAGAAGCACGGCGTCGACCTGTACTACGAGGCGGCCGTGGCCGCCGCCATCCCGCTGGTGCGGCCGCTGCGCGAGTCCCTGGCCGGCGACAAGGTCAACCGCGTCCTCGGCATCGTCAACGGCACCACGAACTTCATCCTCGACCGCATGGAGTCCACCGGCGCCGGGTACAGCGAGGCCCTCGACGAGGCCACCGCGCTCGGCTACGCGGAGGCCGATCCCACCGCAGACGTCGAGGGCTTCGACGCGGCGGCCAAGGCGGCCATCCTCGCGGGCATCGCCTTCCACACCCGCGTACGCCTCGACGACGTGCACCGCGAGGGGCTGTCCGACGTGACGGCCGCCGACATCGCCTCCGCGCAGCGCATGGGCTGCACCGTCAAACTGCTGGCCATCTGCGAGCGCGCCGCGGACGGCCGCTCCGTGACCGCGCGGGTGCACCCCGCGATGATCCCGCTCAGCCACCCGCTGGCCTCGGTACGCGAGGCCTACAACGCGGTCTTCGTGGAGTCCGAGGCGGCCGGGCAGCTGATGTTCTACGGCCCCGGCGCGGGAGGTTCGCCCACCGCCTCGGCCGTCCTCGGCGACCTGGTCGCCGCCTGTCGCAACAGGCTCAGCGGCGGCAAGGGGCCCGGGGAGTCGGCGTACGCGCAGCTGCCGGTTTCCCCCATGGGCGAGGTGGTCACCCGGTATCACATCAGCCTGGACGTGGCGGACAAGTCCGGTGTCCTGGCGCAGGTCGCAACGGTCTTCGCCGAGCACGGCGTCTCCATCGACACCGTGCGTCAGAAGGGCAAGGAAGGCCCGCACGACGGGGCCTGGCTGGTCGTCGTCACCCACCGTGCCCCGGACGCCGCGCTCAGCGCGACGGTCGAGGCGCTCCGCGGCCTCGACACGGTGCGCGGGGTGGCCAGCATCATGCGGGTCGAGGGCGAATGAGCACCCGCGGTACCGCCCAGGCGGTCGTACGCGGCGCGAACGGCCCGGCGCGGTGGGCAGCGGGCCCCGGCGCCGGACAATGGTCGACAAGGGAGCCAAGGAACAGTGACCGTCATGGAGCCTGAGATGTCTCGGATCCCCCAGGAGGCGCCCGCGTCCGCGCCGGCAGCCCGCGGTGGCGCGGGGCGGCCGCAGTGGCGCGGCATCATCGAGGAGTACCGGGAGCGCCTCCCGGTCGCCCCCGACACCACTCCTGTCACCCTCCGTGAGGGTGGCACGCCGCTGGTGCCCGCCCGCGTGCTCTCCGACCTGACCGGCTGCGACGTGCACCTGAAGGTGGAGGGCGCCAACCCCACCGGCTCCTTCAAGGACCGCGGGATGACGATGGCCATCACCCGCGCCAAGGAAGAGGGCTCCCAGGCCGTCATCTGCGCCTCCACCGGCAACACCTCCGCCTCGGCCGCCGCCTACGCCGTACGGGCCGGCATGGTCTGCGCCGTCCTCGTGCCGCAGGGCAAGATCGCTCTGGGCAAGATGGGGCAGGCACTGGTGCACGGCGCGAAGATCCTCCAGGTGGACGGCAACTTCGACGACTGCCTGGAACTGGCCCGCGGCCTGTCGGACAAGTACCCGGTGTCACTGGTCAATTCCGTCAACCCGGTACGGATCGAGGGGCAGAAGACCGCGGCGTTCGAGGTCGTCGACATGCTCGGTGACGCCCCCGACATCCACGTGCTCCCGGTGGGCAACGCGGGCAACATCACCGCCTACTGGAAGGGCTACCGGGAGTACCGCGAGGACGGGCCCGCCACCCGGGCGCCCCGCATGTGGGGCTACCAGGCCTCCGGGGCGGCCCCCCTGGTGCGGGGCGAGGCCGTCAAGGAGCCCAGCACCATCGCCACCGCCATCCGGATCGGCAACCCGGCGTCCTGGACGCTCGCCGAGCAGGCCCGCGACGAGTCGGACGGCTTCATCGACATGGTGACCGACCGTCAGATCCTCCGTGCCTACCGGCTGTTGGCCGCGCAGGAGGGCGTCTTCGTGGAGCCCGCCTCCGCGGCGTCGGTCGCCGGACTGATCCAGGCCACCGAGCAGGGCAAGGTCGAGGCGGGGCAGCGCATCGTCTGCACCGTCACCGGCAACGGCCTCAAGGACCCGGACTGGGCGGTGGCCGGCGCGCCCCAGCCCCTCGTGGTACCCGTCGACGCGGACGCCGCCGCCGAGCGGCTCGGACTCACCTGAGCCCGCGCTCCACGCCACCCCCTCGCGGGGCGGCGTGGAGTCCGAGGCGTGTTCCGTCTCCGCCCGGGTGGCTTTCCGTCCCGGGGCCGCCTCCCACCCGACCTGGTACGGGCGACACCCGTCCGGCCTCGCTCGGGCTGTCGTCCGACGCGGGACGGTCCGGTACGTGTCCGTCCTCCTCGGGGCCCCGCTCCCGGCCCCTCGTCCGGGGAGCGGTGTCCGGCCACGGCGCAGTGGCACGGACGGCTTCGGTCACCGCCCCAGGGCGGGCTCCGGGCACCGCGCCGGGGCGGCCGGGGCCCGGTCCGGCGTCGGGTCGGGGGCGAAGGCCCCAGGCCCTGGGGGCAGGCCCGCGCACGTGGGCCGGGAGGACCCGTCGGCCCCTCCCGGGCCGTGGGGCGTGCACACAGGCCTCGCGCTCCCCGCGGGCGTACCGCGCAGAAGCACGGGCAGGCTCACGACACGCATCGTGCGCCTCCCGTGCGCCCTATGTCGTCAGTGAACCCACCTTCGATAGGCTGAGATTCACCCCGCCCCCCGTAACGTCCTCGCCGAGGGTTCGTGCGCAGTGGTGGCCGGTCCGGCACGGCCGCGGCCAGGGGTGCTCCGCAAACCGAACCAAGGAGTGTCATCGGAAGATGGCCGGTCCCGCGTTCCGCGCCGCCGCCGTCCGGGTGCGCGTCCCCGCCACCAGCGCCAACCTCGGCCCGGGTTTCGACGCCCTGGGCCTCGCCCTGGGACTCTACGACGACGTGGTCGTCCGTGTCGCCGACTCCGGCCTGCACATCGACATCGCCGGTGAGGGCGCCGAAGGCCTGCCCCGCGACGAGAGCCACCTCCTCGTGAGCTCGCTGCGCACCGCCTTCGACCTGCTGGGCGGGCAGCCGCGCGGGCTGGAGATCGTGTGCGCCAACCGCATCCCGCACGGCCGCGGCCTGGGCTCCTCCTCCGCCGCCATCTGCGCGGGCGTGATGGCCGCCCGCGCGGTCACCACCGGCGGCGAGACCCGGCTGGACGACACGGCACTGCTGGAGCTGGCCACCGAGATCGAGGGCCATCCCGACAACGTGGCCGCCTGTCTGCTCGGCGGTTTCACGCTGGCCTGGACGGACGGCGGGTCGGCCCGCGCGGTGCGGATGGAGCCCGCCGCATCCCTCGTCCCGGTGGTCTTCGTCCCCGCGAAACCCCTGCTCACCCACACTGCCCGGGGCCTGCTGCCGCGCTCGGTGCCGCATGTGGACGCGGCCTTCAACGCCGGACGCGCCGCGCTGCTCGTCGAGGCGATGACGCGCCGTCCCGAGCTGCTGCTGGCGGCCACCGAGGACCGGCTGCACCAGGAGTACCGCGCCCCGGCGATGACCGAGAGTGCCGATCTGGTCGGTCGGCTGCGCTCCCAGGGCGTACCCGCCGTCATCTCGGGCGCCGGACCGACGGTGCTCGCGCTGGCGGCCGACGACGGGGAGGCCGACAAGGTCTCCAGGCTCGCGGGAGAGGGCTGGACGGCGAACCGGCTGGCCCTGGACACGGCGGGCGCCGCGGTGCTGCCGCTGACCGCAGGCACCGGGGAACCCGGCATGCCGGGCGCGGGCAGCGGTCCCCTCACCGGGGGCGGTGACGCGGCCCGGACCTTCGGGGGCGTGCCGGGAGGCGCGGGCAGCGAGCCCCGGTGACAGCGGGTTGTGGATCTTCGAGAGGGGGAATGTTTGTTGGATCCGGTAGTGTTAACCTCAAGTCTGCACTCGCAGTCTCGTGGACCTCGCACAGGAAAGTGTGATGGTTCCAAGAGTGCGGTGCTTGCGTGTTCCCCTGGCAGTTCCAGCAGGGGCCACCTCTTCTCCCAGGAGCCCCCCACACCGCTCGGACTGCCGCCGAGCAGGGGCGAACACGCTCCGGAGCCGACGTGAAGGACATCCATGTCGAGGCTTCACGCCGAACCCACGTACTGATCTCCCCGCCGTACATCCAGGCGGGGCCACCGCCCCGGCCGCGTCCCCCAGCACAGGACACCAGCCGGACAGCACAACCGGTCGCCGAGCCAGACTGGCCGACGTCCGCTCCAGGGAAGGACCCTTCGTGAGCGACACCACCGATCTGATGGGCGTGAACGCCGATACCGCAGCCGACGGTGCCGCGGCGCCCGCTGCTACGGACGCTTCCGCCGCGCCTGCGGCCTCCGGTGCCGCACCCAGGCGTCGGCGCTCCGGCACGGGGCTCGAGGGCATGGTGCTGGCCGAACTCCAGCAGGTCGCCTCCAGCCTCGGCATCAGGGGCACCGCCCGGATGCGCAAGAGCCAGTTGATCGAGGTCATCAAGGAGCGCCAGGCAGGCGGCAGTTCACCGGCCGCCTCCGCCGACAACAAGGAGAGCAAGGGCGCCAAGGCCGCCGACGGCAAGGACACCAGGTCCGCCAAGGCCGACGGGGACGCCGGCGCCGCCAAGGAGACCAAGTCCGCCGACGGCGCCGAGGGTGCCGCGGCGAAGCCGAAGCGCCGCGCCACTTCGCGGGCCCGTACGGGTGAGTCGGAGGCCGCGCAGCAGGAGTCGCAGGGCTCCCAGCAGCAGATCGACATCCCCGGGCAGACCGAGGGCGACGCCAAGGCGGCCCAGGAGGGCGGCCGGGTGCGCCGCACCAAGGCCGAGTCCGCCGCCGACACGGCGGAGGGCGGCCGCACCGAGGGCCGTTCGGACGCCAGGTCCGGCGGTGAGGGCGGCAAGCAGGACGGCAAGGGCGAGCGGTCCGACAAGGACGGCAGGGACGCCAGGAGCGACCGGTCCGACAAGGACGGCAAGGGCGGCCCCTCCGGTGAGGGCAAGCAGCAGCAGGACCGTCCCTCCAAGCGGGAGCGCCAGCGTGACCGCGACCGGGACCGCAACCGCGGCAAGAACGACGGCGGTGGCCAGCAGAACCAGCAGGGTGGCGGCGGCCGTCGGGACGACGGCTTCGACGACGACGGCGGCGGTCGCCGCGGTCGCCGGGGCCGGTACCGCGACCGGCGGGGCCGGCGCGGCGGCCGCGAGGACTTCGAGCCGCAGATCGCCGAGGACGACGTCCTGATCCCCGTTGCCGGCATCCTCGACATCCTCGACAACTACGCGTTCGTGCGCACCTCCGGCTACCTGCCGGGCCCCAACGACGTGTACGTCTCGCTCGCGCAGGTCCGCAAGAACGGCCTGCGCAAGGGCGACCATGTCACCGGTGCGGTGCGTCAGCCGCGGGAGGGGGAGCGGCGCGAGAAGTTCAACGCGCTGGTCCGCCTCGACTCCGTCAACGGGATGTCGCCGGAGGACGGCAAGGGCCGCTCGGAGTTCAACAAGCTCACTCCGCTCTACCCGCAGGAGCGGCTGCGTCTGGAGACGGAGCCGAACCAGCTCACCCCGCGGATCATCGACCTGGTCTCCCCGGTCGGCAAGGGGCAGCGTGGTCTGATCGTGGCCCCGCCGAAGGCGGGCAAGACCATGGTGCTCCAGTCGATCGCGAACTCGATCACGCGGAACAACCCCGAGTGCCACCTGATGGTCGTCCTCGTGGACGAGCGTCCCGAAGAGGTCACCGACATGCAGCGGTCGGTCAAGGGCGAGGTCATCTCCTCCACCTTCGACCGTCCGGCCGAGGACCACACCACCATCGCCGAGCTCGCCATCGAGCGGGCGAAGCGGCTGGTGGAGCTGGGGCACGACGTGGTGATCCTGCTGGACAACATCACCCGCCTCGCCCGCGCCTACAACCTCGCCGCGCCCGCTTCGGGCCGCATCCTCTCCGGTGGTGTGGACTCCACGGCGCTGTACCCGCCGAAGAAGTTCTTCGGCGCGGCACGCAACATCGAGGACGGCGGCTCCCTGACGATCCTCGCCGCGGCGCTGGTGGAGACCGGCTCCCGGATGGAGGAGGTCATCTTCGAGGAGTTCAAGGGCACCGGCAACCTGGAGCTCAAGCTCGACCGGAAGCTCGCCGAGAAGCGGATCTTCCCCGCGGTGGACGTGGACCAGTCCAGCACCCGCAAGGAAGAGATCCTCATGGCGAACGACGAGCTCCAGATCGTCTGGAAGCTGCGGCGCGTGCTGCACGCCCTGGACCAGCAGCAGGCCATCGAGCTGCTGCTGGACAAGATGAAGCAGACGAAGTCCAACGCCGAGTTCCTGCTCCAGATCCAGAAGACGACCCCGACCCCCAACGGCCAGGACTGACGCCCTGCCGGAGGCCGCCCGCCCAGGGACTCGCGGCGGGCGTCGCCCGAACGGATCACGGCGAGGGCCGTTCCACCACGCTCGGTGGGACGGCCCTCGCCGTCTGTTTTCGCTGCTGAGCGCCCGCCCCGGGTGCGCTGAGAGGCTGCTCACAACCGCACCCGGCCCACAGGCCACCCCGGCTCGCCGGGCGGGGGCACGTCGTCGCAGGTAAAACGGGACCAGTGCCGAGGTGCGACCCCGCTCGTGCGTCGTTGTCCCGCCGCGTGCGTCCGACGCGCGTGGTGACGCATTGTGCAACCCTTCCGGCGAGACCCGGCGTCCACACAGGACAACACGCCACGAGCAGGACTGAGGGAAGTGACAATGGCGGGCGACAGCTACCAGGGCGACGAGGCGGCAGCAGGCCGCCCCCGGGGCATACGTGCCACCGGCCGTCGCCGCAGGCCGCGCAGCGGGCGCAGGCGCGCCCTGCGGGCCACCGCGTGGACGGTGGCGGGCGCGGTCGTGCTCGGCGGCGCCGGCCTCGGCTTCGTCTATTTCAAGCTGGACGGCAACATCTCCGGCGTCGACATCAATGCCGCGCTGGGCACCGACCGGCCGCAGGACGTGCCTAACGGCTCGATGGACATCCTCGTCCTCGGTTCGGACACGCGTGCGGGCGACAATGCGAAGTACGGCCAGGACCAGGGCGGAGCCCGCTCGGACACGGCGATGGTGCTGCACATCAACGAGCAGCACGACAAGGCCTCCGTCGTCTCGATACCCCGTGACACGCTGGTGCAGCGTCCGGCGTGCAAGGGCGACGCCTCGGAGGGCAACAAGGACGTCCCGGCGCAGCGTGCCATGTTCAACAGCGCCTACGAGGTCGGCGGCCCCGCATGCGCGGTCAAGACCGTCGAGTCCCTCTCCGGTGTGCGCATGGACCACTACATGGAGGTCGACTTCGCGGGCTTCAAGAAGCTCATCGACACCCTGGGTGGGGTCAAGATGACCACCAGCAAGCCGATCAACGACAAGGACAGCCACCTGAACCTGGCGGCCGGCACCCATCAGCTCAGCGGCGAGCAGTCGCTCGGCCTGGTGCGTACCCGGCACGGCGTCGGGGACGGCAGCGATCTGGGCCGCATCCAGCTCCAGCAGGCGTTCGTGAAGGCCCTCATCGACCAGGTCAACAGCATCGGGGTCTTCAGCAGCCCCAAGAAGCTCTACGACCTGGCCGACACGGCCACCTCCTCCATCACCGCCGACTCCGAGCTCGACTCGGTGGGCAGGTTGTCCGGCATGGGCAAGATGCTCAAGGGCGTCAAGTCCGACGACATCCAGATGACGACGCTGCCGGTCACCTACGACCCGAACGACCCCAACAGGGTGGTCCAGATCGACTCCAAGACGGACCAGGTGTGGCAGGCCCTCAGGCAGGACAAGCCGATCCCGAAGTCCGCCACCAAGGGCTCCGCCGGCGACCGGACCGACATAGGCGGTGTGGTCGGCGGCAAGAAGGCGGCCGAGGCCGCCGGGCAGAAGCCGGCCGGGCGGTGAGCAGCCGCCGCGGGCACCGCCGGCGGGGCGGCCGTGGCTGCCGGGGTGTCGCGGGTCCGGGGAACAAACGGCTTGGCCCCCCGGTTTTGGGGGGTGCGGTCCCCAGTGGCAAACTGGACCGTCGGCCCCGGTTCACGGGGGACAACCCGTCCTTCGACCCGGCGCCCTCCCGAACCTAGGAGTGACCTTGAAGCGCGACATCCACCCCGAGTACAACGAGACCCAGGTGAGCTGCACCTGCGGCAACTCGTTCACCACGCGTAGCACCGTGTCGGAGCGCGTCATCCGCGCCGACATCTGCTCGGCGTGCCACCCGTTCTACACCGGCAAGCAGAAGATCCTCGACACCGGTGGCCGCGTGGCCCGCTTCGAGGCCCGCTTCGGCAAGAACGCCGGCGCCGCCAAGAAGTAGCGACACCGCAGCGCCGGTCCGTGCCGCCCTCGCCGGGCAGCGCGGCCCGGCGCTCTTTTGGTGCTTCCGGCGGGGCGCTGCGCACAGCCCGCGCGCTCCGTACCGGCCCTGCCGGTGCCCGGTCCGCCGTCGCAGGCGGTCCGCCGCTGCCGGGGCGGCACCGGTCCGTTCAGCCGAGCGGTCCGTTCAGCAAGCGGTCTGTCAGTCAGCGGTCTGTCAGTAAGGATGGCCACGATGTTCGAGGCGGTCGAGGAACTCGTCGGCGAGCACGCCGACCTGGAGCGGCGGCTCGCCGATCCGGCGATCCACGCCGACCAGGCGGGCGCGCGCCGCCTCAACAAGCGCTACGCCGAACTCACCCCGATCGTCGCCGCCTACGGCGAGTGGAAGCGCACCGGGGACGACATCGGCACCGCACGGGAACTGGCGGCCGAGGACTCGGAGTTCGCCGCCGAGGTCAAGGAACTGGAGCGCCGCCGCGAGGAGCTGACCGAGAGGCTGCGGCTGCTGCTCGTCCCGCGCGACCCCAGCGACGACAAGGACGTCATCCTGGAGATCAAGGCAGGTGAGGGCGGCGACGAGTCCGCGCTGTTCGCCGGGGACCTGCTGCGGATGTATCTGCGGTACGCCGAGCGCCACGGCTGGAAGACCGAACTGATCGACTCCACGGCCTCCGACCTGGGCGGCTACAAGGACGTACGGGTCGCGGTGAAGGCCAGGAGCTCCGCCGAACCCGGGCAGGGCGTCTGGGCGCGGCTGAAGTACGAGGGCGGGGTGCACCGCGTGCAGCGGGTGCCCGCCACCGAGTCCCAGGGCCGTATCCACACCTCCGCCGCCGGCGTTCTCGTACTGCCGGAAGCCGAGGAGGTCGATGTGGAGATCAACCCGAACGACCTGCGGATCGACGTCTACCGCTCGTCCGGGCCCGGCGGGCAGTCGGTCAACACCACCGACTCCGCCGTGCGCATCACCCACGAGCCCACCGGCATCGTCGTCTCCTGCCAGAACGAGAAGAGCCAGTTGCAGAACAAGGAGCAGGCGCTGCGCATCCTGCGCGCCCGGCTGCTGGCCGCGGCCCAGGAGGAGGCGGAGAAGGAGGCCTCGGACGCCCGCCGCAGCCAGGTGCGCACCGTGGACCGCTCCGAGCGGGTCCGCACCTACAACTTCCCCGAGAACCGCATCTCCGACCACCGGGTCGGCTTCAAGTCCTACAACCTCGACCAGGTGCTCGACGGGGAGCTCGACGCCGTCATCCAGGCCTGCGTGGACGCGGACTCGGCAGCCAAGCTGGCCGCCGCACAGTGACGCCGCCCGGTGACGGCCGAGGACACCCCGTGACACGCAAGACGCCGACAACGACGCTGGGCCCGGGAGGGGGAACGGAGTGAACGTGCTGCTCGCCGAGGTGGCGCAGGCCACCCAGCGGCTGGCCGACGCGGGCGTGGACTCCCCACGCTTCGACGCCGAGGAGCTCGCGGCCTTCGTGCACGGCGTGGGCCGCGGTGAGCTGCACCGCGTCGCCGACGCCGACTTCGACGCACGCTACTGGGAGGCCATCGCCCGTCGCGAGGCCAGGGAACCGCTCCAGCACATCACCGGGCGGGCCTTCTTCCGCTACCTGGAGCTGCATGTCGGTGCGGGGGTCTTCGTGCCGCGTCCCGAGACGGAGTCGGTCGTCGGCTGGGCGATAGACGCCGTGCGCGCCATGGACGTCGTCGAGCCGCTGATCGTCGATCTGTGCAGCGGCTCCGGCGCCATCGCGCTGGCCCTCGCCCAGGAGGTGCCCCGCTCCCGCGTGCACGCCGTCGAGCTCGACGAGGGCGCACTGGAGTGGGCCCGCAAGAACGTCGAGGGCTCCCGGGTGGAGCTCCACCACGGGGACGCCCGCACCGCGCTGCCCGAACTGGACGGCCAGGTGGACCTCGTCATCTCCAATCCGCCCTACATCCCGCTCACCGAGTGGGAGTACGTGGCACCGGAGGCCCGCGACCACGACCCGCAGCTCGCCCTCTTCTCCGGGGAGGACGGGCTGGACGTCATCCGCGGACTGGAGCGCGCCGCGCACCGGCTGCTGCGCCCCGGCGGCGTCGTGGTCGTCGAGCACGCCGACACCCAGGGCGGCCAGGTGCCCTGGATCTTCACCGAGGACCGCGGCTGGGCGGACGCCGCGGACCACCCCGACCTCAACAACCGGCCTCGTTTTGCCACTGCACGCAGGGAGGTGCCGTGATGGCACGGCGTTACGACTGCTCCGACGCGACCGACCGCGCGACCGGACTGCGCGAGGCGGCCTCGGCCGTACGGCGCGGAGAACTCGTGGTGCTGCCCACGGACACCGTCTACGGCATCGGCGCGGACGCCTTCAGCGCCGACGCCGTCGGTGATCTGCTGGAGGCCAAGGGCCGCGGCCGCGGGATGCCCTCACCGGTGCTGGTGGGCTCCCCGAACACGCTGCACGGCCTGGTCACCGACTTCTCCGAACAGGCCTGGGAGCTGGTGGACGCCTACTGGCCGGGTGCGTTGACCCTGGTGGCCAAGCACCAGCCGTCGCTGACCTGGGACCTGGGGGAGACCCACGGCACCGTCGCGGTACGGATGCCGCTGCACCCGGTGGCCATCGAGCTGCTGAGCGACTTCGGCCCGATGGCCGTCTCCTCGGCGAACCTGACGGGCCACGCGGCACCCGCCACCTGCGACGCAGCTCAGGAGATGCTCGGCGAGTCCGTCGCCGTCTACCTCGACGGCGGGCCCACCCAGGACAACGTGCCCTCCTCCATCGTCGACGTCTCCGGCCCCGTGCCCCTCCTGCTGCGCGCCGGCGCCCTCGACGCCGACGAGCTGCGCAAGGTCGTACCTGACCTGGAGGTGGCCGGGTAGTGACGGCCCCACCCGGGCGTGGTGCGGTCGAGACCGGCGGCATAAACGGCTCCGCCTCCGCCGGCGCGTTCCGCATCCTCCACGTCTCCACAGGCAACGTGTGCCGCTCGCCGATCACCGAGCGGCTCACCCGGCACGCCTTGGCCGAGCGGCTCGGTGCGAGCCGCACCGGCGGGCTCGTGGTCGAGAGTGCCGGTACCTGGGGGCACGAGGGCGCGCCCATGGAGGAGAACGCCGTGGCCGTGCTGCTGGAGCACGGGGCGGACGCCGAGGGGTTCACCGGCCGCGAACTCCTGGACGAGCACGTGATCCGCGCCGACCTGGTGCTGACCGCCACCCGTGACCACCGCGCCCAGGTCGTCTCGATGGGCCACTCGGCCGGGCTGCGCACCTTCACGCTCAAGGAGTTCACCCGTCTGGTGCGGGCCATAGACCCCGCGACCCTGCCGGCCGCCCGCAGCAGCCAGGAGGTCGTCGAGCGCGCGCACGCACTGGTGCAGGCGGCCGCCGCGCTGCGCGGCTGGCTGCTGGCGCCCAGCCCCGAGGCGGACGAGATCCACGACCCCTACGGTGCGCCGATCCCGTACTTCCGCAGTGTCGGCGACGAGATCAGCCAGGCACTGGACCCGGTCGTCACGGCGTTGACGGGGGTGCCCGCTGCGGCCGGGGCCGCCGGGCGGGGCCCCGGCGGCCCACTGTGCCGGTGACAGGGGCAGGAACCGGCCGTGCGCAACGGCGGCCGCGGTGACGGCTGCGGACTGTTCGAGCCCGTCACCATGTGTCATAGGCTGTGGGTCTGAGCAGTTCAGCTCGGCGACGGTGGCCTATGGTGTGGGCCCGAACAACCCGCGAGAACTCTGGGGAGTCCGTGCGTGAGTACCTGCTGACGCTGTGCGTCACGGCTGCGGTCACCTACCTGCTGACCGGTCCGGTGCGGAAGTTCGCCATCGCGGCGGGCGCGATGCCACCGGTGCGCGCCCGTGACGTGCACCGGGAGCCGACGCCGCGGCTCGGCGGCATCGCCATGTTCGGCGGACTGTGCGCGGGCCTGCTCGTCGCCTCGCAACTGACCAACATCGGTGCGCTGTTCACCCTCTCCGACGAACCCAGGGCGCTGCTGTCGGGCGCCGGGCTGATCTGGCTGATCGGCGTGCTGGACGACAAGTGGGGCGTCGACGCGCTGGTCAAGCTCGGCGGACAGATGATCGCTGCCGGCGTGATGGTGCTCCAGGGGCTGACGATCCTGTGGCTGCCGGTCCCCGGCGTCGGCAACGTGGCCCTCACCCCGCTGCAGGGGACGCTGCTGACGGTCGCCCTGGTCGTCATCACCATCAACGCGGTCAACTTCGTCGACGGCCTCGACGGCCTCGCCTCGGGCATGGTCTGCATCGCCTCGCTGGCGTTCTTCATGTACGCGTACCGCATCTGGTACGGCTACGGCATCGAGGCGGCCGCCCCCGCGACGCTCTTCGCAGCGGTCCTGATGGGCATGTGCCTGGGCTTCCTGCCGCACAACATGCACCCGGCGCGGATCTTCATGGGGGACTCCGGCTCGATGCTGATCGGGCTCGTCCTGGCGGCCGGTGCCGTCTCGATCACCGGTCAGGTCGACCCGGACCTGATGGTCGAGCACACCGGGTCGGTGAAGAACGCGGTGCACACGATGGTGCCGCTGTACATGCCGCTGCTGCTGCCGTTGAGCATCATCGCCATCCCCGTCGCCGACCTGGTGATGGCCATCGTGCGGCGCACCTGGAACGGGCGCTCGCCGTTCGCCGCCGACCGCGGGCACCTGCACCACCGCCTGCTGGAGATCGGGCACTCGCACAGCCGCGCCGTCCTGATCATGTACTTCTGGGCCGCGCTGATCGCCTTCGGCGCCGTGGCCTTCTCGGTGCGCTCCTCCAGCCTGGCGATCGTGCTGGCCATCGTGCTGCTCAGCGCGGTCGGCCTGAGCGTGCTGCTGCTGCCGCGCTACACCCCCAGGGTGCCCGGCTGGGCCCAGCGGGTGCTGCCGCCGCGCTACCGGCGGTTCGACGTCGCGGAGCCGGGCGTCGGCGAGGTGGATCCCACACCGCCGGGCCCGGGGGAGGTCCCCGAGCCGCCGGAGGAGGAGACCGAGGAGGGGCAGCGGACACCCGCGCTGGCCGGCCTGGACGGGGCCACGGCCATCGGGGAGCGCCGGCAGTTCACCCGGCCGAAGAAGATCAACACTCGGGACTGAACCGCTCTGTTGGCCCGTCCCGAACCGCTCAAGCGGCCAATACCAGACATAGCGCGCGGCGTCAGTGTGCTGCCTCTCACGTCACCCCCGCGTGTGACCGGCAGCACACGAAGTAGGTAAAGACCTCATCAAATAGTTTGTGATACCGTTCACGAAACCCGGTGGCAGCCGAAGTGCCCCGCTGACGCGGGCCACTTCTGCGGGAGGTCCGACCTCCGTACCGGGCTACTCTCGTCACCTTGACGATTCACGTTCCCCCGAGTTTCCCCCGGAGCACACCACATGCAGTCGAACGACGCACGCATGCTGCTGCATTGCGCCGTACCGACCGCCGTGGCCGGTGTCGTGGCCGCAGCGGTCAGCGGCGTGTTCGCAGGAGGTAAGGGAGCCGTCGGCGGCGCATCCGGAGCACTCGTCGTGATCCTCTTCATGGGTCTCGGCCTTTACGTCCTCCAGCGGACAGCGCGCTCTCTCCCGCACCTTTTTCAGGCGATGGGCCTCCTGCTGTATACGACGCAGATTCTGCTGCTGTTCGTGGTGCTGGTGGTCTTCCGGGATACGACCCTTTTCGACACCAAGGCCTTCGCGTTCACTCTGCTCGGTGCCACCGTCGTCTGGGTGGCCGCCCAGGGCAGGGCGCACATGAAGGCGAAGATCCTGTATGTCGAGCCCTCCTCCGGCGGTGGCGAGAAGGCCAGTGCCACATAGGGGCGGGATAAGTGCTCGTTCGAGCAACTGCTATCGTCCGTTGCCAACTGCGGCGCAGCAGACGGGGGCGGCAGAGCTCCGCTCCGTTTCGGCCCCAAGGCGACGAAACGGACACTCTCCCGCCCTGATCAGCCGCCGCCCCCGATTCGTAGGACCAAGACCAGTGCCGTTCCGTGGCAGCACGCCGCGCCGACACAACGAGGTAGCCGTTTTCATGCGCCATGCAGAAGGAGCCCACGGTGAGTGCTGACCAGATGCTCGCCTTCGATACCGACTGCCACCTTTTCAGTGGCTGCGGCTTCGAGGCTCCCGGGCTCCACTCGTTCGCCTTCGAGCCGATGTTCAGCATCGGCGGATTCGACTTCACCAAGCCGATCCTGCTCGCCCTGGTGGGCACGCTCGCCATCGTGTGGTTCTTCTGGGCCGCCTTCAACAAGCCCAAGCTGGTGCCGGGCAAGCTCCAGATGGCCGGAGAGGCCGGGTACGACTTCATCCGCCGCGGCGTGGTCTACGAGACCATCGGCAAGAAGGAAGGCGAGAAGTACGTCCCCCTGGTGGTGGCGCTGTTCTTCTTCGTGTGGGTGATGAACCTCTGGTCCGTCATCCCGCTCGCCCAGTTCCCCGTCACGTCGATCTTCTCGATCCCGCTCGGGCTGGCACTGCTGGTCTACGTCCTGTGGGTCGGCCTCACCTTCAAGCGGCAGGGCTGGACCGGCGCCTGGAAGAACTTCACCGGCTACGACAAGTCGCTCGGCCCGGTGCTGCCGCTGGTCATGGTCATCGAGTTCTTCTCGAACCTGCTGGTGCGCCCCTTCACGCACGCGGTCCGGCTCTTCGCCAACATGTTCGCCGGTCACATGCTGGTGGCGCTCTTCACCATCGCGACCTGGTACATGCTCAACGGCATCGGCATCGCCTACTCGGTCGTCTCCTTCGTCATGACGGTCGTCATGATCGCCTTCGAGCTGTTCATCCAGGTGATCCAGGCGTACGTGTTCGTCCTGCTGACCTGCTCCTACATCCAGGGCGCGCTCGTCAAGGAACACTGAGCCGGCCCGCTCCCCGCACAACCCCAAGCTGTCCGGCGGCCAACCCCCGCCGGTCCGTACAGAGAAGGAAGTAACGGCATGTCCGCTGCTCTCGAAATGGTCAACCTCGCCGCCGAGAAGGGCCTCTCCGGCAACCTCGGTTCCGTCGGCTACGGCCTTGCCGCCATCGGCCCCGGCATCGGCGTCGGCATCGTCTTCGGCAACGGCACCCAGGCCCTGGCCCGTCAGCCCGAGGCCGCCGGTCTGATCCGTCAGAACCAGATCCTCGGCTTCGCCTTCTGTGAGGCGCTGGCCCTCATCGGCATCGTCATGGGCTTCATCTTCCGCTCCTGACGGCCGAGCGAACGACCTTTTATTCCGACGGAAGGCACTGACGTGAACGCCCTGGTACACGTGGCGGAGACCGAGGTTCCGCAGAACCCGCTCGTTCCGCCGATTCCAGAGTTCGTCATCGGCCTGATCGCATTCGCCATCGTCTTCTTCTTCCTGTGGAAGAAGCTCCTTCCGAGCATCAACAAGGTGCTGGAAGAGCGTCGTGAAGCCATTGAGGGCGGCATCGAGAAGGCCGAGGCGGCTCAGACGGAGGCTGCCGAGGTACTCCAGCAGTACAAGGACCAGCTCTCCGAGGCCCGCCACGAAGCCGCCCGCCTGCGTGCCGAGGCACAGGAGCAGGGTGCGACGCTCATCGCCGAGATGCGCGCCGAGGGCCAGCGGCAGCGTGAGGAGATCATCGCTGCCGGTCACTCCCAGATCGAGGCCGACCGCAAGCAGGCCGCGGCCACGCTCCGCCAGGACGTGGGCAAGCTCGCCACCGACCTGGCCGGCAAGCTCGTCGGTGAGTCCCTGGAGGACCACGCCCGGCAGAGCCGCGTCATCGACCGCTTCCTCGACGGGCTCGAAGAGACCGCCGAGGCCGAGGCGAATGCCAACGGAGCCGCCCGATGAACGCCGGAACGGCGACGAGTCGAGTGAGCGCCGGCGAGCGAGCTGAGGAGCGTGACCGATGAACGGAGCGAGCCGTGAGGCGCTTGCCGCCGCACGCGAGAGCCTGACCGCGCTGACCGACTCCACGTCGGTCGACGCCGCGGCCCTCGCCGACGAGCTCGCCGCCGTCACCGCGCTGCTGGAGCGCGAGGTCTCGCTGCGCCGGGTCCTGACCGACCCGGCGCAGGCCGGGGAGGCCAAGGCCGCCCTGGTCCAGCGCGTCCTCGGCGGTCAGGTCGGCGGCCCGGCCACCGACCTGGTCTCCGGCATGGTCCGCTCCCGCTGGTCCGGCTCGCGCGACCTGGTCGACGCGGTCGAGGAGCTGGCCGACCTGGCCGACCTGGTGGCGGCCGAGCGGGACGGTTCGCTGGACGACGTCGAGGACGAGCTGTTCCGGTTCGCCCGGACCACCGCCTCCTCGACCGACCTGCGCTCCGCGCTGACCAGCCGCACGGCTGCCCCGGCGGCGAAGAGCGCACTCGTGCAGCAGCTGCTGAGGGGCCGGGCGCGGCCCGTCACCGAGCGGCTGGTGACCCGCCTGGTGATCCAGCCGCGGGGACGTAGCCTGGAAGCAGGGCTGGAAGCCCTGTCCAAGCTGGCAGCCGAGCGCCGTAACCGGTCGGTCGCTGTCGTGACGTCCGCGGTACCGCTCAGCGACGAGCAGAAGCGGCGCCTGGGAGCGTCGCTGGCCAAGCTGTACGGCCGCCAGGTGCACCTGAACCTGGACGTGGACCCCGAGATCCTCGGCGGCATCCGGGTGCAGGTGGGCGACGAGGTGATCAACGGTTCGGTCGCCGACCGGCTGGAGCGGGCGCAGCGGCGGATGGCGGGCTGAGCGGGGCCGAAGAGCCCGAGAACGAAGCAGGACCCGGCGCACGGGCGCCAACCAACTCAACAAGCACGAAAGCGGCCCGAGTTGGGCCGTACATGGGACCCGGGGGACGCCCCCCGGACCCCGAAGCAACTTACGGGCCCAACAAGGAGAGCAGGGAACCCAGATGGCGGAGCTCACGATCCGGCCGGATGAGATCCGGGACGCGCTGGAGAACTTTGTCCAGTCGTACACGCCGGACGCGGCCTCGCGCGAAGAGGTCGGTACGGTCAGCGCTGCCAGCGATGGCATCGCGAAGGTCGAGGGGCTGCCCTCGGCCATGGCGAACGAGCTGCTGAAGTTCGAGGACGGCACCCTCGGCCTCGCCCTCAACCTCGAGGAGCGCGAGATCGGTGCCGTCGTCCTCGGTGAGTTCAGCGGCATCGAGGAGGGCCAGCCGGTGCAGCGCACCGGTGAGGTCCTGTCGGTCCCGGTCGGTGACGGCTACCTGGGCCGTGTCGTCGACCCGCTGGGTGCTCCGATCGACGGCCTCGGCGAGATCGAGCCGGAGGGCCGCCGCGCCCTGGAGCTCCAGGCTCCCACGGTCATGCAGCGCAAGTCCGTGCACGAGCCGATGGAGACCGGCTACAAGGCCGTCGACACCATGACCCCGATCGGCCGCGGCCAGCGCCAGCTCGTGATCGGCGACCGTCAGACGGGCAAGACCGCGCTGTGCGTCGACACGATCATCAACCAGCGCGACAACTGGCGCTCCGGTGACCCGGACAAGCAGGTCCGCTGCATCTACGTCGCCGTCGGCCAGAAGGGCTCCACCATCGCGTCCGTGCGCGGCGCGCTGGAGGAGGCCGGTGCCCTGGAGTACACGACGATCGTCGCCGCCCCGGCGTCCGACCCGGCCGGCTTCAAGTACATCGCCCCCTACACCGGCTCGGCCCTCGGCCAGCACTGGATGTACCAGGGCAAGCACGTGCTGGTCGTCTTCGACGACCTGTCCAAGCAGGCCGACGCCTACCGCGCCGTCTCCCTGCTGCTGCGCCGCCCGCCGGGCCGTGAGGCCTACCCGGGTGACGTCTTCTACCTGCACTCCCGGTTGCTGGAGCGCTGCGCGAAGCTCTCCGACGACATGGGCAAGGGCTCGATGACGGGTCTGCCGATCGTCGAGACCAAGGCCAACGACGTCTCGGCGTTCATCCCGACCAACGTCATCTCCATCACCGACGGCCAGTGCTTCTTGGAGTCCGACCTGTTCAACGCGGGCCAGCGGCCGGCGCTGAACGTCGGTATCTCCGTCTCCCGCGTCGGCGGCTCCGCGCAGCACAAGGCGATCCGCCAGATCACCGGTTCGCTCCGGGTGGACCTGGCCCAGTACCGCGAGCTGGAGGCCTTCGCCGCCTTCGGCTCCGACCTGGACGACGCCTCCAAGGCGGCGCTGGAGCGCGGTAAGCGGATGGTCGAGCTGCTCAAGCAGTCGCAGTACGCGCCGTTCGCCACCGAGGACCAGGTCGTCTCCGTGTGGTCCGGCACCAACGGCAAGATGGACGACGTACCCGTCGAGGACATCCGCCGCTTCGAGCGCGAGCTGCTGGACTACATGCACCGCGAGGAGGCCGGTCTGCTGACCAGCATCCGCGAGGGCGCCAAGATGTCGAACGACACGATCCAGGCGCTCGGCGACGCGGTCGACAAGTTCAAGACCCAGTTCGAGACCTCGGACGGCAAGCTGCTGGGCGAGGGCTGAGCATGGGTGCCCAGCTCAGGGTCTACAAGCGGCGGATCAAGTCCGTCACTGCGACCAAGAAGATCACCCGGGCGATGGAGATGATCGCCGCCTCGCGCATCATCAAGGCGCAGCGCCGGGTGGCGGCGTCCGAGCCGTACGCGAGCGAGCTGACCCGCGCGGTCACCGCCGTGGCGGCCGGCTCCGACACGCGGCACCCGCTGCTGACGGAGGCGGAGCAGCCCAAGCGCGCGGCGGTCCTGCTCATCACGAGCGACCGGGGGCTGGCGGGCGGCTACAACTCCAACGCCATCAAGGCGGCCGAGCAGCTCAACGCGAAGCTGGCCGCCGAGGGCAAGGAGATCGTCAGCTACATCGTCGGCTCCAAGGGCGTGGCCTACTACGGGTTCCGCGACCGGCCGGTCGCGGAGTCCTTCACGGGCTTCACGGACAACCCGACGTACGCGGACGCGAAGGCGGTGTCCGCGCCGCTGATCGAGGCGGTGCAGCAGGAGACCGCCGAGGGTGGCGTGGACGAGCTGCACATCGTCTACACCGAGTTCGTCTCGATGATGACGCAGACACCGGTGCAGAACCGGATGCTGCCGCTCACCTTCGACGGCGACCAGGCCACGGAGGCGGCCGGCGGCAAGGGAGTCCTGCCGCTGTACGACTTCGAGCCCTCGGCCGAGGACGTGCTGGACGCGCTGCTGCCGCGGTACGTCGAGTCCCGTGTCTACAACGCTCTGCTGCAGGCGGCGGCCTCCAAGCACGCCGCCACCCGCCGGGCGATGAAGTCCGCGACCGACAATGCCGAGGAACTCATCAAGTCGCTGACGCGGCTCGCCAACGCGGCCCGCCAGGCCGACATCACCCAGGAAATCAGCGAGATCGTCGGTGGGGCGAGCGCGCTGGCTGACGCTAACGCGGGGAGTGACCGCTAACCATGACCACCACAGTTGAGACGGCCACCGCCACGGGCCGTGTTGCCCGGGTCATCGGCCCGGTCGTCGACGTGGAGTTCCCCGTCGACGCCATGCCGGACATCTACAACGCGCTGACCGTCGAGGTGCTCGACCCGGCCGAGGACGGCAAGCGGAAGACCCTCACCCTGGAGGTCTCCCAGCACCTCGGTGAGGGGATGGTCCGCGCCATCTCCATGGAGCCGACCGACGGCCTGGTCCGCCAGGCCCCGGTGACCGACACCGGTGCGGGCATCACCGTGCCCGTCGGCGACGTCACCAAGGGCCGGGTCTTCAACACCCTCGGCAAGATCCTCAACGAGCCGGAGGCCGAGTCCGAGGTGACCGAGCGGTGGTCCATCCACCGCAAGGCCCCGGCGTTCGACCAGCTCGAGTCGAAGACCGAGATGTTCGAGACCGGCCTGAAGGTCGTCGACCTGCTGACCCCGTACGTCAAGGGCGGCAAGATCGGCCTGTTCGGCGGTGCGGGCGTCGGCAAGACGGTCCTCATCCAGGAAATGATCATGCGTGTGGCCAAGCTGCACGAGGGCGTTTCCGTGTTCGCCGGTGTCGGCGAGCGCACCCGTGAGGGCAACGACCTGATCGAGGAGATGGACGAGTCCGGCGTGCTGCCGCAGACCGCGCTGGTCTTCGGTCAGATGGACGAGCCGCCGGGGACCCGGCTGCGGGTCGCGCTGGCCGGTCTGACCATGGCGGAGTACTTCCGCGATGTGCAGAAGCAGGACGTGCTGTTCTTCATCGACAACATCTTCCGCTTCACGCAGGCCGGTTCCGAGGTCTCCACCCTGCTGGGCCGCATGCCCTCCGCGGTGGGCTACCAGCCGAACCTGGCGGACGAGATGGGTGTGCTCCAGGAGCGCATCACCTCGACCCGTGGCCACTCCATCACCTCGATGCAGGCGATCTACGTGCCTGCGGACGACCTGACGGACCCGGCCCCGGCGACGACGTTCGCGCACCTGGACGCCACCACGGTGCTGTCGCGTCCGATCTCGGAGAAGGGCATCTACCCGGCGGTGGACCCGCTGGACTCCACCTCCCGGATCCTGGACCCGCGCTTCGTCTCCCAGGAGCACTACAACTGCGCCGAGCGCGTCAAGGGGATCCTGCAGAAGTACAAGGACCTGCAGGACATCATCTCCATCCTCGGCATCGACGAGCTGTCCGAGGAGGACAAGCTCACGGTGTCCCGCGCCCGCCGTATCGAGCGCTTCCTGTCGCAGAACACGCACGCGGCGAAGCAGTTCACCGGCCTGGACGGTTCGGACGTGCCGCTGGACGAGTCGATCGCGGCGTTCAACGCGATCGCCGACGGCGAGTACGACCACTTCCCGGAGCAGGCGTTCTTCATGTGCGGTGGCCTGGACGACCTCAAGGCCAAGGCCAAGGAGCTCGGCGTCTCCTGACGCCCTCCGCCGCTCGGGCCCTGCGGGGTCCGGGTGGCGGCGGTCGCGGCGCCTCCACGTGCTTCCGCGCGCGGTCCGGCGCACGTGTGCGCCGGTTGTGCTCCGCGGCGGGGGCGGGTGCGCGTACCCGCCCCCGCACCGCACCCTTTATCCTTTCCCCATCCCAAGCTGAGGAGCCACAGTGGCTGAGCTGCACGTCGAGTTGGTCGCCGCCGACCGCAAGGTCTGGGCCGGCGAGGCCAGCCTGGTCGTCGCGCGCACCTCCTCGGGTGATATCGGTGTCATGCCCGGCCACCAGCCGCTGCTCGGCGTGCTGGAGTCGGGTCCGGTCACCATCCGCACGACGGGTGAGAGCGGCAACGGCACCGTCGTCGCCGCGGTGCACGGCGGGTTCATCTCCTTCGCCGAGAACCAGCTCTCCCTGCTCGCCGAGGTCGCGGAGCTGACCGACGAGATCGATGTCGAGCGGGCGGAGCGCGCGTTGGAGGACGCCAGGACCAAGGCCGACGAGGGCGCCGAGCGGCGTGCCGACGTCCGGCTGCGAGCGGTGACCGCCGCTCGCTGAGGCAGGCCGCCCCGCAGCGGCGCACGGAGTAGGACGACACTCAGCCGCGGGCGGTCCCGGAATTCTCCGGGGCCGTCCGCGGCTGAAGCCATAGAGAAGCGTTTGAGAGACTTGCCGGCGGCAGGTCCCGGAGACAGCGAGGAGGTCGGTGAAGATGGTCCTCGCTCTGCTGCTGTGCGGCGTGGTCGTTCTGCTGGTGATCGCGGGGCTCTTCGCCTTCGGGGTACGCAGGCGGCTCATCCAGCGGTCCGGCGGAACATTCGACTGCAACCTGCGCTGGGCGGTACCCGAGGAGGAGGCCGCCGCACCGAAGGGAAAAGGCTGGGCCTACGGAATCGCCCGCTACAACGGCGACCGCATCGAGTGGTTCCGCGTCTTCTCCTATGCCCCCAGGCCCCGCCGCCATCTGGTGCGCGGGGCCATCGACGTTCTGGAGCGCCGCGATCCGCTGGGAGAGGAGGAGCAGGCGCTGCTGTCCGACTCCGTCGTCCTCGCCTGCGCGGTCGGGCCCGACCGGGTGCGGGTCGAGCTCGCACTGAGCGACGACGCGCTGACGGGCTTCCTCGCCTGGCTGGAGGCCGCCCCTCCCGGCCAGCGCGTCAACGTCGCCTGACACCTGTGCAGCAGCCCTCGGCGGGCGCTCAGCCCAGCAGGGCCACCACCGCGAAGAGCACGGGGACGGCCAGCACGGTCGAGACCAGGATCGCCTCGCGGGCCAGCCGGGTGGCGACCCCGTACCGGCTCGCGTAGGCGAACAGGTTCTGCGCCGCGGGCAGGGCGGACGTCACGACCACGGCGAACAGGACGCGCCCCGCCAGCCCGAAGACGAACGCCCCGAGGGCCCAGGCGGCCAGGGGCTGGCCCACGGCCTTGAGGGCGACAGCCAGCACCAGCGGTCCCCGCTCGCCGTTGCGCCCCGGCATGGTGCTGCCGTACAGGGAGATGCCGAAGGCCAGCAGCACGGCGGGCACGGACATCGCCCCGACGAGGTGGAACGGCTCCATCACCGGCCGGGGCACCCGCCACCCGGCAGCGGCGACCGCGACCCCGGCGAGGGAACCGAGGACGATGGGGTTGCGCAGGGGACCGGTGAGGCGCTGCAGTGCGCTGCCGCCCCGGCCCGAGGTGCTCAGGTCGAGGACGGTCAGCCCGACGGGTGTCATCACCAGCAGTTGGAACAGCAGCACGGGGGCGACCAGTGAGGCGTCTCCCAGCACGTACGCGGCGACGGGGATGCCGAGGTTGCCCGCGTTGACGTAGCCGGCGCACAGGGCGCCCACGGCCGTCGGTGCGACCGGCCATCGCCGTACCGCGCCGACGAGGGCGTAGCCGCCCGCCATGGCGAGGGCGGAGAGGGCGGTGACGGCCAGCGGGGCGGAGGCGAGGAGCGCGAGGTCGGCGCGGGAGAGGGTCTCGAACATCAGCGCCGGGCTGGCGACGTGGAAGGCCAGCTTCGTGAGGATCTCCCCGCCACCGTCCCCCAGCACCGCGTAGCGGGCCAGGAGATACCCGGTGCCGATGACGGCGGCGATGACGGCGAAGCCGGTGAGCACGCCGGACACGGCTGACCTCCCCTGCACGCGGAGCCACCCTTGGACCGGCGGCTCCGCACGGATCGAAGACTCGCTCAATTGTCGTTACGTGTGTGCGGGGTCCCGTCGGCGGGTCCTGTCAGGGGGCGGAGATGCCCAACTCCTGTGCGAGCACGGCGGCCTGGGTGCGGCTGCGCAGCTGCAGTTTGGCCAGCAGCCGGCTGACGTGCGTCTTGACGGTGGCCTCCGCCATGGCCAGCCGGTGGGCGATCTGTGCGTTCGACAGCCCTTCGCCGAGGCAGCCGAGGACCTCCCGCTCCCGGCGGGTGAGCTCCCCGAGGCCGGGCGGCTCCTCGGCGGTGCGCGCACCCGTGGCCGATGCGCCGGCGAACTCGGCGATCAGCCGCCGGGTCACCGCGGGCGCGATCATGCCCTCACCGCGGGCCACGGTGCGGACCGCCTCGACGACCGCGGCGGCCTCGCTGTCCTTGAGCAGGAAGCCGGCCGCACCCGCGCGCAGCGCGCCGAAGACGTACTCGTCGAGGTCGAACGTGGTCAGCACCAGCACGTCGGCGAGGCCCGCGCCGGTGATGCGGCGGGTCGCGGTCACCCCGTCGAGCCGCGGCATCTGGAGGTCCATCAGCACGACGTCGGGCGCCAGTTCGGCCGCGAGCCGCACCGCTTCCTCGCCGTCCCCCGCCTCGCCGACGACGTCGATGCCCCGTGCGTGGCGGAGGATGAGGACGAGCCCGGCACGCACCGCCTGCTGGTCCTCGGCCACCAGGACGCGGATGTCCGTGCCCGCACCCGGTTCGGCGTCGTTCGCGCGGGCCGCTCCGGTCTGCCGGCCGCTGCCGCTCACGCGTCCGTCTCCTTCCACTCGGCGCTCGGGTGTGCGCGCTCCTGCGCCGGTCCGTGCTGGTGCTCGCGCTCCGGCCCGTCCGTGCGCTGCTGTCCGTTCCCCTGACCGTTCCTGTGCTCGCGCCCGTGTGCCCGCTCGCGTGTGTGCGGTGGCGTGGCGGCGGTGCGGGCGTCGGTCGGCGCGGGGGCGGCAGGGTCCGCCACGGGCAGCGTGGCCCGTACCTGCCAGACGCGCCGCCCCTGGGCCGCGGCCGGGCCCGCGGACAGCGTGCCGTGCAGCAGCGCGACGCGTTCCCGCATGCCGACCAGTCCGGCGCCCGCACCGGGAGCGCGGGGAGCGTCACCGTGCACCCCCTCCCCGGCCAGCGGGCTGGTGACCCGCAGACACAGGTCGCCGCCCTTGGCCCCGGCACCGTCACCGTCGTACTGGTGCAGTTCGACGGCGACGGTGCCGGGGGCGGCGTGCTTGAGCGCGTTGGTGACCGCTTCCTGGACCACCCGGTAGGCGGCCAGCTCCACGGGTGCGGGCAGCTCGGCCGCGCCCGTGGGACGGCGGTCGACAAGGGTGAAGGCGCGGCCGTCGCCCGCCATGGCGCGGGCCCGCTCCAGCAGGGCATCCACCCCGTCGAGGGAGGGAGTGGCGGCGGGTTCGCCGGCGTCGGCCGCGTTGCGCAGCAGACCGATGAGGCGGCGCATCTCGGCCAGGCCCTGCACGCTGTTCTCCCGGATGACGCCCAGCGCGTCGCGGGTGGCGCTGCGCGTGTCCGCCCCGCGGTCGCCCTCGTCCTGTTCGTCGTCCCGCTCGTCGGCCAGGGACAGCGCGGCGGTCGAGTGGATCGCGATGGCCGACAGGTGGTTGGCGACGACGTCGTGCAGCTCGCGGGCCATGCGAGCCCGTTCGGCGTTGATCGCCTGTGTGCGGTCCAGCTCGGCCAGCAGCGCCGTCTGGCGGGCCCGCAGCCGCTCGGCCGCGGCCTTGTCGCGGTGGTTGCGGATCATCTCGCCCGACGTGGTGGGCACCAGCAGCACGCCTGCGCAGGCCGCGATCAGCAGCAGGGTCTCGGCCCGGTGGAAGAGCACCAGCAGCAGCCCCGAGAAGAGCACCGTCGCCACGACGGAGCCGCGCAGGACGGCCCGCGAGAAGCGTGCCGATCCGTAGAGCACGCCGGCGTAGAGCAGGTCCGTGAAGAGCACCATGGTCGCCAGCAGCGAGCCCACCAGCAGGTCGGCGACCTGGGCGGGCAGGGTCACGAGCAGGGCATAGGGCTGGGCGGTACGGCGCACCAGCGCGGCCAGGCACATCACGGCCAGTGGCAGCAGCGCCGTCCAGTGCGGAAGGTGTTCCACGATCGGGTCGCTGCCCAGGTCGAAGACCCACAGCAGCAGGCCGCCGACGGCACCGCAGAGGGAGACGAGCACATCGTCACGGTGCGGGCGCAGGGCGCGCGGCACGCGGCACGGCGCCGTGGCTGCGGTGGTCATGGCCCCATTGTCCCGTGAGCGTCCCGCACGGGTGCTCCTCCACCGGGGCGAAGCCCGCCGGGCGGCACTGCATCTTTCGATGCAGCCGTGCCCGGCCGGAATCCTCACGCCCGACGACGCTTCACGGGCCCTGCCCGGGCCACGCTGGGGCAGGCCGGCCCGTGGACGACGCCGACCGGCGGACCGGCCCGCGAACGACCGGGCGGTGGCGACGGGCTTACCGGGGCGGGAGGGGCGGGCCCGGACACCGCCCGACCGGAGACGACTCGGAGGGCTTGAACATGATCGTGACGCTGGTCGTCGCATGCGAGATCGGCTTCTGGGTGCTGCTGGCCGCCGGTCTTGCACTGCGCTACCTGGCCAGGATGCCCCGTACCGGGGCCGCCGTGCTGCTGTGCGAGCCGCTGCTGGAGGTCGTGCTGCTGATCGTCACCGCGGTCGATCTGCGGGGCGGTGCCCAGCCCGACTGGAAGCACGGCCTGGCCGCTGTCTACATCGGCTTCACCGCGACCCACGGCCACTACATGGTCAGGTGGGCGGACGGTCACGCCGCGCACCTGCTGGGGCGCGGGCCGCGCCCGGTGGGACCGCCGCGGTACGGCATGCCGCGGGCCGTCCACGAGTGGAAGATGGCCGCGCGGGGCATCGGCGGCGCGGCCCTGGCCGCCGGGCTCCTCCAGGCGGCCGTCTGGTACGTCGGCGACGGTCCGCAGAGCGAGCCGCTGCACGCCTGGCAGGGCCGCATGGGGGTGGTGGCGGTGATCTGCCTGATCATCGCGGTCAGCTACACGGTGTGGCCCAAGCGCCCGCCCCGCGGTGCCCGGGACACCGAGGCGGCCGGCGCCGGCTCCCTGGAGGGCACCGGCGAGCGGAGGTGACCGGGGGGCGAAGGACGTCCCCGGGTCAGGCGCCCGGGTCGCGGCCGGGCGCCTCCTTGCTGTCGGCCTTCTTCAGGGCCGACAGCGTGGCGCGGGTGTCGGACTTCATCCAGGCGGTCACCCGCGGGGCGGACGGCGGCTCGTAGTCCTCGTCGATGCCTCCGCCGAACCAGCTCCAGCTCATCTCGTACGTCATCCACCCGGCGCGCACCTCCAGCTTGAGGCTGCCCAGACTGTCCGCGCGCTGCTCCTTGACCAGGTAGGCCTCGTCGCCGAAGCCCTTCACGGGAGAGACCTTGTACTGGTAGGTCTCGGACTTCTGGCTCAGCCAGGTCCGCTGCCGGGAGGCGAACTCCCCGGCGGGGTCGGACTTCTTGTGCCACTCCACGTGTGTGCTCACGTAGGTCGTCGGCGGGGTCCGCGACGTCTCGCCGTGCTCGATCATGGTGCGGCTGCAGTTGCTCACGTCGAGCCCCTTCTGCCGCGAGGAGTAGCCGTCGGGGTCGCGGCTGGCCGACTTCTCGACCTTGTACTTCCTGCTGAACGCCGGCAACTTCGCCGTCGCGCACATGTCGTGGTGGAAGCGGTAGCCCCGGAAGTCGGCCGTCGCACCGTCCGCGCCCTGGTCCAGTGCCCCGGTGGCCATCAGCGTCGCGGCCCAGGTGGCCGACGCGATCACCACGCCGCCCAGCGCCCACAGCCAGCGCGGCCCGCCGGCGCGTGCGGGCGGGCCCGACGGCGGCCCGGGCGGGACCGTGGGTGCGGGGTGCGGCTGCGCGTACGGGTTGAACTGGCCCACGGGAAGTGCCGTGGAGGTGGGCTGTTGCGCGTACGCCTGTCCGGCAGGGGGCTGCTGTCCGTACGGCGGCGGAGAGTAGGGCTGCTGGGCGTGCGGCTGCTGTGGCTGGTGCGGCTGTGCCCCCGGTATGGCCATGCGGGCACGGTACTCGCCCCTCCCGGACCGGTGTGCGGCGCCCCGAGATCAGGAGTCGCCGGCCTCGGGCAGGCCGGCGGCGAACGTGTCGAGGACGGACAGTGTGGAGGCCGCGTCGGTGTGCACGTGTCCCTGCATGCCCAGCGCGCGGGCGGCCTCCACGTTGGCCGGTACGTCGTCGACGAACAGCGCCTCGGAGGCGGTGGCGCCCAGCAGTTGAAGAGTGTGGGTGTAGATGCGCCGGTCCGGCTTGGCACAGCCCACCTCGCAGGAGAGCACGGCGACGTCGGCGGCGGGGAGCACGGCGCCGAGGTGGGGGCGGGCGTCCGGCCAGGCGTTGCTGACGAACGCGGTGGCCGCCCTGCCCCGCAGCGCCCGTACCGCGTCGAGCAGCGCCTGGTCCCACACCGGGTCCGCCGCCAGGTCCGCCCGCAGCTCGGGCACCTCCTGCGCCGTCAGGCCGAGCCGCTCGCGGACCACGGACCACCACCGGGGTCCGCTCATCCGTCCGACGAGGACCTCCGTGTCGTTGCCCGCGTAGACGGCCGTGACGAAGGCGTCGGGAGTGATGTCCAGCCGTGCCGCCCATTTGGCCGACGCGGCCGGCAGCTTGTCCTCGACCACCACGCCGCCCAGGTCCATCAGCAGGGCGGGCCGTCCGCCCGGTGGAGCGCTCACCGTTCGCCGCCCGGCACCCACAGCACGTCGCCGACCGCCTTGTTGGCCGTGCGGGCGAGAATGAACAGCAGGTCGGAGAGGCGGTTGAGGTAGGTCGCGGTCAGCGGGTTCATCGTCTCGCCGTGTTCCTCCATGGCGGCCCAGGTGGAGCGTTCGGCGCGGCGGACGACGGTGCACGCCTGGTGGAGCAGCGCCGCGCCCGCTGTGCCGCCCGGAAGGATGAACGACCGCAGCTTCTCCAGGTCTTCCAGGAAGCGGTCGCAGTCGGTCTCCAGCTTGTCGATGTAGGCCTGTTCCACGCGCAGCGGCGGGAACTGCGGGTTCTCCACGACGGGAGTGGACAGGTCGGCGCCCACGTCGAACAGGTCGTTCTGGACCCGCAGCAGGACGGTGCGGACCTCCTCGGCCAGGTCACCCGTGGCCAGGGCGACACCGATCGCGGCGTTGGCCTCGTTGGCGTCCGCGTACGCCGCGATGCGGGAGTCGGTCTTGGCGGTGCGGCTCATGTCACCGAGCGCGGTGCTGCCCTTGTCGCCGGTACGGGTGTAGATCCGCGTGAGGTTAACCATGCCGCGAGCGTAGCCCGCACGGCCGGGACCGGACCGCTGCGGCCCGGCCCGTGCCGTCAGGCGCCGACCTTCCGGAACACCTGGGTGCCCAGCCCCAGCGAGACGGCCGCCAGTGCCAGGGCCACCGCGCCGCCCAGGGCGAGGGAGCCGCCCGTGTAGTGCCCGAGGAAGGCCTCGCGCACGGCGTCGACGACGTACCGGAAGGGCACGAAGTGGGAGACGGCGTCCAGCCAGCCGGGGGCCAGCGTCATCGGCAGCAGGATGCCCGAGAGCAGCATCGCGGGCAGGTTGAGCGAGTTGATCACCGGTGCGAACTCCTGCGGGGAGTTCACGCGCATCGCCAGCGCGTAGGACAGCGAGGCGAGCGAGGCGGCCAGCACGGCGACCAGGACGAACCCCACGGCCACCCCCAGCAGGGGTGCCCGCAGTCCGAAGGCAACACCCACCAGGACCAGCAGCAGCGACTGCGCCAGGAGTTGGAGGATGTCGCGCACCAGCCGCCCCAGCAGCAGGGCCAGTCGGCTGACGGGGGTGACGCGCATCCGCTCCACCACCCCGTGCTGTTTCTCGATCAGGACGGTGAAGCCGACGAAGGCGGAGGAGAACAGGCCGAGCTGGACGAGCAGGCCCGGCACGAGCGTCTGCCACGAGTCGCCGCCTCGATCCAGGTCGAGGTCCTCCAGGAGGGGGCCGAAGAAGATCAGGAAGAGCAGCGGCTGGAGCAGCCCGAACAGCAGGTTGAGGCGCGAGGAGAGGGTCTGGCGGACGTAGCGCCTGGCGATGATGCCGGTGTCGGTGAGCAGGGCGGGCATGGGCTTCCGTTTCGTCGTCGGGACGGGATCAGACGGCAAGCGGCGCCGAGTCCGCGGGTGCGCGCCTGGTATCGCGCCCGGTCAACGCGATGAAGGCGTCCTGGAGGCTGGCGTCGGCGGATCCGGCGTGGGCCTGCTTGAGCTGGGCGGAGGTGCCCTCGGCGACGATGCGCCCGCCGTCCACGATCACCAGGCGGTCGGCGAGCGCGTCGGCCTCGTCCAGGTAGTGGGTCGTCAAGAAGACCGTCATGCCGCGCTCCTGGCGCAGGGTGCGCACCAGTGTCCACAGGTCGGCGCGGCTGCCCGGGTCGAGCCCGGTGGTCGGCTCGTCCAGGAAGAGCAGGGCGGGACGGTGGGTGAGCGCCATGGCGATGTCGAGCCGCCGCCGCTGCCCGCCGGACAGGGCCCGGCAGGGTCGCTCCAGTAGCCCGGTCAGCTCCAGTTCGACCGCCAGCTCCGACGTGCGCTGCTCGGCCTCCTCCTTGGTCAGACGGTAGAGCCTGCCCTGGGTGGTGAGCTCCTCGCGGACGCTGACGGAGGGGTCGACGCCGCCGGACTGGGCGACGTACCCGATGCGGTGCCGCACGCCGCGCGGGTCGGTTACCAGGTCGCGGCCGGCCACCGTGGCGCTGCCCGCGGTGGGCGGCAGCAGCGTGGTGAGCATCCGCAGCGTGGTCGTCTTGCCTGCTCCGTTGGGGCCGAGGAAGCCGAGGATCTCGCCCTCCTGGACGGTCAGGTCGATACCGCGGACGGCCTCGACGGTGCCGTTCCTGGTGTGGAAGGTCCGGGTCAGCCCGGTGGCGTGGATGGCTGCTGGCATGCCGACAGAAAAACAGAGTCGCCCAAATATTGCAACCTACCCAAGTTTTGACCGTCACCAGCGACGCGTACGATGAGGCCATGGCCAGCACCGCCCCGACAGAGGGCCGCAGGGAACGGAAGAAACGCCTGACACGGCAGCGGATCTCCGACATCGCCACCGGTCTGTTCATGGCGCGCGGTTTCGACGCGGTCACCATCGCCGAGATCGCCGACGCCGCGGACGTCTCGGTCAACACGGTCTACAACTACTTCCCGGCCAAGGAGGACCTCTTCTTCGACCGGGAGGAGGAGATGGTCGAGCGCGCCGCCTCCCTGGTGCGCGAGCGCGAGCCCGGCCGGTCCGCCGCCGCGGCGGTGCTGGGCAGGCTGCGCCAGGACATCGCCGACCGGAACATCTACGGCGGTGTCCGGGAGGGCTTCGACGACTTCATGCGTGTGGTGCGGGAGTCCCCCGCCCTCGTCGCACGCCTGATGGTGCTGCACCACCGCACCGCCGCCCGGCTGCGGGAGACCCTGGTGGCGGAGACCGGTGCGGCCGACGGCGACCCCCTGCCCGGGCTGGTCGCCTACGAGCTGGTGAACGTGACGGAGCTGGTGACCAGGCACGCCACGCTCGCGATCGCCGACGGCACCTCACCCGAACAGGCGGCCCGCGACGCACTCGCCGAACTGGACGCCTACGAATCCTTGGTCACCGACGAGCTCCTCAACTACGCGACCAGGCCCCACCCCTGATCCGCCCTCACCTACGGCCACCCGGCGGTGTGACGTCCGCCATGTGAGACGTGATACGTGTCTCTTCCCGGCCCATGCCGCGCCGATAAGCGCTAATGTCCGCCGGGCGGACGGTCAATCACAGGCGCGCGGGTGACGCCGCACCAGCGGGCGGACCACCCGGCGGGACGCGAAGTGAGGGGAAGAACGTGGCGAAGAAGCTCGCCGTCATCGGAGCCGGCCTCATGGGCTCCGGAATCGCGCAGGTCTCCGCCGTGGCGGGCTGGGATGTGACGCTCCGCGATGTGACGGACGAGGCGCTCGCCCGGGGCACCGACGGGATCAAGGCGTCCGTGGACAAGTTCGTCGCCAAGGGCAAGCTGACGGCCGCGGACGCCGAGTCGGCGCTGGCGCGCATCTCCACCACCACGGACCTGGACGCGGCGGCCGACGCCGACGTCGTCGTGGAGGCGGTCTTCGAGCGGATCGAGGTCAAGCGGGAGATCTTCGCGGCCCTCGACGAGCTCGTCGGCGAGCACACCGTCCTGGCCTCGAACACCTCCGCCATCCCGATCACCAAGATCGCGGCAGCCACCGCCAGGCCGGAGCGGGTCGTGGGCACCCACTTCTTCTCGCCGGTGCCGATGATGGCACTGTGCGAGCTGGTACGCGGCCACAAGACCAGCGACGAGACCCTCACGGCCGCCCGGGAGTTCGCCGAGTCCGTCGGCAAGACCTGCGTCGTCGTCAACCGCGACGTCGCCGGCTTCGTCACCACCCGCCTCATCTCGGCCCTCGTGGTCGAGGCGGCCAGGCTCTACGAGTCGGGCGTCGCCTCGGCCGAGGACATCGACACCGCCTGCAGGCTCGGCTTCGGGCACGCCATGGGCCCGCTGGCCACCGCCGACCTGACAGGCGTCGACATCCTGCTGCACGCCACCGAGAACATCCACACCGAGTCCCAGGACGGCAAGTTCGCCCCTCCGGAGCTGATGCGGCGGATGGTCGACGCCGGGGATCTCGGACGCAAGAGCGGGCAGGGCTTCTACACCCACTGAGGCCCCGCCTCCGGCCCTTTCGGCTGCACGGCCGCTCGCCCGCAAGGGTGAAAGTCCGTATCGGTCAGGACACGGACGACAACTCGGCCCCACCGGAATCCGTCTTCACTGGGAGGGCCCCGAGGGCGCCCCTCCCCACCCGCGGAGGGCGGCCTTCCCGCAGCGCATCGGACTCCGCGACCGTCACGGGGAGTCACCGCAGCATCCCGGTCCGGAACATCTGCCAGGGGGCCGGGCAGCACACCGAAGGACGCACGCCACGGACACCACTCCGGGAGCACATATGGACATCAGGGGCGACCACGCCGAGCTGGTCGTCGGAGGTCGTCTCGACGTCCGCAGCGCCGCGGACGCCCGTACGGTCCTGCACGCCGCTGTCGACTCGGGCGACGGCGACCTCGTGCTCGACCTCGCCGCGCTCGACTCGTGGGATGCCACGGGGCTCGGCGTGATCATGGGCGCGCACCGCCGGGCGGGGCGCTGCGGCAGAAGGCTCGTCCTCCGCAAGGTGCCGCCGCAGATGCAGCGCGTTCTGGTGGCCACCCGGCTGCACCGGATCCTGGCGATCGAGCCGGTCGGATCCGCGGCCGCGGGCGGCCGGTCCACGGGGTCCGCCGGGCACGGACGGTCCGGGGTCCTGGCGAACCCATGACAATCCCGCCGGTGCCGCCCCCGCACCGCTCCGCTTCCTGGACAATGGAGGGCGCGCACCGGACCGGCCCCACCCGGGCGGCCGGAGGCGCCATCAGTTCTTGGGAGACATGACGATGGATCGGCACGGCAGCGACAGCTTCCCGCACGGTGACCCGCACGAGCCCACCGGCGACGCACGGCCCGGCCCCGCACCCGCCGACGGCGCGCGGTCCGGCGGCGCCCAGGCCGGTGGCGCACGCTCCGGCGCGCAAGCTGCCGGCGGCACGGCGGACGGCACCGAGCGGCCCGCCGGCGACCCGGCCAGGGCCGTCCGGCTCGTCGCCGAGGAGTACCTCGTCACCGTCAACCCCGTCGACGGCAGCGAGGTCGAGCCCCGCCCGCCCGGCGACCGGCAGCAGGCCCCCCGCAAGCTCGCCCCGCAGGAGCGGCCCGCGGTCCCCGGGCCCACGGCTGCGGCCCAGCTTCCGCCCGGCAGCCTCGTCGAGCGGGACGAGGAGCGCGAACGCCTCACGCGGCTGCTCTCCCGCGGCCGCTCCGTACGGCTCACCGGGCCGCCCGGATCGGGACGCAGCACCCTGATCGACGCCGTCGCCGAGGACGTCGCCCACCTCGCCCCCGACGGCGTCGTGCGGCTCAGCGGCCACCGCCGCACCCCCAGCGACCTGATGTACGACCTGTTCGCCGCCGTGCACCACGCCCCCCTCCACCGACCCGGCAAGATCGAACTGGTGCGCGCACTGGCCGGCGTCGGCGCCGTCGTCCTCGTCGACGACCTGGAGTTCGGCGGCACCGCCCTCGACGAGCTGCTCCGCGCCACCCCCGAGTGCGCCTTCCTGTTCACCACCACGCCGCAGGTGCCCGCGCCCGCCGCCGACTCCTGCGTCGACGAGGTCTTCCTCGCCGGGCTCAGCCGCACCGGCTGCGTGGAACTGCTGGAGCGCGCCGTCCACCGCCAGCTCACCGACGACGAAGCCGACTGGGCGTCCGGCCTGTGGTTCGACTCCGAGGGTCTGGCGCTGCGCTTCGTGCAGGCCGGCGCACTGCTGCGGCTGCAGGGCAGCGGCGGAGTCGTCCCCGGCCTCAGCGGCGACGCCGCACTGACGCCCCTGCTGGCCGCGGCCCTGACCGAGGCGGGCCGCGACGCGCTGCTGACCGCCCTCGCCCTCGACGGCGTCCTCCCGCACCCCACCCAGCTCCCCGCCCTCACCGGCGACCCGCACGCCGAGGACTGCGTCACCGAACTCCTCTCCTTCGGCCTGATCAGCCCGGCCGGCGACCACTTCCGGCTGGCCGCAGGTGTCGCCGAACAGCTCACCGGGGCCGGCTTCGGCGAGGGCCGCGACACCCGCGCCCTCGCCGCCGCGCAGCACTACGCCTGGTGGGCGGGGCACCCCTCCCTCGGCGCCGCCCGCCTCACCCAGGAAGCCGACGCGCTGCTGGCCGCCGCCCGCGGCGCCCACCAGGGCGGCAACTCCAACGCCGCCGTGCTGCTGGCCCGTACCGCCGCCCCCGCCCTGGCGGCAGGCATGCGCTGGAGCGCCTGGGAACGGATGCTGCGCTGCGGACAGGAAGCAGCCAGGGCCTCCGGCGAACTCGCCGAGGAGGCCTACTTCCACCACGAACTGGGCATCCTCGCCCTCGCCGCGGGCAACCCCGAACGGGCCCGCACCGAGCTGGAGGCGGCGCTCGCCCTGCGCGGCACTCTCGCGGAACAGCGCGGCATGGTCGCCGGGCGCCGGGCGCTGGCACTGGTCACCGACCGGCTCGCCATGGCGGGCGGCACCGGCGCCGCCGGGTCGGCCTTCGCCGCGGCACCCCCCTACGGGACCGCCACCCCGCCGGACGGCAGCACGGCCGTGTCGCCCCCGCCCGGACCGGGGGCACCGCACGGACCCACCGAGGGGCCGACCGCCGTGCTCGCCCCGGCCGCCGCCGCGCAGGAGGCACCGGGCGAGACGCTCGTCTCCGCCTCGGCCCCGGCCGGTCCCGGCGACGAGCCCTTCCCGAGCGCGGCCGCCGGCAAGGGTGCGCGGCACGGTGCCCCCCGCGGCTGGCGGGCCCTCACCAGCAGCAAGCGGAACATGGCCGCCGCGGGCGCCGGCGCCCTGCTCGCCGCCGTCCTCGGCACCGTCGTGACGCTGGGCACCGTCTCCGACGAGAACGGCACGCCCGACACCGTACGACCCGACTCCACCACCTCCCAGGAGGACGACGAGAAGAACGCCGGCGACGAGCCCTCCGGGGACGACGACACCGGCACCCCCGCCCACCGGCAGCCCGCAGCGGGCTCGCCGTCGCCCGACACGGACGCGCCCTCCTCCACCGACAAGAGCAGCGCACCGGCCGACGACACGCCCAGCTCGACCAAGGGCACCTCCAGCTCCCCCGGGGACCACAGCAGCGACCCGGGCCACGACGACCCGCCGTCCTCGCCCGAGGACCCGCCCTCCTCGCCGGACGATCCCCCCTCCTCGCCGGACGACCCGCCCACCTCCGAGGACCCCGACCCCACACCCACCGACGACCCGACGACCGAGGACCCGTCCTCCGAACCCTCCGGCGGCGGCTCCGCCTCCGGCACGGCGACCGGCCGGGCCCCCGGCAGCGGGCACACCGCCCCCGGCGACGGGGGCAGCGGCAGCGGCAGCCCGTCGTCCGGGTCACCCTCGCAGGGCTGACCGCACCCGGGGCGTGGTCCTGGCATCAACTGATCGGCTGATGGCAGGACGAGAGCGATGGCCGATGTGCGCACGGGCACCGCTGCGCCACGCTCCTGGCATGCCAATTGTCGAAGTCAGCGGGCTGCGCAAGGAGTACGGCGGGCGCCCGGTCGTGGACGGTGTCGGCTTCACCGTCGAGGAAGGCGAGATCTTCGGGATCCTCGGCCCCAACGGTGCGGGCAAGACCACCACCGTCGAGTGCGTGGAGGGGCTGCGCACCCCCGACGCCGGGCGGATCAGCGTCGCCGGGTTCGATCCCGTCACCGAGCACGACGAGGTCACCCGGATCCTCGGCGCCCAGCTCCAGGCAAGTCAGCTCCAGCCCAAGCTCACCGTGGGCGAGGCCCTGCGGCTCTACGCCTCCTTCCACCCCCGGCCCGCCGACTGGCGCGACCTCGCGGCCCGGCTGGGGCTCCGAGACCGCCTCGACGTGCGGTTCGGCACACTCTCCGGCGGCCAGAAGCAGCGCCTCTTCATCGCCCTGGCCCTCCTCGGTAACCCGCGTGCCGTCGTCCTGGACGAGCTGACCACGGGTCTCGACCCGCGGGCCCGCCGCGCGGTGTGGGAACTGGTGGAGGAGATCCGCGCCCGCGGGGTGACCGTGCTGCTGGTCACCCACCTCATGGAAGAGGCACAGCGGCTGTGCGACCGCGTCGCCGTCATCGACCGGGGCCGCCTCGCTGCCCTGGGCACCCCCGCCGAACTGATCAGCCGGAAGGCCGACCCCACGGTCGTCGCCTTCACCCCCTCCCGGCCCCTCGCCGAAACAGAACTCCAGGCACTGCCCGGGGCCCGCTCGGTACGGACGCACGGGCCCCGCATCACCCTGCACGGCACGGACGAGACCGTCGAGGTGCTCCTGTCCACCCTCGCCAGGCGCCGCATCACCGCAGGGCAGCTCCGGGTCCAGGACGCCACGCTGGACGACGCGTTCCTCGACCTGACCGACACCGAGAAGCCCTCGGCCGCTCCCGCGTCACCCGGCGGATCACGGCCCCGCACGCGGCAGGAGAACCCCGCATGACGACGGCACACCCACCCGCCACCCCCACGGCCAGCGCGGCACGCGGCGGCTGGCGCACACGCAGGGCCGCCGCCTCCCTCGCGGTGCTGCGCGCCGAGTTCCGGCTGTTCCTGCGCGAGCCGGCCGCGCTCTTCTGGACCGTCGCCTTCCCCTCCGTGCTGCTCACGGTCCTCGGCCTCATCCCCTCCTTCCGGCAGGCCTCCGCCGACCTGGACGGGCGGCGGACAGTCGACCTGTACGTACCCGTGGCCGTGCTGCTGAGCGTCATCGTCTCGGCGGTCCAGTCGATGCCCGCCGTCCTGACGGGCTACCGGGAACGCGGCATCCTCCGCAGACTCCGCGCCACGCCCGCGCGCCCCCGCCACCTGCTCACCGCGCAGATCGTGCTGCACGGCTGCACCGGCGCGGCGTCGGTGCTGCTCGTCCTCGGCATCGGACGCCTCGCCTTCGGCGTGGCACTGCCCCGGCAGCTCGCCGGATACGTGCTGGCCGTCCTGCTGACCGAGGCCGCCGCCCTCGCCCTCGGCGCCCTCATCAGCTCCCTGGTCCGCACCGGGAAGACCGCACAGGCGACCGGCACGGTGATCCTCTTCCCGGTGATGTTCACCGCGGGCGTCTGGGCACCGGTGCAGACGATGCCGGCGGCGCTGCGGCACATCGTCGAGTCCACCCCGTTCGGCGCCGCCTCCCAGGCGCTGAACCAGGCCGCCACGGGAAGCTGGCCCGAGCTGACGCACCTGGGGGTGACAGCGCTGTGGGCAGCGGTCCTCACCCGGTCGGCGACGCGTTGGTTCCGCTGGGAGTGACCGGCCGCGCCCGGCTTCTGCCCCCACAGTCCCGGCACACTGGATGCATGACGCACGACGGGGCGGCCGCCTCCCTCCCGCAGCAGCGGGAAGCGGATCCGGCCACGGCCCTCACCGGATGGGAACGCTTCTTCCGCTGGGGACCGTACGCGCTCCTCGCCCTGGCCACCCTGCTGACCGTGGCCACCGCCCGGCAGCTGATGACCACGGCGCAGGAGATGGCCGCCGCCGTGCTGCTGACGGCGGCGCTCCTCCTGCAGATCTGGTGGGGCAGGACCGTCCGCACAGCCTCCCGGCCGGTCCGGCGCGGCGTCGTCTACTACGTGCTCCGCTCGGCGATCGCCGCCGTGCTGACCTGGCTCAACCCCTTCTGCGGGCTCTTCGCCGTCCTCGGCTACTTCGATGTCGCCCGCCGGCTGCCGGCCCGCTGGGTACGGCTCGGGCTCCTCGTCAACGCCGTGACCGTGGCCGGATCCCAGTCCGGCGGACTGCCTCCCGCCACCTTCGACGGCTGGCTGGTCCTCTTCGTGCTGTTCGCGATGAACGCCTTCCTGGTCCTCTACTTCGTCCACCTCAACGACCAGGAGGCCGAGGCGGCCCGCGTCCGCGAAGCCACCATCGCCGAGCTCGCCCGCACCAACGCCCGGCTGGAACAGGCCCTGGAGGAGAACGCGGGCCTGCACGCCCAACTGCTCCTCCAGGCACGCGAAGCCGGCGTCAACGACGAACGGCGCAGGCTGGCCGCCGAGATCCACGACACCCTCGCCCAGGGCCTCACCGGCATCATCACCCAGCTCGGCGCCGCCGCCGACAGCGAGACCGGGAACGCGGCGCGGCCCCACCTGGACCTGGCCTCCGACCTGGCCCGGCGCAGCCTCGCGCAGGCACGGCGGTCGGTGCAGAACCTCGCCCCGCGGGAGCTCGAACACGACGCGCTGCCTGCGGCTCTGCACAAGGCCACCGAGGACTGGGCCCGCTCCAGCGGCGCCCGCGCGGAATGCACCGTCACCGGCGACCCCGAGCCCCTCCACGCCGAGGTGGAGGCGACCCTGCTCCGGATCGCCCAGGAAGCCCTCGCCAACGTCGACCGGCACGCCTGCGCCACCCGCGTGGGGGTCACCCTCTCCTACATGGACGACGAGGTCAGCCTCGACGTCCGCGACGACGGGCGCGGCTTCGACCTGCGTACGGTCCGCGAACCCAGCAGCGACGGCGGCGGGTTCGGGCTGTCCGGCATGCGCTCCCGTGCCGAACGCCTCGCCGGCACCGTCGAGGTGGAGACGGAGCCGGGAGGGGGGACGGCGGTCTCGGCTCGCGTACCGTTGGTCCGCCATGACGACTGAACACCCGCCACCCGGGCCGTGCCCCGTCTCCCTCCTCCTCGTCGACGACCACCCCGTCGTGCGGGACGGGTTGCGGGCCATCTTCGAGTCGGCGCCCGGCTTCCGTGTGCTGGGCGAGGCGGCGGGCGGCGTCCAGGGGGTGGAGCTGGCCGCCCGGCTGGCGCCCGACGTGGTGCTGATGGACCTGCGGATGCCGCGGGGCGGGGGAGTCGAGGCCATCGCGCAGATCGTCCGGCGCCGCCTGCCCACCAAGGTCCTCGTCCTCACCACCTACGACACCGACGCGGACACCCTCCCGGCGATCGAGGCGGGCGCCAGCGGCTACCTGCTCAAGGACGCGCCGCCCGAGGAACTGTTCGCCGCCGTACGGGACGTGGCAGCCGGCCGCACCGTGCTCTCGCCCGCTGTCGCCTCCCGCCTCGTCGACCGCGTGCGGGACCCGCGCCCGGCGGAGAAACGGCACGCTCTCAGCGCCCGGGAGCGCGAAGTCCTGGAACTGGTCGCCAAGGGCACCCCCAACCGCGAGATCGCGCGCGCCCTGTTCATCAGCGAGGCCACCGTCAAGACCCACCTCACCCACCTGTACGCCAAGCTCGGAGTCAACGACCGGGCGGCGGCCGTGGCCACCGCGTACGGCCGCGGAATCCTCGGCTGACCCGGCGCACCCGGGTGCCCCGGAGGGGTTCAGAACAGGCGGAGCTTGTCGTCCTCGATGCCGCGCAGGGCGTCGTAGTCGAGAGTGACGCAGTCGATTCCGCGGTCGGTGGCCAGCACCCTGGCCTGCGGCTTGATCTCCTGCGCCGCGAACACGCCCTTCACCGGAGACAGATGCGGATCGCGGTTGAGGAGCTCCAGGTAGCGGGTGAGCTGCTCGACGCCGTCGATCTCGCCGCGCCGCTTGATCTCGATGGCGACGGTCGCCCCGTCGCCGTCCCGGCACAGGATGTCCACCGGGCCGATCGCGGTGGGGAACTCGCGCCGGATGAGCGACCATCCGTCGCCGAGCGTCTCCATCCGGTCCGCGAGAAGCTCCTGAAGGTGTGCTTCCACGCCATCCTTGATCAGCCCCGGATCGGAACCCAGCTCGTGCGAGGAGTCGTGCAGGATCTCCTCCATCGTGATGATGAGTTTCTCGCCGGCCTTGTTCTCCACCGTCCACCGCTGGTCGTCCCCCTCCTTGAGGGTGCAGGGCGGCGACATCCAGTTGAGAGGCTTGTACGCACGGTCGTCGGCGTGCACGGAGACCGAACCGTCCGCCTTGATCAGGATGAGCCGGGGAGCGGAGGGAAGGTGCGCGGTGAGCCTGCCGGCGTAGTCGACAGAACAGCGGGCGATGACGAGACGCATGGTCGGTCACGCTACTTGACGGGCGCACCGGCGCGCGATTCGCCCCCGGATGCGGCGTTCGACAGTGGCGCGAGTATTCCCATTCCCGTCCTCTTCCCACCCCGGGAGCCGTACCGTGAAGCTGGGCGTCGCCGTCCGAGGTTGCGCGACTACACGGTGATGTCCTTTCACCCCCAAGAGATCCGGCTCCCCGGCCGGGTCGCGAGAGGAGAAACCCATGTCGCTCGACGTCCCACCTGCGCTGTTGGAACAGGCTGAACGTGGCGAGGTGGATGAGGCGGCGTTCGTCGACTGCGTCCGCACGTCCCTCCCTTACGCGTGGGAGATGGTCAGCTCGCTCGTCGCGCAGTTGAAGGTCGACGGCGGCGAGTTCGCCGACAACCAGACTCCGCCCCCTGACGAGCAGCACCGTGGCCAGTTGCTCCGTGCGCTGGCGAGCGATGCGATACGGGGCGCACTGGAACGCCACTTCGGGGTGCGGCTCGCGTTCCAGAACTGCCACCGGGTCGCCGTCTTCCCGCTCGACTCGTCGGTGGACGAGCGCCTCGCCCGCTTCACGTCCGTGCGCGGCCAGTTGCTCAACCAGTCCCCGGAACTGCGTGACTGCTGACCGCCACCCCGTCGCCTGACGCGAACGGGACGGCGGACGGGGCATGCATCGTTGCGGCGGTGGGCGGGCCACCGCCGCAACGGCTTGCGGCCTCTTGCGGCGGTTTTCAGCCTTTACCCGTCGCCCCCGTGAACCGCACGGCGGCTCCCCGGCGAGCGGAAGAACCCTGTCTCACCGGACGAGCGGAAGCACCTCGTCGCCCAGCCGGTGGATGTTGCGCACCGTGGCGTCGCGGTCCCCGGTGCCCTCCACCAGCAGAGCGAAGCTTGCGATGCCCGTGCGCTCCGCGGTCGCCGCGAGCCGGTCCGCGCACAACCGGGGCGCACCGACCGGATGCAGCTCGCACAACAGCTCCGTGTAACCCATCGGATCACGCATCCGGCGCGGTCGCCCGTCGACCGTCACATGCTGCCCCAGCCCCTCGCGCAGCCAGCCGGGCATGGCTTTGACCAGCGCCTCCTGTGCCTCGCTGGAGGAGTCCCCCACCTGCACCACGCCGGCCGAGACGTGCTGCGCCGCGGCGGCCTCGACCTCCTCGTACGCATGGCCCGCCGCGAGTGCCTCCCGCCGCCACATGCGCACCATCTCCGCCTTCTCCTCGTCCCCGGCGTGCATGCCCAGCAGCATGGGCAGCAGCCGGGCCGCAGCCAACCGCACCGTGCCCGGCGAGGTACAGGCCACCACCACCCCGGGGGCGCCCGCCTCCGGGGCCTCGCCACCACTCGCCGCGACGGCGCAGTCGGGGCGCGGCACCACCGGCACCTCACGGAACCGGTACCGCCCGCCGTCCGCGCCCACCCGCGGCTCGCGCAGCCACCGCAGCAACAGATCGAGAGCCTCGGGGAAACCCTCCTCGAACGCCTCCAGCCCGCCGCCGAACACCTCCAGGTCCACCCACGGTCCACCCCGGCCCACCCCGAGGGTGAAGCGCCCCTCGGACAGCAGGTGCAACAGCGCGGTCTGCTCACCGAGAGCGACCGGATGCGCGGTGGGCAGCACGCTCACGGCCGTGCCGACGCCGATCCGCCGTGTGCGCCCCAGCAGCAGAGCCGCGAGCGTCACCGCCGAGGGGCACACGCCGTACGAGACGAAGTGGTGCTCGGCCAGCCAGACGTCCGACAGCCCCGCCGCCTCCGCCTCCTCGCCGGCCCGCAGCGCCCGCTCCAGCGCCTCTCCCTGCCCCTGACCCGGGAACTGCGCACCCAGGACGAAAGCTCCAACTCGCATTGCCCACCGCTTCCGTGTCCGCCCGCGGCCGACGGCCTGGCCCGGGACGAGGCGCCCCGCGGAGCCGGACACCTCCTCACCCGGCACTAACGCGTGACACGTGCCGAAGGCACGGCCCGCCTCCCTGTTCATGTGATGAACGCCAATCAGCGCCCTCCTGTGGACAACCCGGACCGGCCCCCTCACCCATGCGTAGGCTGGAACGCACACAGCCACCGCCGCGCCCGCCACCCGGCGTCCGCACGGCGCCGCGAGCGGCTGCCACCTTGTCCACTGCCGCCGACCCCTCCCGAGGTGACCACGTGTCCCCGCGCCGTAACCGCTCCCGCAGCGGTGCCGCCCCCTCAGCCAAGGCCGCCCGCACCGGCACCGCGGCGTCCCGTGACGGGGACGGCCGCGACGGTCGCCCGCGCTACGGCCTGGAGCGCACCGAGGAGTGGCGGGGCGAGGAGTGGGCGGTCCGCCAGATAAGCGGCGGAGCGGCACTCAAGCACTACCGGTGTCCCGGCTGCGACCAGGAGATCGCCCCCGGCGTGCCGCATGTCGTCGTCTGGCCTCTGACAGGGGACGTCGCCGACCGGCGCCACTGGCACCGCGCCTGCTGGAACGCCCGCGACCGCCGCAGCGCCAGACTCCAGCGGTCCCGCAACGCCCCCCGCTACTGAGGGGCGTTGCGGCGAGGGCGACATCGGGGAGGGGCGGGAGGGGGAGGGGGAGGGGGAGGCCCCGGAACCTAGACGTCCCGCTTGCTCAGCAGGGCGTATGCCGCGCCCAGAACGACCAGGGTGACGAGCGCCAGACCGCTTAGCAGGGGCCAGCCCGTGGCGTCCTGGTCCGTGGACATCGGGATGCGGTAGAGGGAGGCCAGGCCGTTCAGCGGGGAGTACTCGATGAGCATCTCCCGGATGTCCCGCAGGGCCTCGCCCGCCATGAACACCGCCATCAGCAGCGGCAGCAACACGATGCCCATCATGGTGGTGATGGCGCCCGCCGAGTGCCGCAGCAGCGCGCCGACCGCCAGCGACAACAGACCCAGCAGCGCCACGTACAGGCCCGCGCCGATCGTCGCACCGAGCCATTCACCGCCGGAGGCGACGAGCTTCCCTCCTTCGAAGGAATCGGCGAGCCGGCCGTGGGACCCGTACGAGGGAGGCGTCTGGTCGCTCAGCAGCACGGAGTTGAGCAGCGCCGTCAGGGTGCAGGCCAGCGTCGTCGTCACGAACGCCAGCACGAAGAAGACCGCGGACTTGGCCAGCAGGACCCGGCCCCGCTGCGGGCAGGCGGTCAACGTCGAGCGGATCATGCCGGTGCCGTACTCGGAGGAGATCGCCAGCACGCCGAGCGTGATCACACAGATCTGTCCGAGCATCAGGCCGAACAGTCCGCTGGAGAGCAACGGCATCCCGGTGTAGTCCTCACCGCTGAGGGCGAGAGCGGTCAGCAGGCCGACGCCCACGACGAGCGCGAACATCACGCCGAGCGTCCACACCGTGGAGCGGACCGTACGGATCTTCGTCCACTCCGAGAGGAGCGCGTGGCCGAGGTGGGTGCGCGCCATTGGAATGGGGGAGCTGTACGGGGCGATGCCGCCCGGCCAGTCGGCCGCGGGGTTCGGCTGCCCGGCGGCCACACCGGTGCCCGTTCCCGTGCCGGGGCCCGCGCCGGGTGCGGCGGGCGGGGCGGGGGTTGCCTGGCCGTTGTGGTGCTGGGTGCTCATCAGGCGTCCTCGCCTTCGTTCTTCGCGTCGCTGGGCGTGCCGGGAGTCGCGCCCGGTGCGGTGCCGGGCTGGGCGCCTTGGCCGTCGCCGGGCGGCTGCGGGCCGGTCCAGGGTGCGGTGGGTGGCGGGACGGGAGCGTCTGTGGCGTACGGGTTGGCGCCCGGCTGCGGCGCCCGCATCTGCATCGTGCCGCCCTCCGGCCTGCTCGGCGGGGGCGCGTCCTGCGGCGCCGCGGGGTACCCGTGCGGTGCCGCGGCGTAGCCCTGCGGGGCGGGGGCGCCCTGCGCTGCCGGCCCCTGGGGCGTCGGCATGCCGTACGGGGCGGGACCCTGGCCGGCGGACGGGGCCGGCCCGGCAGGCGGCATCTGGGGGGCGGCGGCCATGCCGGGCACGGCCGCGGCCTGCGGGGCGGGTGCGCCCATCGCGGGGGCCGACGCCGGTGCCCCTTGCATGGCACCGCCGCCCGGCCCTGCGGGGGTGCCGGGCTGCTGGAGGCCCGTCCGCAGGTCGGTCGTCGAGCGGTAGTCGACGGAACCCTGGGTCAGGCGCATGTATGCCTCTTCCAGCGAGGCCTGGTGCGGGGAGAGCTCCCACAGCCGCACGTCCGCGCCGTGCGCCAGGTCGCTGATGCGGGGGAGCGGCAGCCCGGTGACGCGGAGCGCACCGTCCTCCTCCGGCTGGGCCTGGCCGCCCGCCTCGTGCAGGGCGGTGAGCAGCTTCTCGCGCTGCTCGGGCTCACCGTCGGGTGTCCGCACGCGGGCGAACCCTATGGAGTTGCGCTCGATGAACTCCCGTACGGACATGTCGGCCATCAACTGGCCGCGCCCGATGACGATGAGATGGTCGGCGGTCTGCGCCATCTCGCTCATCAGATGGCTGGAGACGAAGACGGTGCGGCCCTCGCTCGCCAGGCGCTTCATCAGGTTGCGGACCCACAGGATGCCCTCGGGGTCCAGGCCGTTGACCGGTTCGTCGAAGAGCAGGACCTGCGGGTCGCCGAGCAGCGCTGCGGCGATGCCCAGGCGCTGGCCCATGCCGAGCGAGAACCCTTTCGAGCGCTTCTTGCCGACGTCCTGCAGCCCGACGACGCCCAGCACCTCGTCGACGCGGCGGGCCGGGATGCCCGACAGCTGTGCCAGCGAGAGCAGGTGGTTGCGTGCGCTGCGGCCGCCGTGCACGGCCTTGGCGTCGAGCAGTGCGCCGACCTGGCGGGGTGCGTTGGGCAGCCCGCGGAAGGAGTGCCCGCCCACGGTGACCTGCCCGGACGTCGGTGCGTCCAGCCCCAGGATCATGCGCATCGTGGTCGATTTCCCGGAGCCGTTCGGCCCCAGGAACCCGGTCACGGCCCCCGGCCGCACCTGGAAGGACAGGTTGTACACGGCCGTCTTGGCGCCGTAGCGCTTCGTCAGGCCGTATGCCTCGATCATCCGTTGTCCCTGGACGCAGTTCGGGGCTTGCGTGCCCCCGGACATGGCCTAGGAGGTTACGAGGCCGCGGATCGGTTCCATGAGGCGGCCCCCGGGTGGGCGCACGTCGCCGCTTCCCGGGGGCCGGGGGTGTCAGGCGTCGCGTTTCTTGAGGACGACGAACCCCGCGATCAGCGCCGCCGCCGTCCACGCCGCCATGATCAGCAGCCCTTCCCAGGGCCCGTAGGGGCGGTCCAGCGTGCCGGGGACCACGGACATCACCGTCGTACCCGCTTGGTCGGGGAGGTACTGGCCGACCTTCTTGGTGGCGTCGACCGTGCCGAGGATGTTGGAGACGAGGAAGAAGAACGGCATCAGGATGGCGAAGGCCAGCAGGGGGCTGCGCAGTACGAAGGTGATGCCCACGGCGAACAGGGCGATCAGTGCCATGTAGATGCCGCCGCCGACCACGGCGCGCAGCACGCCGGGGTCGCTGATGCTCACCCCGTGGTCGCCCAGCAGCGCCTGCCCCAGGTAGAACGCACAGAAGCTGGTGATCAGGCCGATGACCAGCACGAGTGGCCCGGCGATCAGTACCTTGCACCACAGGAACGTGCCGCGTTGCGGTACGGCGGCCAGCGAGTTGCGGATCATGCCGGTGCTGTACTCGGCGGAGACGACGAGCACGCCGAAGGCGATCATCGCGAGCTGGCCGAGGCCCATCCCGGCGAAGCTGGTGTAGGTGGCGTCGAAGGTGCGCTGGTCGACGGTCGACATGTCGCCGAAGGTCGACGCGGTCACCGCACAGATCAGGGCGCCGAGACCGACGGACACGAGCACGGCTGCGGCGAGTGTCCACAGGGTGGAGCGGACGGAGCGGACCTTGGTCCACTCGGACTTGAGTACGCGGGTGGTGTGACTCATCGGCGGCGCCCCCTCTGCTTCCAGCTCTCACCCCAGGCGGACGGCTGCTGCGTACCTGGTGCCGGCGCCTGTCCGCCGCCGGGCGGCGCCTGTCCGCCCGGCGGTGGCTCCGCTCCCGGCGGCGCCTGTCCGCCCGGCGGCTGCGTACCGGGCGGCATCTGTCCGCCACCGGGCGGCTGCGTGCCCGGCGGGACCTGGCTGCCGGGAGGGGCCCCGGCTCCGGGAGGCACCTGGGCGCCGGGCGGGACCTGGGGTCCGGGAGGGGGCTGTGCGGCGCTCGGAGCGGCGCCGTGGTACTCGACGCTCTGTGCCGTCAGCCGCATGAACGCCTCCTCCAACGAGGCCCGCTGCGGGCTCAGCTCGTGCAGCACGAGGCGGTGTGCGGTGGCGAGCTCACCGATGCGGGCAGCCTCGTCACCGTCCACCTCGATGACCCCCTCCGCACCGCCGGCCGGGCGCAGCCCCTCGCGGGTCAGGAGGTCCAGCAGCCGTTCGGGCTCAGGCGTGCGGACGCGTACCCGGGTACGGGAGTTCTCCGCGATGAACTGGGACATCGAGGTGTCCGCCAGCAGCTTGCCCTGCCCGATGACCACGAGGTGTTCCGCGGTCTGCGCCATCTCGCTCATCAGATGGCTGGAGACGAAGACCGTCCTGCCCTCGCGGGCCAGATGCTGCATCAGGGTGCGGATCCAGTGGATGCCCTCGGGGTCGAGACCGTTGACCGGCTCGTCGAACATCAGGATGCGCGGGTCGCCCAGCAGGGCCGCGGCGATACCGAGGCGCTGGCCCATGCCGAGCGAGAAACCCTTGGGCCGCTTGCGGGCCACCTCGCGCAGGCCCACCATCTCCAGCACCTCGCTGACGCGGCGTTCCGAGATGCCGTTGGACTGCGCCATGCACAGCAGGTGGTTGTAGGCGCTGCGCCCGCCGTGCACCCCCTTGGCTTCGAGGAGGGCGCCGATGCTGTTGAGCGGTTCTTTCAGTTCGCCGTAGTGCTTGCCCTCGATGCGTACGTCGCCACGGGTGGGGGCGTCGAGGCCCAGCACCATCCGCATGGTGGTCGACTTCCCGGCACCGTTCGGCCCCAGGAAGCCGGTGACCATGCCGGGGCGTACGGTGAAACTGAGACCGTCGACGGCGGTCTTGTCGCCGTACCGTTTGGTGAGGTCCCGCAGCTCGATCATTCTTCGACGCTAAGCGGCCCGTGTCTCCCCCGCCACTCGTGCGCATTATCCGCACACCACTCACACATGTGAGATTCCGGATGCCGCTGCGCGTCCCGCGCGCAGTCCCTGCCGCCCCCCTTCGCCTGCTGCACGGAACTTCGCTGTACGTCTGTACGGACTCCGTGCGGACCCCCGAGGCGGCAGCCCCGGCCCCGCACAGGCGCCCGCCCCGCGCACGCGCCGACTCCGCACGCGCGGCGCACACCCCCGTACCCGGCCTCGCCCCCCGTCCCGGCGCGCCCCCGGTACAGGCGAACGCCCCCGCACCGCGAAGGGCGGGGGCGTTCCACAAGCAGCCGCACCGGGCCGCAGCGCACCGGGACCGCGTAGGCGGCCCCGCAGCTGCACCGGCGGGCCACGGCCTGCCGGAAGGGCGGCGAGGCGGCCCGGTGACGGCGAGGGACCTGCGGGGAGCCGTCAGCGGGACTGCTGGGCGGGCACCGAGCGGCCGGCCGCCTCCTCGTCGGCCGCCTCGTCCCCGGCCTGCCCACCGGCCGCCACGGCGGCACCGGTGAGGGTGGCCAGCATCTCGCGCACGTTGGTGAGCTGTGCGTTGATGCTGTCGCGGCGGTTGGTCAGGGCGGCCAGCTCGCGCTCGGACTCGCTGCGCACCCGGTCGGCCTTGGCGTTGGCGTCGGCGACGATGTCCTCCGCCTGGCGCTGTGCCGTCTCGACGGTCTGGCGGGCGCGGCGCTCCGCGTCCGTCCGCAGCTTCTCGGCCTCCAGCCGGAGCTGCTCGGCGCGGTGCTCGATCTCTGCGAGCCGCTTCTCGGCCTTGGCCTGACGGGAGGCCAGGTCCCGCTCGGACTGCTCGCGCCGCTTGGCGAGGTTGGTCTCGAAGTCGGCAGCCGCCTGAGCGGCCTTGGCCCGGGTGTCCTCGAAGAGCGAGTCGGCTTCCTCGCGCTTGGACTGGGCGTCCTTCTCGGCCTCGCTGCGCAGCGAGGCCGCCTCACCCTTGGCCTTCTCGACGATGCGGGAGCCCTCGTCGTCGGCCTTCTGCTTGCGCTCGGCGGCGAACTGCTCCGCGTCGTTGCGCACCTGCTGGGCGGCGCCCTCGGCGAGCTCACGGTGCTGCTCGGCGGCGCGTCGGGCCTCCTCGCGCAGGTCCTTGGCCTCCTCCTCGGCGAGGCGGAGGATCTTCTCGACACGGGCGCCGAGGCCGGCGTACGACGGCTCCGCGTCGTTGACCTGAGCCTGGGCGTTCTGCGTTTCGAGGTGGAGCTCCTCGATGCGCTTTTCCAGAGACGTGATCCGGGCCAGTGCGCTGTCACGGTCGGCGACCAGCTTCGCGATGCGGTCGTCAACCTGTCCGCGGTCGTAGCCACGCCGCACGAGCTCGAAGCCGTAGGGGGAGGAAGTGTCGCTCATGGGGTTCCTGTCGAGTCAGACGGGTTATCAGACGGGGAGTGATAGAAGGAATCCTAGGGGTCCAAGCGGCGTGTCATCGAGCTTATGCGCGTTTGATCTGGAGAATGTGCCCTCGTTCGAGTGGCTAAGCCTCCGAACCCTTGCCATTCGAACGAGTGGTACCCGCGCCAACTCCCGCTGCCACGCCACTGTTCGCGCCGGAGGCGCGGGCGCCCTTCTTGCCGGACCCCGACCCCCGTCCGGAGCCCCCGCCGGACCCGGAGCCCGGTCCGGAGCCCGAACCGGAACCGGAAGCGGAATCCGATCCGGAGTCGGAATCGCCGCCGTCCTTGCCGCCTGACGCGGCGGCACCCGGCGTCTCGAACGACTCCAGCGCCTCCAACACGTCCTGCACGCGGGAGATCTCCGCGTTGATGTCCTCCTGGCGGCGCATCAGAAGGTCGAGCTCGTGCTGCCCGGCCTCGACCGTGCGCTGCGCCTCCTCGGCGGCCTCCTCGCGCAACTGCTCGGCCTCGCGCAGCATGGCGGCCTTCTTCTGCTCGGCCTCCTTCAGCAGGCCCTCCGCCTTCTTGACGGCGGCGATCCGCACCTTGCCCGCCTCCGCGTCGGCGTCCGCGCGCAGTTCCTCGGCCTTCTTCCGCGCCTCGGCCAACTGCTCCTCGGCGGCCTGCACCAGCTTGTCGCAGCGTTCACCGGCGGACTGCATGGCCTCGGCCGCCTCCCGGCGGGCCCGCTCGTGCAGTTCCTCGACCTCCGCCTCGATGCGGGTGCGCAGCTCCTCGGTGCGCTCCCGGATCGCGCTGGAGTCGCTGCGGGCCTCCTCCAGCAGGGTGTCGGCGTCGGCACGGGCGGCTTCGACCAGTTCGCGGCCCTCGTCCCGCGCCTCCTCGACCAGTCGTTCGGACTCGGTGCGCGCGGCGCCGACCATGGCGTCCACCCGCTCCTCGGTCTCCGCCTGGGTGCGCAGGGCCTCCTCCTGGGCCTTGGCGAGGAGTTGGTCGGCCTGCTCGGCGGCCTCGGTGCGTTTGGCGGCCGCGTCCTCCCGGGCCTGGTCGCGCAACTGTTCGGCCTCGGCGCGCAGTTCCTCGCTGTACCGCTCGGCGGCCGCACGGGTGTCCCGGTCGTACTGGTCGGCAGCCGCACGGGTCTCCTGGTCGAACTGTTCGGCGGCGGCACGCACTTCCCGGTCGTACTGCTCGGCCTCCGTGCGGATCAGACCGGCGGCACGCTCGGCCTCCGCCCGCGTCTCGGCGCCGGCCGCCTCGGCCTGGGCGCGGGTCCGCTCGCCGAACTCCTCGGCCTCCGCGCGGGTGTGCCGGCTGTACTCGTCGGCCGCGCCCCGTACCTCCTGGTCGTAGCCGAGTGCCTGGGCCCGCGTCTCCTGGTCGAACAGCTCGGCGGCCGCGCGGGTTTCCTGGTCGTAGCTCTGGGCGGCGGCCCGGGTCTCCTGGTCGAACAGTTCGGCGGCCGCGCGGGTCTCCCGGTCGAACCGCTGGGCCTCGGCGCGGACGTCCTGGCCCGCCTGCTCGGCCTCCTCGCGGGTGCGGTCCGCCTCCTCCTGGGCCTTCGCCATGAGCTGGTCGGCCTGCTCGGCGGCCTCGGTACGTTTCTGCGCCGCCGCCTCGCGGGCCTCGTCCACCAGCCGGTCGGCCTCCGCGCGGGACTCCTCGGCGCTGCGCTGCGCGTCGGCGCGGGTCCGCTCCGCCTCCGCCGTCGCCTCCGCGACGGCCTGCTCCGCCAGCGACCTGGCCGCCTCCGCCTCCTCCTGGGCCTCGCGGCGCACCGTCTGCGCGGCGTGCTCGGCGGCCGACCGGAGCCCGGCGATCTCGGTCTCGGCCTCCTCGCGCAGGCCGGACACCGAGTCCCGCACCTGCTGTGCCGTCTCCTCGGCGGCGGCCACCAGCTCCGCGGAGCGGCGCTCGGCCTCCTCCGTCAGCTGCTCGGCCTCGTGCTGGGCCTCGGCGACGCGCTTGCGGGCCGAGGCCAGCAGCTCCTCGCTCTGCTCGCGGGCCTGCGTGCGCTCCTGGTGGCTCTCCTCCCGCGCGGCGGCCAGCAGCTCCTCGGCCTCCCGGCGCCGCCGTGCCGCCTCCTCCTGCGCGGCGGTGAGCGCCTGGGCGGCCTCCGTGCTGGTCCGCTCGGCCGCCGCGTCGGCCTCCGCGCGCACCCGGTCGGCCGTCGCCTGGGCCTCCTCGCGCAGCTGCTCGGCTTCGGCGGTGGCCTCGCTGCGCAGCTGGACGGCGAGCGACTCGCCCTCCGCGCGGGCCTGCGAGGCGTCCGCCGCGGCCTCCGCGCGCAGCCGCTCGGCCTCCTCCTCGGCCTGCTCCCGCAGGGCGCGCACCCGCTCGGCGGTCTCGGTGCGGAGCTGCTCCGCCTCCGACCTGGCCTCGTCGCGGAGCTGCTCCGCCTCGGTACGCGCCCGGGTCAGCCCCGACTCGGCCTCGGCGAGCTTGGCCTCGGCCTCCTCGCGGAGCCGCGTCAGCTCCGCCTCGGCCTCGGCCTTCCGTGCGCGGGCGGCCTCCTCGGCCTCCTCGCGCGTCGTACGGGCCGCCTCCTCGGCCTCGGAGCGGGTCTTGTCCGCCGCCTCCTCGGCCAGCGAGTGCAGCGCCTCGGCCTCCGTGCGGGCCCGCTCCAGCGCCTCCTCGGCCTGTTTGCGCAACGACGTGGCGCGCTCGATGGCCTCCGTGCGCACCCGCTCGCTCTCCGTGGTGGCGTCGGTGCGGGTCTCCTCGGCGTCGGCCTTGGCCTTGCCCAGCAGCTCCTCGGCGCGGCTGGCGGCCTCCTCGATCTGCTGGACGGCGTCGCGGCGGGCCTCGCCGCGGATCTTCTCGCCCTCCTCGACGGCCTCGGCCCGCAGCTGCTCGGCCTCGCCGCGCAGCCGGCGCGCCTCCTCCTGGAGCTCGACCGTCTTGGCCCGGTACTCCTTGGTGTCGTCCTTGGCGGCGCCCTTGAGCTCCGTGGCCACGTCGTGGGCCTCGGCGCGCAGCCGGTCGGCCTCCTCCTCGGCCTCCCGGCGCAGCCGCTCGGCCTCCTCGCTGGCGGACCGTGTGGTGGCCTTGGCCTCCTCCGAGGCCTTGGTCAGCACGTCCTCGGCGGTGCGGGCGGCCTGCGCGAGCTGGTTGGCCGACTCCTCGGCCGTGGTGGTGCGCGCCTTCTCGCGGGCCTCGGCGACCAGCCGCTCGCCCTCGGTCCTGGCCTCCTCGCGGGCCTGCTCGGCCTCGGCCCTGATCGCCTCCGCCTCGGTGGTGGCCTGGCCCACCAGCCGCGCCACCTCCGCCTTGGCGGTACGGGTGCGCTGCTCGTTCTCCGACTCGGCGTCCGTGAGCCGCTTGCCGGCCTCCTCCTCGGCCTCCGCGAGCTTGCCGGCCGCCTCCTCGCGGGCCGTCCGCAGGGCCTCCTCGGCCTCCCGCATCCGCTCCTCGGCGCGGCGGGTCAGCTCGGCGGCCTCCCGGCGGCTGGTCTCGGCCTCGTCGGCGGTGGAGGTACGCAGCTGCTCGGCGTGGTCGGTGGCCTCCTGGGCCTGCGTGGAGGCCGCATTCAGCAGCCGCTCGGCGTCCGCCCTGGCCCGGCGGAGGATCGACTCGGCCTCGCTGCGGGCGTTCTCCGCCTCGGTGCTGAGCCGCTGCCGGGCCTCCTCCGTCAGCCGCTGGGCCTCGGCGCGGGCCCGGCTCAGCGACTGCTCCGACTCGGCCCGGGTCTCCTCCATCAGCCGGCGGGCCTGCTGCTCGGTGCGGGAGCGCAGCTGCTCGGCCCAGGCGATGTTGTCGTTGACGTGGCTCTCGACCGTGGAACGGCGCTCGGCCAGCTCCTGGTCGAGCTGCTGGCGGCGGCGCACCGCCTCGGCGTGCAGCTCGGACTCCAGGCGGGCCTGTGCCTCGGTCTGCTCCTGGAGGAGCCGCTGCGTCTGGGCGCGCGCCTCGCGCAGCTCCCGCTCCGCGTCGGCGCGCATCTGGTCGGCCTGGAGCTGGGCGTTGCGGAGCAACTGCTCGGCCTGGTGGGAGAGGTTGTCGTACCCCGCCGGGCGCGTGGCCAGCGCGCGGCGCGCCTCGTGCAGCTTGGCGCGCAACACTTCGACCTGGTAGCCGAGGTCGTCGGCGTGCTCGACGGCCTTCTCCCGCTCCTTCTTCAGCCGATCCATCTCGGCCTCGAACTGCGAGAGGTGATCGTCAGCCTCGTAGCGGTCGTAGCCCCGCACTGCGCGGTCCCATCCGTCCCCTGGTAGTCGTGGAGATGATCCGAACCCTCTCCCCGGACTTGATGACACGTCCCGACGGAAATGGTGTCAGATCGTCGGCGGAACGTGGACCGAGCCCCCAGTCCGGAGACCTCCTCGGGTGGGGAGGGCCCGCCCCGGCCGAAAGGCCACTCTACCGGGCGCGGAAGCGGACGTCAGTGGTCCGTTGGTGCGGCCGGGATTTCCCGGGGTGAGGGGCCGGGCACAGCCGGTCGCCCGCGGGGTCAGTGCGCGTCGCCGTGCCGGGGGGCGGCCGTGACCAGTTCGGTGAGCACCCCGTGGCAGTCCTTGGGGTGCAGGAAGGTGATGCGGGAGTCCATGGAGCCGCGGCGGGGCTCGTCGTAGAGCACGCGGACGCCCTTGTCGCGGACCGCTGCGGAGTCACCGTCCACATCGGCGGTGCCGAAGGCGATGTGGTGGACGCCCTCACCGTTCTTGGCGAGCCACTTGGCGACCGCGGAGTCGTCCCGGATGGGCTCCAGGAGCTGGAGGTAGGAGGAGCCGCCGTCGTCCGTCCCGTTGATCCGCAGCATGGCCTCGCGGACGCCCTGTTCCTGGTTGACCTCGGTGTGGAACACCGTGAAGCCGTACGTGCGAGAGTAGAAGCCGACCGTGGCTTCCAGGTCCCGGCAGGCGATTCCGATGTGGTCGATTCGCGTCAGCATGGGCAACAGTGCAGCGTTCCTCGCCCGGTTACGCAACGTGCGCACGGTCACACTCATCGACCGGTGACCAAGACAGGTACCGCTCAGTATCTTGAGTGATAACCCTCGTTAACTTCCCGCCGGAAGGGAACCTCATGACTGCCACTCCCAGCAGCACCACCTCCGTGATCGTCGCCGGCGCCCGTACGCCCATGGGGCGGCTGCTCGGCTCGCTGAAGTCCTTCTCGGGGGCCGACTTGGGCGCGTTCGCCATCAAGGCCGCGCTGGAGCGGGCCGGTATCGGCGGCTCCCAGGTCGAGTACGTGATCATGGGTCAGGTGCTGCAGGCCGGCGCCGGCCAGATCCCGGCCCGCCAGGCGGCGGTCAAGGCGGGCATCCCGATGAACGTCCCCGCGCTGACGGTCAACAAGGTCTGCCTGTCGGGGCTGGACGCGATCGCGCTGGCCGACCAGCTCGTCCGTGCGGGGGAGTTCGACATCGTCGTGGCCGGCGGCCAGGAGTCGATGACCAACGCCCCGCACCTGCTGCCGAAGTCCCGGGAGGGCTACAAGTACGGCTCCCTGGAGGTGCTGGACGCCATGGCGCACGACGGGCTGACCGACTCCTTCGAGGGCATCGCCATGGGGGCCTCCACCGAGAAGCACAACACCCGGCTGGGCATCCCCAGGGACGCCCAGGACGAGATCGCCGCCCGCTCCCATCAGCGCGCCGCCGCCGCCCAGCGGGACGGGCTCTTCGCGGCGGAGATCGCCCCGGTGGAGGTCCCGCAGCGCAAGGGCGACCCGGTGCTGGTCTCCGAGGACGAGGGCATCCGTGGCGACTCGACGGCGGAGTCCCTGGGCAAGCTGCGGCCCGCGTTCGCCAAGGACGGGACGATCACGGCGGGTTCGTCCTCGCAGATCTCCGACGGCGCCGCGGCCGTCGTCGTGATGAGCAAGGCCAAGGCCCAGGAGCTGGGCGTGGAGTGGCTCGCCGAGATCGGGGCGCACGGGAACGTCGCCGGGCCCGACAACTCGCTCCAGTCGCAGCCCTCCCACGCGATCGAGCACGCGCTGAAGAAGGAAGGCCGCGCCGTGGCCGATCTCGACCTGATCGAGATCAACGAGGCCTTCGCCGCCGTCGCCCACCAGTCGATGAAGGACCTCGGCGTGGGCCCCGAAAAGGTGAACGTGAACGGTGGCGCCATCGCTCTGGGCCACCCGATCGGGATGTCCGGGGCGCGGATCGTGCTGCACCTCGCGCTGGAGCTCAAGCGCAGGGGCGGCGGACTCGGCGCGGCGGCGCTGTGCGGTGGCGGCGGCCAGGGCGACGCCCTGATCGTCCGTGTCCCGTAGGAGCGAGCCGCCGAAGAGAGCTCACCGGCAGGGAGCTCGCCCGCGACAGGGAAGGGAACCGTAGGAGCAATGGTGGATGTCGCAGCGCTGGTGGCGGCGGCCCGTGAGGGGGCGCCGCGCGCGGTGGCGCGTCTGATCTCCCTGGTGGAGGGCGCCTCGCCGCACCTGCGCGAGGTCATGGCCGCCCTCGCCCCCCACTGCGGCAACGCCTGTGTGATCGGCCTGACGGGGTCCCCGGGGGTGGGCAAGTCGACGACGACCTCCGCGCTGGTGACCGCGTTCCGCGCGGCGGACCGGCGGGTGGGGGTGCTGGCGGTGGACCCGTCCTCGCCGTTCTCCGGCGGGGCGCTGCTCGGCGACCGCGTCCGGATGGGTGAGCACGCCTCCGATCCGGGGGTCTACATCCGTTCCATGGCCACCCGCGGTCACCTGGGGGGCCTGGCCTGGGCGGCGCCGCAGGCGATCCGGGTGCTGGATGCGGCGGGGTGCGACGTGGTGCTCGTCGAGACCGTGGGCGTGGGCCAGTCGGAGGTGGAGATCGCCGCGCAGGCCGACACCAGCGTGGTCCTGCTGGCGCCCGGCATGGGGGACGGCATCCAGGCGGCGAAGGCCGGAATTCTGGAGATCGGCGACGTGTACGTCGTGAACAAGGCCGACCGGGACGGCGCGGACGCGACCGTGCGGGAGCTGAACCACATGCTGGGCCTGGGCGAGGCCCGCCGCCCGGGCGACTGGCGGCCCCCGGTGGTCAAGGCGGTGGCGGCCCGCGGCCAGGGCGTGGAGGACGTGGTCGCGGCCCTCGACAAGCACCGCTCCTGGATGGAGGAGCACGGGGTCCTCGCCCAGCGCCGTGCGGCTCGGGCCGCGAAGGAGATCGAGACCATCGCGGTGACCGCACTGCGGGAGCGGATGGACGAGCTGCGGGGCGGCAAGCGGCTGGACGCGCTGGCCGGGCGGGTGTGCGAGGGGGAGCTGGACCCGTACACGGCCGCCGACGAACTGGTGGAGGGCGTCACCGAGGGGTGACGCCCTCCCGTCCGTCCGCAGGAGCGGGGGAGCGGAGGCCGAGGGGGACCGTCCGGCCCCGCCCTCCCCGGTAGCACGCGAGTTCAGTCGTCGTCGTGCTCGGTCTCCTGGTGCACGACCTTGCCGGAGGTGCCGTCCAGGACGAGCTCGTGCTCGGTGCCCTGCTTGGTCACGGTCTCGGCCTCCCAGGTGCCCTGGCCGGCGCCGTCGTCGGAGTCGGCCTCCAGGCTGACGGAGGTGACGGTGCCCTTGCTCGCGGCCGCGGCCTTCTTGCCCACCTCCGCGGCGTCGAGCTTGGCGGAGCGCACCACGGAGCGGTCGTCGTCCTTGTGGCTGTCCACCCGGTTGCCCAGGACGTTCCCCTTGGTGGCGTCCAGGGTCACCTCGTGCCACTTGTTGTCCTTGCCGAGGACGTCGGCCTCCCACACGAGCTTGTTGTTGTCGGTGTCCAGCTCCAGCTCGGTGATGCTGCCGGGGACCTCCTTGAGGACGGAGCGGGCCGCCTGGCCGAAGGAGACCTCGCTGCCGCCGTTGCTCTCGGCCTTGTCGGCGCGGTCACCGTCCTTGCCGTCGTCGTCGTGGTCCCCGCGGTCGTCGTGGTCGGCGGTCCGGACCTGCGACGAGGAGGCGGAGGCCGGCTGGGCGTCCGCGCCGCTGCCGCTGTTCGCGATCCCGAACGCCGTCGCCGTACCGCCTCCGATCAGGGCGGCGGCGGTGACGGTGGCGATGGTGATCTTGCGCTTCATGGCGTTCGACTCCTCGGGTCTGTCGGTGCTTGCGCTTGCGATGACTCCAAGGTGGCCGACCGCTGCTGAACGTGAGCTGAAGCTGCCTGAAGCCCTCTTCAGGCGCGATTTGGCATGGTGGGCGCATGCGCCTGTTGATCGTGGAGGACGAACGGCGACTGGCCCGGTCGCTCGCCGGTGGCCTGGCGGCCGAGGGCTTCGCCGTGGACGTCGTGCACGACGGCGCGGAGGGCCTGCACCGGGCGGTGGAGAACGCGTACGACCTGATCGTGCTGGACATCATGCTTCCCGGCATGAACGGCTACCGGGTCTGCGCGGCGCTGCGGGCGGCGGGCGACGAGACGCCGGTGCTGATGCTCACCGCCAAGGACGGCGAGTACGACGAGGCCGAGGGCCTGGACACCGGCGCCGACGACTACCTCACCAAGCCCTTCTCCTACGTCGTGCTGCTCGCCCGGGTGCGCGCCCTGCTGCGCCGCCGCACCCGGGGGGCCCAGGCCGCGCTGCGCGTCGGCGAGTTGACCGTCGACCCGGCGGCCCAGCGGGTGACCGTGGGCGAGCGGGAGGTCGAGCTGACGACCAAGGAGTTCGCCGTACTCGAACACCTGGCCGTGCGGGCCGGCGAGGTCGTCTCCAAGACGGACATCCTCGAACACGTCTGGGACTTCGCCTACGAGGGCGACGTCAACATCGTCGAGGTGTACGTGAGCGCCCTGCGCCGGAAGCTGGGCGCCGAGTGGATCGCCACCGTGCGTGGCGCCGGGTACCGGCTGGCGGGCGGCCCCCGGGGCGAGCGCGGCACGGGCGGGCACGGTGCGTAGGGCCTCGGTACGGGTACGGGCCGCGCTCGGCGCCACGGTCGTGGTGGCCCTCGCCCTCGTCGCCGCGGGCTTCTTCGTCGTCGCCACCCTGCGTGGCGGCCTCGCCGACACCGCCCGCCTGAACGCCGAGAACGCCGCCCGCTCCACGGCCGCGCAGCTCGCCGACGTGTCCGACGCCGCGGTCCCCGACGTCGACGGGCTGGACGGCGACGACCCCGTCCAGGTCGTCGACGCGCGGGGCCGGGTGCTCGGCGCGAGCGACCCCCTCCAGGGCCGCGCCCCCGTCGCCGACTTCTCCCGCCCGGACGAGCCCGACCACGACGCCGACGACGGCGGGGACGCCGACGACCCCGATGACCTCGACACCGACAGCGAGGACCGGACCCGCGCCCTCCCCGTCGACGACGACGGCGAGGTCACCTACGACAAGGACGACATCACCGGCACCCAGGACTTCAGCCTGGCCGCCGTCCAGGGCCGCACCCACGACGGCACCCCGGTGACCGTGTACGCCGGTGCCTCGCTCGACGCCCAGCAGAAGGCCGTCTCCACGGTGACCCGCTCCATGCTGTTCGGGCTGCCCGCACTGCTGGTCGTCGTCGGCGGCGTCACCTGGCTGGTGACGCGGCGTGCGCTGCGGCCCGTGGAGGGCATCCGACGGGAGATGGGCGCCATCACCGCCAGCACCGATCTGACGCGACGGGTGCCGGAGCCGGACGCGCGGGACGAGGTCGCCCGGCTGGCCCGCACCACCAACCAGACCCTCGCCGCGCTGGAGGCGTCCGTGGAGCGGCAGCGCCGCTTCGTCGCGGACGCCTCCCACGAACTGCGCAGCCCCATCGCCTCGCTCCGCACCCAGCTGGAGGTCGCCGCCGCCCACCCCGAGCTCCTGGACGTGGACGGTGCCGTCGAGGACACCGTGCGGCTCCAGGCGCTCGCCGCCGACCTGCTGCTGCTCGCCCGGCTCGACGCGGGGGAACGGCCCGCCGATACGCGGGTGTCCCTGGCCGCGCTGGTCCGCGAACAGGCCGGCCAGCGTACGGGCGACCGGCACCCGGTGCGGGTGCTCTCCCTCGACGAGGGCGAAGTGCGCGGCTCGGCGAACCAGTTGGGCCGCGTGCTGGGCAACCTGCTGGACAACGGCCAGCGGCACGCGGACTCCCGCGTCACGGTCCAGGTCCGCCGGCAGGGCGAGGCGTTGGAGCTGATCGTCGGCGACGACGGGGAGGGCGTGCCGGAAGGGGAGCGGGAGCGGATCTTCGAGCGGTTCGTCCGGCTGGACGCGGCGCGCTCCCGCGACGAGGGCGGGGCCGGTCTGGGCCTGGCCATCGCCCGTGACGTCGCTCAGCGGCACGGCGGCACGCTCCGCGTCCACGACGCCGAGGGGGGCGGCGCCTGCTTCGTCCTGCGGCTCCCGCAGGCGCGGGACTGACCCCGGCTCTCCCCGGGTGCGCGCCCCTCCCGGAAGCGGGCCGGGCTGCGCCGCGCGGCCCGCACCGGCCGCCCTCACACCCGGCCGCGCTCCGCCCGCAGCTTCTCGGCGACCGGCCGGAGCGTGCGCTCCAGCCGGTCGAGGTCCTGGGGGCTCATGCCGTCGATGAAGTGGCGCCGTACGGAGGCGACATGGTGCGGTGCGACGTGCCGCATGGTGTCCCAGCCGTGCTCGGTCAGGACGGCGAACAGTCCGCGCTTGTCGGACTCGCACGACTCGCGGCGCACCAGCCCCGCCTTCTCCATCCGGGTGATCTGGTGGGACAGCCGGCTCTTGGACTGGAGGGTGGCTGCGGCGAGGTCGGTCATCCGCATCCGGTGCTCCGCCGATTCCGACAGGTTGACGAGTATCTCGTAGTCGTTGAGCGTCAGCCCGAACGGCTGGAGGTCCCGTTCGAGCTGGTGGCCGAGCAGCCTGCTGACGTCCAGGTGGGTGCGCCAGGCGCGCTGCTCGTCCTCGGTGAGCCAACGGGTGCCGTCGTCGGTGTCCATGTGGTGAGACTTTACCGACCGTCGTACAGGCGTGCTCACGCGGTGTGGTGTGAAGGTGCCGCTCTGTCGTCGGCGGGACCGTCCGCCCCTCGCGGGCGCGCGGTCAGAGGCCGAACCGCCGCTGGAGACCGCCGAACTGGCCGGGCGACTGCGGCGTCTGCTGTCCGCCGTGGCTTCCGGGACCGCCCCCGGGCACTCCGGCCTGCTCCGGGACCTGGCCGGTGGCCCGTTCGTCCATCAGCACCTCGGACGACTGGAGCAGTATGGTCCCGGCCCCGACGAACTCGAACTGGTGCTCCTCGCCGGACGCGCCTCCCAGCCCCGTCAGAGCCCGTACGCCGCCCAGGACGCCCTTCATGTACTGGTGGTCGTAGTGGTGGCAGGGCGAGGGGCAGTCCGCCCAGCCGACCAGCGCCTGCGGGTCGACCCGCACCGGCGGCTCCACGAAGTGGACCTCGCCGTTGGAGGCCGCCACGAACTTGCCCGTGCCGATCAGGGTGAGGAAGCCGGGGATGATCGACTGCTTCAGCGAGAGCGCCGGATCGAAGGCCAGCAGGTTGCCGGAGCGGACGGTCAGATTGCCGTCCTCCAGGTCGAAGGAGTTGACGTGGAACGCCCGGTCGGCCAGCAGCAGCTTGCCCCGCCCCTCGGCGACGACCCAGTCGGCGGCGTGCAGCGGCGAGTGGAAGCTGGAGGCCACCAGGTGGTCGAACCGGCCGTGCCCGACGCCCTGGAAGTCGATCTGCCCGTAGTAGGCGACCATCTTGCCCTTCTGCAGGAACCAGCGGCCGTCCAGGTCGACGGAGAAGGCGTACGGGTTGGCGTTGTCGTTCGAAGGCAGCGTCGCGGCATCGAACACCTGGTAGTCGACAGAGCCCTGGGACGTCACAGCTTCTCCTCACTGGCCTGCACGAACACGGCCCCGCTGCCGGACAGTTCGAGCTGGAACGCCTCGCCCGAGCCGCGGCCGACCATGTCGCGCCAGCCCAGGGCGGAGGACAGTTTGTTGCGTACGTCACCGTAGTGGGCGACATACGCCTGCGGATCGACATGCACCGGGTGGCCGGGGGACACGGGTAGCTGGACGATCCCGCCGTGCGCCATCACGGCCACCGAGCCCTTGCCGGTCAGCGTCGTGGTGAACAGCCCCTGCCCGGAGACCTGGCCGCGGACCATGCCCATCACCCCGCCGTCCCGGCCCAGGAAGAGAGTGCCCTGCTGGAGACTGCCGTCGAAGGCGAGCAGGCGGTCGGCCTCCACGCACAGGGTGTCGCCGTCCAGCTCGATCACCTCGACGTGGTGGCCGCCGTGCCCGAACATGACCAGTCCGTCGCCTTCGACCGTCATCAGCGGCGCGGCCTCGCCCGCCACCCGTCGGCCGATCATGGACATCATCCCGCCCTGGCCGCCCTGGATGTTGGGCGTGAAGGTGACCTCGCCGCGGTAACCGATCATGGCGCCGCGCTGGCTGTAGAGCCGCTGCCCCGGCGCCACCCGCGCCTCGACGAGCTTGTCGGAGATCTCCCGGAACGGCATCAGACGTCCCCTCCCAGGGTGTTGCGCTCGCTCGGCTGCACGTACACCAGGCCCTCGCCCTCGAAGCGGATCTGGAACGACTCGCCCGATCCCTCGCCCATCAGCGTGCGGAAGTTCACACCGGACTGGAAGCTCTGCCGTAGCCGGCCCTGGTGGGCGACGTAGGCGCCCGGATCGACCTGGAGCGGGGTGTCGCGGGTCACGCGCAGCAGCACCGCGGGGCCGTCCGACATGAGCGCCGCCCACCCGGTGCCCTCGACCGAGGTGGTGAACAGGCCGTTGCCCTGCGAGGCACCGCGCAGCCCGGTGAACGTCGTGCCGGTACGCAGGCCGCTGTCCGTGCACAGCAGGTTGCTGGCCTCGACGTACAGGGTCTCGCCCGTCAGCCGGACGAGGTTGATGTCGCTGGCGCGGTCGGCGAAGTAGCAGGTGCCCTGCCCCTTCACCTCCATCACCGTCATCTGCTCGCCGGTCAGCCGGCGGGTGACCATGCCGCGCAGGCCGTCACCGCCGCCGGTCAACTTCTTGAACGTCATCTCGCCGTCGTAGGCGACCATCGAGCCGTTCTTCGCCTTGACCGCGTCGCCGCCCCCGCCCAGCGTGGCGGCCAGCACCTTGGTGCCCTGAAGTCCGAACTGAGCCACGCTCCGAACCTACCCTGTGGCCGGGGAGAGTCGGCAGTGCTGCCACAATGGAGGAGCTTGTGCTTCCCTTCACAAACGATGACGCAAACGATCTGAGGACCTGCCGTGGCCATACTGGAAACTCCTAGCGGCCTGCCGCCCAAGTCGGTCTCCGCACTGCGCCGCCTGCGACTCACCTCGGTGCCCGAGGGAGTCTCCTTCCTCCTCCTGCTGGTCTGCTCGGTGCTCAAGCGGACCAGCGACTTCAATGCCGTACCCGTCATGGGGGCCGTGCACGGCATCCTCTTCATCCTGTACGTGCTCTTCTGGGCGGACGCCTGGAACCGCACCAAGTGGCCGCTGCGCCGCGCGGCCCTCTACTTCGTGCTCTCCGTGCTGCCGACCGGCGGCTTCTTCGCGGACCGGATGCTCCGCGAGGAGGAGAAGGCCGGCGTCATCGCCGCCCGCGCCCGCAAGGAGCGGGCCGGTACCGTGACCAGCAGCGGCGGCAGCGCGGTGCGCTCATGATCGTCGCCTTCTCCGTCACTCCGCTCGGCGTCGGCGAGGACGTGGGGGAGTACGTGGCCGATGCGGTACGGGTGGTCCGCGAGTCGGGGCTGCCGCACCGCACGGACGCCATGTTCACCTCGCTGGAGGGCGAATGGGACGCGTGCATGGACGTCGTGCGCCGCGCCGTCGCCGCCGTCGAGGCACGGGCCCCGCGCGTCTCGCTCGTCCTCAAGGCGGACATCCGGCCCGGTGTCGAGGACGGCCTGACCGCCAAGGTCGCCACCGTCGAGCGCTACCTCGACGGGAACTGACCCCTTCCGGAGGGGACGGCCCGGGCGCGGCGGCTCCCTCCGGGGCACGGTGCCCGGGAGGGGGCCCGGAACGTGAGACGGCTTCGGTCCGTGTCCGACCGGCCGATAGGGTCGAGGTGTGCCGAAGCCTCTCAGTCTGTCGTTCGACCCGATCGCCCGCGCCGATGAGCACTGGAAGCAGCGATGGGGTTCGGTGCCGTCCATGGCCGCCATCACCTCGATCATGCGGGCCCAGCAGATCCTGCTGGCCGAGGTCGACGCGGTGGTCAAGCCCTACGGGCTGACCTTCGCGCGGTACGAGGCGCTGGTGCTGCTGACCTTCTCGCAGAGGGGCGAGCTGCCGATGTCCAAGATCGGCGAGCGGCTGATGGTGCACCCGACCTCGGTGACCAACACCGTCGACCGGCTCCAGACCGCGGGCCTCGTCGAGAAGCGGCCCAACCCCAACGACGGCCGCGGCACCCTGGCCGCCATCACCGACAAGGGCCGCGAGGTGTGCGACGCCGCGACCCAGGAGCTGATGGCCATGGACTTCGGCCTCGGTGCCTACGACGCCGGGGAACTGGACGAGATCTTCACCATGCTGCGCCCGCTGCGGGTCTCCGCCGGCGACTTCGCCCAGGACCCTGACGCCGCTGACCGCTGACCGCTGACCGCTGACCGCTGACCGTCCGCGGGCCGCCGCCCGTGCGTGGCGGGATCAGGCCGCGGCCCGCACCCGGCGCCCGGACAGCGCCAGGTAGACGGCGGCCGCCACGAGGATCGGCAGGAACCACGACAGGTCGGCGCCGCCGAGCCGGACGCTGAGCCAGCTGTGCAGCAGGGGCGAGTTGATGGTGAGCAGGCCGGTCGCCATGCTGCAGGCCAGCGCGAGGATGCCCCGCGGATTGACGCCGCCGGTGCCCCAGTACGGGCTGCTCGGTCCCGTGGTGTGGACGGCGTGGGCGTCGTACCGCCAGCGCCGCAGCACCCCGTCGGTGATCCAGACGGCGGCGAACGGCCCGGCCCACACGTTGACCAGGGACAGGAAGTCGTTCAGGGCCGTCTCGAAGTCGTAGACGAACAGGATCAGCAGCACGGCCGCGAGCGCGAGGACGGCGTCCAGCGCGGTGGCCAGCCAGCGGCGCAGGGGGATGCCGACGGCCTGGACCGCCAGGCCCGAGGAGTAGAAGACCGAGGCGTTGTTGGAGATGGAGCCCAGGAAGCAGGCCGCGATGTAGAGGACGAACACCCAGCCGGGCACCAGCGGCTCCACCCCGGCGACCGGGTCGGACAGGTCGGTGCGGGTGGCGACGACGACGCCGGTCAGTCCCAGGTACACCGCCATGCCCGCCCCGCCGCCCAGCACGCGCGGGAACACCTTGCGCACCGGTGTGTCCGAGGGCAGATAGCGGGCGTAGTCGGGGGAGACCACCAGGTACGACAGCGATCCGGAGGCCACCAGCGCGGCGGCGGACAGGATCAGCGCCGTGCCGCCCGTACCGCCGCTGTGCGCGGGCCGCCAGCTCCAGTCCACCTCGCCGACGGTCCAGGCCAGCAGCAGGGCGAAGACCACGGCGACGGCCACCGCGAAGTACGGCTGCACCCTGATCAGCAGCCGGTGCCCGGTGACGGCGATGACGATGGCCGAGCCGAGCACGAGCACCGTGGCCAGCACCTTGCCCGCGGCGCCCGGACGGTGCCAGCCGAGCTGCTGGAAGAACGCCAGCACGGCGAAGACGCCCAGCAGCCCGTTGACGGTCTTGAAGCCCAGCGACATGGCCCAGGTGAACAGGGCGTTGACCCGGTTGCCCAGCACACCGAACGGTGCCCGGCTCAGCGTCAGCGCGGGCAGCCCGGCGCGCGGCCCGGCGATCGAGCTGTAGGCGACGAGGGCGAACAGCGCGTTGCCGAGCACCACCGCCACCACCGCCTGCACCAGGGAGAGGCCCAGCCCGACGGCGCCCGCGCCCAGCACGAAGAAGAACTGGTAGGAGTTGATGCCCGCCCAGAAGAAGCCGAGCTGCCGCAGGCTCATGTACCGCTCGGACTCCGGAATGAAGTCGTAGCCGTGCTGTTCGAGCGTGCCGCCCGCCGAGGACGTACCGCCCGCCGAGGAGGCGACCTGGGCGCCGTCGGGCGCCGTGCCGGCGCCCATCAGCCGTGCTCCTTCGCGCCCGACGCGTCCCACACGCGGTCGCCGCCGATCCACGTCTCGCTGACCTGGAGAGCGGCGAGCCGGTCGGTGTCCTCGATGCCGAAGGGGTCCTCGGCCACGAGGACGAAGTCGGCCAGCGCGCCGGGGAACAGGGCGCCGACGGCGTGCTCGCGGTGCAGCGCGGTGGCCCCGCCGACGGTGTGTGCCCGCAGCCCGTCGGCCACGCTCAGCCGCATCTCCTCGGTGCCCAGCCGGGTGCCCAGCACGGTGCGGCGGCTCGCGGCGGCGGCCACGGCCTCGAAGGGGCGCGGCGGTGCGACGGGCGCGTCCGAGCTGAGGGCGAAGGCGGTTCGGGCGCGCTGGAGGAGGCCACAGGGGTTGTACCGGTGGCCGAGCTCGCCGATCGCGGTGAGCGTGCCGTCGCCGGTCCGCAGGTGGTGCTGCGGCTGGAGGACCGCGTGCACCCCCAATTCCCGCATGCGGGCGATCTCCTCGTCGGTGGGCAGTCCGCAGTGCTCGACGCGGTGGCGCCGGTCGGCGGCGGGGGTCTCGGACAGCGCCTTGTCCACGGCGTCGAGCATCATGCCGATGGCGTACGGGGACTGGGCGTGGGTCGCCGTCTGGAGGCCCGCGCGGTGGGCGCGCACCAGCAGTTCCTCGTACTCCTCGGGGGAGTGGTAGAGCTGCCCGTGGTGGCAGCAGTCGGCGGCGTAGCCGTCGGGGAAGTAGGCGGTCCAGCCGCCGAGGGTGCCGTCCGCGTACAGCTTGACGCCCTGCACCCGCAGCAGGTCGTCGCCCAGCGGCCGGGTCAGGCCGAGGGCGAGCGCGTCGTCGAGCAGCGCGGAGGTGAGGTAGACGGAGGTGCGCATGCGCAGGTCGCCGCTGTCGCGGGCCCGCAGGTAGGTGTCCAGCTCGCGGCGGGAGGCCTGGGCGTCGCCGATGGTGGTGACCCCGGCGGCCAGGAACCTGGCCTGGGCGCGCAGCAGGTGGCCGCGCATCACGTCCTCGGGGTCGTCGAGGTGGAAGTTGGGGCCGTGATTGGTGATCTTGACGCCGTCGGGGCCGGTCAGCAGGTCGCAGGCGCCGTCCCACAGTTCGCCGTTGGGCTGTCCGGACGCGTCCCGCCCGATGCGGCCGCCTACCGGGTCGGGGGTGTCGGCGCTGATGCCGTACCGGCGCAGGGTGTGGCTGTTGACGACGCCGCCGTGTCCGGAGGCGTTCATCACGTAGACCTCGCGGTCGGCGGCGACGCGGTCGAGATCGTGCCGGTCGGGGTGGCGGCCCTCGGCCAGCCGCCGGTGCTCGTAGCCGAATCCCCGCACCGGGGCGTCGGCGTGCAGACCCTCGGCGTGGGTGCGCAGGGCCGCCACCATGTCGTCGATACCGGCCACCGCCTCGGGGCGTACGTCGGCCCAGGCGAGGTTCTGGCCGTACATCACCGGATGGCAGTGGGCGTCCACGAAGCCGGGCAGCATGTGCTGCCCCGCCAGGTCGTGGACCGCGTCCACCCGGCCGTCGAGCGCCGCCCGGCAGTCCGCCTCCGCTCCCGCGTGCACCACGCGGCCCGAGCGGACCGCGAGCGCCGGTACGGCGCCCGCCGCGGTGAGGGTGTGGACGGTGCCGCCGGTGACGAGGAGGGTGCGGTCGGCGCCCGTCGGGGAGGTGCTGGGCATGGGGGACTCCTGTGATGCGCAAGAAGGAGGATGTCGCCGACGTATCGATGGTCCGATGCGTCATGCACAACTGTTTCGCTCGCACAGAGTCTAAGAAGCAAGCGAACGGATGGCCAGAGGTGCGAGGAAGTGAGTATGCGTCGGCCTGAGCAGGGCTGTGCGAACGATGCGTCGGCCGGACCGCTTCCGGGCCGCCGTGTACAGCGGACGGCTCAGCGCGTCGCGGAGTCGTACCGCTCCTGCACCAGCTCCAGGTGCAGCCAGCTCTCCAGTGCGTGCACCCCCGCGCTCGCGCGCAGCTTCTCCAGTGCCGTCAGCACCTGACCCAGGGTCGCCCCGCCCACGGTGCCGATCACATCGGCCCGGCCCACGCACTCCGCCGCGAACTGCACCGAGTCGGCGGCCACCAGCTCCGCCACGTCCGGTCCCGTCCCGTCCCGGCGCAGCGCGAAGCCCGCGAGGTGGCCGAGACCCACCGCGCCGGGCCGGGTCAGCGCCACCACCCGGAAGACCCCCGCCTCCAGCAGCCGCAGGGACCTCGCCCGCGTCGCCGCCGGGGACATGCCGATCTGTTCGGCCAGTACGGCGTACGACATCCGGCCGTCCGACTGGAGAGCCCGCAGGATCGCGTGGTCCGTGTCGTCCAGCTCCAGCGGCTGCGGCGGCTCGGTCGGCAGGTACGGGTCCTTGACCACGCGGGTGTAGGGGGTGGTGTCCACCGCACGGACCCCCGGCAGGCGCGCCAGGCCGGCCAGCAGTGTGCTCAGCGCCCCGAAGCTTACGGTGCGCAGCTCCGCGATCACCGGCCGCCGGCCCGCCGCCAGGGTGACGAAGACCGCTTCGGGCAGGTCGGCCAGCGCGCGGGCCGTCGGCGCCGCCTCGCCCTCGACCGCGACCGCCACGTGGGCGGACACGGTGCGCCCCAGCAGCGCGGGATGCACGATGCCGACGATCCGCACGACGCCGTCCCCGGCCAGCCGCAGCACCCGGGCGCGGGTCGCGGCCCGGGAGAGGCCGATCCGCGCGGCCAGCGCCTCGTAGCTGGCCCGCCCGTCCTGCTGGAGCAGCCGGACGAGTGCCAGGTCCTTGGGGTCGAGGGAGGGCGCCGGATTCATCGGGTGGTCAGTCTGCCACGGTTGGTGCGGCCGCCCGCCGCCCGGCCGACGACCCGGAGGGGGCCGCGGTGGGACGGGTGCGGGGACCCGGAACGGCGCGGGGACGGAGCGGTCGCGAGCGCAGGGGGGTGGGAGGAGCGCCCGCGCGCGAGGGCTACGCTCGGTCCCATGAAACGAAGCGTGCTGACCCGCTACCGCGTCATGGCGTACGTCACCGCCGTGCTCCTCGTCCTGCTCACCCTCGGGGTGATCGCCAAGTACCTGCTGGGGATGGACGGTGCGGCGGGCTTCACCAGTGTGGTCGGTATCGCGCACGGCTGGCTCTACATCCTGTACCTGATCTTCGCCTTCGACCTCGGCCAGAAGGCGAAGTGGCCGCTCGGCAAGCAGATCCTGATCCTGCTGGCGGGCACCGTCCCCACCGCGGCCTTCTTCGCGGAGCGGAAGGTCACCCGTGAGGTCGAACCGCTGGTCAAGGAGCGGGAGGCCGCGCCGGTCGGCGCCTGACGGCACCGCGGCTCCACCTCGGCGGGCAGCGCCGGGGCCACACCGGCCCCTTCTGCCATCGACTTTTACTTGGACGTCCGAGTAAATTCGACGGTATGGATGCTGACGCCATCGCACAAGGCCGCCGTCGCTGGCAGGAGCGCTTCGACTCCGCCCGCAAGCGGGACGCCGACTTCACCACGCTCAGCGGCGACCCCGTCGAGCCGGTCTACGGGCCCCGGGACGGCGACACCGTCGCCGGGTTCGAGCGCATCGGCTGGCCGGGCGAGTTCCCCTTCACCCGGGGGCTCCACCCGACCGGCTACCGGGGCAGGACCTGGACCATCCGCCAGTTCGCCGGGTTCGGCAACGCCGAGCAGACGAACGAGCGCTACAAGATGATCCTGGAAGCGGGCGGGGGCGGGCTCTCCGTCGCCTTCGACATGCCCACCCTCATGGGCCGCGACTCCGACGACCCCCGCTCCCTGGGCGAGGTCGGCCACTGCGGCGTGGCCATCGACTCCGCCGCCGACATGGAGACCCTCTTCGCGGGCATCCCGCTCGGGGACGTCACCACGTCGATGACGATCTCCGGCCCCGCCGTCCCGGTCTTCTGCATGTACCTGGTCGCCGCCGAACGGCAGGGCGTGGACCCCGCCGTCCTCAACGGCACGCTGCAGACCGACATCTTCAAGGAGTACATCGCGCAGAAGGAGTGGCTCTTCCAGCCGGAGCCCCATCTGCGGCTCATCGGCGACCTGATGGAGCACTGCGCGCACGGCATCCCCGCCTACAAGCCGCTGTCCGTCTCCGGTTACCACATCCGCGAGGCGGGGGCCACGGCCGCCCAGGAGCTCGCCTACACGCTGGCGGACGGCTTCGGCTACGTCGAACTGGGCCTCTCCCGCGGCCTGGACGTCAACCGCTTCGCCCCCGGTCTGTCCTTCTTCTTCGACGCGCACCTCGACTTCTTCGAGGAGATCGCCAAGTTCCGTGCGGCCCGCCGCATCTGGGCCCGTTGGATGCGGGACGTGTACGGCGCCACCAGCGAGAAGGCGCAGTGGCTGCGCTTCCACACGCAGACCGCCGGTGTCTCGCTGACCGCGCAGCAGCCCTACAACAACGTCGTCCGCACCGCCATAGAGGCCCTCTCCGCGATCCTCGGCGGCACCAACTCGCTGCACACCAACGCGCTCGACGAGACCCTGGCGCTGCCCAGCGAGCGGGCCGCGGAGATCGCGCTGCGCACCCAGCAGGTGCTGATGGAGGAGACCGGCGTCACCAACGTCGCCGACCCGCTCGGCGGCTCCTGGTACGTCGAGGCGCTGACCGACCGCATCGAGGCCGACGCGGAGAAGATCTTCGAGCAGATCCGCGAGCGCGGCCGCCGCGCCGTCCCCGACGGCACCCACCCCATCGGCCCCATCACCTCCGGCATCCTGCGCGGCATCGAGGACGGCTGGTTCACCGGCGAGATCGCCGAGTCCGCGTTCCGCTACCAGCAGGCGCTGGAGAAGGACGACAAGAAGGTCGTCGGCGTCAACTGCCACACCTCCTCCGTCACCGGCGACCTGGAGATCCTGCGGGTCAGCCACGAGGTCGAGCGCGAGCAGGTACGGGACCTCACCGACCGGCGGGCCGCCCGCGACGATGCGGCCGTCCGCCGTGCGCTCGGTGCGCTGATCGAGGCGGCACGGGGCACCGGCAACATGATCGAGCCCATGCTGGAGGCGGTCCGCGCCGAGGCGACGCTGGGCGAGATCTGCGGCGCCCTCCGGGAGGAGTGGGGCGACTACACGGAGCCGCCCGTCTTCTGAGGCGGCTCCTCGGCCACCCGGCCGGGGCCGCCCGCGGTGCGGCGCGAGCGGTCGGCCTTCCGGCGACGTGCGTGCAGCCGGGTTCCGAGGCGGGAGGGCCGGCTGCGCGCCGGTTCCGCCACCGCCGGGCGGCCCGCGGCGGGCGCCGGCTCGGGGGTGCCGCCCGGCTCCGCCCCCCGCGCGGCCAGCAGCGCGAGGGTGTCCGAGACGAGGTCGGCGCGCTGCTGGTGGATGCCGTGCAGCAGGAGCCGTTCGTGGGGCTTCAGGCGGCGCCGCACCCCCTCGGTCGCGTAGTCGGCGACCAGCGGCGCGGCCAGGGCGAAGCACGCACGCCAGGTCTCCTGCGACTGTTTGCGCATGCGTGGGCCGAAGGTGCGCAGCACCTTCAGCCGCAGGGGCCGCACCGAGAGCAGGTCGCGGTCGTCCCCCGGTGGCAGCAGATCGGCGATCAGTTCGAGCTGTACCTGGGCGGCGAGGATCCCCTCGGTGATGCTGGAGGCGCTGGTCAGGTTCCCCCCGTCGGTGCGGCGGACGATGTAGAGGCACGGGTAGTCCGCGACGACCGAGATGCCGTCGGCTCGGATGTACGCCTCCAGGGTGAAGCAGGTGTCCTCGCCGTGCAGCACCCCCTCCTTGAACCGCATGCCGTGCCGCTCGACGAGCTCCCGCCGGAAGAGCTTCTCCGCGCTCATGGTCTGCAGGGCGTTGCTGCGGTAGGGGTCCGTCCTGCCCACGTTCTCGGTGAACATGGAGCGGGGCGCCTTGCGGTTGATGCCGGTGATCCTGCCGAGCACGACGTCGGTGCCGTTGGCGTCGGCCGCGGCGACCATCCGCTCCAGCGCCTCGGGGCCCAGGTGGTCGTCGGCGTCCAGGAAGAACACGTAGCGGCCGCCGGCCATGCCGAGCCCGACGTTGCGCGGGCCGCTGGGTCCGCCGGAGTTGGCCTGGTGCACCACCCGCACCGTCAGGCGTGAGCGGCGGGCGAACCGTTCCGCGTAGGCGCCGCTGCCGTCCGTGGAGCCGTCGTCGACGACGACGACCTCCAGCCGCCCGGCAGCGAGCGACTGCTCCTCCAGCGACGTCAGGCACTGCCGGAAGTACGGCAGTCCGTTGTAGACACCGACGATCACGGTGACGTCCGGCTGGGCCACGGGTCCTCCTGAAGGGGCGGTGCGAGGCGGCGCGTTGCGGGGGTGTGCGGTACGGGGCGTGCAGGCCCCGGCGCGAGCAAGGGCCTGCACACGAGCGGGGGTTACGACGCGGACACCGACGTCGGCGCGTCCGGATCGGTGGGCTCGTCGGCCGGGCGCGGGCCCGTGTCGGCCGGGTGCGGGCCCGCCGTGGTGATGACCACCCTGTCGGGCGTCTGGAGGAGCTCGCCCATCGCGGCGTGGAACCGGGTGGCGGCGTCCGGGGTGTCAGGACCGAGGAGGTAGCGGCGCAGCCGCCGGCGCTCCGCGGCCAGCGGGTCCTCGCCGGGCTCCGCCACCCGGGCCACGACCTCGGCCACCTCGTGCACGTCCCGGGAGAGCAGGTAGGCGGCGCCGGCCGTCGGGTAGCGGCGCCGGAACTCCGCCTCGCCCAGCCCGACCACGTCGGTGATGGCGTACGGCTTCTCGCTGGCCATGAAGTCCGACACGACGCTGGAGACGTCGGAGACGAGCAGGTCGCACGCGTTGAAGCAGGAGTACAGATCGGGCCCCTGCGCCGTGATGTACCGGTGCTGCCACAGGTCGGCGCTGCTCCAGTACAGCGCGTCCCGCCTGCGCCGCAGCTCCTCGCGCCGTGCGGCGTCCGCCCTGGTGAACTGGGCGTCGCGGGAGCGTTCCGCGTCGTCCGCGCCCGCCCTCGCCCGGTTGGACAGGGCCGTGAGCTCCGCGGTGACGCGCTGGAGTTCGGCCTGCGCGGCCTCGACGGCCGAGCCGTCACGCGCCCCCTCATTCCGCTGGTCCGCCCGCTGTGCGTTCGCCCGGTCCAGCGCCGCGACGACGGCCTGGTGGGCCTCGCGTGCCTCCGGGGCGCACATACCGGTGTAGGGGTGCGGACGGTAGAGCACGCGCACCGGCTGTTCCAGCGCGAGCAGCGCCTTGATCAGGGCCTCGCCGGAGGAGATCAGGGAGGTGTCACCCGGTTCGTTGGTCCAGCCCTCCCAGGTCGGCGCGTACAGCACCGTCAGCGGCGCACCCGGCTCCCGCTGCCCGGCCCGCTCCACGCCGGCCAGTTGGGGCCGCCCCACCTCGAAGACGGCGCTGTCCCGCACGCCGACACCGGCGTCCGCCCACCGGTCGCGTCCCGCGCGGCCTGCGGTCCACACCTGGTCGTACACCTTCGCGTAGGGGTTGACGGAGGCGACCTTGTCGCTGTCGCCGTGGCCGATGAAGACGTGCTTGGCCTGCCGCATCCGCAGCACATGGATGTTGGGGCCCACGTTCGCCGGATAGAGCACCAGCTCGACCGAGGAGAAGTCCCGGTTCATCACGTCCTGGGCGGAGGGCAGACACAGGACGGGCAGCGGGGTGGGGTCGAGCTGCTCCAGTATGTGCCGCTCCCGCAGCACCACCAGCGGCCTGCCGCCCGACTCGGCCAGCGTGCGCAGCCACATGTTCGCCTGGTAGGCGCTGCCCTTGGTGCCGGAGAAGTAGAGCATGACGGTGGGCTCGTACCTGCGCAGCCAGGCGTCCACGTGACCGAACACCGCGCCCTTGCCGGGCATGCCGCGCCCCCGCACGTGGGCCACCGCGAGCAGCAGCGCGTAGCCGAGGCAGTAACCGACCATCGCGCCGCAGCCCAGATAGCCCGGCCAGCGGGTGCCGGTCGCCGCGCCGGCCAGCAGGCCCGCCATGGCGGGCACGTCGGCGTGCATGGACTTCGCGAAGGCGTTGGAGGTCAGCGCGCGCGGCGGGGCGTCGCGCAGCCGCAGCGCGGTCCAGTCGATGTTCCGGGTGGCCAGCGGCAGCTTCCGCGCGTTCTGCACCCGGTGCAGCAGCACGCTCTGCGGAACCTGGAGGAAGTAGTACGCGACCAGGGCCACCACGGCCGCCGTCAGCAACTCGGCGGAGGCGCCCGCCTGCACCAGGAGCAGCAGGAGCATGACCTGCCGGAGCGCGAACCGCACCGTCGCGGGGAAGCGGGCGTTGCGCAGCGCCTTGTCGAGCCCGCCGCCGTTCCCGCTGAGCTTCCAGTCCGAGACGTAGGACAGCGCGAGGGAGCAGGTGAACAGGGCGACGCTGCCCCACAGCGCGCCGACCAGCATCAGCGGCCAGCTCAGCAGGAAGAACGTGGCCGCGCCCGGGCGGCGGAGGAAGAGGCTGAAGGAGCGTCCCGTGATGGTCGGAGGCATCAGACCTGGCCCTCCATCTGGTCGTCGAGCCGTACGTCGATGACATGGCCGGTGAGGGGGGAGAGCAGCACGTCCAGCGAGGTTCTGGCGACGGATTCGGAGGTGAGCAGCGAGCTCGGGGGCTCCTCCCCGAACGCCTGGAGACGCATCGGTGTACGGGTGCGTTCGGGGTTGACGCAGTTCACTCGCACGCTGTTCTCCGACCACTCGTCGGCGAGGGCCTGCACGAGGTTGACCACGGCGGCCTTGGTGGAGGAGTAGAGGCTGTAGTCGGCCCGCCCCCGCGTGTAGCTGCTGGAGGTGAAGAGCAGGAAGTGTCCGCCTGTCTCCGCGAGATACCGGTGTCCCGCCTTGGCTATGTGCACCGGGCCCATGTAGTTGACGTCGAGGGCCTCGCGCACCAGGTCGTCCTCCATCTCGGCGAGCCTGCCGATGCGCAGCACGGCCGCCGTGTTCACCAGGTAGTCGATGCGTCCCGTCTCCTGGTAGGCGGCCGCGAGCGCCTGCTCGATGTCCTCGTACCGCTCGACCCGGGTGCCGGTCGTGGAGCGGCTGTAGGAGAAGACCTGGGCGCCGTGGTGCTCGGCCAGCTTCGCGAGGTCGGCACCGATGCCGGAGGAGCCGCCGAAGACGACGACGGTCTTGTCCTCCAGCAGCTTCCGGTAGGCGGCCTCGTCCCGCCGGGCCGGAACCGTCTGCGAGGAGAGCTGGAAGAGCCGGTCCACCAGGTGCAGGTCCACCGGGTCGGTCACCTTCATGTTGTGCTCGTCGCCGGTGACGACGTCGACCGCGACCTCCGGCATGTAGGTGAGGACGACGGAGCAGTCGTCGGTGGCCACGAAGTTGGGGTCCTTCTCGGCACGCGCGTACGCCTCGCACAGGGTGGACAGCCGGAAGGCCTGCGGGGTCTGGCCCCGGCGCAGCCGGCTGCGGTCGGGGATGTCGGTGATCCACTCACCGTCCTCGCCGTGCGGGCGGGTGACGATGATGGTGTCCGCCGAGGGGATCGCGACGTCCACGGCGCGGTACGTCTCCAGGGCGCCGAGGCACTCGCCGATGATCCGCTGGGAGACCAGGGGGCGGGCGGCGTCGTGGAGGATGACGTTCTGGTCCTCGCCGTCGGGCAGCCGGTCGGACAGGGCGGTCAGGGCGCGCCGGGTGGTCGCGCTGCGGGTGCTGCCGCCCTCCAGGACGTGCGACACCTTCGTCAGCCCGGCCTTCTCGACGATCCGCTCGGCCTCGTCCGTGTAGCCGGGTGTCATCATCACGACGATGTCGTCGATGCTCGGTGCCAGCTCGAAGGCGGTGAGCGTGTGTTCGAGGATCGTCTTGCCTGCGATCTTCACCAGTTGCTTCGGAGTGCCGAGTCCCACCCGGACTCCCGTGCCGGCCGCGAGTATCACGGCGGTGTTGTGCAACGGCTCCATGGACGTGGTCATGGGCAGCTCCCTTTCCTCCAGCGGGGCGGCCGTCGCGGGGACGGCCGCGGCCCCGCTGTGGACTCGACGCCGGTACGCGTGAGCCACACCGGCGTCCGCAACCGAGCGAGTGTTCCGTTGCCATCAGCGTGTGAGGCGAACAGGCGTCCCGCTACTCGGTCGGGGCCCAGAGCCCGTCAATACCTGCCGTTCGAGTGAAGTGGGGGTCGCCACGGCCCGCCCGAGGGGGCGCTGCGGACGCGGCCCGCCCGGGGTGCCCGCGCCGGTTACTTGCCCTTCCCCTGGAGGACGGCGATGCTCTCCTGCGCCGCCCGCAGTTCCTTGTGGAGGCTCAGCATCTGTTCGCGCAGCCAACTGATGCGGTACCGCAGGGCGCCGTCGTCGGAGCCGTCCCAGCGGCGGATCGAGTCCGGCAGCCGGAGTTCGGCGAGGCGGGCGTCGAACGCGGCGCCGCCGTCACCGTCCCGGAAGGTGTTGTGCAGGTCGTGCCGGTCGAGGAAGCCCACGAACCGCTCGAAGCGCTCCCGGTGGTTCGTCAGCAGCCCCGAGAAGTCGGCCTTCTCGTACAGCTCGGCCGGGTCGGTGTCGGCCGCCAGGTCCCCGAGCATCTGGTACGGGATCTCGAAGTAGCGGCACAGCTCCAGGGTGCGGGAGTCGTGGCACAGCACGGTTGCCGGGGTGCCGGCCAGCAGCGCGGCGATGTTGCCGTGGATCCGGGTGCCGAACGAGAAGTCGAAGCCGCGCAGGTCCGCCAGCCAGGTCGCAGGGTCGATCGGTACCCGGGCGCCGTGGTCGCGCAGCAGGGGGTGCGAGCCCACGGTCGGCATGGCCCGCTTGCCGGCTCGGGCCGCTTCGGAGGTGTCCCCCCAGAACAGCAGTTCGGCGTCCACGAGGTTCTGCGCGAAGTAGGTGGTGTCCGGGTAGCGGCGGCAGGTGCGCGCCATGATCTCGGCGACCGGACCGACCTTGCCCGCGCCGCGCGAGACGTTGACCGCCAGCCGTGCGGCCCTGGTGAGCTCGGGCCTCGCGTCGAAGCTCGGCAGGGCGGGGAAGGTCTCCCCGTGCAGGAACATCGAGGGGCAGCCGATGATCTCGATGTCCCGGAACCCCAGCCCGCGCAGGTAGTCGTAGGTCATCTCGCCGCGTACCCCGACGGTCGCCGACCGCTTGAGCACCGCCTTCATGAACCGCTTCACCGAGGGCCGCATGCCCTCGATCACGGCGGTGTCGCAGTCCGCACCGGCTTGGGCGCCGACGCCGAGGACGACGACCGGAATGCGCAGCTGCTCGATGAGCTGCGTCAGCCGGTCCAGCGCACCCTGGAAGGAGGGACGAAAAGCGTTGGCCAATGGAATGACGAAGACGTCGTAGCGCTCGTTGATGCGTGCGGCGTTCTCCGGCGAGGCATCGCTCTTGATCCCGTTGGACGTCACCTCGGTGTCCGGGGTCAGCAGAATCTTGTGGGCGGCGTCGCTGAACAGCAGGTTTCCGGCATTCGTCCCCAGCAGGTCCTGATGGATCACCTGCTCCTGGGTGGCGACATGGAACGGGCTTTTCCCGGAGCGGAGAAGAATGCGCTTCATTTTTCCACCTAACGTCCATGGACCGCGGCACCGGAGAACCACTGCGACCGCGGGCGCATCGTTCCAGCACCCATACGCCCGGAAACGTGCCGTCCCGCGCCCTGCGTAAGCCTTCTACCTGAACGGGTGTCAGCCCACAGCCCGGGTTCCGAGGGCGCCCGGCACCCCGGCAAGAGGGCTGCTGTGAGATGCTCTCACGTAAACTCGACGGTGTAGCCGTACGGCCGGGGCGGGCCCGGACGACCGGGGGAGAACCGGGGAAGACCGGGGGAAGGTGGCAGATCGTGGCGAAGGCGGACGCGAGGACTCCGCGGGAGCGCTACCGTTCCCAGGTCCGCGCGGAGATCAAGGAGTACGCCTGGGAGCAGATCGCCACGGCGGGGGCGTCCGCGCTCTCCCTCAACGCGATCGCCAAGCGGATGGGCCTGAGCGGACCGGCGCTCTACCGCTACTTCGCCAACCGGGACGAACTGATCACCGAGCTCGTCCGCGAGGCGTACCGGAGCCTCGCCGACACCCTCCGCGCGGCCGCCGACGCCGGCGCCGACCTGGCCGGACTGGCGCACGCCCTGCGCGGCTGGGCCCTGGCGGACCCCCAGCGGTACCTCCTCCTCTACGGCACCCCCGTCCCCGGCTACCACGCGCCCGAGGACATCACCGCCATCTCCTCCGAGATCATGGCGACCCTGCTCGACGCCTGCGCGCCGCTCGCCCAGCAGGGCTCCACGACGCCGTTCGGTGCCCATCTCGCGGACCACCGGGACTGGGGCGACGGCCGCCCCGCCCCGCCCCCGGTTCTGCAGCGGGCCCTGTCGTTCTGGACCCGGCTGCACGGCGTCCTCTCCCTGGAGGTCGCCGGCCACTTCACCGGCATGGGCTTCGACCCCGCCCTGCTGTTCGAAGCCGAGTTGAGCGAGCTCACACGGTGAGCCGCAGCCGGAAGAGCGCACCTCCGCCCTCGGGGTTCTCCGCGGTCAGGCGGGCGTGGTGGGCCCCGGCGATCTGCTGGGCCATGGCGGGGCCGGGCCCGGAGCCGGGGTGGGCGCGGGCCGTCTCCGCGCGGTAGAAGCGGTCGAAGACGTGCGGCAGGTCCTCCGGGCCGGCCCGGACCCGTGGTCGCGTACGGTGCTCTCCGTACCGCCGTCCACCGTCGGCACCGCACCCCGACCGCCCTGTCGCTGGACTTCGCGGCGCTGCCCAGCAGGTTGGACGGCAGCCGGGACAGCCGTGCGGGCACCCCGGGAGCAGTGGCGGTCTCCGCGCCGCCGGAGACGTCCAGTCGGAAGCGGGTGTCCGGCCAGTGGTCGCGGGCCGCGGCGACGGCGTGCCGCACCAGCGGCGCCAACTCCACCTGCTCCGCCGGCGGCTGCGGTTCCTGGTCGCGGGCCAGTTCGATCAGGTCGTTCACCGGCGAGGTCACCTCGCGCAGTCGGCGGCCCGACGCGGCCGAGGCCCGCTCGCGGTGGGCGGGGGTCAGCCGGTCGGCGCGGCCCAGGAGTTCGGTGTTGGTGCGCGGCGAGGTCGGCGGAGTGCGCGGTGCGGGGGAGGCGTCGGCGACCAACCGGCGCTGGGCGGCGAGGGACTCCTCCAGCGGGGCCGGCATGGTGTCGAAGCTGACGGCCGGCCTGGTCAGTTCGTCCTCACGGGCCCGGACCGTCGCCAGGGGGCGGCCTCCGCGTTACGAGGCGGTCGCTCCTGGCGCGCCGGTGGGCAGCGGTTCGACACCCACCACATGCCGGACCCTCGTGGGCTCGACGAAGACGGTGACCCGCTCCTCCCCGGGGAAGAGCCACTCGTAGGCGGTGTCCAGGTAGGAGTGCGCCAGCCGGTCCATGGTGCGGTCGGCCTCCGGGCCCTCCTGGAAGCGGACGGCCCGGCCGCGGATCTGCACCCGGTCGAAGGGGTTGGTGACATCGGCGTGGGAGAGGAACACCCGGGGCTCGCGGCGCAGGTTGCGCTCCTTCATCCGCCCCATCGAGGTGTTGAACAGCACGAGGTCTTCGTCGAGCCCCACCCACATGGGGCTCACGTGCGGCGAACCGTCGGGGTTGACGGTGCCGACGTGCCAGATGTGCGGCGCTCCGATGCGGGAGCGCAGGTCATGCGGAATGTCGCTCATGAGTCTCTGCTGCCCGTCCGGGCAGCACGCATGCCCGAGCGGGCATGCACGGGTGGGTGATCCGGCTTACGGCGCGGGGGCCGACGCGGCGCCCAGCCCCTCCAGCAGCAGGGTGGTGAAGCGGGCCGCCCATGCGTCGTCCACCGGGCGGTCGCTGACCAGCGACCGGTGCACCACCGCGCCGGCGATCACGTCGAAGATCAGGTCGACGACCCGGGCCGTCTCGGCGGGGTCGTCGAGGTCGTCGGGGAGCTCTCCGCGCTCCTGGGCCCGGGAGCGCCCGGCCAGCACCAGCCGCTTCTGGCGGTCGACGACGGCGGTGCGGATCCGTGCGCGCAGCGACGGGTCGGTCGTGGACTCGGCGAGGACGGCCATCAGCGCCGTCTTGGCCTCCGGCCGGCGCAGCAGGGCCGCGAACGAGAGGACCACGCCCGCGACGTCGGCGCGCAGGCTGCCGTTGTCGGGGAGTTCGAGTTCGTCGAAGAGCACGGCGACGGCGTCCACCACGAGCTCGCTCTTGCCGCCCCAGCGTCGGTAGAGGGTGGTCTTGGCGACGCCGGCCCGGCGGGCGACCTCGCCCATCGTCAGCTTGCTCCAGCCCACCTCGACGAGCGCGGTACGGGTGGCGTCGAGGATCGCGCGGTCCGCCGCGGCGCTGCGGGGGCGTCCGCGTCGTGGAGCGGGGCAACCGGCCATGCGCCGACCATACCGATCGGTAGGCAGGAGCGGGACGGCGCCGTGAGAGGGATCACCGGCCCGCGCCCGGGGAAGGCCCTTGCGGGGTGGCCGCCCCGGCGAGTTACGCTACGACCCGTAGCGGAATGGGCGGCGGACCGGCCATCGCGCCGACCCGCGACGACCACCCGCCAGGTGGGGACCTGGCGACCACTGCACACGCAGCCGCGCGAAGGGGGGAGACTGGTGCCATGCAGCCACGCAACATGTCCATGAGCGGAGTGGTCGACCTCGCCGCGGTGAAGGCGGCCGGAGAGGCCAAGCAGAAGGCGGAGCAGGCGCGGGCCGACGCCGCGGAGGGCCACGGTGCCCCGGCTCCGTCCGGCCTGGTGATCGAGGTCAGTGAGGCGACCTTCGAGGCGGAGGTGCTCCAGCGCTCCGCCGAGGTCCCGGTCGTCATCGACTTCTGGGCCGAGTGGTGCGAGCCGTGCAAGCAGCTCTCGCCGGTGCTGGAGCGCGTCACCCAGGAGTACGCGGGGCGCGTGCTGCTGGCCAAGATCGACGTCGACCAGAACCAGATGCTGATGCAGCAGTTCGGTGTCCAGGGCATCCCGGCGGTGTTCGCCGTGGTGGCCGGGCAGGCGCTGCCGCTGTTCCAGGGCGCGGCGCCCGAGCAGCAGATCCGGTCGACGCTGGACCAGTTGGTCCAGGTGGCCGAGCAGCGCTTCGGCATCACCGGCCTCCAGGGGGTGCCGCAGGAGCCCGCCGAGGAGCAGGAGGACGCCGAGCCGCAGGTGCCGGAGGACGCGGTGCTGGCCGCCGCCCAGCAGGCGCTGGACGCGGGGGACCTGTCGGGTGCCATCCAGGCGTACCGCAACAAGCTGACCGACGAGCCGGCCAACGTGGAGGCGAAGGTCGGGCTGGCCATGGCCGAACTCCTCTCGCGGGTCCAGGAGCTGGACGCCCGGCAGGTCCGCAAGGATGCCGCCGACCGGCCCGGCGATGTGACCGCCCAGTTGCGCGTCGCGGACCTGGACATGGCGGGCGGCCATGTCGAGGACGCGTTCGGCCGGCTGGTGGACACGGTCCGGCGGACGGCGGGGGAGGACCGCGACGCGGCTCGGGTGCGACTGCTGGACCTGTTCGAGGTGATCGGGCCGGAGGACCCGCGCGTCGTCACTGCGCGTGCGGCGCTCGCTCGCGCCCTGTTCTGACCTGCCCGTACCGACGGTCACACGCGCCGCGGTACTCATGGATTTAGCGACAACAGCGGCCGCGCTTTGCCAAAACTTGGCAAACGCGGCCGCTGTTACTCTTCGTGACGACATCTCGCGGAAACATTCCCCGATGCCCGTTTGCTCCGCGTCTGTCATCGGCGGGTGTTCTGACTCTCCGTCAACCGGGTTACGCTCTGGGCGGCCTTCCGGTTATCTCGCCGTTACTCGTAAGTAACGAACCCCCTTGTGCCACGGGCCCAGATGCACGACGATCGGCCACGCTCGGTCCATTGCCCGCAGCCCGGCAACCATTCGGCGCCCCGCAGGCGATGGGTCCCCACCGAGCGGGCCGGCACCGCACCATCCGCACCCGTACCACCTCGTCCCACCCGCCGGCCCCCAGGACAGGGGGGTCTCTGCCGTGAGGCAGGGCCTGTCCTGACAAAAGCAAGGTTGCGCGAGAGCGTGGCCCGTGGTTGTCGCTCGGGGGTGATCGTCGGCAGCTCGGACGTGACGTGCCAAGGTCGCCGCGTGCGGGCGTTGTCGGCGCTCTCCGTTCCGAGGACGTAGCTCTTCTCCCTCCCCAGCCCCGTGGCCGGGAGGTACCCCCACGGCAGGAGCGGCCCGCTGAGTACAGGCGGCACGGCTCTCCGAGCCGGAGATGTACGTCCGAGAAGGAGGAAAGTCATGGAGTCCCTGGCTCGTGGCGGGACCAGATGGAAGCGGTTCGCCGTCGTCATGGTGCCGAGTGTGGCCGCTACGGCGGCGCTCGGTGTCGCCCTGTCGCAGGGTGCGCTGGCGGCGTCGTTCAGCGTCTCCGGCCAGCAGTTCCAGGTCACCGCTGATTCGCTCGACGGCAGCGGTTTCGTCCAGTACGGGGCGATGGACAGCACGCAGAAGGGCAACAAGCCCGTCGCTGTCGTCGGTCTGAACTCGGCGAACATACGGAACCTGTGCCAGTCCGTCGTCGTTCCGGTGCCGGTCTTCGGCGACGTGTCGATGAAGCTGAGCGCCGGCGGGGCGGGCGGCCCCAAGGTCGAGGCGAAGAAGCTCTACATCGACGCCGACGACCTGCACACGAACGCGACGTTCAAGAACATCGACATCGGTGTGAACGTGGACAAGACCACCAAGGGTCCTGGTCCGCACACCGGCGACAAGTACGTCAAGGGTTCGTTCTCGCAGCAGGCGGACACCGTCCACTTCACCGATGTCAAGCAGCGCGCGTGGGCGACCACCGCCGGCACGTTCAAGCTCAGCGGCCTGCACATGGCCGTCAAGAAGGGCAAGAGCGAGTGCTACTGACGTGAACCGGACTGCGGGCACGGGGAGTGGGGGCGACCGCTCCGCCGGCCCTCCGTGCCCGTAGGGTCCGCTCCACCCAGCAAGTTTTGTGCCAGTTCCGAGGAGCCCCGTACCCATGAGTGCCGACACGCGAGCCAGCACGACGACCGGATTCGGCCACAAGCGGCAGGTCTTCCGCGACTGGCGCGGCCAGCGCCCGTTCTGGGGCGGGATGCTGACGCTGCTGGCGGGCATCCCGATCATGTACGTCCCCTACCAGAACCTCACCCTGGGGTCCTTGACCATCCGCATGTCGACGACCGCCGGCGCCGGCTCGCTGATCATCGGCGTCCTGCTGGTCGTCCTCGGACTGACCATGTGGTTCCAGCCCCAGTCGCGGGTGTTCGCGGGTATCGCAGCGATCCTGCTCGCGCTGGTCTCCCTCGTCGTGTCCAACTTCGGCGCCTTCCTGATCGGGTTCCTGCTCGGACTCATCGGTGGTGCGCTGGCCGTCTCCTGGGCCCCGGGCAAGCCGGAGCGGACCGAGGACGGCCCGTCGGACGCGGCGAAGACGGCGAGTGCACGGACGACCGCCGACGCGGACCCGGCACCGCCCGCACAGGACCCGGCCGCCCCCGACGCGGGCCCCCGGGACGACACAGCATTCTCCGAAGCGTCCCCCGCGGCCGGGGCCGACGCGCATGACGGGAACGGGAGGCACCGTGCCGGGTGACGAGGTCCACGAGGGGGAGGGCGCGTTCACGGACGCCGCGCCCGGCGCCCGGGGGAGAACCGGCCCCCGGCACGCGGCGCCGCGGAAGCCGCTGCTGACCCGGCTCCACCTGCCGGCCGGCAAGGCCGTGGCACTTGCCGCGATGCCCTCGGCCGTCCTGATGGGCATGGGACTCATGCCCCAGTTGGCCAACGCCAAGCCGCTGCCCAAGAACCCCTTCAAGGGCGACTCCTGCGTCTCGATCTCCGATCAGCAGGAGACCGAGGCGGAGAAGCAGGACCGCAAGGAGCGCGCCGAGAAGCTCAAGCGGGACCTCGCCAAGGCGCAGGCCGAGCGGGAGAAGAAGGCTGAGAAGGCCAAGGAGGCCGCAGAGGCCAAGGAGAAGGCCCGCGGGAAGAGCGCGGGCGGCAAGGGCGGCTCCGGGGACGAGGGCTCCTCGAAGACGCCCTCCGGCAGCGGCAAGGGCTCCTCCACCCCCTCGGACGAGCCCTCCCCGTCGGACGGGTCCACCGGCTCGTCCTCGGACTCATCGAACTCTTCGGATTCCTCGGCGTCTTCGGGCTCCTCCGACTCCTCCGAGGAGGGGAAGAAGAACCCGTGGTACGACCCGCTGGGGCTCGGCGACAAGATCGACGACGCGTTCAACCCCGACAAGGACAAGGACAAGGACGCGGACGATCCGGCCGACGGATCCGACTCCTCGCCCAGCCCCGACCCGACCCCCTCCGCGCCGTCCCCGGGCTCCGGCTCGGACGACGACAGCAGCGGGCAGGACGGCAACGCCGGGAAGTCCGGGGGAAAGAGCGGGACTTCGGGCGACTCCGGGTCCTCGTCCCGGAACACGCCGGGCTCCGGCACGGGCGGGAAGACCGACGGCGCACAGGGCTCCGGGAAGCAGGAGAAGGGCTCCGCAGGCTCCGACGCCAAGGACGGCAAGGACACCAAGGACGGCGTCGACAAGAAGGACGGCTCCGCCAGGGACTACGACCCCGCCAAGGACGCGGGCAAGCCGTATCCCTGCCCCGAGAAGGCGGATGTAGCGGGCTCCGACGAGCAGACGCCCGCCCAGGTCCCCGACGACCCCTGGAATCTGGAGGCGTCCTCCCTCACCCTCAAGGGCCTCGACTACAAGGGCGTCGTCAACATCACCACGGCCAACGGGAAGACCAAGCAGGCCCTGAAGTTCACCGCCAGCGGCCTCGACATCGGCGACCTGCACCAGACCGTCAAGGGCCCCGGCGGCCTCACGTACCACGTCCAGGCCGCCAAGGGATCGACCTCCACCATCCGCGACGGCCAGGTGACGATGTACACGGAGGAGCTGAAGGGCAACCTCTTCGGGCTCATCCCCATCACGTTCAGCCCGGACACCCCGCCGCCGATCAACGTGCCCTTCGCCTACTTCACCGACGTCACGGTCAAGCAGGCCGGCCAGTTCGGCGGCACCCTCACGGTGCCCGGTCTGCACCAGTACGTGGAGCAGTAGGAGGAGCCGGGCCGTCGCACCCGCCGCTCCGACGCCGACGCCCTTCGGTCCGCCCCGCGAACGGGGCCGGGACCGGAGGGCGTCGCGCGTGCGGGCCGCGGAGCGGTCAGGCCGAGGCGTTGCCCAGGTGGTGGACCCGCACCATGTTGGTGGTGCCGGGCACGCCGGGCGGGGAGCCGGCCGTGATCAGCATGGTGTCGCCCTCCTCGAAGCGCTGCAGCTTGGAGAGCTCGGCGTCCACCAGCTCGACCATCTCGTCGGTGTGGTCGACGTGCTTGACCACGAAGGTCTCCACGCCCCAGGTCAGCGCCAACTGGTTGCGGGTGGCGACGTCCGTGGTGAAGGCCAGGATGGGCTGGCGGACCCGGTAGCGGGACAGCCGCCGTGCGGTGTCACCGGACTTGGTGAAGGCGACCAGCGCCCTCCCGTCCAGGAAGTCGGCCATCTCGCAGGCCGCACGGGCGACCGAACCGCCCTGGGTGCGCGGCTTCTTGCCGGGCACCAGGGGCTGCAGCCCGCGGCCGAGCAGCTCCTCCTCCGCCGCCTGGACGATCTTCGACATCGTCTTGACGGTCTCGATCGGGTACTGCCCGACCGACGACTCGGCCGAGAGCATCACCGCGTCGGCGCCGTCCAGCACCGCGTTGGCCACGTCGCTGGCCTCGGCGCGGGTGGGCCGCGAGTTGGTGATCATCGACTCCATCATCTGGGTCGCCACGATCACCGGCTTGGCGTTGCGGCGGCACATCTCCACCAGCCGCTTCTGCACCATCGGGACCTTCTCCAGCGGGTACTCCACCGCGAGGTCGCCGCGGGCCACCATGACACCGTCGAAGGCCATGACGACCTCCTCCATGTGGGAGACCGCCTGCGGCTTCTCGACCTTGGCGATGACCGGGACGCGCCGCCCCACCTCGTCCATCACCCGGTGCACGTCCCGCACGTCGGAGGCGTTGCGCACGAAGGAGAGGGCGACCATGTCGCAGCCCATCCGCAGCGCGAACCGCAGGTCCTCGACGTCCTTCTCGCTCAGCGCCGGCACGTTGACCGCGGCGCCGGGCAGGTTGATGCCCTTGTGGTCGGAGACGACACCGCCCTCGATGACGATGGTGCGCACCCGCGGGCCCTCGACCTCGACGACCTGGAGCGCGACGTTCCCGTCGTTGATCAGCACCGGGTCGCCCTTGGACACGTCGGCGGGCAGCCCCTTGTAGGTGGTGCCGCAGATGGTCTTGTCCCCGGGCACGTCCTCGGTGGTGATGGTGAACTCCTCGCCGCGGACCAGCTCGACCGGTCCCTCGGCGAAGGTCTCCAGGCGGATCTTGGGGCCCTGCAGGTCGGCGAGCACGCCGATGGCGCGGCCGGTCTCCTCCGAGGCCTTGCGGACGCGGTGGTACCGCTCCTCGTGCTCGGCGTGGGTGCCGTGGCTCATGTTGAAGCGGGCCACGTTCATGCCCGCCTCGATCAGCGTCTTGAGCTGATCGTAGGAGTCGACGGCGGGACCCAGGGTGCAGACGATTTTGGAACGGCGCATGGTGGCGATCCTATCGTTTTGTTTACGTACTGAACGAATCGGGGCGGGCTCAGCCAGGGGTGCCCCCGGGCCGGTGGTCGGGGGAGGTGACGAGCGCGTAGCTCTGCTCAGCGATCTCCAGTTCCTCGTCGGTCGGTACGACGGCCACCTTGACCCGCGCGTACCCGGGTGAGACCAGCCGTGCCTCCTTCCCGCCGGCCGCGTTCAGCTCACCGTCCACGGCCAGCCCGAGTTCCTCCAGGCCCGCCACGGCGGCCTCCCGCACCGGGGCGGCGTTCTCCCCGACGCCCGCGGTGAAGACCACGGCGTCCACCCTGCCCAGCACGGCGTAGTAGGCGCCGATGTACTTCTTCAGCCGGTGGATGTAGATGTCGAAGGCGAGCCGGGCCGCCCGGTCGCCCTCCTCGACGCGGCGGCGGATCTCTCGCATGTCGTTGGCGCCGCACAGTCCCAGCAGGCCGCTGCGCTTGTTGAGCAGCTCGTCCACCTCGTCCATGCTCATCCCGGCCACCCGGCCCAGATGGAAGACCACCGCCGGGTCGATGTCCCCCGAGCGGGTGCCCATCACCAGGCCCTCCAAGGGGGTCAGCCCCATGGAGGTGTCCTCGCAGCGGCCGCCGCGCACCGCGGACGCCGAGGCGCCGTTGCCCAGGTGCAGCACGATCAGGTTGACCTCGGACAGGTCCCGGCCCAGCAGCTCTGCGGTCTTGCGGGAGACGTACGCGTGGGAGGTGCCGTGGAAGCCGTAGCGGCGCACCCGGTGCCGGTCGGCGGTCTCCGCGTCGAGGGCGTAGCGGGCCGCGTGCTCGGGCATGGCGGAGTGGAAGGCGGTGTCGAAGACGGCGACCTGCGGCAGGTCGGGGCGGAGCCGCTGCGCGGTGCGGATGCCGGTGACGTTGGCCGGGTTGTGCAGCGGCGCCACCGGCACCAGCCGTTCGATCTCCGCCAGCACCGCGTCGTCGACCACCGTCGGCTCGGTCAGCTTCAGCCCGCCGTGCACCACCCGGTGCCCGATCGCGGCGAGCTCGGGCGAGTCCAGGCCGAGGCCGTCGGCGGACAGCTCCTCGGCGACGGCCGCCAGCGCGGCGTCGTGGTCGGCCAGCCTGCCGGACCGCTCGCGTTGCCCGCCGCCGGTGGACAGCGGCTGATGGAGCACGAAGGAGGTCTCCTCGCCGATCCGCTCGGCGATCCCGACGGCCAGCCGTGACCGGTCGGCCATGTCGATGAGCTGGTACTTCACCGACGACGAGCCGGAGTTGAGGACGAGGATCCGGGTGGGTGCGGTGGTCGGGGAGGTCACGTCGGGAAACCTTCTGCAGGGAGCACGGGGAAACAGGAAAACGGGAAAACGGGAAAACGGGAAAGGGGCCGAGGGCGGTGTCAGGCGCCGGGCGAGGAGGACTCGCCCTGCGCCTGGACGGCCGTGATCGCGACGGTGTTGACGATGTCCTGCACCAGCGCGCCGCGGCTCAGGTCGTTGACGGGCTTGCGCAGGCCCTGCAGCACGGGGCCCACGGCGACGGCCCCGGCCGAGCGCTGCACGGCCTTGTAGGTGTTGTTGCCGGTGTTCAGGTCCGGGAAGATCAGCACGGTCGCCTGCCCCGCCACCTTCGAGTGCGGCAGCTTCGTGGCGGCTACCGAGGGATCGACGGCCGCGTCGTACTGGATGGGGCCCTCCGCCAGCAGATCGGGGCGGCGCTCGCGGACCAGCTCGGTGGCCCGCCGTACCTTGTCCACGTCGGCGCCGGAGCCCGAGGTGCCCGTCGAGTACGACAGCATCGCGATCCTGGGCTCCACCCCGAACCGGGCCGCGGTGGCGGCGGACTGGACGGCGATGGCCGCGAGCTGTTCGGCGTCCGGGTCGGGCACCACGGCGCAGTCGCCGTAGACCAGCACCCGGTCGGCCAGGCACATGAAGAACACCGAGGAGACGATCTCGGTGTCCGGCCCCGCCCGCCCGTCTCCCGGCACCGCCCCGTCCGCCGTGCTGCGCGCGGCCCCCTTCGTCCTGATGATCTCGAAGGCCGGGCGGATCGTGGCGGCCGTGGAGTGCACCGCGCCGGAGACCATCCCGTCGGCCAGCCCCTCGTGCACCATCATCGTGCCGAAGTAGGAGACGTCCGCGACCACGTCGTGGGCCAGCTCGTAGGTGACGCCCTTGTGGGCCCGCAGCCCGGCGTACGACGCGGCGAAGCGCTCCCGCAGCGGCGAGGTCTGCGGGTCGACGACGCGGGCGGCGGCCGAACCGGTCACGGGCGGCTCACCGTCCGCGAGCAGTTCGAGGCCGATGCTCAGCTCCGCGGCGCGCTTGCGGACGGCCACCGGGTCGCCCAGCAGCGTCAGGTCGCACACGTTGCGGCGCAGCAGCACCTCGGCGGCCCGCAGCACCCTCTCCTCCTCGCCCTCGGGCAGGACGATGTGGCGCCGCTTGCCCCCGGCCCGGGAGCGCTCCACCAGCTCGTGCTCGAACATCATGGGCGTGACCCGCTCGCTGCGCTCCACCGACAACTGCGCGGTCAGGCGTGCGGCGTCCACATGGGTCTCGAACAGGCCCAGTGCGATCTCCGCCTTGCGCGGGGTGGCCGCGGTCAGCTTGCCCTCCAGGGACAGCAGGGCGTCCGCGGTCTCCATGGAGCCTTCGGGCACCACCAGCACGGGCGTGCCGGGTGCCAGCCGGGCGGCCAGCGTGAGGGTCTGCTCCCCGGGGTGCTCGTCCAGGGTGAGCAGGACCCCGGCGATGGCGGGGGAGCCGGCCGAGTGGGCGGCCAGCGCGCCGATGATGAGGTCGGAGCGGTCGCCGGGGGTGACCACCAGGGCGCCCTCGGTGAGGGCGGGCAGGAAGGCCGGCAGGTGGGCGCCGCCGAAGACCAGATGACGTACGTCGCGGGAGAGGCCCGCGTGGTCGCCCAGCAGCACCTTCGCGCCCGTGGCCTCCTTCACCTGGGCGACCGTGGGCGCGGCCAGCGCGGGCTCCTCCGGCAGGACGTACACCGGCTCAGGCAGCCGTTCGGCCAGGCCCCGCACCGCCTCGGCCGCCGCCGGGTCGGCGACCCGGTTGGCCACCATCGCGATCAGGTCGGCGCCCAGGGAGGCGTAGGCGTGGTGGGCGTTGCGCACCTCGGCGACCACGGCTTCGGGGGACTGCTCACGGGCCGCGACGACGGGCAGCACGGCCGCGCCGAACTCGTTCGCCAGCCGGGCGTTGAGCGCCAGTTCGGCGGGCAGCCCGGTCTCGGCGAAGTCGGTGCCCAGCACGAGGACGGCCTCGTACTCCTCGGCCACCTGGTGGTAGCGCTCCAGCAGCCGGGATATCAGCTCGTCGGTGCCCTGCTCGGCCTGGAGCGCGGCCGCCTCCTCGTAGCCCATGCCGAAGACGGACGAGGCGGGCTGGGAGAGCCGGTAGCGGCTGCGCAGCAGGTCGTAGAGGCGGTCGGGGCCGTCGTGCACCAGGGGGCGGAAGACCCCCACGCGGTCCACCTGCCGGGTGAGCAGTTCCATGACGCCCAGCTCGACGACCTGGCGGCCGTCGCTGCGTCCGATGCCGGTCACATACACGCTGCGCGTCACGCGCTGTCTCCTCCGGTCGCGGTCGGGAACAGGGCGGCCGGTGCCGGGCCGGCCCTGCCGTTTCGGATGGCCCCGGCGAGAAACCGCCGGTGGGAGTACGGCTATATCCTTGACAATACCTGCGCCTATGGATATACGGCTCGCCCAGGTGGCAGCCGGGGCGGGACCCCGGCACGACGGCCCCCCGGCGCCCTGGCGGCGGGGACCGGATGGTGGGCAGGGCCAATGCCCTCGCTTTCAGGACGTGAAACAATCGCACCGGCTCACACGGACCAGCGGCACCGGACAGTGAGGTCCGACCGTGCCCTACGCGGCCCCTCGACATGCGGGCACCCGTTCCCAGGCGGGCATCTACGGAGCAGGAGAAGCGAACCCCATGCGCATCGGAGTCCTCACCGCAGGCGGAGACTGCCCCGGTCTCAACGCCGTGATCCGATCCGTCGTGCACCGCGCCGTGCACGACCGCGGCGACGAGGTCATCGGCTTCGAAGACGGTTTCAAGGGCCTGCTGGAGGGCCGCTACCGACCCCTCGACATAAACTCCGTCAGCGGCATCCTCGCCCGCGGCGGCACCATCCTCGGCTCCGCCCGCCTGGAGCGGGCCCGGCTGCAGGAGGCGTGCAACGACTCCGAGGAACTGATCGAGCGGCTCGGCCTCGACGCGCTCGTCCCCATCGGCGGCGAGGGCACGCTGACCGCGGCCCGGATGCTCGCGGAGATCGGCCTGCCGGTGGTCGGCGTCCCCAAGACCATCGACAACGACATCTCCGCCACCGACCGCACCTTCGGCTTCGACACCGCTGTGACCGTGGCCACCGAGGCCATGGACCGCCTCAAGACCACCGCCGAGTCCCACCAGCGGGTCATGGTCGTGGAGGTCATGGGCCGGCACGCGGGCTGGATCGCCCTGGAGGCGGGCATGGCCGGCGGCGCCCACGCCATCTGCATCCCCGAGCGCAACTTCGAGGTCGACGACCTGGTCAAGATGGTCGAGGAGCGGTTCGCCCGCGACAAGAAGTTCGCCATCGTCTGCGTCGCGGAGGGCGCCCATCCGGCCGAGGGCTCCATGCCCTACGAGAAGGGCTTGATCGACCAGTACGGGCACGAGCGGTTCGCCGGTATCGGCAACCGGCTCGCCGTCGAGCTGGAGCACCGGCTCGGCAAGGAGGCCCGCCCCGTCATCCTCGGCCACATCCAGCGCGGCGGCACCCCCACCGCCTACGACCGGGTGCTGGCCACCCGGTTCGGCTGGCACGCCGTCGAGGCCGCCCACCGCGGCGACTTCGGTCAGATGACCGCCCTGCGTGGCACCGAGATCGCCATGGTGCCGCTCGCCGACGCGGTGACCGAGCTCAAGCGCGTGCCGCAGGACCGCATGGACGAGACCGAAGCCGTCTTCTGAACCGGCGCCCGAGCAGGCCGCCGGCCCTCCGGCCCGCGGCCTGACGGCTTGCGGCCTCGCCGCCCGAAGCCCCGTCGTGGCACGGTCCGTCCGGTGCGGGGGCGTGCGGCGCCGGGGGGGCTACTTCGGTGTGGAGAGCGTGCGCACCCGGTGCCACGCACCGTCCTTCCGCTCATCGACCCAGACGGGGCGGTCCGCGTCGCGCCCGTCGGCCAGCCGGTAGTGGCCCAGCAGGCCCTCCGTCGCACCGCCGGTCAGCCCGCTGCGGACGCCCGCGCGGGCCTGACCGACCGTCGGCGCGCTCCGCAGCACGGGACCCAGTTGCTCGGCGGCCAGCAGCGTCGCGTCGTACAACTCGGCGGCACCGCGCAGCCGCAGCAGCTTCTTGAGCGAGGCGGGCGCGGCGCACAGCTTCGGGGTGTGCGCGCAGTCCGGTTTCTGCGTCTCGTCGTGGAAGGAACGGAACCGCAGGGTGCCGTCCGGCAGTTGCCGGTCCCTGCCCGCCTCCTCGGCGACGTCGTCGGACGGGTCGCAGGCCGCGTACCTGTCGCCCTGGAGTACGACCTGTTTCCCCTCCGCGCGGGTCGCCCGGGCCCACGCCGCGGTCCTCCCGTCGTCCGCGGACACGTCGTTGGGCACCACCACGGCGTCTGCGTGGGACCTGCGGATCGCCCGGCGTACCGCGGAGTCGCTCTCCAGCGGCTCGTCGGCCACGACGGCCCTGACTCCCGAGGAGTTGAAGCCCTCATCGTCCGCGGCCGCCTGGCCGGCCACGAGCAGTGTGCGGACGCCGTGCTCGCGGTGCAGGTGGTCGCCTGTGACACCGGCGACACCGGTCTCGGAGACCGCGAGGGATGCGCCCGTCACCGGCCAGTCGGCACGGCAGGAGTCCAGCGTGGGGAGCCGGTTGCGCGAGTCGCCGGTGTCGCCGGTGTCGCCGAAGAGATCGGAGCTCTTGCCGACCAGTGTCACCATGGACGGGTGGTCCCGCAGGACGTCGGAGCCGGTTGCTCCGTCCGCGCCGACCGGAGCGACACGGACAGGGAGCTTCTTCCCGCTCCGGCGCTCCGCCTCGTCGACCGCGGCCTCGGCCACCCGGGTCAGTTGCCGGGTCGCCGTCTGTGAGCCCCCGTAGGGCAGCGCGATCCCGACGCCCAGTTCGTACGTGTCCGGGGTGAGTTTCTCCGCGATGTCGAGGGCGGAGCTTCCGTGCCGGGGCCGGGCCGGGCCGTCGTCCTTCGCGCCCACGGCGAGGGTGGAGCCGAAGGCGGCGAGCAGCGCGGCGACCAGAGCCCCCCGCCTCCACAGCGCCCTCCGCTCGCGGGGCGTTCTGCGGACCCGCGCCCGCGTCGCGCGGTTTTTCCGCCACCTGTACGGAGCGGTGACCCGACGCCGGGTTTCGAGTCCCCCGCGCCTCCCCGTTGCCCGCTCCGGCCACCCCGGCTCTGCCGAACCCGCTTTCGCCGCACCACGATTCGCGGCCTTTGCTTGCGGTGCGGCCGGCGACTCGGGCGTGCTCGGGGCGGGGCGCCGGGGTGCGCCCGGGGCCGCCTCTGCCGCGGCGCGCGCCTCTCCGGCTTGCGAGAGGCCGCCGGTCTCGCCCGCGCCGCGGGCCGCCGTGGCCTCTTCCGCGCTGCCGGTCTCCGTGGCCTCTTCGACGTGGCGGGCTCCGGCGGGCCCGGTCGCGTTGCGGACACCGGTGGAACTGGTCGCGTCGGCGGCCCCGGCAACCCCGGTCTCGTCGGGGGTTCCCGAGGCGTCTGTCGCGTCGTCGCTCTCCGTGTGGTCGCGGGGGTGTGTGCCGGTGCCGGAGCCGGTTGCGGCGACCTCCCGGATGCGCGTCAGTCCCTCGGACGCGTCCGAGGGGCGGTCCGCGGGGTCGCGGGCCATCAGGTCGAGGACCAGTCGGTCGACGGCGGGGTGCAGGGCGGCGCGGGCGCGACTGGGGCGCAACGGGACGTCGTTGAGGTGGTTGAACATGACGCCGGCTGCCGAGCCGGTGTACGGCGGGCGTCCGACGAGGAGTTCGTAGAGCACGCAGCCGAGCGCGTACAGGTCGGTGCGCCCGTCCACGCCGGACTGGCGGAACTGTTCGGGCGCCATGTAGAGGACGCTGCCGAAGGGCATCTGCCCGGTCGTGGTCAGTTGCGGGTCGCTCGACCGGGCCTCGGTGAACTTGGCGATGCCGAAGTCGACGACCTTCGCGCGGCTGTGTCCCTGCGGGTCCTCGACCATGATGTTGGCCGGCTTGATGTCGCGGTGGACGACGCCTGCTGCGTGCGCGGTCTCCAGGGCGCGGCACACGTCCGCGCTCCAGCGCAGCGCGTCGGCGAGGGGGACGCGGCCGGTGTCGCGCAGCACCTCGTGCAGGGAGGGGCCGTGCACGAGTGCCATGACGAGGAACGGGACGGCGGCTCCGTCGGAGGTGTCGGTGCCGTGGTCGTGGACGGCGGCGATGTGCGGGCTGTCCAGCGCGGCTGCCGAGCGGGCCTCGCGCCGGAAGCGGCCCAGCAGTTCGTCGAGCCCGGCGTCCTGGGTGGTGCCGTGCTGCGGCCTGAAGACCTTGACGGCGACCTCGCGTGCCAGCTCCGCGTCCCGCGCCCGCCAGACCTCCCCCATGCCGCCGGAACCCAGCGGCTCGATCAGCTCGTAACGTCCGTTCAGCCGCCGCCCTCGCATGCGCACATGCTAGAACGTGCATGCGAGACTCCGCCTCCTCGGCGCCGCCTGGCACCGTGGGCCCGGGGCGGCCGGTTCCGGTGCGGGGCGGGAGCTGTGCCGGCGGGGCGGCGTTGCCGTTCCCGCCGCCCGGGCAGCCTGCGTCGCGGGGGACGTGCGCGGCCGACGACCGGCTGCGCCGCTACGTGCCGGAGCCGGAGCAGGTCGCGGTGGGGCGAAGAGCCGGTATGCAGGCGGCTGTTGCCGCGAGCGCTGCGCCCACCCACAGGACGGCGGGCAGCGGCGCGGTGTCCGCGACGCGCCCGCCCGCCAGTGCGCCGAGGGCGATCGAGGCGTTGAAGACCGCGGCGAACAGCGCGCCCGCCGCCTCCCGGGTGCCGGGGCCGTCGTCAGCACGTATGCCTGGCTGCTGACCGAGACCCCGCCGTAGAGGACACACACCCCACAGCAGCAGCACGACGGTCGCCGCGGGGGGCGCGCCCGCCCAGCAGGGCCAGCAGGGCCATCGTCGCGGCCATGCCGGTGCTGAGCACCGGAACGCGGCGCGGGGCGCGTGAGGCCCCCGTACCAGACACATGCCCGCGCGGACCTGGCCTTCTCCCGGTTCCGGTCCTCCGCTTATTCGAACTGACCCTGGTGCGGGACGGTGAGACGGCCGTGGTCCGTGCCTTCGTACGGGCCGTCACCGAGAGGGCCCGGAAACCCTCCCGGACCGGCGAAGGGCGGGCCGGTCCGCATCGGGTGCAGACCGTCATCGAACTGCAACCTTGCCGGGGACGGCGCCCGGCCAGGGCCGCGACCTGGGCTCCTGCGGCTGTGCGGGAACGGTGTGGAACTGTCGGCTCCGGTGGAGGAGTTGGATGTCCAGGGGCGGGTGTGTCACGGGTTGTGGGGACGAGTACCGTGCTGTCACCCGCCGTGTGGGTTCGGTGCGCGGCGTGGTCCTACCGGAAGGAACAAGATGACAGCACTGCGCCTCAGATGGCAGCGGTCGATCGCCATCGCGGCGACCGGTGCCGCGGCGTTCGTCGGCACCGCGATAGCGGCCGCGCCCGCCCAGGCACACACCCCCCAGTGGTCGGTCACCTGTGACTCGGTCTCGATCGACCTGAAGGCTTACGCGCAGCAGGGCAACAAGGTCACCGTCAAGGCGGGCGACAAGGTCCTGGTCGACGAGACCTTCGGGGCGTCCTTCAACAAGAAGGTGGACCTGCCCGAGCACGCCAAGCCGCTCGACGTCACCGCCCAGGTCGTCGCGTCGGACGGCGAGCAGTACAGCTGGGGTCCGGAGACCAAGAGCTCCCCGGTGTGCGACACCCCGTCGCCCTCGCCGACCCCCACCGCGTCGGAGTCGACCTCTCCCTCGCCCAGCCCCTCGCAGAGCGCCAGCGAGAAGCCCGAGCCGAGCGCGCCGGAGTCCAGCAGCAGCGCCCCGGCCGCCAAGCCGCAGGGCAGCGACCAGGACCTGGCCGAGACCGGCTCCTCCAGCAACACCCCGATGATCGCCGGGATCGCGGCCGCAGTGGTCGTGGTCGGTGGCGGCCTCGTGTTCGTCGCGCGCAAGCGCCGTTCGGCCCAGGGCTGAACCGCCTGACGTCGACACACCCGCACCGCCCTGCCACGGCCTCAGGCCGTGGCAGGGCGGTGGCGTCGGGACAGGCGGTCAGCCGCCGTAGCCGGCCAGGATGGTGGAGAACTCCCAGTCCTTCTGGTCGATGCCGCTGCACGAGTCGCCCGGGCTGCCGCCGCCCGCGCAGGAGCGGTCACGGTTGACCGCCCAGAAGCTGACGCGCGAGAGCCCCTTGCCGGTGGCGTAGTCGACGATCTGACGGAAGCCGTCGGGCGTGACCTGCTCGCCCTCCTGGTCCGTGGTGCCGTTCATCGAGGAGAGCCCCGAGGCGTGGTACGCGTCCGCGTCGGAGAGCCCGTAGGCCTCCTTGACCTGGTCCTTGAGGCCGTCGACGGCGGACTTGGTGGCGGCCACCATGTCCGTGGTGCCGTCGCCGAAGTCGAAGGGCATCACCGTCCAGGCGTCCACGTCGAGTCCGGCCGCGGCGCCCTTGGCGATGAGGTCCTTGCCGTTCTCGTTCGGGCCCTGCGGGGTGGTGCCGAAGGTGACGTAGACCCGGATTCCGTCGTTCTTCTCCTTGACGATCTTGAGCGCGTCGACGACCCGCTGCCGCACGTCCGCGTTCTCGATCTCGCTGGCCTCGATGTCGATGTCGATCGACTTCAGGCCGTAGGCGTCGATGACCTTCTGGTAGGCGCCGGCCAGGGACTCGGCGTCCGTGCACGCCTCGCCCAGCTTGTTGCCGCTCCAGCCGCCGATCGACGGGGTGACGTCGCCGCCTGCCTGCTGGACGGCCTTGATCGCCTGCTCGTCCTGGCCGCCGGCGAGCGGGCGTTGCCCGTCCCAGGCGGGCGAGCAACCGCCGTCGGAGAGGATGAAGGCCATGGTGAGCTGCTTGGTGCCGGTCTCCTCCATGAAGGAGACCGGATCGGGCGGGTTGCCCCAGCCCAGGTACAGGTAGGGGCCGTTGGTGCCGCTGGGCGCTGCGGCGTCTGCCGCCCGGTGGGCTGCGGGACGGCCGGTCGCCTGCGCGGTGACGGCGGGCAGTGCGACGGCCAGCAGCGCAGCCGTCGCACCCAGACCGACGGCAAGTCTGCGGTGGGCACCGCGCGGACGGCGGCGTGGGGTGTGGGGGGACACGCAACTCTCCCTTCGGGGGAACCGGTTGCTGATGCCGCCGCACGCTAGCCGCGTCCCATTGGTCTGGACAATATGCGGGACGGAAAATGAACAGGAAGCTTTACTGTCCGGCTCCCGGTCCCGCCGGGGCGGCCCGCCATGTGTAGCAGTGCTCCGGGCGCCCCACCTGCCCGTACCGCTGCTGCCGGTCCGCGCGCCCGCTGGTGACCAGGTGCTCCAGATACCGCCGGGCCGTGATCCGGTTGATGCCCAGCGCGCCGCCCGCCTCGCTCGCGGTCAGCCCACCGGACTCCGCCCGCCGCAGGTGAGCGGTCACCCGGGCCAGGGTCGGGGCGCTGAGCCCCTTGGGCAGCGCGGAGGAGGCGGGGGCGGCCCGCAGCACCGAGAGGGCGCGGTCGACCTCGTCCTGGCTGCCGGCCTCGCCGCGCTCCTCCGCGGACGTACGGAAGTCGGCGTACCGCAGCAGCCGGTCGCTGAGGGTGCGGAAGGTGAAGGGCTTGAGCACGTGCTGGACGACGCCGAGGGAGACGCCCTCCCGGATGACGGTCAGATCGCGTGCCGAGGTCACGGCGAACACGTCCGCCGTGTGGCCCGCCGCGCGCAGGGAGCGCAGCAGATCCAGACCGCTTCCGTCGGGCAGGTAGAGATCCAGGAGGATCAGATCGACCGGCCCGTCCTCCTCCAGCATCCGCAGCGCCTCCGCCCGCGAATGCGCCGTGGCCGCCACGGTGAAGCCCGGCACGCGGCCGACGTAGAGGGCGTGGGCGTCCGCCGCGACGGCGTCGTCCTCGACGACGAGGACCCGCAGCGTCATACGGGCACCTCCGCAGCCGGTGCAGGGTGCGCCGTGCCGGCCGCCAGCGGGAGGCGGACGCTGAACTCCGCGCCCCCGTCCGGCAGATCGCGTGCCTGCGCCGTGCCACCGTGCCGCCGGGCCGCCTGCCGCACGAGGGCCAGCCCGATCCCACCGCCGCCGGGCCGGGTGGTCCAGCCGCGGGTGAACAGGGCGTCGCCCGCGTGCGGGGGCAGGCCAGGGCCGTTGTCCGCCACCCGGAGGGTGAGTTCGCCGGCACCGGCGCGCACCGTGACGGTGACGCGGGGCGCGGCCCCCGGCTCCGCCGGCCCGTCGGGCGTCTGCTGCCCCAGGGCCTGGGTCGCGTTGTCGACCAGGTTGCCCAGGATGGTCACCAGGTCGCGGGGCGGCACGCCGCGGGTGTCGTCGAGGTGGCTGTCCGGGGAGAGCGTGAGATCGATGCCGCGCTCGTGCGCCTGGGCGGCCTTGCCCAGCAGGAGCGCGGCCAGGACGGGCTCGTGCACGGCGGTGACCACGCGATCGGTCAGCGCCTGGGCCAGCTCCAGCTCCTCCGTGGCGAAGCGCACGGCCTCCTCGGTGCGGCCGAGCTCGATGAGGGAGACGACGGTGTGCAGCCGGTTGGCCGCCTCGTGTGCCTGGGAGCGGAGGGCCTCGGCGAAGTCCCGTACCGAGTCGAGCTCCCCGGTCAGGGCGCGCAGCTCGGTGTGGTCCCGCAGGGTCACCACGGTGCCGCCGTCCTGCACCGGGGAGGAGCTGACGACGATCACGCGGCGCGCGGTGAGGTGGACCTCGTCCACGCGGGGTTCCGGGTCGGTGAGGGCGCGCGTCAGCTCCCTCGGCAGCCCGAGGGCGGTCACGGGGCGGCCGACCGGGTCCTGGCCGGCCGGCAGCTCCAGCAGCGTGCGGGCGCCGTCGTTGGCCAGGGCCACCCTGCCGCGGCCGTCGAGCAGGAGCAGGCCCTCCCGCACGGCGTGCAGCGTCGCCTGGTGGTAGTCGTACAGGCGGCTGAGCTCGGCGGCGTTCATGCCGTGGGTGTGGCGGCGCAGCCGGGCGTTGACCACGTAGGTGCCGGCGCCGCCGAGGAGGAGGGCGCCGCCCGCGACGGCGAGCAGCGCGGTGAGCTGTTCGCCGACCCGCTCGCTGATGGTGTCCACGGCGATGCCCGCGCTGACCATGCCGACGATGCGGTCACCGTCCCGGATCGGGGTGACCACCCGTACCGAGGGGCCGAGCGTGCCGGTGGAGGTCTCGGCGAAGGTGGCCCCGTCGAGGGCGTGGCCGATGTGGCCGACGAAGCGCTCGCCGATCCGCTGCGGGTCCGGATGGGTCCACCGGGTGCGGTCCCTGTCCATGATCGTGACAAAGGTGACGCCGGTGTCGCGGCGCACCCGCTCCGCGTACGGCTGCAACCGCCGCGAGGGGTCGGCCGACCGGATGGCCTCCCGCACCGAGGGCGAGTCGGCCACCGCCTGGGTGGTCGCCCGGGCACGGTGGGTGGCCGCCTCCTCGGCCTGCGTCTTCGCCGACAGGTACGCGAACAGGGCGCACCCCGCCACGACCACGCCGACCAGCACGGCCTGCATGGCGAAGAGCTGTCCCGCCAGGCTGTGCGGACGGGACCGCACCAGGGAGCCGGGGCGGGACAGACGCATGGGGACAGTCTGCCGCGACCGGTTACGTGCACGTAATGCACGTAAGGGTGACGCCCGTCGCACCGTGGTGCATAGTCGCCGGGACTCAACACGATCGAGATCCGCGATGAACGTGTCCTGTCAGGGACCTCACGCGGGGACCACCGTGACGTGAACCCACCGACGAGGAGCCGCAGACGTGTCGAAGAAGACACCGCAGCAGGCCGCAGCGGGCGCTGCGCCGGACGCACCACGGGTGAAGCGGGACCGCACGCACTACCTCTACCTCGCGGTGATCGCCGCGGTGGTGCTGGGCGTGACCCTCGGTCTGACGGCACCCGGCGTGGCCAAGGAGCTCAAGCCGCTCGGCGAGGGGTTCGTCAGCCTGATCACCATGATGATCTCGCCGATCATCTTCTGCACGATCGTGCTGGGCATCGGTTCGGTCCGCAAGGCCGCCAAGGTCGGTGCCGTGGGCGGGCTGGCCCTCGGCTACTTCCTGACGATGTCGCTGGTCGCGCTGGCCATCGGGCTGGTCGTCGGCAACGTGCTGGAGCCGGGCCACGGGCTGGACCTGACCGACGAGGCCCGCGAGGCGGGCGCCTCGCAGGCCAAGGGCGGCGAGGGCATGACCGACTTCCTGGTCGGAGTGATCCCCAAGACCATGGTCTCCGCCTTCACCTCGGGCGAGGTCCTGCAGACGCTGCTGATCGCTCTGCTGGTCGGCTTCGCGCTGCAGGCGCTGGGCAAGTCGGGGGAGCCCGTGCTGCGCGGCATCGGGCACATCCAGAAGCTGGTCTTCCGGGTGCTGGCGATGGTCATGTGGGCGGCGCCCGTCGGGGCGTTCGGCGCGATGGCCGCAGTGGTCGGCGAGACCGGCGTGGACGCGCTGAAGTCGCTGGCCGTCATCATGGTCGGCTTCTACCTGACCTGCTTCCTGTTCGTCTTCGTCGTCCTGGGGCTGATCCTGCGCCTGATCGCGGGGGTCAACATCTTCGCGCTGCTGAAGTACCTGGGCCGCGAGTTCCTGCTGATCCTGTCCACCTCGTCGTCCGAGTCGGCGCTGCCGCGGCTCATCGCGAAGATGGAGCACCTGGGCGTCAGCAAGCCCGTCGTCGGCATCACCGTGCCGACCGGGTACTCCTTCAACCTCGACGGCACGATGATCTACCTGACGATGGCCTCCCTCTTCGTCGCCGAGGCCATGGGGGATCCGCTCAGCCTGGGCCAGCAGATCTCGCTGCTCGTCTTCATGTTCATCGCCTCCAAGGGCGCCGCCGGTGTCACCGGTGCGGGCCTGGCCACCCTCGCGGGCGGCCTCCAGTCCCACCGCCCCGAACTGGTCGACGGCGTCGGACTGATCGTCGGTATCGACCGCTTCATGAGCGAGGCCCGCGCCCTGACCAACTTCGCGGGCAACGCGGTCGCCACCGTGCTGGTGGGCACGTGGACCAAGGAGATCGACAGGGGCCGGGTCCAGGAGGTGCTCGCCGGGCACCTTCCGTTCGACGAGAGCGGGCTGTCCCCTCAGCCGCACGACGTCCCCGCGGAGAGCACCGGGGACACGGACCAGGTGCCCTCCCAGGAGCGCCCCGAGGCGGCGGCCAGGGCCTGACGGCAGGGCGCAGGGGCGGCGACGGCAGGGCCGCCGCCCTCCCCGCGCCCTGCCTCGGCTCCGGAGCCCGGCTTCCCTCCGCCGGGCGCGGCGCCCGGCGCCGGCCTCCCCCGGGGACGACGGCGGCGCGGCTGCGGATCCGGCCGTGACGGCGGCTGCGGGCGTCCGAAGCACCGGCGGATTGCGGGAAGTCGTGGAGCGTCGGAGCCGTGGGTGGCGGGATGTCGTCGCTCGTCCCCGCGTGCCCTGCCGCATCCCCTCCCGGCCGCCTCCCCGCGGCCAAGGGGGCGAGGGATTCAGCAAGGGCGGAGCCAGACCGTGCCCAGGGGCGGCAGGGTGAGGGCGACCGTGTGCGGATGCCCGTGGGCCGGCGGGCCGGAGGCGGACAGGGCACCTGGGTTGACCACCCCGCCACCGCCGTACCGTGCGGCGTCCGTGTTCAGCACCTCGCACCAGGCGTCCCGCCCCCGCGGCAGACCCAGGCGGTAGCCCTGGCGGACGACGGGGGAGAAGTTGCTGACCGCCAGCAGCGGGCTCCCGTCGGCGGCGAACCGGAGGAAGGCGAACACGTTGTCGTCCGCGGCGTCGCCGAGCACCCAGGCGAACCCTGCCGGGTCGGTGTCCCGTTCCCACAGTGCGGGCGTCGCCCGGTACGCGGAGTTCAGGTCGCGCACCAGGTCGCGCACTCCGCGGTGGTCGGCCTCCGCACCGTAGGAGGGGTCCAGCAGCCACCAGTCGGGGCCGTGGCTCTCGGCCCACTCGGCGCCCTGCGCGAACTCCTGCCCCATGAACAGGAGCTGCTTGCCGGGGTGGGCCCACATGAAGGCGAGGTAGGCGCGGTGGGTGGCCCGCTGCTGCCACCAGTCGCCGGGCATCTTCGACACCAGTGAGCGCTTGCCGTGCACCACTTCGTCGTGGGAGATCGGCAGGATGTAGTTCTCCGCGTAGGCGTACACCATCGAGAACGTCATCGTGCCGTGGTGGTGGGCGCGGTGCACCGGGTCCTCGGACAGGTACGCCAGCGAGTCGTGCATCCAGCCCATGTTCCACTTGAAGCCGAAGCCGAGCCCCCCGAAGCCGCCCTCGCCCACGTGGTGGGTCGCGCGGGTCACGCCGGGCCACGCCGTGGACTCCTCCGCGGCGGTCAGGACGCCGGGGCAGCGCCGGTGGAGGGTGGCGTTCATCTCCTGGAGGAAGGCGACCGCCTCCAGGTTCTCGCGGCCGCCGTGCACGTTGGGCGTCCACGCGCCCTCGCCCCGCGAGTAGTCGAGGTAGAGCATCGAGGCGACGGCGTCCACGCGCAGGCCGTCGATGTGGAACTCCTCGCACCAGTAGACGGCGTTGGCGGCCAGGAAGTTGCGCACCTCGCGCCGCCCCAGATCGAACTCCAGGGTGCCCCAGTCGGGGTGTTCGGCGCGCCGCGGGTCGGGGTGCTCGTACAGGGGCGTCCCGTCGAAGCGGGCCAGCGCCCACTCGTCCTTGGGGAAGTGGGCGGGCACCCAGTCGACCAGCACGCCGATGCCCGCCCGGTGCAGTGTGTCGACGAGGAAACGGAGGTCGTCGGGGCCACCGAGCCGGGCGGTCGGGGCGTAGAACCCGGTCACCTGGTAGCCCCACGAGCCACCGTAGGGGTGCTCGGCCACCGGCATCAGCTCCACGTGGGTGAAGCCGAGGTCCCGTACGTAGGCGGTGAGTTGCCCGGCCAGCTCGCGGTAGCCCAGTCCGGGCCGCCAGGAGGGCAGATGCACCTCGTACACGGACAGCGGTGCCCGGTGGTGCGGGACCCTGCCGCGGGCGGCCAGCCACTCCTCGTCGCCCCACGTGTAGGACGAGGTCTCCACCACGGAGGCCGTCGCGGGCGGGCACTCGGTGCGCCGGGCCATCGGGTCGGCCCGCAGCGTGTGGGAGCCGTCGGGCCGTGCGAGGTCGAACTTGTAGCGCGCCCCCGCCGCCACGCCGGGCAAAAACAGCTCCCACACCCCGGTCGAGCCGAGCGACCGCATGGGCGCTGCCGTCGCATCCCAGTAGTTGAAGTCCCCGGCGACGCGTACGCCGCGCGCGTGCGGCGCCCACACGGTGAACCGGGTGCCGTCCACCCCTTCGTGCACCATCGGATGCGCCCCCAGGACCCGCCAGAGCTGCTCGTGCCGTCCCTCGCCGATCAGATGGAGGTCCAGCTCGCCCAGCGCTGGCAGGAACCGGTAGGGGTCGGCGGTGGTGACCTCGTCCTCGCCCGGCGCCTGCCCGTACCGGACCACCAGCTCGTACGGCGGCAGCGGAGCGGCTGCCACGGGCAGCACAGCGGCGAACAACCCCTCGCCCTCGTCGGTCAGTTCGGCGCGCAGTCCGGTGCCTCCGCCGGGCGGTGCTTCGACGCGCACGGTGACGGCCCGCGCATACGGGCGCAGCGCCCGCACCACCACCCCGGAGCCCTCGGCCAGCGGATGCGCGCCCAGCAGCGCGTGCGGGGCGTGGTGGGTACCCGTCAGCAACCGTTCCCTGTCCTCGGCCTCCAGCGGCGGTGCGGCCCGCACGGGCAGAGCCTCACCGCCAGGCGGCCGGGCCCCCTCCTCCGCCGCAGGGCTCCGGCGGGGCGCCGGTGTGCTGTCCTCGGCTGCCGGGGCGGCGTCGCTCGCGGGCCCGGCCGGTTTCCGGCGGAAGGCGGCCGGGACGTTCGGTGACTGCGGTTCGCGGGCCACGTGCACTCCTCGGGTCCGGGATCGGGCTGCTGCGCCTGCGGGGCCTGCGGCGCCGGCGGCTGCTGCGCCTGCGGGGCGGGGGCGTTGCTCAGGCCGTGGTGGGCGGCGCCGCCAGACGGCGGATCGCGGTCATCGGGACGTGCAGCCACGAGGGCCGGTTGCGGGCCTCGTACAGCACCTCGTAGACGGCCTTGTCCGTCTCGTAGGCCCGCAGCAGCACGGCCGCCTCGCGTGGATCGTGGCCGCTCACCTCGGCGTATCCCGCGCAGTACGCCGACCGGTGCGCGGCCGCCCAGGCGCGCGAGGCCGGACCGTGCGGTCCGGCCGGATGCCGGCAGGCGGCGTAGTCGAGCGACCGCAGCATGCCCGCCACGTCCCGGACCACGGGCTGGGGCGCACGCCGCTCGACCAGCGGGCGCGCCGGCTCCCCCTCGAAGTCGATGAGCGTCCAGGCGCTCGGGTCGTCGGCCGACCCGAGCGCCTGGCCCAGGTGCAGATCTCCGTGGATGCGCTGGGCCGGTACCGTACGGCCGCGTCCGGCGAGCTCGGACAGCGTGCGGAAGGCGTCGGCGAGTCCGGAGCGGAAAGGCCGCAGCGCGGGTACGGCGGCGCTCACCGCCTCCAACTGGCCCGCCATCGCCTGTGCCGTCCGCTCCAGTTCGGCTCCGGTCAGCGTCGCGGTCGGCAGCGCCTCGGCGAGCCCCGCGTGCACCCGTGCCGTCGTCCGGCCCAGCGCTCTGGCCGCGTCCGTGAAGTCCCTCCCCTCGGCCAGCGCCCGTAACGCGAGCCGCCAGCCGTCCTGGGTGCCGGGCAGATAGGGCTGGAGCACCCCCAGCGTGAAGGTGGCGGCGCCCGCACGGCGGGGCACCGCCTCGAACCATGCCAGCGGCGGTGGAACACTCCCGCACCCGTTGCGGGTCAGGGCCCGGCTCAGCTCCAGATCGGGGTTGACCCCGGCCTCCACCCGGCGGAAGACCTTCAGTATCGAGGTCTGGCCGTAGACCACGCAGGAGTTGGACTGTTCGCCCGCCAGCAGGTGGCCCGGCCCCGGCTCGGGCAGCACGGCACCCGGTTCCCGTACGAAGCGCAGCGCCCCCAGGGTGCCCGGTCTGCGGAGCCGTTCGGCCAGCAGCATCGTCAGCCGCGGGTCGGCCAGCGCCTCGTACACCGCGCTGCCCCGCAGCGGCCCCGACGCGGGCCATCCCACCAGCGCAGGCGCCAGCCGCGGTGGCAGCACGCGGCGGACGCCCAGCAGAAGCTGGTAGCGGTCGCCCGACGGCTGGGCGCGTACCAGCAGGTGGAGCAGTCCCGGTGTCGAGGTGCCGTCGCCGCAGGGCAGCACCTCGGTGACGGCCACCGGCGCCAGCCCCTCCAGCGGCCGTCCCTTCCCCGCGAACCACCGCTGTCGCGGCAGCCAGTCCAGCAGTGCGGGCACGAGCGGGCGCAGCAGTCCGGCGCCTGCGGTGGCGGGGACCGCGGTGAGGGGTGAAGGGCTCTCCGACATGGCTGTCCTTTCCGAGGACCGGGGGCGGAGGAGGCGTGCATCCGGGCGAGCGCGTCTCTGGGGCCGGGGAGGAGGGCGCTAGACCTTCCTCAGCCGGAACCAGTAGAAGCCGTGCCCGCCGAGCGTCAGCAGATACGGGAGTTTCCCGACCGCGGGGAAGCGCACTCCGCCGATCAGCTCCACCGGGATCCGCCCCTCCCATTCCCGCAGGTCCAGCTCCGTGGGCTGCGGGAACCGGGAGAAGTTGTGCACACACATCACCAGGTCGTCGCCGCCCTCGGGGAGCCTGAGTGCCCGCACAAAGGCCAGCACCGCCGGGTTGGAGGAGGAGAGTTCCTCGTAGGAGCCCAGCCCGAAGGCGGGGTTCTGTTTCCGTACCTCGATCACCCGCCGCGTCCAGTGCAGCAGCGAGCTCGGGGAACTCATCGCCGCCTCGACATTGGTCACCTGGTAGCCGTGGACCGGGTCCATGATGGTCGGCAGGAAGAGCCGCCCCGGATCGCAGGAGGAGAAGCCGGCGTTGCGGTCGGGCGTCCACTGCATGGGGGTGCGTACGGCGTCGCGGTCGCCCAGCCAGATGTTGTCGCCCATGCCGATCTCGTCGCCGTAGTACAGGATCGGCGACCCGGGCAGGGACAGCAGCAGCGCGGTGAACAGCTCGATCTGTTTGCGGTCGTTGTCCAGCAGGGGGGCCAGCCGCCGCCGGATGCCGATGTTGGCCCGCATACGCGGATCCTTGGCGTACTCGGCGTACATGTAGTCGCGCTCTTCGTCGGTGACCATCTCCAGGGTCAGCTCGTCGTGGTTGCGCAGGAAGACGCCCCACTGGCAACCGGAGGGGATCGGCGGGGTCTTCGCCAGGATCTCCGAGACCGGGTAGCGGGACTCCCGGCGCACCGCCATGAAGATGCGCGGCATCACGGGGAAGTGGAAGGCCATGTGGCACTCGTCGCCCCCGACCGTGTAGTCGCCGAAGTAGTCCACGACGTCCTCCGGCCACTGGTTCGCCTCGGCCAGCAGGACGGTGTCGGGGTAATGCGCGTCGACGACGCTCCGTACCCGTTTGAGGAAGGCGTGCGAGCGGGGCAGGTTCTCGCAGTTGGTGCCCTCCTCCGCGTACAGGTAGGGCACCGCGTCCAGCCGGAAGCCGTCGATCCCCAGGTCGAGCCAGAACCGCAGCGCGGAGACCATCTCGTCCTGGACCACCGGGTTCTCGTAGTTGAGGTCCGGCTGATGGGAGAAGAAGCGGTGCCAGTAGTACTGCTTGCGCACCGGGTCGAAGGTCCAGTTGGACGCCTCGGTGTCGACGAAGATGATGCGGGCGTCCTCGTACTGCTTGTCGTCGTCGGCCCAGACGTAGTAGTCGCCGTAGGGGCCGTCCGGGTCGCGGCGCGACTCCTGGAACCAGGGGTGCTGGTCGCTGGTGTGGTTCATGACGAAGTCGATGATGACCCGCATGCCGCGCTGGTGCGCCGCGTCCACGAACTGGACGAAGTCCGCGATGTCCCCGAACTCCGGGAGCACCGAGGTGTAGTCGGAGACGTCGTAACCGCCGTCCTTCAAAGGTGACTTGAAGAAGGGGGGCAGCCACAGGCAGTCGACGCCCAGCCACTGGAGGTAGTCCAGCTTCGCGGTGAGTCCGCGCAGGTCGCCGATGCCGTCGCCGTCGCTGTCCTGGAAGGAGCGGACGAGCACTTCGTAGAAGACCGCGCGCTTGAACCAGTCGGGGTCGCGGTCCTTGGCGGGGGTGTCCTCGAACGTGTCGGGGACGGGCTCATTGACGGTCATGAGGTGCTGACCCTCCGGTCGGTGGGGACGGTCGCAGAGTGAGGATGTGTGCCGCGGCCGAAGACCCACCTCCCGGCGCCAGCCGCACATAGTTGTCCCTGCCCCAGTGGTGGATCTCTCCGGTGAGCTCGTCGCGCACCGCGTAGGACTCGGCGCCGCTCAGTTGAGCGGGACTCAGCCCGGATGCGGCGAGTTGCCCCATGTCCAACGACACCGTGGCCTCGTGGGTGTGGTGGGGGTCGAGGTTGACGACCACGAGCACCGTGTCCTCGCGCGCCGGATCGCCGGGCACCTGCGCGTGTTTGGAGTACACCAGGATGTTGTCGTTGTCCGCGTGGTGGAAGTGCAGGTCACGCAGCTGTTGCAGCGCCGGGTGCCGTCGGCGCAGCCGGTTCAGCTCGGTGATCAGCGGGGTGATCGAGGCCCCCGCACGGTCGGCCGCCGCCCAGTCGCGGGGCCGCAGCTCGTACTTCTCCGAGGACAGGTACTCCTCGCTGCCCGGCCGCAGCGGAGTGTTCTCGCACAGTTCGTAGCCCGCGTACACGCCCCACGTCGGGGACAGCGTCGCCGCCAGCACGGCCCGGATCTCGAAGGCGGGGCGGCCGCCGTGCTGGAGGTAGGCGTGCAGGATGTCGGGGGTGTTGACGAAGAAGTTGGGCCGCAGGTAGGCGGCGGACTCGCCCGTCAGCTCCGTCAGGTACTCCGTCAGCTCCTGCTTGGTGGTGCGCCAGGTGAAGTAGGTGTAGGACTGCTGGAAGCCGACCCGCGCCAGGGTGTGCACCATCGCCGGGCGGGTGAAGGCTTCGGCGAGGAAGAGGACGTCCGGGTCCACCCGGTTGACCTCGGCGATGACCTCCTCCCAGAAGGCCACCGGCTTGGTGTGCGGGTTGTCCACCCGGAAGATCCGCACCCCGTGGTCCCTCCACAGCCGCAGCACCCGCAGCGTCTCGCGCAGGATGCCCGCGGCGGCGGAGGGGTCGTCGTCGAAGCAGAGCGGATAGATGTCCTGGTACTTCTTCGGCGGGTTCTCGGCGTAGGCGATGGAGCCGTCCGCGCGGGTGCGGAACCACTCGGGGTGCTCCTCGACCCAGGGGTGGTCCGGTGAGCACTGGAGGGCGAGGTCCAGGGCGACCTCCATGCCCAGCGCGCCCGCCCGCGCCACGAAGTGGTCGAAGTCGGCCATGGTGCCCAGGCCGGGGTGGAGCGCGTCGTGCCCCCCGGCCGCGGAGCCCACCGCCCAGGGGGAGCCCACGTCGTGCGGCGCGGCCGAGGGCGTGTTGTCGGGGCCCTTGCGGAAGGCGTGGCCGATGGGGTGCACCGGCGGCAGGTAGACGACGTCGAAACCCATCGCCGCGACCGCCTCCAGCCGCTCGGCGGCCGTGCGCAGCGTGCCGCTCACCGGCGGTGCCCCCGGCCGCACGCGCGCGCCCTCGGAGCGGGGGAAGAGCTCGTACCAGGAGCCGAACAGCGCACGGGAGCGCTCGACCTGGAGCGGCAGCGGCCGCGAGGCGGTGACCAGTTCGCGCAGCGGGTACCGCGCCAGGGCGGCGGCGACCTCGGGCGTCAGGGCGGCGGCCAGCCGTTCCGCCGGGGCCCGTACCGGGTCCTGCAGCGCCTCGGCGGCTGCCAGCACGGGGGCGCGGGCTGTACGGTCCGGCACGTCGGCCGCGGCGCGCGTGTGCAGCGCGGCCCCCTCCGCCAGCACGAGCTCGGTGTCGATCCCGGCCGGGACCTTGATGCGGGCGTGCTGCCGCCAGGTGCCGACCGGGTCGCTCCACGCCTCGACGGTGTAGCTGAAGCGGCCCTCCGCTTCGGGGATCACCTCGGCCCCCCACCGGTCCGTGCCCGGTGCCAGTTCGCGCATCGGGGTCCAGGGGCCCGCCCGGCCCTGCCCGTCGCGCAGCACCACGTTGGCGCCGACCGCCTCGTGGCCCTCCCGGAAGACGGTGGCCGTGACCCGGAACCTCTCACCGGGCACGGCCTTGGCGGGGCGGGACCCGCACTCCACGAGGGGGCGGACGTCGAGCACGGGAATGCGACCGATCATGGACTCCCCTGGGAGCATACCGGGATATAAAGGGCAGGACTTGCCGTACTGTGCCACCGTTCGCGCTGCTGTGCGGATGCGGGCAGGGCGGCCCCTGCCTCTGTCGTGCGGCCGGGCCTGTGCCGATACGGGCGTCGCGAGGCGGAACGCTCTACAAGGGCCGTCTTCTTCACGACAGTACGTGATGAGTCCGTGACCGCAAAGGGCGCATACGTGATCAAGTCTGCGTGCATATGCCCCAGTTGGCGTGCGATGCCACCCACGCCACCCGCCTTCCGTTCCGGGCCCCGAGCGTTCCGCCTCCCCGCACGCGAGAGCCCCGCCTCCCGGTGGGAAGGCGGGGCTCTCGCGTGCGAGCCGACCGGTGGGGCGGCCGGTGGGCGGGTCAGCTTCCGGTGACGTTGACCCCGTTCCAGGCGGCCTCGACCGTCTTGACCTCCGTGCTGTCGGCGCCGTACAGGTCCGTGGCGGCGGTGACGGTGGCCCGGCGCGCGTCCGCGTAGTCCGTCGTCGACGTCATCTGCTCGGTGAGCGCCTTGAACCAGATCTGCTGGGCCTTCTCGATGCCGATGCCGTCGACCTTCGAGCCGTCCTTGGTGGGCGAGTCGTACTTCACGCCGTTCACCTCGCGCTCCCCGCTGCCCACCGACAGCAGGAAGAAGAAGTGGTTGGCGATGCCGGAGGAGTAGTGGACGTCCACGTCACCGGCGTTCGAGTCCCAGTAGTCCAGCGACTGGCCGTCCTTGCTGGGCTCGTCCATGTAACGCAGCGGAGTGCCGTCGCCGTTGATGTCGATCTTCTCGCCGACCATGTAGTCCGGGGTGTCCTCCGGGCTGTCGGCATGGAACTCCACGGCCGCGGCGAAGATGTCGGAGGTCGCCTCGTTCAGACCGCCGGACTCGCCCGCGTAGTTGAGGTTGGCGGTGGTCGAGGTGACGCCGTGCGACATCTCGTGCGCCGCGACGTCCAGCGCGGTCAGCGGGTGCTCGTTGTTCTCGCCGTCCCCGTAGGTCATGCAGAAGCAGGAGTCGTCCCAGAACGCGTTGACGTAGCTGTCGCCGTAGTGGACCCGGCTCACCGCGCCCTTGCCGTCGCCGGCGATGCCCTCGCGGCCGTGCACGTCCTTGTAGTAGTCCCAGGTCTGGCCCGCGCCGTAGTGGGCGTCCACGCCCGCGGTCGCCTGGTCCTTGACGGTCCCGTCGCCCCAGGTGTCGTCGTCGTCCGTGAACAGCTCGCCGTCGCCGCTGCTGCCGTTCTTGAGGTTCGTGGTCTTGTTCCCGCCACGCTTCTCGTCCGTCATCGTGAACTTGCCGGACGAACCCGAGGTGCCGATCTCGACCTTGCCGCTGTACTGGCTGTTGCCGGTGCCCTCCTTCACGCCCTGGAACTCGAAGAGCTTCTTGCCGGTCTTCGCGTCCGTGATGACGTGCATCTGGTTGGGCGCACCGGACTTCTGGACACCGCCGACGACGGTCTCCCAGGCCAGCACGGGCTTGCCCGCGGCGGCCCAGACGATCTTGCGGGGCGCCTTGCTGCCCTTCGCCTTGGCCAGGGTGGGCTTGTGCGCCGAGGAGGCCGTCGTGTCGACGGCGAGCTTCGCCGAGGTGGCCTTGGTGGTGCCGGCGCGCTTGCCGCTCGGGGACTTGTGGACGACCAGGTCGCCGCCGAGGACCGGAAGCCCGTCGTAGGTCCGGGTGTAACGGACGTGCGTGGAGCCGTCCTTGTTCTTGATGACGTCCTTGACGTGGAGCTTCTCCTTGGCGCCGAGGCCCAGGGCGCGGGCGTCGGCGGACTTGGCAGCCTCCGTGTCCGCGGACTTGACCAGCTTGGTGTGCTGGCTCGCGGTCAGCGTCGCGGGCAGTGCGCCGTCCGCGGAGGTCTCCCCGCTGGGGGCCGCGCCGGCGGTTCCCGCGGTGACAGCCGCCGCTACCAGGGCCGCAGTTGCGGCGAGGGCGGATATCCGCTGCTTCGAGGTGAGGGGTCTCACGTCCGTGGCTCCTTCTGCCGTGGGGACCGGACGGCATGGGTGGGCAGCCGTCCGGGCAGAACTGAAGTGCGGTGCACCGTGCGGACGTCCGGCCGGAGGCCGAGCTGGCGTACGAATTCCGCACCGTGCGGTGGGCAGCCTGCCATCAAGGGCATGGACATGTCACCGGTGCGTCATTCTCCGACCCGAGGTTGGCCGGATTCTGTTCGTTGCTACGAGCGCCATGTCCGTATACCGGACGCGACGGCCCCACCCGGCCCTCGCGTGTCCGCCTGCCCCCTGTGGTGCGGAGCCGCTCTCCTCGTGGCCCCTCTCGTAGCTCTGCCCGCCCGCCGCGGGCGCTTCAGGCGCCGGTCGCGGCGGGGTAGACGGCGTCCAGCAGTTGCCGGACGAAAGCCTCCGGATCCTTCAGGCCTGACGCCTCCAGCGTCCGTGAGCCCTGCGCCAGCAGGTGCGGGATGGCGGCGTGCAGGGTCAGCGTGACCAGGTTGGCGCTCCCGGCGGTCACCGGGAGGCCCGCCGCCCGCTGCGCGGCCTCGAACGCGGGGAAGTCCGAGGCGGCGATCGGGTCGAGCACCTCGGAGAGCCAGGGGGTGCGGGCCGCCTCGGCCTGGAGCTCCAGGTAGGCGAGGAGGCGGGTCCGTCCGGCGCCCGCCACGTCCTGAAGGAGCCCGGACAGCAGGGCCACCAGGCCCTCGCGGCCCGCGGCGGGCGGCGCCGCGGCGGCCAGTTGCTCCCGCGTCGCGCGGTGCTGCTCGACGCAGCGCTCGGCGGCGGCCCTCAGCAGTGCCTCACGGGAGGGGAAGTAGTTCTTGGTCGTCCCCAGCGGGACGCGGGCGGCCTTGTCCACGGCGCGGTGCGTGAGTCCGCGCCCGCCCGCGGCGGCCAGCACGTCGCAGGCCGCGTCGCGCAGTCGGTCGCGGCGGTCCGAATTCACGTGTGCCTCTTCCTTCGCGTTCCTTCGCGTTTCTTCGCGTTTCTTCCCGGTCCTCAGCGGTTCGATTGGCAAGACTACCCCTGGCGTGGTACCACAGATGTGGTGGTTGGTCGGAACGGACGGACCGGAACCGAGGGAGAGCCATGCAGGGACATCCCGACGGGCCGCAGGGCCCGCGCACAGCGGCGGTCGTCGGTGCGGGCGTCGCCGGACTGGCGACCGCACTCGGCCTGCGCCGGGCCGACTGGCAGGTGACCGTGTGGGAGCGGCGCACCGATCTGGAGCGCTACGGCACGGCGTTCGGTATCCATCCACAGGCCCAGACCGCCCTCGACCGGCTCGACCCGGGCGTGGGGGAGACCCTGCGCCGCCGCGCCGTGCCCTACCGCGACGCCCACATCCGCAGGCCCGACGGCACCTCGCTCGCCCGGCTCCCGCTGGAGCGCATCGAGCGCAAGGCGGGCCGCCCCGAGCTGCTGATCTCCCGCCCGTACCTGATCGACGCGCTGGTCACGGCGCTCGACGCCTACGGCGACGTGCCGCTGAAGACGGGGGAGCCCGGCCCCGCCGCGGACCGCCTCACCGCGGAGTACGACCTGGTCGTGGGCGCCGACGGCCTCAACAGCGCGCTCCGCTCCGCCACGTTCGGCACCCGGAGCCGCCCCCGCCACCTCGGCACCGTCGCGTGGATCGGTACCGCCGGCATCGAGAGTCCCCGGCGCGGAGAGACCTGGGGGCGGGGCAGCTTCTTCGGGGTGACGCCCGTGGAACCCGGCCGCACCAACTGGTACGCCACGGCCCCGCACGTCGCCGACTTCGAGGAGCTGCGCGCGGCGTTCGCCGACTGGCACGACCCGATCCCCCGCATCCTCGCGGAGACCGACCCGGCCGACGTCCTCCGGTACGAGATGCGGCACCTGTACCCCGCGCTGGGCTCCTTCGTGCACGGGGGCCGCCTCGCGCTGGTCGGCGATGCGGCGCACGCGATGACGCCCAACCTCGGCCAGGGCGCCTGTACGGCCCTGATGGACGCCGAGGCCCTTGCCCGTGCCGTCGCGAGCCGCCCGGAACCCGGCGGGCTGCCCGCCGCGCTGCGGGCCTACGACGCGGAACGCCGCCGCCCGGCCCAGCGCACCGCGCTGGCCTCCCGCACCCTGCACCGCTTCATGTCGACCCGGCACACCCGGCTGCGCGAGGCCGTGCTGCGGGCACTGCCCTGACCCTGGCCTGGTCCGGCTCCGGTCGCTGCCCCGAGGCGGCCTCCCGCGCGCTGCCGCCGGGTGGACGCGCCGCCTGACCGGCGGACGGGGTCCGGCGGGCGGGGTCCGGCGGGCCCGGCGGGGTCAGGCGCCGGTGCCCGGCCCCGCCTCGGGCACCGGGTCGGCGACCCGGCGAGGCCCGCCGGCGGCCCGGGGCGCGGGGGCGGGCTTGGATGTCACCGCGCGGAGGTTGCGGACGGCGGGGACCGCGAGCAGGGCGCCGCTGACCCCCACCATGAGGAAGCCGCCCGCGAGCAGCACCGTACGGCCGCCGAACAGCTCCGCGGCGGGGCCTGCCAGCGCCTGGCCGACCGGCATCATGGCGAGCGAACCGGCCACCTCGTAGGCGTGGATCCGGTTGAGGACCTGGCCGGGCACCTGGGTCTGCACGCTGGTCGACCACATGACGCTCCAGATGCCGCCGCCCAGCCCCCACACGGCGGCCGCCGCCATCATGGCCCCCGGAGGCAGCGCAAGACCGACGGCGGCCGGGTAGCAGCAGCAGCTCAGCAGCGCGAGGGACCCGGCGCGCAGTTGGTGCACCGGCCGGAAGCGCAGCGCGAGCAGCCCGCCGAGGGCGGTACCGGCGCCGAGCGCCGAGTTGACCAGCCCGAAGGTGCCCGGGCCGTCGGCTGAATGATCTCGGAGGCGGTCAGCGGCACGAGCGGTCCGGACACGGCGACCACGTAGACCATCCAGATGAGGATGACGCTCCACATCCACCTCCGCGCCCGGAACTCCCGCCAGCCCTCGGCCAGGTCGTCGCCGTATCCGGTGCGTCCGGTACGGGCGGCCTGCGGGGGGAGCCGCAGCAGGGCCAGGCACAGGGCGCTGAGGGCGTAGGTGGCGGCGTGCGCGGCGAACACCCAGCCGGGGGAGAGGGCGCCCACCAGAGCGCCGGCCACCGCCGGACCGAGCAGCATGGCCAGCGACTCGGCCGTGCGGACCAGCCCGTTGGCGCCCTGCACATCGGCGGCGACGCGCGGGATGGTGCTGGCGACGCCGGGCTGGAAGAGGCCCGCGCACACGCCGTTGACCGCCCCGATGGCGCACACCTGCCACAGCACCACGTGGCCGGTCAGGAACAGCACGGACATCAGCCCCTGGGTGCACACCCGCACCAGATCGGAACCGACCATCAGGGCACGGGTGCTGAACCGGTCGCAGAAGACGCCGCCGAAGATGACGAAGCCGGCCAGGAACACCGTGAGCGAGGCCAGCGCGGCCCCGATCGCCCCGGGCCCGTGACCGTGCTGGATCAGTCCGGCCGACAGCGCCAGCGGCAGCATCGCGTCGCCGAGCTTGGCCACCGCCCGGCCGGTGAAGAAGAGGGCGAAGTCGCGGGAACGGAGGCTGGCCGCTGGGGCACCGGGAGAGGTCACGTCCGACCAGTCTGGACCGGATCAGGGGGCGCGGCGACCGATTTCGGGCCGTCGGGGCTACCGGGCCCCCGGTTCCGGCCCGTCCGGCACGCCCGGACCGGCGTCCTCGCGCATCCGCAGCACCAGCACCGACCTGCCCGCGACCGTCAGCGTGCTGCCCGCCGGGTACCGCGCCCCTTCCCCCGTGCCGTCCGCCCTCCCGCCTCCGTCCCTCGGGCCCTGGCGCTCCTCCCGGAGGTCGTCCGCGGCTGCCTGCCCTCCGGGCTCGCTCGCGGTCTCCCGCGCCGTGTCGAGCACCCTCTCGTACGTTGCGCCCCAGGCCGGGCCCGGCAGCCGGAACGCCAGGTCCTCGGGCCCGGCGTGCAGCACGCACAGGAAGCTGTCGTCACGGACGGGCGCACCCCTCGGGTCCCGCTGGGGGATGTCGCGCCCGGACAGGAACATGGCGACGGTGGCGCTCGGCGCGTACCAGTCGGCCTCCGTCATCTCCTCGCCGCGCGGGGTGAACCACGCCAGGTCGCGGAGCCCGTCGCTGCCCTGCTGCCGCCCGGAGAAGAACGCGCCGCGCCGCAGCACCGGGTGGGCGCGGCGCAGCCGCACCAGGCGGGAGGTCAGCTCCAGCAGCCCCCGCCAGCGCGGGTCCTCACGCAGCGACCAGTCCACCCAGCCGACCGGCGAGTCCTGGCAGTAGGCGTTGTTGTTGCCGCCCTGGGTGCGGCCCATCTCGTCGCCGGCCACCAGCATCGGCACCCCGGTGGACAGCAGCAGGGTGGCGAGCAGGTTGCGCAGCTGACGGGTGCGCAGTGCGCGGATCGCGGGGTCGTCGGTCTCGCCTTCGGCGCCGCAGTTGCACGAGTGGTTGTCCCCGGTGCCGTCGCGGTTGCCCTCGCCGTTGGCCTCGTTGTGCTTGCGCTCGTAACTGACCAGGTCGCGCAGGGTGAAGCCGTCGTGCGCGGTGACGTGGTTGACCGAGGCGTAGGGCCGCCGGCCGCCCCAGGCGTACAGGTCGCTGGAGCCGGAGAGCCGGTAGCCCACGTCGCGTACGTCGGCAAGGGCGCCGCGCCAGAAGTCCCGGACGGTGTCGCGGTAGCGGTCGTTCCACTCGGTCCACAGGGGTGGGAAGGCGCCCACCTGGTAGCCGCCGCTGCCCACGTCCCACGGCTCGGCGATCAGCTTGACGCGGCGCAGTACGGGATCCTGCGCGATGACCGCCAGGAAGGGGGAGAGCATGTCGACGTCGTGCAGCGAGCGGGCCAGCGCGGCCGCCAGGTCGAAGCGGAAGCCGTCGACGCCCATCTCGCACACCCAGTAGCGCAGCGAGTCGGTGATCAGGCGCAGCACGTGCGGCTGGACGACGTGCAGCGTGTTGCCGCACCCGGTGTAGTCGGTGTAGCGGCGCCCGTCGTGCGGCGGCAGCCGGTAGTAGCCGCGGTTGTCGATACCGCGCAGCCCGAGGGTGGGGCCGCGCTCGTCGCCCTCGGCGGTGTGGTTGTAGACGACGTCCAGCAGCACCTCGATGCCCGCGGCGTGCAGGGACCGCACCATCTCCCGGAACTCGCTCACCTGCTCGCCGCGGGTGCCGGTGGCGGCGTAGGCGGCGTGCGGGGCGAAGTAGCCGACGGAGTTGTAGCCCCAGTAGTTGCGCAGCCCGCGCCGCAGCAGATGGTCCTCGTGGGCGAACTGGTGCACGGGCAGGAGTTCGACGGCGGTGACCCCCAGCTTCGTCAGATGGGCGACCGCCGCCGGGTGGCCGAGCCCGGCGTAGGTGCCGCGCAGTTCCTCGGGGACGCCCGGGTGCTGTTTCGTGAAGCCGCGTACGTGCAGTTCGTAGATGACGGAGTCGGCCCACGGGGTGTGCGGCCGCGGGTGCGCGGGGAACGCGGGGAACGCGGGGATCGCGGGGAAGGGGCCGGGGCCCTCGACGACGACACCCTTGGGCACGTACGGCGCCGAGTCCCGCTCGTCCCTGACCGTGTCCGCGAGCTGCTGCTGCGGCCAGTCCCGCACGTGCCCGTACACCTCGGCAGGCAGCGGCACGGGCCGCCCGGCGGAATCTGCGGGCGCGAAGTCGCCGTCGACCGCCCGCGCGTACGGGTCCAGCAGCAGCTTGGCCGCGTTCCAGCGCGCCCCCGTCCACGGATCCCACCGGCCGTGCACCCGGTAGCCGTAGCGCTGAGGGGGCAGGACGCCCGGCAGGAAGCCGTGCCAGATGCCGTGCGTCTGCTCGCCCAGCCGGAAGCGGGTCTCGGTGCCCGCGTCGTCGAACAGGCAGACCTCCACCGCCTCGGCGCCGCCCGCCCACAGCGCGAAGTTGGTGCCCGCGACCCCGCCGGGCCCCCGGTGCGGACGGGACCCCAGTGGGTGCGGGCTGCCCGGCCACACCGCCGGGACCGGACCCCGTACCGCCCGCGCCGGACCGGGCCGCGCCGGGTGGGGATCGAGGGCCGGGCGCCCGTCACCGCCGACGGCGGCCGGCGCCCTGCGTTCGGGTGCGTGCGACACGTGGCGGCCTCCCGGCGGCTCGGTGGCTCGGTCGGCCCGCGGCGCGGACGCCGGTGGCCCCGGCGCACGGGCCCCGTCGCGGCCGGCGCGCGGCCCTCCACCGGATCCTTCCCGGAGGCGAGACCTCGCTCACACGTGTGATCGCGGTGTCCCGGACGCGGGCGTGTCGTTGGTCCGGACGTCCGGCGGGGGGAAGGGTCGGCAGCTCACGCGCCGCAACAGTCACACACGAGAACGGGGACGCCATGGCACGGGGCGTACGGGGTACGACGGCAGCGCGCGGTACGACGCCGCGCACCAGGACGCGGGCCGCGGGAGCGGGATGGGCCGGCATGCGGACGGTGCACGCCCTCCTGGTGGGGCTCGCACTGCTGTGCGCCGCACCGGCCGGGTGCGGCGTCATGGACGACGGGAAACCACCCAGGGAAGCCATCCGGGTCACGCCCGGGGACCGCTCGCGCAACGTACCGACAAACGCCGAGATCGAGGTGTCGGTGCCCGAGGGCAGCACGCTGCGCAGCGTCCGGATGGAGCGCAAGGGCAAGGATGCGGGCCGCGCCATCGCCGGGCGGTTCTCCGGGGACCGGCGTACCTGGCACCCGCTGCCCGCCGCAGCGAACCCGGCCGACCGCGCGGGCGGCCGCAGCAAGGACACGGTCCTCCAGTTGGCGAGCACCTACGAGGTGGACGTGGTAGCCGTCGACGGCCAGGGCGACCGGGTGATGAGGCACGCCACCTTCTCCACCCGGGTGCCGCCGCACCGCTTCGTCGGCTACTTCCGCCCCGAGAACGGCCAGACGGTGGGCACCGCGATGATCGTCTCGCTGGACTTCAGCCGGCCGGTCGAGGACAAGGCGGCGGTCGAGCGGGCGATCAGCGTGACCTCCGAGCCCCGGGTGCCCGTCGCCGCACACTGGTTCGGCGGTCAGCGGCTCGACTTCCGGCCGCGCTCCTACTGGAGGCCCGGCACCGAGGTCACCCTCGACCTGCGGTTGCGGGATGTGCGGGCGGCCCCGGGCGTCTACGGCACGCAGCGCAAGAAGGTGCGCTTCGCCATCGGCCGCGAACAGCACTCCGTGGTGGACGTGGAGCGCCGCACCCTGACCGTCCAGCGCGGCGACCGCACGGTGGACAAGCTGAAGATCACCGCAGGCACGAAGAAGAACCCCACCTACAACGGCAAGATGGTCATCAGCGAGAAGTTCGACGAGACCCGTATGAACGGCGACACCGTCGGCTTCGGCGGCGAGTACGACATCAAGGACGTGCCGCACGCCATGCGGCTCACCCGCAGCGGCACCTTTCTGCACGGCAACTACTGGGCTCCCAAGCGCACGTTCGGCCGGAAGAACACCAGTCACGGCTGCATCGGACTGGCCGACAAGCGTGGCGGTGACGCCGCCGCGCCGGCCGGCCGGTTCTTCGGCCGGTCGCTGGTCGGCGACCTGGTGACCGTGCGCGGCTCCCACGACAGCACCGTCAAGCCGGACAACGGGCTCGGCGGCTGGAACATGTCCTGGCGAGCGTGGGTCGCCGGCTCCGCCCTGCACTGACCCCGTGCGGCGCCCGGCCTCTTCCTGCTCTCCTGCCGTCGCCCCCGCGCTTCCTCCTGCCTCCTCCTGCCTTCTTCTGGTCTCCGCAAAACCGCGACCGAATGGTGACCCCCGCAGGGGCGAGGGCACCGCCTGCGGTGTGGTTGTCTGACACGGCGGGCGCACGCCGTCGTATCAGCTGCCGTCTCACGGCACCGACGGTGCGGCTCGCGTGTTCGGGGGCGCACACGGGTGCGCGCAGCCGTGTGCGGACGTGAGGATGGGGCCGTCTTGGACCTGAAGAGTGCGGTCAGGAACAAGCTGACGTGGGAGTCGATCCGCGGGGACAGCCGCGCGCAGGTCATAGGCGGGTCCGCCGTCGGCCTCGTGGTGCTGCTCGTCGTCCTGCTCCTGACGCTGACCACGTGCGGAGGCGGCGGCGGTTCGGGAGCGCGCGCCAAGGGCAGGGACGGGGGCGACAAGCCCGCCAAGGGTCCGTCCGAGGCCGTCGTCAGCATCGCTCCCCAGAACGGCGCCGACGACGTCAAGACCTCCGGCGCCCTGAAGGTGACCGCTGCCAAGGGCAAGCTGACCAAGGTGACCGTCAAGGACGCCAAGGACCACGAGGTCGAGGGTTCCGTCACCGAGGACGGCGGTGCCTGGAAGCCCGCCACCCACCTGGCCGCCGGGACGAAGTACACGGTCGACGCCGTGGCCGAGGACTCCGAAGGGCGGGCCGCCGCCAAGCACGCCGCGTTCACCACGTTCGTGCCGCAGAACACCTTCGTCGGGTACTTCACCCCGGAGAACGGCGACAAGGTCGGCGCGGGCATGCCCGTGTCCGTCAACTTCAACCGCCCGGTGACCGACAAGAAGGCGGTGGAGAAGGCGATCTCCGTCACCGCCGACCCGAAGGTCGAGGTGGCCGGCCACTGGTTCGGCGACCAGCGCCTGGACTTCCGCCCGGAGGAGTACTGGAAGGCGGGCACGAAGGTCACCATGGATCTCGACCTCAGCGGCGTCGAGGGCTCCGAGGGCGTCTACGGCACCCAGCACAAGACGGTGCGGTTCACCGTCGCGCGGCAGCAGGTCAGCGTCGTGGACGCGGAGAAGAAGACCATGACGGTGACCAAGGACGGCAAGAAGATCAAGACCGTGCCGATCACCTCGGGCAGTCCCGCCCACCCCACGTACAACGGCAGGATGGTCATCAGCGAGAAGCACCCGGTCACCCGGATGAACGGGGAGACCGTGGGCTTCGGCGGCGAGTACGACATCAAGGACGTGCCGCACGCGATGCGCCTGAGCACGTCGGGAACGTTCATCCACGGCAACTACTGGACGCCTGAGCCGCAGTTCGGCCAGGTCAACGCGAGCCACGGCTGTGTCGGCCTGTTCGACCTGCGCGGCGGCGGAGACAACGGCACGGCGGGCGCGTGGTTCTTCGACCACTCCATGGTCGGTGACATCGTCGAGATCAAGAACTCCAAGGACAAGACGATCCAGCCGGACAACGGACTGAACGGATGGAACATGTCCTGGGAGAAGTGGACGGCCCCTCAGTGACCGCCGAGGGCCCGGCCGCCTGCATGGTGGCGCCGGTCCCCAGGACGCGTAACGCCCGTTAACCTTCCTGCATGACGAATGAGGAACCCAGCGCCGCCACCGTCCGTCTCGACGTCGCCGACGGCGTCGGCACCATCCGGCTCGACCGGCCCAGGATGAACGCCCTCGACATCGCCATGCAGGACCGGCTGCGGGAGCTCGCCGGGGAGGCGGAGCGCCGCGACGACGTGCGGGCAGTGGTGCTCTACGGCGGCGAGAAGGTGTTCGCCGCCGGGGCGGACATCAAGGAGATGCGGGAGATGGACCACGCCGCGATGGTCGTGCGCTCCCGGGGGCTCCAGGAGGCGTTCACCGCCGTCGCACGGATCCCCAAGCCGGTCGTGGCGGCCGTCACCGGCTACGCGCTGGGCGGCGGCTGCGAGTTGGCACTCTGCGCGGACGTGCGCTTCGCGGGTCGGGGCGCCAAGCTCGGCCAGCCGGAGATCCTGCTCGGCCTGATCCCCGGCGCCGGCGGGACCCAGCGGCTGTCCCGGCTGATCGGCCCCGCCAGGGCCAAGGACCTGATCTTCACGGGCCGCAACGTCGAGGCGGCCGAGGCCCACCGGATCGGGCTGGTCGACCACGTGGTGCCGGACGCCGAGGTCTACGAGCGGGCCCACGCCTGGGCGGCCCGCCTCGCGCGTGGCCCGGCGCTGGCGCTGCGCGCCGCCAAGGAGGCGGTCGACTTCGGGCTGGAGGCCGGCATCGAGACGGGACTCGCCGTCGAACGCACCGCGTTCGCGGGCCTGTTCGCCACCGAGGACCGGGAGATCGGGATGCGCAGCTTCGTCGAGGAGGGCCCCGGCAAGGCGCGGTTCCGCTGACCGGCGCCGCTGCGCGACGGCCGGGCACCGCACCGCGCGCGGCCGGTGTGCGGGCGCCCTCCCGTCCGGCCGGAAACCAGGGAACCGGCCCCCAGGGGTCTGCCGTGCCGTCATGATGGAGGCCATGGCGGGTCAGGGAGATGTGGCGAGCGTGACCGAACGGGCTCCGAGCGACGCAGCGCACGAGTGGGACGCCGAACCGGTGAGCACTGTCCTCGAACGGGCGGGCGATCCGACCGCAGCCGAGGTGCCGCTGGTCAACGTGCCCGAGTCCGCGCGCCGCGCGCGACGGCTCGCCCAAGCCGTCCTCCAGCAGCGCTGGGCCCTCCCGGCGCAGGTCACCGAGCTGACGGTGCTGCTCGTCTCCGAACTCGTCGGCAACGCCGTGCGGCACACCGGCGCGCACACCATCGGCATCCGCATGCTGTTGCGCTCGGGCTGGATCCGCGTGGAGGTGCGCGACCCCTCGCGCGGGCTGCCCTGCCTGCTCCCGGTCGGTGAGCTGGATACCAGCGGCCGGGGCCTCTTCCTCGTCGACACCCTCGCCGAACGCTGGGGCGTGGACCTGCTGCCCCGCGGCAAGACGACCTGGTTCGAGATGCGCGCGGGGGACTGACGGCCGCGCCCGGTCGGGCCGCACCCTCTTCCGCCCGGACCCGGTCAGCCCCTGCGCGGGGGGTGGACGGCGCCCTGTTCGTGGGCGTGGCGGAACTCCACCAGCAGCCGGTCCGCGTCCGTCAGCAGCACCCCGTGGCTGGGCCAGGCCTCGCCCTCCGCTCTCTCGCACAGCTTCGCGTACCGCTCGCGGGAGTCCCGCAGGGTACGGCGCAGGGGGTCGTCGCCGCCGCCCCCTTCGTCCTCCTGGGAGCCGATCAGTCCGGCCGCCTCGGAGAGCGTCTCCAGCAACTCCCCGTAGGCGTGCAGGAAAGCGTCGCCGGGACGGCCCGTTTCCTCGTCGCGGAACCGTACGAAGCCGTAGCTGATGCTGCGGATCTGCTCGCCTGCCCGGCCCAGCGACTCCATCAGGACGCGGTAGCCCTGGAAGCTTCGCGGAATCGTCCGGCGGTGCAGCCAGGTGCGGGGGTTGTACACGACGCTCTCCGCGCCGGAGGCGACGGCGTCCCGGGCCGCCCCCAGCGTGGCGTCCAACTGCCGTGCGCGGTGCAGCCAGTCCTCGGCCGTCTCCTGCTCCGGCAGCCCCTCCTTGAGGCCGTCGGCCATGTCTCCCAGCAGGGTCCGGGTGGCTCGGCTGATCTCCTCGATGCCCTGCTCGGCGGTGCGGTAGCGCAGCGGCGGCAGGACCAGCATGGCGATCGCGATGCCCACCGCGGCCCCCAGCAGGGCCATCTCGATGATCTCCCACAGCATCTGGAGGTGGGAGCCGGAGAGCGCGTTGTAGGCGAAGACCCCGGCGACGGACACCTGGATCCCCTGACCGCCCAGCCTGCGCCAGCGGCCGATCAGCAAGGTGGCGGTCAGCATCACCGCGAAGGCCACCGCGTTCTCGCCGATGAGAGGGCCGACCAGCCCGGCCGCGACGACTCCGAGCACGACCGCCAGCACGAACCGCAGGGACTGCATCACGGAGCGGTAGGCGGTGGACTGCACCACCAGCAGCGCGGTGAAGGGCGCGTAGGTCGGCTGCGCGGAGCCGATCACGTAGGCGCCGATCCCCCAGGAGAGCACACCGGCCGCCCCGCTCTTGAGCAGCAACAGCGCCGTCTCGCGCTCCGGTCCCGCCTGGTGCCGTGCCCGGTGCAGGGCGCGGCGGAGCCTGGCCGCCGCCGTCGGCGGCCACCAGTTCCGAGTCCGGTCCACCGGCCTTGCTCCTTCCCCGCCCGTCTCGGCCGCCGCGCCCCGCCTGGCCGTCCTGTTCCTACGGAGTGCCCGCACCGGGTGCTCCAAAAGCGGCGAGTGATGCCGGCTTGCACGTGTGGCGCTCGGCGCATGTGGAACCCGGCCGACGAAAGCGCCGGTGCGGTCGCCGTCGGGCGTGCGAGAGCGGACGATGAAAACGGCAAAAGGCTGATAACGGTCACAAGGTAACGAGCACACAGTACGGACAGAGGGAGGAACCATGCCTGCAGGTGCGAACTCCAAGCGCGAGCGTCAGTACGAGCACATCAAGAAGGGCGCCGAGAAGCGCGGCACCTCCACCGGCCGGGCCAAGGAGATCGCGTCCCGCACGGTGAACAAGGAGCGCGCCCAGAAGGGCGAGGCCAGGACCGCCAGCCGCACCTCCGTGCGCGACAAGCCCGCACCCGAGCGCGGCGGTCAGCGCTCCGGCAACCGTATGGGACCCGGAGGCCCCACGCGCGACCAGCTCTACAACGAGGCCAAACAGCGCGGCATCGAGGGCCGCTCCCACATGAACAAGAAGGAGCTCCAGCGCGCTCTCGGCCGCTGAGGCGGCACCGTCCGCCGACGGCGCACCGCGCCCGCCGCGACCGCCGTCAACAAGGCCGTTTCACCCCGAGCGGGGCGGGAACCCCGTGGCGACGTCGAGGGAGGTGACGCAGTATGCCGGGCACGCCCGAGAACGCGCGCTCGCCCCGCGAGCCGGTGCGGGAACACGAGCACCGCTACGCGCCGGATGCCGAGCGCCCCCTGGGCGGCCACCTGGCCGTGCTGTCGTCATTCGGCACCGGTGTCGCCGGGGCCGCGCTCGCGCCCCGTCCGGCCGGGCGCCGGGCACCGCAGGACCTCGGCCCACGGGAACGGGTGCTGCTGACTTTGGCGACCCACAAGCTGTCCCGGATGCCGGCCGAGGACACGGTGACCGGCCCGCTGCGGGCGCCGTTCACCCGGTACGAGGGCACCAGCGCCTACGCCGGGGCCGCGGAAGAGGTGCGCGACGAGAGGGGCTCGGGGCTGCGGCACGCCGTGGGCGAGCTGCCCACCTGTCCCTCTCGCCTCGCCCCCTGGGCGGCCTCCGCGCTGCTCGTACTGCGCGCCGCCTCCCCCGCCACCGCACGCACCTGCTTCAGCGGCCTGCTTGCGGGCTCGGACTTCCGCCAGTCCGCGTACGCGGCCGCACAGCAGCGGCACGCACCCGGGGACTGACCGGCCCGCACAGCCGGCGATCTGTCCCGCACACACCTACCGAGGATTTACCGAGGATTGGAGCGCACCGTGGCAGCCAACGCTTCGCACAACGGATCCACCCCCTCCTACACCGTTCCGGGCATGTCCACCAGCGAGGGGGGCGATGTCATCCAGCTCCTGCGGATGCGACTGCACGCCCTCAACGACCTTGCGCTGACGCTCAAGCACGTGCACTGGAACGTGGTCGGACCGCACTTCATCGCCGTGCACGAGATGCTCGACCCGCAGGTCGAGGCGGTCCGCGAGATGATCGACAACACGGCCGAGCGCATCTCCACACTGGGCGGCTCCCCCTGGGGTACCCCGGGCGTGCTGGTCGCCGAACGCACCTGGGACGACTACGCGCTCGGCAGGGCCGAGGCCATCGAGCACCTCGGTGCCCTCGACGTGGTCTACACCGGCGTCATCGAGGACCACCGCAAGGCCGTCGAGGCCACCGACACCTCGGACCTGGTGACCCAGGACCTGCTGATCGAGCACCTGCGGAAGCTCGAACTCTTCCAGTGGTTCGTCCGCGCCCACATCGAGAGCTCCGGAGGCAAGCTCTCCACGGGGCCGCGCGACTCGGAGGAGGCCGCCGCGGGCAAGGCCGCCAAGGAGGCCCGCGGGAAGCCCTGACCCGCACGCGGGGCACGTCCACGGCCGCGCCGCCGACCCCACCGGGGTTCGGCGGCGCGGCCGTGTGTGCTGGGGGCCGTGTGCCGGGGCGGCAGGCCCGGGCGCGCCGCGTCGGGCAGGCCCGGGGCGCCCAGGTTCCCGGATGTGCCCAGGTGGGGGAGGGTGCGGTGGCGCGGATGGCGCTCCTCGGCGCGCGGTGGCCGCCGCCTGGCGGCATGATGGTGGGGCGGCCCCGCCGAAGGGTGCCGTGGCCGTACCGGACCGACCGCCGGGCGCCCGCCCGGGACCCGCGGGTGGCGCGGCCCCGTACTCACCGTCGTACCCACCTTCGTACACACCCGTCGTACCCACCGTTCGACTCGGAGCCGGCTGACAGGGGGCCGCGACCGGGAGATGGCGATGCACCGCTTCCGCGAACCTCGCAGGGGACCGAGCGTGCAGAGCGACCCGCCGGTCGCCGCGCACGTGGCGCTGGCCGTCAACGGCATGGGCAGCTTCAGCTGGGACCTGATCAGCGGCCGGATGCGGTTCGACGACGCCGGGCTCGCCGTGATGGGCTTCCGGCCCGAAGAGTACGACGACCGGCCGTCCACGCTGGAACAGCGCATGCTCGACCAGGAGCTGCCCGACATCCAGGCGCAGGTCGGCCGGGCCATGAAGGAACGCTCCGGGTACAGCCTCTACTTCCGGATCCGGCACCGCGACGGCTCCCTGCGCTGGACCCACACCCAGGGCACCGTCGTCTGCGACGACCGTGGCCGCCCCGCCCAGGTCATCGGGATCGTCCGCGACGCCAGCCAGGAGCTGCGGGCGGTCGACCAGACCCGCGAGCTGCGCCAGGCCAAGAGCGACCGCCGCCGGCAGGCCGACATCGTCGGCCACGTCAACGAGACCCTCGCCGCGACGGTGACCGTGGACGACGTCGCCGAGGCGCTGACCACCGACCGGTTCCTGCGCCGCCTCGGCGCCGCCAGCATCCTCGTGGGCCTTGCCGAAGGCGGGCGGGTCGGACTGGTGGGGGCCAACGGCGTGTCGCAGGACATCCTCCGCGACTTCCATCTGGCCCGTATCGCCGAGCCGCTGCCGCTCAGCGAGGCGGTGCGCACCCGCAACCCGGTGTTCGTGACCGACCGCGCCGAGTTCGCCCGGCGGTACCCGGGGCTGAGCCCGTACCTGCGGACGTTGCCGCGGGCCACCGCCGCCGTCTATCTGCCGCTGATCGCGCACGACACCCCCATCGGGGCGCTCGGCCTCACCTACGAAGGCAAGGCCCGCTTCACCCACGACGAGCGCACCGTGCTCACCGCGCTGAGCAGCACCATCGCCCAGTCCCTCCAGCGGGCGCTGCTCTACGACCAGGAGCACGAGCTCGCCGCCGGGCTGCAGACCGCGATGCTGCCGGGCCACATCCCGCACGTGCCCGGACTCTCCATGGTCACCCGCTACCGCCCGGCCCGCGCCCGGGGCGGCATCGGCGGGGACTGGTACGACGCCGTCACCCTGCCCGACGGGCGCATCGCGGCAGTCGTCGGCGATGTGCAGGGGCACGACGTGACCGCCGCCGCCGTGATGGGCCAGCTACGGATCGCGCTGCGCGCCTACGCCGCCGAGGGACACCCGCCCACCACCGTCATGGCGCGGGCCTCCGCGTTCCTCGCCGAGCTGGACACCGACCGGTTCGCCACCTGCCTGCTCGTCCTGCTCGACCCGCACACCGGCCTGGCGGTCAGCGTCCGCGCCGGTCACCTGGACCCGGTGCTGCGCCGCCCCGACGGGAGCTGCGTGTGGCTCAACACCCCCGGCGGGCTCCCGCTCGGCCTGACCGCGCCCACCGCGCAACCTCCCTACGCGACCGCCGAGACGGTGCTGGACCCCGGGTCGACGCTGCTGCTGTGCACCGACGGGCTCGTCGAGTCCCGCGCCAAGGACATCGACCAGGGCCGGGACCAGCTCATCGACGCCGTACGCTCCGGCCCGTCGCGCCCCGATCCGCTCGCCGACCACCTGCTGCGCACGATGGGCACCTTCACCGGGCAGGAGGACGATGTCGCCCTGCTGCTGCTCCGGCGCGCCGCGGGACGGCACCACACCTCGCCGCAGATGGCCGTCACCATCACCCCCTCCGACCCGCACTCGCTCCAGGCAGCGCGGGAAGCCCTGCGTACCGCGCTGCACCGCTGGTCGCTGGACGGTCTGTGCGACACGGCGCAGTTGCTGGCCAGCGAGATGGCCACCAACGCGCTGCTGCACACCGGCGGCGACGCCACCCTGACGGCCAGGCCGGTGCGCAACGGGGGGCGGGCCCTGCGCATCGCGGTCACCGACACCTCGCCCGCCTCGCCGCAGCGCCGGGCGGCCACCGAACAGTCCACCTCGGGCCGGGGCCTGATGCTCATCGAGGAGCTGGCCACCGACTGGGGCGTGGAGCCGCGCGGCAACGGCAAGCGCGTGTGGTGCGAGATCCCCCTCACACCGGCCAGGTGATTCGGCCGCCACGCGCCGGGCACCCGCGCCGGGGATTCCATCCGCAGGGTTGTCCGCCGAGCGAAAGGCCGCACGCACACCATGCCCGTGAACACCGGCGCGCCGTCGGCCGCCGCAGGTCCTTCCCCGGTCAAGATCAGCATCGTCGTGCCCACCTCCAACACGGGCCGGACGGTGCTCACCGGGTTGCGCTCCTTCCTGGCGCAGACCATGCCGCGCTCGCAGTTCGAGGTCATCTACGTGGACGACGGGTCCGTCGACGACACCGTCGCCCTCCTGAAGGCCGAGACGGCCGCGCAGGACGCGCACGACACCGTCCGCGTCCTGCGCATCCCGAACTCCGGCTGGCCCGGGCGCCCCCGCAATGTCGGCACCGACGCGGCCCGCGGCAGCTACGTCTACTACGTGGACGACGACGACTGGCTGGCCCCCGAGGCCCTGGAGCGGACCTGGGCCCGGGCCTGCGAGACCGGCGCCGACATCGTCATCGGCCGGATGGCCGGCCACGGCCGCAGGGCGCCGCGGGCGCTGTTCGAGAAGCCGATGGAGGCCGGGGATCTGCGCAGCGACCCCGCGCTGCTGGCCTCCATGACGGTGCACAAGCTCTTCAGGCGTGACTTCCTGCGGGCGCACGGGCTGCGCTTCCCCGAGGGGAAGGTGCGCCTGGAGGACCACATGTTCACGCTGCGGGCCTTCCTGCTCACCGACCGGGTCGCCACCGTCCACGACTACACCTGCTACCACTGGGTGCGGCACACCGGCGGCAACCACAACGTCAGCTTCGAGCGGAGCGAGCCGGGCGCCTACATCGACAGCGTCCGTCAGGTCCTCGCGCTCCTCGACGCCCCCGACACCCGGGTCCCGGCCGGCCGCCACCGCAACCGCCTGGCGGCCAAGTGGTACGGCAAGAAGGCGCTGGACCGCATCGGTGGGCGGCGCCTGCTGGAGGAGAGCGCCGAGCGGCGGGCCGACTGGTTCGCGGCGGTGCGCGCCCTGGCCCGCGACATGCCTCAGGAGGCGGACGCGGCGCTGCCCACCCGGCTCCGGGTCGTCGCGGCCCTGGCCCGGCACGGCGATCTCGCCGCCGCCGAGGAACTGGCGGCCTTCGAGGCCGGGGTCGGGCACCGGCCCCGCGTCGAGGCGGCCGAGCAGCGCGACGACGGCTCCTGGCACCTGCGGTGCACGACCGCGCTCGTCCGCAGGCGCGGCAGGGGGCGGGGGGCGGCACGGCTGGTCTTCTCCCGCACTGCGGACGGCCGCCTCCTGCTGCGGCTGCCGCCCCGCGTCGCGGCCGTCCCGGGGGCGGTCGAGGCGGCCGACTTCGCCAAGGCCGTACGGCGCAGCAACGTGCGCGGCCAGTTGCGGCACCGCGAGGGCGGCACCGTGCTGAACCTGGCCACCACCTGGCGGGTGACCGAGGACGCGGCCACGGAGCGGAACGGGCCACAGGCACCGCGCAGCCGTCCGGCGCGGTGGCGCCGCGGGCTGCGGAGGCTGTGGGACCAGGCTGCCGCGCACATACCCGGCAGGGCGCCCGCCCCCGACACGCGCACCCTGCGCTACGAGGCCGAGTTCACCGTCGACCCCGCCACCGCCGACCACGGCCGTCCGCTGGCTCCCGGCACCTGGGATGTGCACTTCCAGCTCGGCGTCGGCGGCTGGCGCACCTCCCGGCGGCTGCGCGGCCGCACCATCGAGGTCCCTCAGCGGCCGCGGGGAAGCTCCCGTTCCCTCCGGTCGGAGCCGTCCAGCCCTGCCGCGCGGTCCCGCCCTTCACCCGCCCTGTCACCCTGACCCGCCGGGCCCGCGCGCGGTCGGACCGGCGCAGCAGGCACCCGCAAGCAGGTGTGGGGGGTGGCGGTGACAAGTCTGTGGCGTCCACGTCTGCCGGCAGCCGCTCGGTCGTGACGGTGCCGTGCGTGGCGCGTTCCCCGTGAGTTGTACCGGCTCTCAGCCCTCGTTGAGGCTTCGTTCAGGCATCGTTCCACCGGTCCCGTGCCGTGGCGAACGTCTCGGCGAACAGCGGGTCGGCGACCGCCCCCTGTTCGTGCCGCTTGCCGTACCGCTGTTCGTAGGCGGCGAACCACTCGGGGTCGGAGTCGAGGAAGAGCACGTCGTGCAGCGCCATCCGGCGCATGGCCAGCATCGGCACCGGGGCCCGGGCGACCTGGAATTCGGGGTTGCGGGCGGCGCGTTCGTCACAGTGCGGGTGGAACTGGGCCAGCATCAGCCCGCGGTCCACCAGTTCGGGCTTGACCAGCCGGTGTGTCTCGTCGAGCAGGTGGTAGCGCTCCTCGGGGAGGCCGGAGAGGACCAGCACCAGTGTGTGCAGGAAGCGGTTGCGGCCCTCCCAGTTCGTCTTCTCGAAGGTCTCGGCCATCCGGCGCACCACCTCGACCAGGCCCTCGGCGTCGGCGCCCGGATCGACCTCCCACTCCTCCAGCAGGAAGGTCTGCGCCTTCATCGCGGACTCCACGAACGGGCAGACCGCGCCGTCCCGGTTGGTGCCCTCGTGCGGGCGCATGACGAACTCGTCCACCCACCGTCGCCCCGCCTCCAGAAGCGGCGACGACGAGCTGTCCGCCGCGCCCGATCTCTCGTGCGAGGACGGGAGGTGTCTTATGGGTATGTGCATGGATATTCCTCCTCGCTCAAGAACGCACTGAACCGCCGCCCGGCCCGTGCGACAGGGGGTGCGGTCGCTCGGCGACCGGGCGGTCCAGTGGTTCAGTTCTGACCGTTCAGTTCCGGCGCAGCAGCGTCACTGCTCGCTTCCGGTGGAGCAGCGCCACCGCGCCGGCGCCGGTGCTCCGGCGACGGCGGTGCGGCACCTGAGTGGTGGCTTCAAGCGGTGGCGTCTCCGGTGGCCGTGCCGTCAGTAGGTGTCGCCGAACGCGGCGCGCCGGTTCTTCTCCAGCCAGCCGCTGAACAGCCGTCCGACCGGTGCGCCGGGAACGCCGCCGCGCTCCGCAGGGGTTGCCACCGACAGCAGCCAGGCCGGCATGAACCGCAGCGTCCAGCCCGGTGCCGTCTTGCGCATATGGGTCGCGAAGCCCTTCCAGACGCCCTTGTCGAGGGCGGGGGCCAGCCGCCCCGTCAGCTCGCGCTCCTCGTCCCCGGCGTGCTGGGCGAGCTGCTCGCGCAACTCGTCCGTCTGGGCGGCCAGCTCGGCCGGGGCCGCCTCGTCGCTGCCGAGCCGGCGGCTCGTGGCGTGCCAGGCGTGCAGGACCTTGGTGAGGTCCTCGTGCTCGGCGGTCATCAGCGCCAACGCCTCCTCGTCGGCGCCGCGTTCGCGCAGCTTGGGCCAGAGGAAGTCGTCCTCGCCCTCGTGGTGGTGCTCGATGAGCTGGGAGATTCTGTCCACGTAGCCGCGCAGGGCGGTGGCGCGCTCGGAGTTCCCGGCCGGCAGCTCGCGCGCGGCGCGGCCGATGCGCTCCAGGTCGCGCACCATGGCGCGGTGGGCCAGCAGCATCGTCTGGTGTCCCGGGGCGAGTGCGGTGGTCGAAGACTCGGTCACAAGTGGCTCCTTACAGGCTCGACGGTCGGAGGGACCCTGGGGGTCGGTGCTTCACATGCGCCGGGCACGCGCACCGCGGGGTCCGGCGCGGGGCGGTCACCAGGCGTCGTCCGGCAGCCCCATCAGGATGCTGTCGTGACGCTCCGCGAGGGCCCGTTCGGTGGTGAGCAACGGAAGCACCTCCTGGGCGAAGAACCTGGCCGTCGCTATCTTGCCCAGACGAAAGGCGCGTCCGGCACCGTTCCGGCCGTCTGAGCCCGCATCCAACTGCGCCTGAGCGACCCCCGCCTGACGCAGCAGCAGCCAGCCGAGCAGCAGGTCACCGGTGGCCATCAGCAGCCGTGTGGTGTTCCGTCCCACCTGGTGGACCGCGGCGGGCTCCTCCAGCGAACGGAGCAGGAACGCGCCCAGGGCGTCCGCCATCGCGCGCACCTGCGTCACCGCCTCCGCGAGGAGCGCGCGCTCCTCCGCCAGGGCGCCGCCCGCCTCCTGGCGTGTCTCTTTCTCCACCTCGGTGAGCAGTCCTCCGAGGGCCGCGCCCTGATCCCGCGCGATCTTGCGGAAGAAGAAGTCCTGCCCCTGGATGGCGGTGGTCCCCTCGTACAGGGTGTCGATCTTGGTGTCGCGGATGTACTGCTCCAGCGGGAAGTCCTTCATGTAGCCCGCCCCACCAAGGATCTGCAGGGAGTGGTTGAGCTGCTCGCAGGCGCGCTCGGAGCTGTAGCCCTTGACGACGGGCAGCAGCAGGTCGTTGCGTGCCGTCGCTTCCTCGTCGGTGCGTCCCTCCGCCTGCGCGGCGGCGATCCGGTCCTGCAGCGTCGCCGTGTAGAGGACCAGGGCGCGCAGCCCCTCCGCGTATCCCTTCTGGAGCAGCAGGGAGCGCCGCACCTCGGGGTGCCGGGTGATGGGCACCTTGGGGGCGGAGCGGTCACCGAGTGCGGCCAGGTCGGTGCCCTGGATCCGCTCCTTCGCGTACCCGACCGCGTTGAGATAGCCGGTGGACAAGGTGGCCGCGGACTTGGTGCCGACGATCATCCGGGCCTGCTCGATGATCTGGAACATCTGCCGGATGCCGTTGTGCTCCTCGCCGAGCAGCATGCCGACGGCCGGCTCCTGGGCCCCGAAGGTGAGTTCGCAGGTGGCCGAGGCCTTGAGGCCCATCTTGTCCTCCAGCGCGGTGGCGTGCACCCCGTTGCGTGCCCCCAGCCTGCCGGTCGCTGGGTCGGCGAGGCGGAACTTCGGCACCAGGAACAGCGACAGACCCTTGGTGCCGGGCCCGTGCCCGTCGGGGCGGGCGAGCACGAAGTGGACGATGTTCTCGGCCAGGTCGTGCTCGCCGGAGGTGATGAACCGCTTGACGCCCTCCAGATGCCACGTCCCGTCCGGCTGCCGCCGCGCCCTGGTCCGGCAGGCACCCACGTCGCTGCCCGCCTCGGGCTCGGTCAGCACCATCGTGGCGCCCCACTGCCGGTCGACCATCCACCGGGCGAGCCGCCGCTGTTCCTCGGTGCCGAGGCGGTCGAGGACCCGTGCGAAGCCGGTGAACCCCTGGTAGAGGTAGACCGCCGGGTTGGCGCCCAGGGCCAGCTCCGCCACCGCCCAGCGCAGTGACGGGGGCGCGTCGGCCCCGCCGAGCGACGCCGGCAGGTCGAGCAGGTGCCAGCCGCCGTCCGTCCAGGCCCGGTAGGCGCGTTTGAAGGAGTCGGGCAGCGTGACGGAGCGGGCCTGGGGGTCGTGGACCGGCGGGGTGCGGTCCGCCGCGACGGCGGCGTCCGCCAACTGGTGCACCGCCAGGCGTTCGACCTCGGCCAGCACCGTGCGGGCGGTGTCCTGGCCGGTCCCGGCGAACGCCCCCTTGCCGTACACGTCGTGGCGGCCCAGCACATCGAAGAGGGTGAACTCCAGGTCCCGCAGGTTCGACTTGTAGTGGCCCATGGCCTCCGGCTGCTCCTTCCGTAAGAGGTGTCGGCCCGGCGCCTCGCCCCGGCCCGGGGCCGGGCGGTGTGCGGCGCCGGGGTGGATCAGTGGCGGCCGAGCAGGTGGGCGAGGGCCGCGGCGAGGCGCTCGACCTCCGCCTCCGTACCGACCGAGATGCGCAGCTTTCCGGGCAGCCCGAGGAGGGTCAGATCGCGGACGAGGATGTGGTGTTCCTCGGCGAGCCGGGCCGCGAAGCGGGTGCTGTCGCCGGGTTCGGTGCCCTGCCCAGGGACCTCGACCATCACGAAGTTCGTCGCCGAGGGGGAGTGGCCGAGGCCCAGCGAGTCCAGGGTCTTGCACAGCAGCTCCCGGGCCCGGGCGTTGTCCGCGCGCACCCGGTCCAGGTGGGCGGGGGCCTCCAGGGCGCGCAGCACGGCGCGCTGGGCCGGGCGGTTGACGTTGAAGGGCAGCGCCCTCGCGCTCGCGGTGATCCGTTCCACCAGCTGAGGCGGGCCGAGGGCGAGACCCGCCCGCACCGAGGCCAGCCCCCACGCCTTGGAGAAGGTGCGGGTCACCAGTACCCGACGCCCCTCGCGCACCGCTTCGAGCGCGAACTCGTGTGCGGGGCCCGCGAAGTCGAGGTACGCCTCGTCGAAGACCAGCACGGTGCCGCTGCTCTCGGCGGCGTCGATCAGCTCGGTGACCTCCTCGCGGTCCAGCAGCGCCCCGGTCGGGTTCAGCGGGTTGCAGACGAAGGCGAGGGCAGCACCCTGCCGCACGGCCGCCGTGAGGCCGGCGACCGGAAGGGCCGCACCCGCCAGCGGAACCACGTGCGTGGGTGCGCCCACGGCCGCCGCCGAGGTCACGTAGCCGGGGAAGGTGGAGTCGGTGGTGACGACGCGGCTGCCGGGCTCGCGCAGGAACGTCATCGAGGCGAGCAGCACCAGCTCGTCGGTGCCGTTGCCGATGGCGATCATCTCGGGGGCGACACGGAAGTGCTCGGCCAGGCGCTCGCGCAGCAGACCGCACTCGCTGTCCGGATAGCGGTTGAGGTGCTGCGCCGCCTCCGTGTGCACGGCCTCGACGGTGCCGGGTGGCGGGCCGTACGGGTTCTCGTTGAGGTGGAGGCGCAGGTAGTCCTCCCGGCCGATGATCTCGGTGGCGGTGAAGAAGTCCGGCTGCGCCGGGCGGCCCTGGAGCATGGGGTGTCTCTCTTTCGAACGGTGGCTCAGGGGCGGGTCAGTCCAGCGGGATCCGGGCGAGGGTCTTCAGCGCGCCCCCGTCCGGTCCCAGGGCGGCCCGGCAGCGGAAGCGCTGGATCTTCCCGCTGGGGGTCCGGGGCAGGTGGCCGCGCTCGACGAAGACGCACTCGGCGAGCGCGATGCCCGACTTCTCCCGGGCGACGGTGGCAGCCCGGCCGGCGATCACGTGGAAGTCGTCGCTGCGGCGCTTGGGTTCGAGCAGCAGGACCAGCCGGGAGATGCCGCCGTCGGCCACGTCCACCAGGGCCGAGCAGCCCTCGCGGACCGGGCCGAGCGCCTCGACGGCCGATTCGATCTCGCTCGTGTACACGTTGCGCCCGCCCACCGAGATCAGGTCGTCGGCACGGCCCACGAAGTACACCTCGCCTCGATGGACGAAGCCCAGGTCGCCGGTGTGCAGCACGCCGTCCCGGAACCGCTCGGCCGTGCGCGCGGGGTCCCCGAGGTAGCCGGAGGCCAGGCTCGGGGAGGAGACCAGGAGCTGCGAGACCCGGCCCGGCTCCTGCGTGGTCACCGTTACCCCGGGCAGCGGCGGGCCGTTGGAGACCAGCCGGGTGGCGCCGGGGGTGTCCTCGGCGACCTCGACGATCTCCCCGTCCCGCAGCGCCGCCCCGTCGAAACTGCGGGCGACCGGGTGCTCTCCCGTCGGGCTGCTGGCGACCGCCAGCGTCGCCTCGGCCATGCCGTACGCGGGCATGAACGCCGCCCGGCTCAGGCCCGAGGGACCGAACGCGGTCATGGCCGTCTCCAGGGTCGCCGCGTCCACCCGCTCGGCGCCCACCACGAAGACCTTCAGGGCGAGCGGCTTCGGCAGCGGGGTGCGGCCCTGTGCCCGGGCGGCCAGGTACAGGGCGGTGTTCGTGCCCGCGGACATGGTGGCGCCGAAGTCGGACATGTCCCGGAACCAGGTGCGCGGCGCCATCCCGAAGCGCTCGGGGGAGGAGAGGACGAAGTCGTAGTCGAACGCCCAGGCGTTCAGCAGCGTTCCGAAGACGCCCATGTCGTGGGAGAGCGGCAGCCAGGAGACGATCGTCTCGGCACCGACGCGCCCGTCCGCCAGGTCGTAGAGCATGTGCAGGTGGGTGGCGATGGCGCGGGAGGTGAGGGCGCACCCCTTGGGCAGGCTCGTGCTGCCGGACGAGTACTGGACGAAGGCGATGTCCTGCGGCCCCGGCGGCGACGGGTCCAGGTGCCCGCCGCCGTACAGCGAGGTCCAGGTATGCACCGGGAACCGCGCGGTCAGCCCGGCCGGCACCAGCGGCAGCATCGACTCGTCCGTCAGCAGCATCGCCGCGTCGAGCCGTTCGGTCAGCCGCGTCAACTGGCTCCCGTACTCCTGGGGGCTCTGCCCCCGGGCCGGCAGCGGGAAGGAGGCGACGGCGCCGCCGGCCAGCCAGACCGCGAGCAGCCCGCGCACGGTGTGCGCCGAGTTGGTGAGGACGGTCGCGACCCGCGTCCCCGGCCGCACACCTGCCGCGCGGAGTGCGGCCGCCATGCCGTGGGCCTCCCGTACGACCTGGCGCCACGGGGTGTGCCCGAAGCTGTCGCCGTCCCAGTGGTGCAGGACCCCCTTCGACTCCTCGCGCAGCAGCAGGTCCCACAGTTCGGTGCCGGTGGCTGCCATGGCTACTCCACGTCCACGAGGGAGACGTCGGAACCGTCGCGCGAGCGGTCCGCCATGGGGGCGATGCGCTGCTGGGCGGCGAGCAGTTCCTGCCGGTCGAGCTTGGTGCCGTCGACCCGGCTGATCCCGGCCTCGCGCATCGTCATCCGCTCCGGGTCGATCCGGATGACCTTCCAGGCCAGCCGGGAGCGCTCCAGGCTCCAGATGAAGACGGCCGACAGGTCGACCTCGTACCACTTCATCCCGTGCCGTGCGGAGCGCGGGAAGGCGTGGTGGTTGTTGTGCCAGGCCTCACCGAAGGACGGCACGGCCAGCCAGGCGACGTTGCGGGACTCGTCGGTGGTGGTGAACCGGCGGCGGCCGAAGTAGTGGCCGATGGAGTTGACCGCGTACGTCATGTGGTTGATCAGGAAGATCCGCACCAGGCCGCCCCACAGGACGCCGGTCAGCAGCGCCTGGACCGAGCCGCCGGTGATTGCGAAGGCCAGCAGGCCGGGCAGCAGGATGCCGGCGGCGACGACGAGCACGAACTTCTCGCTGAGCCAGCGCAGCGGCTTCTCCCGCACCAGGTCGGGGCAGTAGCGGATGGGGTCGGACTTGAGGCCCTCGTCGAAGAGCCAGCCCAGGTGCGCGTGCCACATCCCGGCGATCGCGCCCTTGAAGCCGGGCTCGAAGCCGAGGTGCGGGCTGTGCGGGTCGCCCTCCTTGTCGGCGACCCTGTGGTGCTTGCGGTGGTGGGCCGCCCAGATGATCGGCGGGCCCTGTCCCGCCATCACCCCGGCGGTGGCGAGCGCGACGCGGATGGGCTTGTACGTCTCGAAGGCGCGGTGCGTCAGCATCCGGTGGTAGCCGGTGGAGATGCCGAGGCCCGAGATGGCGTACATGATCAGCGTGACCAGCACGTCGGTCCAGCCGAAGATGTGGTTCCAGGCCAGTACCATGGCCGCGCCGAGTGCGAGCAGCGGTACCAGCGACGCGACGAGCATGTACCAGCGGTGTTCTCTGCCGTCCATATCCCTGTTGTCCTCTTCTGTGGTTTCCGGCCGTGCGGGTCAGACGCCCGAGGTGGTCTCCGGGTCGAACTCGGTGCGCAGCGCGGGCAGGGCCAGCGACAGCAGCGCGGCGCACGCGGTGAGCACCGTCCCGACCAGGAACGCCGAGTGGAAGCTCGTCAGCAGCGCGTCCGGCACCGCGGTGCCGGAGGAGATCTCGTCGTCCAGCCGGTTGCTCGCCAGGGTGGCCAGGACCGCGAGTCCGATCGCGCCGCCGATCTGCTGGCCGGTGTTGAGCACCCCGGAGGCCGCCCCGGAGTCGGCCTTGGGTACTCCGCTGACGGCCGCGACCACCAGCGGCACCATCGCCAGTCCGTAACCCGCCGCGCACAGCAGCAGGGTGGGCAGCAGGTCGGTGGGGTAGGAGGCGTCCAGCGGTGTCCTGAGCAGCAGGCCGAGCCCGAGGGTCGCCGAACCGAGGCCGACCAGGCACAGGGCCCGGCTGCCCACCTTGGGCAGGAGCTGGATCGCGATTCCGGAGAAGGCCGCCATGGTGACGCCGAACGGCGCCCAGGAGATGCCCGCCTTCAGCGGCGACCAGTGCAGCAGGTTCTGCATGTACTGGGTCAGGAAGAAGAAGATGCCGTACAGCCCCGAGGCGGCGAGCAGCATCATCACGTTGGCGGTGGAGATCTGCCGGTTGGCGAAGAGGCCGAGCCGGATCAGCGGTTCGTCGGCGCGCTGTTCCCGCACCACGAACGCGGCCAGCAGCACCGCCGCGCCCGCGAGCCCGGCCACCGTGGCCGCCGACCCCCACGGGCGGTGGTTGGTGCTGATGACGGTGTAGACGAGCAGCAGCAGCGCCCCGGTGATCAGGACGGCCCCCGTGCCGTCGGTCGCGGGCCGCTTGGCGGGCCCCTCGGTGCGGTCGGCGAGCGCGGGCCGCAGCGTGAGGGTGAACAGCAGCGCGCCGATGGGGATGTTGACGAAGAACACCCACCGCCAGTCGACGAGGTCGGTGATGAGGCCGCCCAGCAGCACGCCGGAGACCCCGGAGATGCCGGTGAGACCGCCCCAGATGCCCAGTGCCTTGCGCCGCTCCTTCGCCTCCGTGAAGACGGTGATGAGGATGGCCAGGGCGGAGGGACTCAGCAGCGCTGCCCCGAAACCCTGGGCGCCGCGGGAGACGATCAGCATCTCGGGCGAGGTGGCGAGCCCGCAGGCGAGCGAGGCGAAGGTGAAGATGCCCAGCCCGGTGAGGAACACCCGGCGGCGGCCGAACAGGTCGGCGCAGCGGCCACCGAGCACCAGGAAACCGCCGAACAGCAGCATGTAGGCGTCGACGACCCAGGCCAGCGAGGCCCGGTCGAAGTCGAGGCTGCTGCGGATGCTCGGCAGTGCCATGGCGACGACGGTGTCGTCGATGATGACCATGAACTGCGCACCGCAGGTCACCGCGAGCGCGAGGCCGGCAGCCTTGGGTACCGCGCCGGAGGGGGCCTTCTCGGTGGACCGGGCTGTTCCCCTGCCCATACGGGTTCTCCTGTTCGTCGTGCTGCGCGGGAACACAGCGTGGGGGTGGTTGCCGGGGCTCTTCGGCCCGCCCCGGCGAGCACGGTGCGGGGCGCCCGGGCGCGGGTCACGGCGGTTCCCGTGCCGGCCCGCTCCCGGGCGGATCAGGAGGTGCCGGCCTGGGCGACGACCCGGTTGAGCCGGTCCATGCGGGTGGCGAGACTCATCCGGCCCTCCAGACGGAAGGCGGGCAGCCGCCGCCCGTCGGTGTCGTTGAAGCCGTACTCCTCGGCCAGGTCACCGGTCGAGAGGATCTGGCCGGAGCGGCCCTGCACCTGCGGGTCGGCGGCCAGGTGGACGATCGCCCGGCCGACGTACTCGGGCGAGTGGACGACCGCGGCGGGTCCGTCCCCCAGCGCCTCCCAGGCGGCCTCCACCCGTTCGGTGCGCACGAAGCCGGGGTGCACGGAGAGGGCCGTGACCTGCTGCTTGCGCAGGTCCGCTGCGAACGCCTTGCTGAGCCGGTCGCTCGCCGACTTGAACACGTCGTACGCGGCCTGCCCGAGGTAGGTGTCGCCGTCGGTGAAGCCGATGCCGACGATCAGCCCGCCCTGCCGCTCGATCATCAGCGGCGTGAGCAGCCTGGTGACGTCGTACTGGGCGCGCAGCGAGCCCTCGCACAGCTCGTACCGCCACATCGGCTGCTTCCAGTAGGGGGCGTCGAAGCGGACGTCGGCGGAGCGTTCGTAGCCGGCCCAGGCGTTGTTCACCAGCAGGTCCACGGAGCCGTGCTCGGCCGCGATCCGGTCGGCCAGCGCCTGGTTGTCCTCACTGGAGCTGTGGTCGCAGCGCACCGCGATGCCGGTGCCGCCGCGCGCGGTGACCTCCTGCGCGGTGTCGTCCACCGTGCCCGGCAGATCCTCGGTGCGTCCCGTGGTGCGGCTGCTGCGCCCGGTGACGTAGACCGTGGCGCCGGCGCTGCCCAGGGCGAGCGCGATGCCCCGCCCCACGCCCCGGCTGGCACCGGTGACCACGGCGACGGTCTGCTCCAGCCGCGGTGGCTGCCATTCCTCGTGCGGGTCCTCGTTCACGGTTGCGTCCTTTCGGGCTGGTCAGCTGAGGTGGGCGGAGGCGTAGGCGAGGGTCTGCGCGTAGGCGTCCGTGTCCAGGACGTGCGGGATCCCGTAGCGTTCGCGCAGCGTCGGCATGGAGGTGGGCAGCACGCCGCCGCCGCACCGGGTGACCTCGCTGACGTCCCGCAGCACCGAGAGGTAGGAGCGGGCCAGCGGGGGAAGCCGGCGCAGTTCCTCCGGGTCGAGGGTGTCGGGGTCGGTGACCGGCGGCGGCGGGGACAGGGGCCGCCCGAGGGAGGTGGCGTGCTTGGCGCACACCTCGACGGCGGTGACCATGTCCATCGCCTCCTCGCCGTACGTCACCCAGAACTCCCCGCTGTCGTCGCCCAGTTCGATGCAGCGCAGCACCGCTTTGGCGAGCAGGTCCTGGGGTACGACGTCGATCCGGTTGCCGTCGTGCACCGGGAGGAAGGGGGCGCGCCCGCGGCAGATCCAGTCCGACATCAGCTGGACGATCTGCCCCCGGGAGGTCCAGCCCGTGCGGGAGTCGCCGATCAGGTTGGTCGGCCGGAAGACGGTGTGCGGCAGGCCGCTGTCGCGCAGCAGCTGCTCGGAGCGGAGCTTGGAGCGCACGTAGTTGGTGGTGACGTTGGTCTCGCTGAGCCGGTAGGGGGCGCTCGCCGACAGCGCGGCGACGAACGCGGTGCTCATGAAGTGCACCGTCGCGCCGGACTCCTCGGCGAACTCGATCACCCGGCGGGTGCCTTCCACGTTGACGGGCCGGTAGCGCTCGTCCGGCAGGCCCCATTCGGTCAGCCCGGCCGAGTGGACGACGGTGTCCACGTCGCGGGCCAGCGCCCGGTAGCTGTCTTCGTCCAGGCCGAAGCGCGGCTCGGCCACGTCGGCCGCCAACTGCTCGCCCGCCTCGGCGGGCAGCGAGGTGCCTTGCGGCCTGGTCATCGAGATCGTCCGGAGGGGGCGGCCCGGTATCTCCCGCAGGATGGCCCGGCCGACGACGCCGGAGGCCCCGGTCAGCAGTACGGTGCGGCTCTCGGTCATGCCCGCGACTCCTTCCACTCCATCAGACGCGTGGTGGCACGGGCGCCGACGTACAGCAGGGGCTCCGGCGGGAAGTCGCGCGCCGAGCGCTGTGCGTCGTCGACGTAGAGCAATCGGGAGAACTCCGAGTCCTTGCCCAGGACCAGGTCCCGCAACACCTTGCCGCCGGTGTGGGTGGCGGCGATCCCGTTGCCGTTGAACCCGTAGCCGTAGAAGATGTTGCCGCCCGGCAGCGCCCCGAAGTGCGGGGCGTAGTCCCGGGTGATGTCCATGACGCCGCCGTAGGTGTAGGTGAACCGCAGGTCCCGCCACATCGGGAAGAACCGGCCGAACTCCTCGGACAGGGCCCGGTAGGCGCGCTGGTCGTTCATGCGGCGGCGGCGCATGTCCCGTCCCCAGAAGTAGAAGGCGGGCCCGCCCGCCCACAGCAGCCGGTTGTCGGCGGTGAAGCGGGCACAGGTCAAGAACGTCTTCGCCTCGACCATCCCCTCGCGGCCCGCCCAGGCGATCCGGCCGAGCTGCTCGGTGGTGAGCGGTTCGCTCACCATGGCGTAACTCCACAGCGGCACGGTCTTGTTGCGGAACTGCTGGAAGGTGAACTGGCGGGCGTTGGCGGCGACGATCACCTTGTCGGCGGTGATCGTGCCCCCGGGGGTGACGACCTGCGGCCGCACGCCCGGCCGTACCCGGACGACCGGGGTGTTCTCGTGGACCACGACGCCCCGCTCCTTGACCACCCGGGCCACACCGCGGGCCAGCTTGAACGGGTTGACCAGGGCGCCCCCGGTGCGCATGGCGCCCAGCACGGCGGGGGAGCCGATCACCTCCTGCGCGTCGGCAGCCGGGAGGACCGGCGGCTGTTCCCGGCCGGCGATCCTGGTGGCCAGGTCGCGGTCGGTACGCAGCCGGCGCAACTGCGCCTGCGTGGTGGCCACCATCAGGTAGTCGTTGGCCTCGTACTCCGCGTCGATCTTGTTGCGGCGCGTGAAGCGGCCGATCTCCAGCACGGACCGCCCGACTGCCTGCGAGGCCTCCAGGGCGCGGCGCGTCCCGAACTCCTTGACCAGGGCCTGGATGTCCTTGCCGATGGTCGGCGTGACGAAGCCGTCGGCCCGGCCCGAGGCGCCGTGCCCCGCGAACTCCGCCTCGACGACACGGATGTCCAGCGCGGGCTCGGCCTCCTTGAGGAAGTGCGCGGCCCACAGCCCGGTGTAGCCGCCGCCGACGACGGCGACATCGCAGTCCACGTTCTCGCGCAGCGGCGGTTCCGGGACGACCGGCTCCGTCTCGTGCCAGTAGACGACATGCTTTCGCGTACTCACTCAGCGCCCCTTTTCGAGAATTATTCTCGACAGCCCCAGGTGGCGGTTCTGGAAGTGCCTGACGCTGGCCCCCAGATAGTTCTCGTAATTGACGACGTTCTCCTCGCCGGAGAGCCTCACGGCCGCTTCCCTGTTCTCCCTGAGACGCCGCAGCCATTCCACGCAGGTGCGGCTGTAGTGGTCCGGGTCGTTGCGCAGGGAGACGACGTCGAAGAGCTTCTCGCTCGATTCGACGACCTCCGAGAGCGCCGGGATCTCGGACTCCGGGAAGATCGTTTCCATGATGAACATCAGCTCCCGCACGGTGGCCTTGTCCATCACCGTGTTGTTGCCCTTGACGTTCGTCTGGAGGGCGATGCGGCCCCGGGGCGGCAGCCACTCGAAGCAGTGCTCGAAGAACTCCCGGTAGCCTGCCACCCGTTCGGCGCGGGAGAGGCCGGTGCGCGCGAAGTGCTCGAAGGCCCCGATCGACACGATCGCGTCGTACGGCTCGGCCGGCTGGTGGTCGCGCCAGTTCTCCACCCGGATCTCGGCCCCGGTGATCCGGGCCGACTCGGCCAGCTCGGCCTGGCTGTCGCTGAGCGTGAGGCCCACGGCGTGCTGGACGCCGTGTACCTGGATCAGCCGCTTCAGCAGGCTGCCCCAGCCGCAGCCCACGTCCAGGACGCGCCGGGCGCCACCGGCACGCGCCCCCTCGATGAGGTGGTCCAGCTTCCGCGCCTGCGCCGTCTCCAGGTCGTCGAGCGCCGCCTCCTTCGACCCCGGCTCGGCCCACAGGGCGCACGTGTAGGTGAGGGAGGAGTCCAGCCAGAGCGCGTAGAAGTCGTTGGAGACGTCGTAGTGGTGCCGGATCGCCTCGGCGGTGGCGCCCTGGTAGGCGGTGGCGCTCACGCCGCCGCGCCGGCGGCCCGGGTCGTCTCGACCAGTTCGACCAGGTCGCCGACCGTCTTCACGTTGGCGGCCTGGCTCGGGTCCAGCTCGACCTCCGCGTCGTCCTCGATCGTGTAGACGATGTCGGCGATCTGCAGGCTGGACAGGCCCACCGAGTCGAAGGCGGTATCGGCGCCGAGAGTGAGGTCGGTGGCCTTGCTGCCGAGCTTCTTTGCTATGAGGGCACACACGGTGTCGACGGTGATCACGGAATCTCCCTTTCAGTCGATCGCAGTCGAAGGAAGCTAACCCCGCCCGGCCGCACGGCACATGACAGACCGGTATGGCAGATCCCTGCCATACCGCCCCCGCCCCCGGATGGCAGACAGGTGCCACTTGTCGGTGCGCGCCGCACGGAACTGAAATGACCGGACCACCGCCTGAGAAAAGGACGGTCCATGAGAACCCCATTCCGTGTGGTCGACTTCATCGTCGACTTCCTGAGCCGGCAGGAAGTCCGTCACGTCTTCGGAGTCGGTGGCGCCAACATCGAGGACCTCTACGACGCTCTCCACCTGGCGGAGCACGGCCCGCTCGGCGTGGTCGCGAAACACGAATTCTCGGCAGCCACGATGGCCGACGGATACCACCGCGCGGCCCAGCGGATGCCCGTGGTCGCCGCCACCTCCGGCGCCGGCGCCATGAACCTGGTGCCCGGACTCGCCGAGCTGCGCGCCTCCTGGGTACCGGCCCTCGCGCTCATCGGGCAGCCGCCCGTGTCGCTGAACGGGCGCGGCTCCTTCCAGGAGACCAGCGGCCTGGCGGGCTCCATGGACGCGGCCCGGCTCTTCGGACAGATCGCCGTGAGCTGCGAGCGGGTGGAGGAACCCGAAGCGATCCTCCAGGCGCTGCCGCGGGCCTTCGCCGCCGCGTCGGCCGCACCGGGCCCCGCCGTGCTGCTGCTGCCCAAGGACGTCCAGCAGGCCGTCCTCGCCCCCTGGGACAGCCCCGCGAGGCAGGCCGCGCCCGAGCGCCCGAGCTCCGCCGCCGCCGACCGCGCGCAGGCCGTGACCCTGCTGCGCTCGGCCGCGGAGCGGCAGGGCGTGGCCGTGATCGCCGGCGAGGGTGTGGCGCGGGCCGACGCCCGGCCCGAACTCGCCGCGCTCGCCGCGGCGCTCGGGGCACGCGTCGCGGTGGCACCCGACGCCAAGGACGTCTTCGACGACCGGGACCCCCGGCACCTCGGCATCGCCGGAGTGATCGGCGGCGTCGAGGTACAGGCCGCGCTGGAACAGGCTTCCGCCGTTGTGCTGGCCGGAACCCGGCTGCCGCAGATGGCCGGTGCCGGGCTGCACGACCACCTCAAGGGCGTGCCGGTCGTCTGCCTCGACCGCCGCCCGCCGTTCCTGGAGGCGCACGAGGACCTGGTGCGGCTCACCGGGGACCTGCGCGAGGAGATGAGCCTGCTCACCGGGGAACTGCTCGCACCGCGCGCGGGGCTCCAGCAGCGCAACGGTGCCGCGCGGGCCCTGGTGGACAACCTCGCAGCACAGCAGGCGAGCGCCCCGACTGCGGAGCTGTCGCACGTGCCGGACTCGGCGGCGCTGGACATGACGACGGCGGCGCGCCTGGTCGGTGCGGCCCTTCCCGAGCGCTCCACCGTGGTCAGCGACGCGGGCAACACCGGTGCCGTCGCCATCCACCACGTGGGCGTGCCCCCGGGCGGCCGGTTCATCGTCGCCATGGGCATGGGCGGCATGGGCCACAGCTTCGGCGCGGCCGTCGGTGCCGCGTTCGCCACCGGGCGGCGTACCTGCGTACTGGCCGGCGACGGGGCGTTCTTCATGCACGGCATGGAGGTGCACACCGCGATCGAGCACCGGCTGCCCGTCACATTCGTGATCTTCGACAACCGGTCGCACGGCATGTGCCGCACCAGGGAGCAGCTCTTCTACGGGGGCGACTACTCCTACAACCTCTTCCGGCCGGCCAGGATCGGTGACGGCATGGCCGCCATGTTCCCCGGCCTGGACGCGGTGACCGCCCGGAGCGCGGGCGAGCTGCGCGCGGCGCTCGGACGGGCCCACGCCACCCGCGCGCCGGCCCTGATCTGCATCGAGGCCGACCCGGCCGAGGTGCCCCCGTTCCGTCCGTTCCAGGACGCCATCGCCGCCGGATCCAACCGGCCCGTCAACCAAGGAGTCGTACCAGGATGACCACCGCCCCGACGCACACCGACCCGGCCGCCGACTACACGCCGCCTCCCGCGGTCCCCGACGACCTCAAGGACGTCCCCGGGCTGCTGCGCTGGGAGACCACGCCCCGCGAGGAGGCGTTCGCGCACGCGGCGACGCTGACCAAGGAGACCTTCACCTACGACGAGGTGTACGGGCAGTTCGTCACCGTCCACCAGTACATCGACGCACCGCCGCAGGCCGTCTACGACTACCTGACCGACGAGCGCAACCTCAACGAGTACACCTACAGCACCCGCGACTTCGCGCCCACCGACACCCCCGGTCTCTACCAGGGCCGCGACACCCTGCTCGACGACGAGACCAAGATATTCCTGCGCATCGACGGCAACCCGGACGCGCTCACCGTGGACATGAAGTGCGCCTGGGACCAGGGCGAGGAGCTGTGGATGGTCTACATCCACCGGATCATCTCGGCCGAGACCGTGCTGGGCAAGCGCGGTTCGGTGGTCATCTGGACCAACTGCCACCACCCGTACTACGACAAGAACCCGCACCCCGAGCTGGCCTCCAGCCCCGAGCGCCCCTGGGTCGGCGACACCTGGGGCCTCTTCTACGCCGGCCACAAGGTGGAGATCGACAACCTCAAGAAGATCCTCGAACTCCGCCACGGCACCGCCGCATGAGGACGGTCAGCCTGCTCGAACTCGCCTCCTACCTGCCGGGGGAACCGGTGGACACGGACTGGTTCCGCCAGTTCCAGGAGGACGACGGCGAGATGTCCGGGCACACCATGTTCAAGGCGCCGCACCACCGGCACCAGGTGTCCCGGGACGAGACCCCCGCGGACATGATGGAGAAGGCCGGACTGCTCCTGCGCGAGCGGATCGGCAAGGACGCCGTCGAGGGCGCCGACGTGGTGATCACCAACACGCTGCTCCCCGAGGTGCCCTTCACCGGCCCGGGCGCCGAGGTCGCCCACCGGCTCGGCGTCAGCGCCGACTGGGTGCTCGACGCCCACAACGGCGGATGTGCCTCCTTCGTGCACCTGCTCAGGATCGCCCGGGCACTCATCGGCTCGGGACAGGCCGAATCCGCGCTGCTGTTCAACGTCCAGAACGGCGCGGGCCCGGTGATGACCCAGTCCCAGGTGCGCAAGCTCCCCGAGGCCGTCATCCCCGGCGACGGCTGCAGCGCCGCCTACGTGGCGGCGTCCGACACGTCACCGGTGCTCGGCATCGCGGTCACCAACCGCGGGGACTACACCCGCGACTGCGGACTCTCGCTGCCCGACGGGCGCAAGTACTGGGAGGCGGGGGAGAGCCAGATGCACGTCGGGTTCACCCCCGACAAGGTGGCGGACATCGTCGAGCGCGGCAACCGGCTCGTCCCCGAGGTGGTGGGCCGGGTCTGTGCGGAACTCGACCTCAAGACCGACGACATCGACATGCTGATCACCAACCAGCCCAACCGGATGTTCCTGAAGCAGTGGCAGGAGAGGCTCTCCATCCCCCCGGAGCGCCACCTGGACACCTTCGACCGGTTCGGCAACCTCTTCGGCGCCGGCGTCCCCATCACGCTCGACCACGGCATCCGGGAGGGCCGGATCCCCGACGGCAGCCTGCTGATGCTGGCGGGCTTCGCCCACGCCGGGGACTTCGCCGGAGCCGCGGCCGTGCACTGGCGGGCGGGGGGTGCGCGCGAGTGACCGCGTGGGCCGGCCGGAGCGGGCTGCGGTCCGCTCCGGCCGGCCCGCCAGCCCGAGCACGCACCGCACCCCTTTCGAGGAGAGCTCATGTCCCCTCCCCGAGCCGTCGTCATCGGCGGCGGCATCGGCGGTCTGACCACCGCGCTGGCCCTGCACCGGCGCGGCTGGCACACCACCGTCCTGGAGCGCGCTGCCGGCCCCGCCCCCGTCGGGGCCGCCCTCGCGCTGGCGCCCAACGCCCAGCGCGCACTGGGCACGCTCGGCCTCGGTACGCAGATCAGCGAGCTGGCGTCCTGGCGGGGTGACGGCCTGATGTGCGACCCCGCGGGCCGGCCCCTGACCCGCACCCGCAGCGAGGCCGTCGTCGCACGGTTCGGTGCACCCCTGGTCGTCCTGCGGCGCAGCGACCTGATCGACCTGATCGTCGACCGGCTGCCCGCAGGCACCGTCCGCACACGGGAGGCGGCATTCCTCACCCACGCCGGCTCGGCCCTGCACAAGGCCCATGTGAGCACCCCCAACGGGAGGCACGAGGCGGACCTGGTCGTCGCCGCCGACGGCGTACGCTCCCCGGCCCGGGCCATCCTCTTCCCCGACCACCCCGGCCCCGCCTTCGGCGGCTGGACCGTCTGGCGCATCCTCGCGCCGACCCCCGGCTCCGACTTCGTCCCGCACGAGTCGTGGGGCCGCGCCCAGGTGTGGGGCACCCTCGTGCGGGACGCGGACAGCGTGTTCATCTACGCCTGCGCCGCCACCGACGAGGGCGGCCGGTCCGCCGACGGGGAGAAGGCGGAGCTGCGGCGGCGCTTCGGCCGCTGGCACGACCCGGTGCCCGCACTGATCGAGTCGGTGCCCGAACACGAGATCCTCCGCTGCGACGTCCACCACATGCAGGTGCCGCTCGCGGCGTTCCACCGGGGCCGCACCGCGCTCCTCGGCGACGCGGCGCACGCCATGGTGCCGACCCTGGGGCAGGGCGCCAGCATGGCCATCGAGGACGGCGTCGTCCTCGCCCACCACGCCGCGCCGGACGCGGACCCGGTGGCCGCGCTCGCCGGGTACGACCGCGACCGCAGGCCCCGCACGCAGGCCGTGGTGCGCCGGGCCGCGCGCCTCCTCAAGCTGACCTCGCTGCGCTCCCCCGGCACCGTCGCGGCCCGGGACGGCCTCATGCGCATGGCCTCCCGGGCCGTGCCGGGACTCCTGCTGCGCGGCTTCGACGGCATCGCCGACTGGCGACCGCCCACCGCGAGGACGGGGACCTCACCGGCGCGACCGCCGGACCACCCCTCGATGTCCCCTCCCTCCGGCTCACCCCGAGTTTCCCGGACCCGGGCGACCGACCCCGGCCGCCCGTAGCACCACCCATCACGAGTGAGAAGAGGAACCGATCATGCGTCGGATCATCCAGGCAGGCACTGTCGCCTCCACCGCCGTCCTCCTCGGCGGGCTGGCCCTTGCCGCCCCGGCCTCCGCAGCCCCCGCCGCCGCACAGACCGTGACGGCGACGTACGACTGCGGCTCCTACGGGGTCACCGACCTGAAGATCGAGGCGTCAGCCGAGGGCGGTGTCGGCTCGGTCAAGGTCTCCACCAGTGGTGGTCTGGCCCCCGCCGACATCCCCGCCGACTCCGTCACCGCCACCCTGCGCCTGGAGCGGGCCTCCGGTGGCACGGTGGACTTCACGGGCACCGCCAACGAGGCCGCCCCCGCGGGCGAGCCGCTGACCGTAGGCCCGCTGACCGCACCCGTCACCGAGGGCGACAGCCTCGACTCCTACATCCCGGCCGACGGCTCCGACGTCGCGTCGCTCGACCTCGAAATCCTGGGCCAGGCCAACACCTGCAAGGCCGTCAGCAAGCAGACGCCGGGCCCGATCGTCTTCTGACGCGGTCCCGCCCGGCGAAGCCGTCGCCGGGCGGGCACGTAACGAGTGCCTGTACGCGGGTGGGACCGGCTGTGCGCACAGCCGGTCCCACCCGCGCCTCGGTCCCGGTGCTGTCGGCCCCGCCGGTGCCGCAGCCCGGCTCCGCCCGCACCGCCTGCCGGACACGCCCGTGTGGTGCGTCGGCCCGCCCGACGCGTCAGCCGGCCGGGGCGACCCGCCATCGGCGGCGCTTGGTCCGGGTGGGTCCGCCAGCGGCGGCAGTCGGTCGGCGTGGAGTTGACTGCGGCGGCGGCCCGGCCCGCGCGGGCTCGACTGGGCGGCGGTTGGTCCGGGTGGGCCGGGCTGCGGCGGCGGTTGGTCCGGGTGGGCCCGGCTGTGACGGCAGTTGGTCCGCGTGGGCTCGACCACGGCGGCGGCCCGGTCCGCGTGGGCTCGGCTGTGACGGCGGTTGGTCCGGGTGGGCCCGCCAGCGGCGGCAGTCGGTCGGCGTGGAGCTGACTGCGACGGTGGCCCGGTCCGCGCGGGCTCGACTGGGCGGCGGTTGTTCCGGGTGGGCCGGGCTGCGGCGGCGGTTGGTCCGGGTGGGCCTGGCTGCGGCGGCGGTTGGTCCGCGTGGGCTCGTCGGGGTCGTCGCTCGATCCGGCGCGAGTCCGTGCGGTGAATGGTCCCTGCGGCCCCGTGCGGGGCATGCTCCGTGCGGGGTTCGTCGCGGCACGACTTGTGCGGGGCCTGCTCGGGCAGGACTCGTGCGGGATCGTCCGGGCACGCTCCGTGCGGGTTCCGGGGCACGCCGTCTCCGGGGTGGTCGGGGCCGGTGCTCCAGGCCGGGAGCCGTCCGGCGCGGTGATGGAACCTCATGCCGGAGGCGTCCGGAGTGATGACGGGGAACCAGGCCGAAGATATTCGGCGCGGCTACGGCGTATCAGGCCGGACGCCTCCGGCGGTGACGCGGTTTCAGCCGCGAGGTGTCCGCTGCGGTGAGCGGGTCTCAGGCCGAAGCAAGCACCGACGCGGTGACGGTGTCTCAAGGTGCGGTGAGCTGCCAGGTTGCCGCTTCCGGCGGGCGGAGCACAAGCGGCGCCGTGTCGTCGGCCGGACGGGACAGCGCGGCCAGGCACTCCGCGCCGGCCGGCACGTCCTGGACCACCCACAGCTCCCGCGCGGCAGCGCCCTCGGCCTCCGTACGCTCCAGCACCGCGCTGCGCAGCTCGGGGCGCACGGCCACCCGTGCCAGGTCGGTGCCCAGGCCGATGCCCCAGCCCTTGACCACGGCCTCCTTCCGTACCCAGCAGCGCAGCAGTTCCTCGTCGCCTGCCGTGCCCTGTGCCGCCGCCGCGACATGGGCGCGCTCCTGGGCGCCGAGGCAGCGGCGCACCACCCCGGGCACCGCGAGCGGGCGGCGCAACTCGATGTCGACGCCGACGGGCGCCGAACGGGAGAGGGCCAGCATCCACCACGGGCCGGAGCGCGAGACACTCACCCGCCAGCCGCCGCGGGGCGCGCACAGGAGCGGCGGGCCGTGCCGGTCGCTGCCGCAGCCGGGGCACCGACCGGTGCCCCACACCACCTCGGCCGGCCGCACACCGTGCCAACGCGCCACCGTACGCCGGATCGCGGCCCGTGCCCCCGCGTAGTGGGCGGCCGCGACGGCATCCCGGTACTCCGCGAAGCGGTGTCGCTCCCGCTCGTCGAGCACCGCCACGTCGTCGGCCGCCGGGGTGTCCCGCACCCGGCCGGTCCAGACGTGCACCCCCCTGCGGGCGGTCCCGCTCATCACCGGCACCGTTGCAGAGCGCGTACCACCTGCACCCGGGAGCCGCACTCCAGCTTCTGCATGACGGCGCGCAGATGGTTGGTCACGGTCCACTCCGAGATGCCCAGCGCCGTGCCGATCTGCCGATTGGTCAACCCCTCGGTGACCAGCAGGGCGATCTCGTGCTGCCGGGGTGTCAGGCCGTGCGGGGCCGCCGGCACCGCGGCCCGCGGGGTCGGCTCACGCCGCGGACCCGGGGCGAAGAGGCCCGCGATCAGGGCGTCGTGCAGCGAGACCTCCTGCGCCCCGCGCCGTATCTGTCGCAGCGCCCCCGCCTCCAGTTCCTCGTGGAGCTGTGCCGAGACCGTGCCCAGCGCCGCGTCCTCGGCGGGGCCGAGCCCGTGTCGGCGCCGGATGCTCTCGGCACAGGCCAGCACCCGGACCGGCGCCTCCGGCTGAGCCCCGTCCCCGGAGCGCCCGATGACCAGCGCCAGAGTCTCCAGGGCCTCGGCGACCTGCGCCGGGCCACCCGTCCACAGCAGCAGCCGCATCGACTCGCGCACGTCCTCGTAGGCCTCCTCCGTGCGGCCGAGCGTCCAGCGGACCCGGGCCAGGGCGGCGAGCAGACCGGCGCGTACCGCAACCGGCGACACCGGGTCCGCCCAGTGCCCCGACCCCCCGCCCGCCTGTACCGGAGACCCCGCGTCCGCCGGACCGGACGGCCCCGTCGGTGCGACCAGCCCTCCTGCTGGTGCGACGGACGCCCCTGCCGGCGAACCGGACGTCTGCGCCGGTGGGACGGATGCTTCCGGTGGCGCACCGGATGTACGCGTCGGTGCGATGGACTTCCCGGTCGGCGTACTCGACGTGTCTGTCGGTGCGGCGGACGCCTCCGGATGCGGACCGGACGCCCCCATCGGCGCAAATGGCGCTCCGGTCGGCGAACTGGGCGTGTTCGTCGGTGTGGTGGATTTCCCGTCCGGCGAACTGGGCGTGTCCGTTGGTGCGGTGGACGCCCCGTCCGGCGAACGGGTCGTCTCCGTACGCGCGGTGGGCGCCGCCGTCGGCGCGGCGAACGTCCTCGCAGGCGCAACGGTCGTCCCCATCGGGCCGGGCGTCCCCATCGGGCCGGTCGTCCCCATCGGGCCCGGACCGGGCGGGCCGGGCACGAGGGGCTGTTCGGCCAGTGCCGTGAGCACCGGCGTCTCCGCCTCCGGGTCGCCGAGTGCGGCCCGCAGAAGCGCCTGCGACCGGCGGGCCGCAGCCGCGCCGGGTGTGTCCCCGGCGGCGCACAGTTCCTTCAGCGCCGAGTCGAGCAGCGCATCGGCGGCCACCGGGGCGCCCCGGCGGCGCAGCAGTTCGCCGCTGAGCGCGGCCACCCGGGCGCGGGCCGCGGGGTGTCCGGCGGCTGCCGCGTCCGCCGCGTCGAGCGCTTCCTCGGCGCGCCGGAGGGCACCGTGCTCCAACGACCAGCGGGCGACAGCGAGCAGCGCCGTCGCGGTGAGCGGGCCGCTAGCCTCCCCGTGCCGGGCCGCCGCGGACTCGGCCAGCTCCTCCACCGCGTCCGGGGCGAGCCCGTGGTGCAGCAGGGGCACCTCCAGCGCGGTCAGCAGGCGCAGCACCGCCGCGTGGTCACCGCGCCCGCGCAGGTGACGGGTGGCACTGCGCAGGTCCGGCAGCCTGGTGGCCACGAGCGACAGCAGCTGGGCCACGTCGTGCCCGCAGCGCAGCCGTTCGCCGATGCCGACGGCGAAGGCCGTGCAGCAGTCGGCGTGCCGGTCGAGGGCGTCGGCGAGCGCCGTCGGCCTCTCGGCCAGCCGCGTCCGGTAGTGCACACGGACCGGTTGCGGCAGCCGGAACTGCGGGGTGCCGTCGGGACCGGTGCAGCTCAGCAGCAGGCTCGCGCGGACGAGGGACTCCACCCCGGCCGCTGTCCGGTCCCGGTCCAGCTCCGCAACCCGGCCCGCCTCGGAGAGGCCGACCGGTGCCTCGAAGACGGCGAGGCCGTCGAGCAGCGCGCGTTCCGCCGTGCTCGACGGCCGCGCCGCCCACCGCAGTGCGCTGGCGACCGAGGCGTGCCGGGCGGGCGCGTCCCGCAGCCGTCTGCCTCCCGTGGCCACTCCGGAGCGCAGCTTGGCCAGCACGTCGTGCGGGCCCTCGCTCCCCACTGCTTCGGCGGCCAGTTCGATGGCCAGCGGTATGCCGTCGACCACCCGGCAGATCTCGGCCACGACCGACGGCCCGTCACCGTCGGCCAGACCGGCGCGGTAGTAGGGGCCGACCCGGTCGGTGAACAGCCGCTCCGCGGGTGAGCCCGCGCCGGTGGGCAGCGGTCCTACCAGGACGAGGCGCTCGGCGCGGATGTGCAGCGGCACCCTGCTGGTGACCAGCACCTGCAACCGCGGACAGGCCCGCAGCAGCGCGGAGAGGTGCAGCGCGACATCGGCCGCCACCGGATCGCTGTTGTCCAGCACGACCAGCAGCTTCGCGGCACCGATCCGTGCCTCGGCCCGGCTGCCCGTCGCCGCGCCGACGGCGGACCACAGGGAGGCGGCGCCGGACGCCTCGGCCAGGTCGGCCCACAGCACGGGGACCGGTCCGTGCCGCAGCCGGGCCGCCACCACCGCGTGGGCGAGGTGGCTCTTTCCCACCCCGGCGGGTCCGGTCAGGGTGATCAGCCGGTCCTCCTCGCCCGCCAGCAGGCCGGCGAGCAGGTCGACTTCCTCTCGGCGTCCGTGCAGCGCGCCGAAGCCGGGCCCCGTGAGGGGGCCGACGGCAGGCCGCGTGTCCCGGGGCGGACCACCGCCCTGCGGTGTGTCCGGGACCGTGTCACCGAGCCCCCGCTCTGGTGCGAACATCTCAGCCCTCCATAGGTGTGTGTTGAGCGAAGCCGCCCACGTCCCGCCCCGGCGCGCTACGGCGAGGCGTTGCGGGAGGCCGGGGCCGGCTCGCCCTCCGGCGTGCGGGGGGCGGCCGCCTCCTGCGCTCCGGCGGCCGCCCCGTGCGGGCCGCTGTCAGGCCCGTCCTGTGCGGTCTTCGCGGTGGGCGTGCCGGCGGGCGGCTCGGCGTGGTCCAGGCGCAGCACGCGGTGCAGTCGCCGCAGCGGCCCCGGCGCCCACCAGTTGGCCTTGCCCAGCAGCGTCATCAGGGCGGGTACCAGCAGCGCACGGACGATCGTGGCGTCCACGGCGACCGCGAACGCGGTGCCGAGTCCGAGCTCCTTGATGAAGACGATCCGGGAGAACACCAGCGCGCCGACGGCCACGCAGAACAGCAGCGCGGCCGACGTGACGATGCGCCCGCTCCGGGCCAGCCCCTCGGCGACCGCCGCGCGGTCGTCCAGCCCGGTCGCCCTGGCCTCCTTGATCCTCCCGAGCAGGAAGACGTTGTAGTCCGTGGACAGTCCGAAGGCCAGCGCGAACACGAGCAGGGGAGTGGTGCTCTCGATGCCGCTCTGGGCCCCGAATCCGAGGTGCCCGTCCTGGAAGACCCACACCAGGAAGCCGAGCGCGGCCCCGGTGGAGAGGGTGTTCATCACCAGGGCCTTGAGCGGCAGGACCAGCGAGCCGGTGAACGCGTACAGCAGCACCAGGGTGACCAGGGCGAGTACGCCCGCCGCCCGGGGCAGCCGGTCGCGGATGCCGTCCAGTTGAGAGAGGAAGTCGGCGGTCTGTCCGGTGAACCGGACCGGCACGGGCGCCCGGAGGTCCTCGACCGCGGTGGCGGCGTCGCGGGCCGCGGTGTCGAGCGGCGCGCCCTTCAGCACGGCGTCGATCTCGAAGTGCCTGCCGTCCAGCCGGACCGGGTCGGCCACCCGCTCGACCCCCGGCACCCGGGCGATCTCGCGTGCGTAGGAGGCGAGCGGAGCCTGGGCACGGCTCTCGGCGACGATGCGCAGCGGAGAGGTGGACGGCTGCGCGAAGTCCGTCTCCAGCGCTGCGGAGACCTTCCCCGCGCTGATGTCGGTGGGCAGCGAGGAGGCGTCGGCGCCGGTGAAGCGGATGCCCAGTGCGGGCGAGGCGATCAGCAGCAGCAGCGCGGTGGCGGCCAGCGCGGTGGCCACGGGCCGCCGCATCACCCCCAGCGCGATCCGCCGCCAGCGCCCGACGGCGGGGTCCTCGGCCTGCTCGGAGCGGCGCAGCCGCCGCGGCGCCAGGGCGTTGATGCGGCTGCCCAGCAGCGCGAGCAGCGCGGGCAGCCCCAGCAGGGCGAACAGGACGGCGGCCAGCGAGGTGATGACACCGGCCAGGCCCATGGAGCGCAGGTACGGCTGGGGGAAGACCAGCAGCCCCGCGAGGGCGGCAGCCACCGTCAGCCCGCTGAAGAGCACCGTGCGGCCCGCTGTCGCCAGGGTGCGGCGCAGCGCCTCGGGGCCGGGGCCGCAGACGGCCAGTTCGTCGCGGTAGCGGGAGACGCACAGCAGTCCGAAGTCGACGGCCAGGCCCAGCGCGAGCGCGAAGGCGAGATTGAGGGCGCCGGTCGACACGTTGCCGAAGAAGGTGGCCACCCGCAGGCCGGCCATCGTCAGCAGCAGCGTGAACACCGCTCCGACGACGGGCACCAGTGCCGCGACCGCACCGCGGAAGACGAGGAAGAGCAGCACCAGCAGCACCGGCAGGGCGAGCCCCTCGGCCAGCGCGAGATCCGTCGTGGTGACCTTGCCGACCTGCACCATGCCGATGGTCGGTCCGCCCAGGTGGGCGTGGCCGCGTAGCGCGGGGTCGGCCTCGATGGCGTCGGTCAGCTCCTTCTCGGCCTCCTTGGTGTCCTTCTCCGCCATCGGACGTACCGCGGCGACCACCACGGTGCTGCGGGCGTCCTTGGAGACGAGCCCCGGGTCCCGGGCCGACTTGTAGTCGACGACCCGCTTCACCTCGGACCTGTCCTTGAGCAGTGCGATGCCGGCGCGGACGGCTGCGGGCGCGGGCGCGCCGGGGTCGATCGCTGCGCCGGGGCGGATCAGCAGCGCGTACCCCTGCTGCGGGTCGATGCCGGTGGCGTCCTGGATCACCTGCCGGGCCCTGGTGTGCGAACCGGTGGGGTCGTCGTAGTCGGCGAGCCCGTTGGTCACCTTCGTCTGCACGGACCCGCCGAGGACGGCGGCGAGCACCGCGACAGCGAGCGCGAGCAGGAGGGAGAGCCTCCGCCTCGCGTGGAGGGCGGAGCCCAGGGCGTGGAACATGCGGCATCACCTTCGGCGGTTCAGGGGGTGCGGGGCGGAGGCCGGTGCGGGGAGGCGGCGGCCTCCGCCGGTCGGGCGGGAGCAGGTCAGGCGGCGAGTCCGCTCTCCCGTGGCGGCTGGATGAAGCTCAACGCGTTGTAGATGGTGCGGTCCGGGTCGGTGATCGCCCTGCGGCCGTGCATCACCCGGGTGTTGTCGATGACGGCCACGTCGCCGTCGCACCACTCCAGGTTCTCGGTCAGCCGCTCGGTGGTGTCTGCGACCTCCTCCAGCAGGGGCGCCGGCAGGTCCTCGCCGTCGGCGAAGGTGATGCGCGGCTTCTCGTAGTTGAAGGACGGGCCCAGGATGCTGTTGGCGAACGAGGTCCGCGTGCCGAACAGCGTGGGGCCCATCGCCGGGGTGCGGAAGGCGTAGGTGACCCCGCCGTCCGCCTCGGGCGTCACCTCGGTGCCGGGCATGGTCGCGGCGAGCGCCGACAGCTCCGCCGCGTCGATGCCGTCGGCGGGCCGGTCCAGCAGGTGCTGCGCCATGACCCGCCACTGCGTCTCGGCGACGTACCGGCTGTAGACGATGTCCCGGCCGCGGAAGGCCGCACGGGCCGCTTCCGGCAGCGCGTCCCACACCCGGTACCCGTCGCAGACGGTGGTCTGCGAACCGGAGGCGGCGGCCTTCTCGCAGAAGAACCAGGCCAGGTGGGCGCGGAAGGGGCTGTTGCCGTTCTCGGTGTGCAGCCCGACCTCGTCGAAGCCCGCGTCGACCTTCTGGGCCACGTCGGAGTGGAACTCGCGGGCCGGGTCGAGCGTGGTGGAGGTGGAGGTGCGCTGCACCAGGTCGGTGAAGGAGTCCATGTCCGCGCCGAAACCGCGCAGCAGCAGGTGGCCCGCCTCGGCCAGCAGACCGAGCAGATCCGCGGGCGCGATGCCCGCCGTGCCGCCGTCGGCCGGCTCCAGCAGCAGCCCGCTGCCGGTGCCGAGGGGGCTGGTGCGAAACGCCGTGCTCATGCGGTGATCTCCTCGGGTGTCGTACGGGTCAGCAGGTCGCGGACGGCGTCCCGGCGGGGCCGTCCGGTGACCGTGAAGCAACGGGTGTACTCGGGGTCGTCCTCGGCCATCAGCCGTACGGCGGTGACCCGTTCGACGTCGGAGAGCCGGTCCCGGCCGAACCGTGTGATGTGCCGCAGGGCGTCCGCACGGTCGGCGCCGGCCTCGATCACGAACAGGCCGCGCACCTCGTCCAGGCCGTCCGCGACGACGGCCACCTCGCGCACGAAGCCGATCTCGCGGTAGCGCGCCTCCACCCACTCGGGCGACAGGTTGCGGCCCGCGGAGGTGATGACGAGGCTCTTCTTGCGGCCGGTGATGCGCAGGTAGCCCTCGTCGTCGAGCGTGGCCAGGTCCCCGGTGTGCAGCCAGCCCTGGTCGTCGATCACCACGCTGGAGGGGTCCTCCTGGCTGTACCCGGCGAACAGGGAGTCGCCCCGCACGAGGAGTTCACCGTCGGGGGCGAGCATCACCCGCACGTGGTCCAGCGGCCGGCCCACCGTGCCGAACCGGAACCGGCCGGGGAAGTTCCAGGACACCACGGAGCTGTTCTCGCTCAGGCCGTACCCCTCGTACAGCGGGATCCCGAACGCCTCCAGCCGCTCCAGCACCTGCACCGGGACCGGCGCGCCGCCGCAGGCGATGAAGACGGGACCGGCGTGCCCGAAGAGCCGGTTGCGGCGCTGGGCCAGCGTCTCCGCGGGGTTCTGCTCGCACAGCGAGAGCAGCAGACCGGCGACCGTGGGCGGCACCACCATGGCGGTGGGCCGCGCCTGGCGCAGCAGCGAGAGCATCCGCGGTCCCGCGTCGGCCACGGTGCCGATCAAGGGGGTGCCCGGCGGGAGGAAGGTGACGCTGCCGCCGTTGAGGAAGGGCATGTACAGCCCGGCCACCTGCTCGATCAGCAGGCTCAGCGGCACCACCGACAGGTACCGGGCGAACGCCTCCTGCTCCACCCGGCCCGCCAGCGATCCCAGCAGCGCCTCGATGCCGCGCAGCCTGATCCGTACGCCCTTGGGTGCCGAGGTGGTGCCGGAGGTGTGCACCACCTTCACGACGGTGTCCGGCGCCGACTCGGCGGCTGCGATGCCGGCGGCGAGATCGGGCAGGTGTCCGCGGGCCGCCTCGTCGGCCAGTTCGGGCAGGGCGACGTCCAGCACCCGGCAGTCGGCCGGCAGGGGCCGGGGCGCCCCCGCGGCGGCCCGCTCCGCCAGCCAGGCACGGCCGGACGTGTCGACGAGGCAGACGTCGGCGCCGGCCAGCAGCGAGGCGGCCTGTTCGGTGGTGAACGCCGTGGGGACCGGGATCTCCTCGGCCCGTGCGAAGAGCGCGGCGAGGTCGGCGGCCACCCACTCCGCGGAGTTTCCGGCCAGCAGACCGACCCGTACCGGCCGGCCGAGCTCCGCGCTGTGCCGTTGCAGCCGCTGGGCCAGCACCCGGGCCGCCGAGATCACCTGCCGGTAGGTGTGGCGGACGCCGGGGCCGCCGGTGGGGGAGAGCACCTCGACCATGGGGGCGTCGCTCTCCGCCCGGCGCAGCAGACCGGCGACCAGCGAGGGCGCGGGCCGGGTGGTTTCAGGCAGCATGTGTCAGCTCCGTCACGTCCGGGGTGAGCAGCCGGATGTCCACCGAGTCGAGGGCGTAGCGCTCGACACCGGTGACCAACTGTTCGGAGTGGTCCGCCAGCCGCCCCCAGCGCACCTCCGGCCGCTGGTCGTAGAACGTCCCCCAGCGCGCGAGTTCCCCGGCTCCCAGGCGGTTGCCGTCGGCCTCGCACAGCCGGTGGGTGACCAGTCCGAGCCGCCGGGCGAGCCCCGCGGAGCGGCCGGTCATCGTCATGGCGGCGTACGACCGGCCCAGGCACGCCTGGATCAGCGGCACCGCCCGGTACAGCTCCGCGCCCGCCAGCGTCCTGGTGGAGGCGACGCTTCCGAGGTGCAGGATCTGGCGGCGGCGCACCGGACGGCCCTCCGCCGCGGAGAGGACCTCCTCGATCGGCGCGTCCAGGTACTGCTCCAGGAGGACCGGCCCGTTCTCCGGCAGTGAGACGCCGATGCAGGCCTCCACCTGCTCGGGGTGCCCTTCCTGTGTGCCCAGGTACGCGATGAACCGGTCGGGGTCCGGGTCCACCCGGGCCCCGAAGCGTCTCTCGAACACCTCGCTGACCATGGCGGCCGCATCCCGCCATACCGGCGTTCTCCGCCGGGCGATCACTATCCGCACGTTCGGTTTCCTCTCGTGGAAAGGGTCACGGGGCCGGCACCGGGCCGTACCGGTGGGCCACCGCGGTGAGGTGGCGCAGCAGAGCGTTCTCGTGGGTGCGGACGAAGAAGTGTCCGCCGGGCAGCGTGTGCAGCTCGGTGCCCGCCCCGCCGTGCACGGTCCAGGCGTCCATCGCCTCCACCGGCACCAGCCGGTCCTGCGCTCCGACGAGCAGGTGCAGCGGCACCCGCAGGGGTTCGGTCTCCTGCTCAGGCACCGTTCCGGAGCACACCCGCAGGTCGTCCCGGACCAGCGGCATGTACCGGTTACGGAAGCCGCGCCGGCCGGCCAGCTCGGGCGGTATCCCGCCCAGTTCGGCGAGGGTCGACGCCAGCGTCTCGTCATCCGCGTCCGGATCGAGGACGCGGTTGGGGGGTACGTGCGGGGCGCGGTGGGAGCTGAGCACGAGGGCCTGCGGCAGTACCGCGCCGCGGCGCTGCCTGCGCAGGGTCAGGGCGTGGGCGACGAACGCACCCATGCTGTGCCCGTACAGGAGGTGGGGCCCGGCCAGGGCGTCGTCCAGGTGCTCGTCCAACTCCGCGACGAGATCGTCCAGTTCGGTGAACCGGGCCTCGCCGGCCCGCTCCTCGCGGCCCGGTAGCTGCACCGGCAGCACCCGCAGCCCGGCGCCGTGGCTCTCCAGCGCCTGCTGCCACCCGGCGTAGGCGGAGGCGCCGCCACCCGCACAGGGCAGGCACAGCAGCGGCAGCCCCGCCTCGATGGCGGTGGCCGCGCATGGCAGATACGGCGTCATGGTGCGTCCCCCGTCGGTCCGGCCTTGCGGCCTCTTCCCGTCCCGGCGGAACCGCACGAAACCGCCGTGCCACCGAAGCTCGCACCGTCGGCGGGCCGGAAACAGTGGCGAGATCCCCGTGTACGGCGTGGGTTCCGCTGTGCCCGGACATGACGTCGTCATGGTCGGGGCCGCACCGGGCGAGGGCCCCGGGGGTGACCACGGAGGGCGGAACAGGGCGTTATGTCAAGAAACGTCAGCAGACGAGGTGCGACGTTTTGATGGAGAGAGAGCGGCGAAGCCGGTGGGGAAGTGAAAATCTGATGGGTGCACCCGGGAATTCTTCACCCCGCATCCATGAGTCGGTGACTGTCCCAGGGCTGGACACCCAGTCAAGATCTCGCCGTGCGAGACGTCGCACCAGCACCCGCTGTGTCCCTCGGAACAGTGCGACACCTGCCGGAACCGGAGAGGACCCGCTCATGTCGGACAACACCGTCTCAACGCCCAGCGCCGTCCCCGTCACCGCGGACCCGCACCACGATGCGCTCCCGCAGCTCGTCGTGGAACCCCTCGGCCACGACGCCGACGACGCGGGCGCCGCCCTGTTCACCTTCACCGCCACCCCCGTCCCCGGCGTGGAGTCCGCCTTCGCATGACGGCCACCACGGGGGAAGCAGGACTGGTGGAGTTCAAGAGCCACCTCGGATGCACGGTGGTACCCGGCGAGGCCGCCTACCTGGTCTCGCACTCGGGGATCACCGCACTGCGCGGCCCGCAGGCAGAGATCCTGGCGCCGCTGCTCGACGGAACCCGCACCCCCGACGGCGTCGCCCGGGACGCCGCGGAGTCACTGACCGCCGCCGAGGTGAGCGACGCGCTACGCGTGCTGGACGACGCCGGACTCCTCAGACACCGGACCCCGGCCGGCCGCACGCCCCCCGACCGGGCCGCCGAGGCGTACTGGGACCTGGCCGGGCTGGACGGGGCCCGGGCGGTCGAGGAGACCGCCCGCGCGTCCGTACGCCTCGTCGCGCTGCCCGGCGCGTCCTGCGACACGGTCCGGGAGGCGTGCCGCGCCACGGGGCTGCGGGTCACCGACGGGATGGGGGAGGCCGCGCTCGGCCTCGTCCTGTGCGACGACTACCTCGAGCCCGAACTGAGCACCGTGGACGCCGAACACCGGGCCGCCCGACGCCCCTGGCTGCTGGCCCGGCCGGGTGGTCCGGAGCCCTGGATCGGCCCGTTCTTCCGGCCGGACGGCGGGCCGTGCTGGTCCTGCCTGGCCGCCCGGTTACGCGGCCACCGGCAGGCCGAGCCCGCCGTGCAGGGAGCCGGGCACCTCTCCCGGCCGGAGGCCGCCCTGAGCGCGGGCAGGGCGCTGGCCGTCCAGACGGCCGTGCTGGAGGCGGTCAAGTGGACGGCCGGGTACCGCGGCGCCGAACAGGACGCCGTGCGCACTCTCGACCTGCTCGGGCTGCGGGTCGGCACCCACCCGGTGTCCCGTCGGCCGCAGTGCCCGGCGTGCGGCGATCCGCAGCTCGTCGGGGCCCGCGGCTGGCGCCCGCCGCAACTGCGCAGCACGCACAGGGCCGAGGCCGGCCCGAGCGGTGGCCACCGCGCCCTGACCGCCGAGCGGATGCTGGAGCGGTACGAGCACCTGGCCGACCCGGTCACCGGCGTGGTCGCCCGGCCCCGCCGCGCCCCGGGCGCTCCGGACTTCACCCAGGTCTACGTCTCCGGCCGGAACCTTGCCATGGCGGCGGCAGGGTCCGCCTCCGGGGTGCGCACGCTCAGCGGCGGCAAGGGCCTCACCCCCGCGGAGGCCCGGGCCGGCGCCCTGGGCGAGGCGGTGGAGCGCTACAGCGGCACCCGGCACGGCGACGAGCCGGTGGTCCGCGACAGCTTCCGGGGCCTGGGCGAGGCGGCGCTGCACCCCAACGCCGTGCAGCTCTACCACGAACGGCAGTTTGACGACCGCGCCGCCTGGAACGCCGGCCGCTCGCCCTTCACCTGGGTCCCCGAGCCGTTCGATACGAGCGCGCCGGTCGACTGGACCCCGCTGTGGTCCCTGGCCACCGGCACGCACCGGCTGCTGCCGAGCAGCATGCTGTACTTCTCCGCCCAGGCCGGCGCCCGGGGCGAGCCGCTCGCCGACTCCAACGGCAACGCCGCCGGCAGCAGCTTCGAGGACGCGGTGCTCCAAGCCCTCCTGGAACTGGTCGAACGCGACGCGGTGGCCCTGTGGTGGTACAACCGCACGCGCCAGCCGGCCCTCGACCTCGACGCCTTCGAGGAGCCGTACCTGGAGCGCCTCCAGCACGGCTACCGCCGGGTGCACCGCGAGATCTGGGCGCTCGACCTCACCTCGGACCTGGGCCTGCCCGTGGTCGCCGCGCTCTCCCGACGCACCGACAAGCCCTCCCAGGACATCGTCTTCGGGTTCGGCGCACACTTCGACCCGCGGATCGCGCTGCGCCGGGCCCTGACGGAGATGGGGCAACTGCTCCCCGCCGTCGGCGACGCCCGCCGCGACGGGACGGGATACCGCATCGAGCACCCGCAGGCGCTGCAGTGGTGCCACGAGACGGTGACCAGTCAGCCGTACCTGCTCCCCGCTGCCGAACAGCGGCCCCGCGCCCCGCACTTGTGGGACCACACGCCCACGACGGACCTGCGCGACGACATCACGACGGCCGCCGCGCTGCTCACCGCACGCGGCATGGACGTGCTGGTGCTCGACCAGACGCGTCCCGACCTCGGACTGCCGGTGGCCAAGGTGGTGGTCCCCGGGCTGCGGCACTTCTGGGCCCGGTACGCGCCCGGACGCCTCTACGACGTCCCGGTCGCGCTGGGACGGCTCGCGGAGCCGACACCGTACGCCCGGCTCAATCCCGTACCGCTGTTCGTCTGACACCCGCCGCGCCGGTGACCGGCACGGGAGGTGTTCTCGGCCGACGCGGGTGAAGCGGTGTGGTGATTTCCATGGAAGGGGCTGATGTGAAACAGGTCATCCGCGTAAAGTCTTGCGGACGAGCGTTCGGGCCCTGACAGCAGGCTCCGGTCCTGGAGCGTCCGGAAGAATCCCCCTCACGAGCGCTCCCGAAGGGACAGGAGTATTCGGAGGATGCGAAGCGATGCTCAGCCGGACACCGCGGCGACCCGCGTCCGATGGTGGAGCACCACCCCCGCTCCGCGGCTCGCCCGGGCCATCCTGCTGGCCGCACTCTCCTGCTATCTCGGCATCACGGCGATCAACATCATCAGCGTCGGGCCGTCGACACCCGCGCTGGCCACCGGACTTGTCACGCTCGCGGCCGTCTTCGTGCTGCAACTCCTGCACTGCCGGCCGGGGGCGGCCCGGGCCCCGCTCTGGTCGAGGGTGGTCAGCCTCACGGCCCAGGGCGTGCTCACCTTCCTGCCGCTGGCCTTCTTCGGCATCATGTGGGGCGCCATGGCCGGCTTCCTGGGCGGCTCGCTGGTGCTCCTGCTGCCGCCGCGGGTCGGCTGGCCGCTGTACGGCCTGACGGGGCTGAGCCTGCTGGTGCCCGGCCTGGTGCAGAAGATGCCCGTCGTCGACCTGCTGTACATGTGCCAGACCACCCTGCTCACCGGGGTGGTGACCTACGGCCTCACCCGGCTCGCCGCGCTGGTCGAGGAGGTCTACGCCGCCCGCCCCGAGATCGCCCGGATGGCCGCGAACAGCGAACGCCTGCGCCTGGCCCGCGACCTGCACGACCTGCTCGGATACAGCCTCTCGGTGATCGTGCTCAAGAGCGAGCTGTTGCAGCGGCTGGTCCGCGCGCAGCACGAACTGGCCGACCAGGAGGTGGAGGAGGTCCTGACCATCTCCCGTCAGGCGCTGGCCGATGTGCGGCGCGTGGCGCAGGGCTACCGCGACATGTCGCTCGCCTCCGAGATCTCGCTGGCCCGTTCGGTGCTCGACGCCGCGGACGTCGTGACGGACGTGGTCCTCGACCCCGCGGTCGAGGAGATCGACGCCCGGTCGCGCACCGTGCTGGCCACCGTGCTCCGTGAGGGGGTCACCAACCTCCTGCGGCACAGCAAGGCCACCCGCTGCGGTGTCACCGCGGTGGTCGACCAGGGCACCGCACGGCTCACGCTGCTCAACGACGGAGCGGTCGCCGACTACCGCGACCCCGCGCCGGACAGCGGCAACGGTCTGAACAACCTGCGGCAGCGACTGAGCGAGGTCGGCGGCAGGCTCATCACCGAGGGCGACAACGAGGCGACGACGGACAGTGAGGGCTGGTTCCGGCTGGTCGCGGAGGTGCCCGTCGCGACCGAGGCGCCCGCCCAGGCGTCGCCCGCACCGGACCACCAAAAACCCGCATTGATGCCCAACCAGGCGGTTTCGGGCGGCTGTTAGCATGATCTGCTGAGCAGCACGAGTGGCTGCCTGTCGAACAGTCATGGGGGGACTTTCGATGATTCGTGTCCTGCTCGCCGAAGACATGCACATGATGCGTGCGGCGCTGGTGGCGCTGCTGGACCTCGAACACGACCTGAAGGTCGTGGTCAGCGTGGAACGCGGTGACGAGATACTCACCGCGGCACGCGAGCACCTGCCCGACGTCGCCGTCATCGACATCGATCTGCCCGGCATCGACGGCCTGAGCGCGGCCCAGCAGCTCCACGAGCGCGTACCGCTCTGCCGCACCCTGATCCTCACCACCCTCGGCCGCCCCGGCACGCTCCGCCGGGCGATGGCCGCGAAGGTGTCCGGCTACCTGCTCAAGGACGCCCCGCCGCAGGAGCTCGCACAGGGTATCCGCAAGGTGGCTGCCGGCCAGCGCGCGATCGACTCCGAACTCGCCCTCGCCGTATGGGGCGGCGAGGACAGCCCCCTCACCTCCCGCGAGACCGAGGTGCTCCGGCTCGCCGCCCAGGGGGCGGACGCCGCCGAGATCGCGAAACGGCTGCGGCTGACCGCCGGCACGGTGCGCAACTACCTGACCACGGTCGTCAGCAAACTCCAGGCCCGCAACCGGGTCGACGCCATCCGCATCGCCGAGGACTCCGGCTGGATCTGAGCCCGCGCGGCGAGCCGGCCGGCGGGGGCGTGTCCCCGGCCGGCCGACCGGTGATCCCCCGGGCCGGTCGCGGGGCCCGCCCCGCGGCCCCGCCGCGCCGGTCCTGAGCTGCTCGCCATCCGGCGGCAGTGAGGCGCGCCCCGCGGTGCGGGGCCACGGCGTCCGGTGGAGCCTCTTCCTCGTGCTCCGGTATGAGAATCACGCAGATCCACCCTGGAGAAAACCTGTCGTCGCGACAGTAGACATTGAGAGGGGTGCGGTGTAGTGTTCCTGTCGTACTCGCAGAGATCGGAAGGGCGGGGCAGATGACGAACTGCCCCGCATGCAGGTCAAGGAAGTTGTGGACCGGCAGTAGAGCGGTGTGGCCGGATGCGTGAGGGCTCCACCGCTGGCTGCCGGGCCATGCGACCCCAGGGGCCGCAGGTAGAACAAGATCGAGCAGTGCACGACAGAACAAGAAAGAAGGAGGAGGCAGGCGCCATCAGGATCGCCCGGGCAGGTGCATCCGCCCGGGTACCGCAGACCCCGGATTGGAAGGTGGTCCCCGGTCACGCAACTGCGATCCCCGTACCCCGTCCTCCCGGGCGGCGGCGCGGACAGAGAACACCGGCACACGTCATAGCCGGTAGATGGTGTTGATCCCCTCGGGGCCCTGGTGTCGCAACGGCGCCAGGGCCCCTCGACGCGCGTTTCCCGAGAGGTGCCAGTGGCCGCACAGAACCCCACCCCGTCGAGCAACCTCGACGACGACGACTACCCCGCCTACACCATGGGCCGGGCCGCCGAGATGCTCGGCACCACGCCCGCCTTCCTGCGAGCGATCGGCGAAGCCAAGCTGATCGTGCCGCTGCGCTCGGAGGGCGGACACCGCCGCTACTCCCGCTACCAACTGCGGCTCGCCTCCCGGGCCCGCGAACTGGTCGACCAGGGCACCTCCATCGAGGCCGCCTGCCGCATCATCATCCTTGAGGACCAGCTCGAAGAGGCCCAGCGCATCAACGCCGAGTACCGCCGCGCCGCAGCCCAGCAGGGGAGCGGGAACTGACCTGTGGGTCGTGCGAGCGCGCTGGTGCCGTGCCTCTCTCCCGCTGTCACCGCATGAGCGACGCCCACATGAGCGACGCCGTCGGTCGACTGTGAGCCGACCGACTGCGCATATCTCTCGCCGCCGCCGTAGAAATACGGGAAATGCGCGAGGAGAAGTTTTGGATCGGCGCATCCCGTCGATTAGTCTTGCCCACTCTTCGGGGCAACCGTGGTACGTTTACGTCAGTTGCGTTGTGGTTTCCCAGAGCTCCGATCGCTCCTCCCGTTGTCACTGGAAGAGTCCCGGGCCTCTCGGTTTTCCGAGGGGGATCACGATGGCAACTCCGGTGCCCGCGCAGTGTGGGCTCCGGGTAACGCCCCGAAGGAGACAGATTTTGGCTACTGGCACCGTGAAGTGGTTCAACGCGGAAAAGGGCTTCGGCTTCATCGAGCAGGAGGGCGGCGGCGCCGACGTCTTCGCTCACTACTCGAACATCAACGCCACTGGCTTCCGCGAGCTGCTCGAAGGCCAGAAGGTGAACTTCGACGTCACCCAGGGCCAGAAGGGCCCGCAGGCGGAGAACATCGTTCCCGCCTGACGCTGACGCGCACGACGAGCCGGGGCACGCACCTGCGTGCCCCGGCTCGTCGCATTTCCCGTACGTTCACGCGGCGGCCCCCTCCCGCGAGCCGAGCGCTCAGCGGCACCGCCTGCCGCACGCCGAGCCGGTGGGCCCGAATGATTCCATGCGATCCCCTCCCGCTCGTACAATGTCCGCGTTCTCCGCGGAAAGTGTCCCGGCGCATTCTTCATGACGACGCGGCGGTCATTTCCACCCCATAGGTTTCGTCTCTTCTTCGGCCCGGCCTTGCGCGTCCCACGCGGCTCCACAGCGATGGGGCGCATTTCTCGATGCGAGCCGCATCGGGCAACGTTCAGCATGCCCCGCACGGTTCGGACGAGACCCTCGGCCCCGGTTCCGCGTCGTGGGCGTACAGCTCCGTCCGGCCGTCGGCCTGAACGCCGGTGGAACGGTTCACAGTTCCCGTCGAGGCCGCGTGTGCCGGGAGTCGGTGCGCGGGCTTCGGCGACGTAGCGGTGCACGCGGGCCGTGGCCGGGGAGAGGAGATGCCTCATCCGGGGAAGTCGGTCTCGGCCCCGGGAGGGGAGCCAAGGCATACCCTGTTGGTCGCCGCATGGGGCATCGGAGGGAGTGCGGGTGAGCGAGCAGGGTGCGAGCAGCGACGTCACGCGGAATCTCGTCACGGGTCGGGCGGTGATCCACGGGTCGGTGATCCAGGCGAGCCGCATCGAGTCGCTGACTCTTCCGGCCTACGAGCCGCCCCGCCCCCGGCAGGTGCCCCCGCTCGCGCGGACCTTCGTCAATCGGGACCGGGAGCTTGCCGAGTTGGACGCGGCAGCCGCCGCGGCCGTGTCGGGCCAGGGGCCGCGCACCGTACTGCTGTCGGGGCTCGGCGGCATCGGCAAGACCGAGCTGCTGTCCCGTTGGACGGGCTCCGATCACCACCTGCGGTGGTTCCCGCAAGGGCAGTTGTACGTGGACCTGGAGGAGCTGCGGCAGGACGGCGCTGCTGATGTGTGCGCGGTCCTGCGGGACTTCCTGCTCGATCTGGGCGTCCACCCGGACGTGGTGCCGCACGGGCGCAGGCGCCTGTCGTCGCTGTACCGGTCCGTCTCCGCGAACGGCGGTCTGCTGGTGGTGGTCGACAACGCTCAGCACGCCGCCGAGGTGCGCGGTCTGGTGCCGAGCACGGGGCTCCTGGTCGTCACCAGCCGCAGACTGCTGCCGGCGCTGGTGGCGCGGGACGGAGCTCACCCGATCTCTGTCGGCCCCCTGGACGAGGGCGCCGCCTCCCGGCTGATGGCCGGACTGCGGCGTGCGCAGCCGTCGCGACAGGACGCCGCCGCGCGGGAAGCACTGCCGGAAGGAGCCTCGGTGCTCCTGGCCCGGCTGTGCGACGGGGTGCCGCTCGCCCTCCTGACGGTCGGCGAATGGCTCGCCGCCCGCTCCCACCTCGACCTCGACCTCGACGAGACGCTGCGCTCCTTCGGGCCCGAGCGCATGCTGACCGCAGTCTCCTCCGACGGGAGCCCGTCGATGAGTGCCATCCTCGACACCGTTCACGCGCAACTCCCCGCCCCCGCCCAGCGCTTGTATGCGCTCCTGGGCGCCGCCGAGCTGGTCACCTTCACGACGCCGCTGATCCGTTCCGTGGCCGGTGACCAGGCGGACGACGCGGTGGGCGCCCTGTACAGCTCTCACCTCCTCACCGGCACCAGGAACCCTGGTCGCTTCCGCCCGCACGATCTCGTGCGTACCCACGCCCGAGCCCTGGCCGCACGGCTGCCCGAGGAGGAGCGGCGGTCACTCGTGTCCGCCGCGGTGGCCTTCTACGCCACCGCGGCCGCGCACGCCGACCGGCTCGCCCTGGGCGAGGCACGCTTCCGCCTCCAGGAACCGCCCAAAGCGCTGCCTCCCGGTCTGTTCGAGACCGGTGCGGAGGCCCTGGACTGGCTGGACGACGAGCGCGGCAATCTGCTGCCGGTGGTGCGGGCAGCCATGACGCACGAGCAGTACGACGAGGTGTGGCGGCTGTGCGAGTCCCTGTGGGCGTGGTTCCACAGCCGGAGGCCGTACGCGGTCTGGCGGCCCGTGCAGGAGTGCGGTGTCGAGGCCGCACAGTGGGCCGGCCGCCGGGACGCCGAGATCCGGATGCGCAATCAGCTCGCCCGCCACGACTACCAGCAGGGTCTGCACGACTCGGCCGAACAGCAACTGTCCGTCGCCGGCACGCTCTGCGAGGTCGTCGGCCATCCGGTGCTGAGCGGCATGGTGCACGAGACACGCGGTCTGATCGCCCTCGCCCAGGAGCGGCATGCGGACGCTCTCTCGCTGTTCCGCCAGGCCCTCGACGCGAACGAGCAGGCAGACGACCGCCACGGTGTGACCGTCCAGACCTACAACCTGGCGCAGGCCCACGTCGCCGCCGGTGACTTCGCCGCCGCGCTCGCCCTCCTGGAAGAGGCCGCGGACCGCGCCGCCGGCTCGACGATGCTCACGCGCATCGAGCTGGTCCGCGCCAGGGTCCTGCGGGGCCTCGGTTCCAGGGAGGCGGCGCTGGAGGCCGCGGTCACCGGGGCCGAACAGGCGGCCGCGCTGGGCTGGCACACCAAACTGGACGAAACCCTCGCGTTCCTCACCGGCCTGGCCGGTGACGCCGACACCGCTGACGATTCACGGTTGCGCCGTGCATGCGATGCGAAACTGCGGGAGCTGCGCCAGATCGTGGGCGCCGTCCCGGACGGTGACTGACCCCGGCTGCCAGCCGCCCGACCACCCCCAGCCGATTCGCCGTCCGGAGTGCTCCTTGTCGATGCTGTCGTTCCCGTGGCTGCCCCGCACCCGTGCTGCCCGGTCGCGGCTCCCGCGCTGGAACACCTACCCGGCGCGGGCTTCGGTCCTCGGCGTCGCCCGTACCCTCACCTCGGCCACCCGGGTCCTGGACGTCATGCGGCTGCTGCGCCCCGAGGACGGCATCGACAAGTACTGCACGGTGAACCCGGGCTCCGCCTTCGCGGAAGGGCTTGCCGAGTACCTGGGACGTACCGGAGTCCGGGTGCTCGACTGGCGGGAGGCCACGCGCAGCAGATTCGACCTCGCCGTCTCCTGCTCGGTGCACCCCTCGATGCGGCGGTTGGACGCGCCCCTCATGGTGCTCCCGCACGGGGCCGGCTACAACCGGCTCGTGACCGAGTCGACCGGGGACACGGTGTCACCGGCCGGCCTGTCGCGCCGCGAACTCACCCACCGCGGCAGAGTGATCCCCGCCGTCATCGGGCTCTCGCACCGGGAGCAGCTGACCAGGCTCGCGCGATCCTGTCCGGAGGCTGTGCCCTACGCCGAGGTCGTCGGCGACTGGAGCTTCCAGCGGATCCTGCACAGCCTGCCGCACCGTGACGAGTACAGGGCCCGACTCGGCGCGGGCGGCGGGCGCCGGCTGGTCGTACTGCACTCGACCTGGAGCCGGCACTCCCTGCTGGGACAGCACCCCGACCTGCCCCTGGACCTGGTCTCCCAGCTTCCGGCCGACGAGTTCGCCGTCGCCGCGGTACTGCACCCCAACGTATGGGCACGGCACTCGCCGCTCGGCGTGTACGAGCGGGTCGCCAAGGCCATGGACGCCGGCCTGCGCATGATCCCTCCCGAAGAGGGCTGGCGCGCAGCGGTCGTCGCGGGCGACTGGGTGATCGGCGACCACGGCAGCACGACGTTCTACTCCGCGGCAGCCGATCGCGTCACACTGCTGGCCGCCACAGGGCTGGACGAGCTGGACCCGGATTCGCCCACCGCCGCCTTCGCACAGCAGGCACCGCGCCTCGATCCGCACGGTGACCTGTACGCCCAACTCCGTTCGGCGGAACAGGAGTACGACCCGCAGGCGCTGCGCCCGCTCATCGACGCCCAACTCGGAGAGGTGGCCCGGTCCGCTGTCCTGACCCGGGACCGCATGTACCGGCTCCTCGACGTGCCGTCCCCGACGAGGCCCCCCGAGCCGGACCCCGTTCCACCACCGCTTCCCCGGCAGGGCCGTCCGCCGACAACCTACGACGTGACCGGCAGCGCGCACGGTGACGGCGTCGTGGAGGTACAGCGCCGCCCCGTGATCGCGGGCCACCACCGCGAGGCCCGCGGGTTCTATGCCGCCGCGGTCGAGCAGAGCCATTCCGTCTGGCTCAGCTCGGCCGAGGTGGTGGCCCGCACGGCCACCGACTCGGCCTCCGACACCCCCGCAGCGGACTGGCTGCTGACGGCCCCCGACGACTTCCCCGACCAGGACGTGCTGGTCGCCGCGATCGACGAAGCCTGCGCGCTCGTCCGACTGCGGGAGGGCCCCGTCCTGGAGGCACACACCCGACGCCCCTGGGGCGCCGCCCGCCCCGTCCTCGACCCCCTCCTCCTCGGCTCCGCCCTCCACCTCTGGCTCGTGGCAGGCGGCACCCCGGGGCGCCTCGTCGAAGGTCTCCTGATCCGAACCGGACGCCGCCACATGCAGGTCGGCTTCCGCCCCGCACCCTGACAGCCGCCGCCCTCGACGATGTGCCGCAGCCGTTCGATCTGCTCCCGGCCCGGGCACCACCAGGCCCGGCGGCAGGGACCCGGCAGCCTCTGCCGCGGGCCAGGGCCGGTGCCAGGCAGCGACGACGGCCGGCTGGCCGCCGTGCTCGCCGACGACGAGCCCCGCCCGGGCCGGCGCCGTCGGATGGGAAACCGGGTCACCGGCGTCCCCCACCAGGCAGCCGCCGCAGATGATCCACACCAGCACCGGCAACCCGGCCTCGCCAGGATCCGGCGTGCACACTCAGCGTCAGCCAGTCAGTACCCTTCGGCTGGACCGCCCGAGTCGGTCCGGACCGCTGGCCCTGCTCTCCTTCCCTACGGACTTCGCCGCCGAGCAGACCTTGTGGCGCATCGACCAGGGCCTCGACGGGCTCGGTGACCCGCCGCACCCTCGCGACGTGCTCCGGGTGACGCTCGGGAGATGCTGCCGCTGCACGCCGACCCCCGTGCGACCAGCCGGATGCACGCCGCCTACGTCCTGGAGGCGCCGCACGACGAGAACGTGCACGCGCGGACGGCATGCTCCGAGTACGCACGCGCGACGGCATGCTCGAAGGATGCGGTCGCGTCGAGCGGTTGATCCGCCAGGCCATCGCGGGGCGCACCGATTCCGACCGTGACCCGGTGACCGAAACCAACCTGCTCCTCGCACTCACCGGGTTCACCACCCTGATCGAACTGCGCGTGACCGATTCCCAGGACGTGCTCACAGCCGTCGACCAGTACCCGGACAGGCTCTTCGTCCAGAACCGCTCGACGGGCGGCCAGTGACGCGGAGGCCGTCGTGAACGGCAGCGCGAACACCGCGGAGCGCCCGGCGGTGTCACTCGCGGGCCCTCTCCCGGGGGATGAGGGGCTCGGCGGCCGGTGCGGGGTCAGGGAAACGGTGACGTGCGGCGAGGGCGACGTGGACGAGGCCGATGAGGACGGGCACTTCGATGAGCGGGCCGACCACTCCCGCGAGGGCCTGTCCGGAGGCGGCGCCGAAGGTGGCGATGGCGACGGCGATGGCGAGTTCGAAGTTGTTGCCCGCGGCGGTGAAGGCGAGTGTGGTGGTGCGGGCGTAGGGGAGGCCGATGGCCTTGCCCAGGGCGAAGGAGCCGGAGAACATCAGGGCGAAGTAGGCCAGCAGCGGCAGCGCGATGCGGACGACGTCCACCGGCTGCGAGGTGATCGTCCTTCCCTGGAGGGCGAAGAGGATCACGATGGTGAACAGCAGGCCGTACAGCGCCCACGGGCCGATCCTCGGCAGGAACGTGGACTCGTAGCGTTCCCGGCCGCTCCTCTTCTCGCCGACGCGGCGAGTGAGGAATCCGGCGGCCAGGGGGATCCCGAGGAAGACGGCCACGTTCAGCGCGATGTGCCAGACGGAGACGTCCAGGCCCTGGCCGTCGCCGAGGCCGAGCCACCGCGGCAGCAGGTCGAGGTAGAACCAGCCGAGCAGGCCGAAGGCGACGACCTGGAAGACGGAGTTGAGCGCGACGAGCACTGCCGCTGCCTCGCGCTCCCCGCAGGCCAGATCGTTCCAGATGATCACCATTGCGATGCAGCGCGCGAGGCCGACGACGATGAGTCCGGTGCGGTACGCGGGCAGGTCGGGCAGGAAGATCCAGGCGAGGGCGAACATCACGGTAGGGCCGACGCACCAGTTGAGGACCAGCGAGGAGGCCAGCAGCTTCCGGTCGCCGGTGACGGTGCCCAGCCGGTCGTAGCGGACCTTCGCCAGGACCGGGTACATCATGACCAGCAGGCCGAGTGCGATCGGCAGGGAGATTTCGCCGATCTCGACCTGGCTCAGCGCCTCGCCCAGCCCCGGAACGACCCGTCCCAGTCCGAGGCCGGCACCCATGGCGAGCAGGATCCACACCGCCAGGAAGCGGTCCAGGGCAGACAGTTGGGACGCGACGGGGGCTGTGGCCGTGGTGGTCTGCTCCGTCACGAGGCGGCCTCGCCGGGTGACTCGGCGGGCGGGAGCGGCTGACCGGTGGGCCGGGTCAGGATGCCGGCGAGCCGGTCGGTCGTCTCCGGCAGCAACCAGTAGTACACCCACGTCCCGCGGCGTTCGCAGTCGATCAGCTCGGCCTGTCGCAGGAGCTTGAGGTGGTGGGAGACCGTCGGCTGTGACAGGTCGAAGGCCGGGGTCAGCTCGCACACGCACACCTCGCCTCCCGCCCGGGAAGCGATCATCGACAGCAGCCGTAGCCGCACCGGGTCCCCGAGTGCTTTGAAGACCCTCGCCAGCTCCACCGACTGCTCCTCGGCCAGCGGCGAGGACAGCAGCCCGGGGCAGCACTCCTCGGTCCGGGCGGGCCTCCCGAGCTGTTGTTTCGACATCCGTCTATGTTGACGAACTTCGATGCCAGGTGCAAGCTCGGCATCGACACACTTCGATGCAACGTGATGGGGAGGCCCCCATGTCCCGTGTTCAGCTGGCACTCAACGTCCCCGACCTCGACGCCTCGGTCGCGTTCTACTCCAAGCTCTTCGGCGTCGAACCGGCCAAGCGCCGCCCCGGCTACGCCAACTTCGCCATCGCCGAACCTCCGCTCAAGCTCGTCCTGATCGAAGGCGGAGGCGGCCAGGAGACCCACCTCGACCACCTCGGTGTGGAGGTCGACACCACTGCTGTCGTCGACGCTGCCACCGACCGCCTGAAGGAAGCCGGACTGGCCACCTTCGAGGAGAACGACACCTCCTGCTGCTACGCCCTCCAGGACAAGGTCTGGGTCCACGGCCCCGGCAAGGAGCCCTGGGAGATCTACGTCGTCAAGGCCGACGCCGACCGCATGGGCAAGGCGCCCGCCCCCGACAGCACCGCTTGCTGCGCAGACGACCAGCCCGCAGCCTGAACCGTTCGCCCTCGATCGGCACGATGACCAGGTGCTCGTCAGGGCGAGGGCAACGGTGCGTCGCCGCATGAGGGCTGGGCGTGTGCTGACCGACCGTCGGCGACGACGTCTCCGCCGGACGGCCACGGTCAGGAGGAGCGTCCCCCGAGGAGCCACGCCCCAACTGCGCACACCACGTGGGGTGGTGGGCCGAGGGGCAGGAGAGGGTGTGGCCGCGCTCGGCGGCGCCGCTTCTCCGTGCTGGGCCCGGTGCTGCGAGCTCGCGCGGCGGCGGCACGGGCCGCAGGCGGCAGGCGCGACGGTGCAGTGGCGGGCTGCTCGGGCTCGGGGCCGGCACCGGCTACGGCGTACCTCGTCGAGGGGGCGAGACTCGACGCCTTTCCGTTCACTCCCCGCAATGCGGCCGAGTTGGGACGGACGGTGCGACGAGTCGCTCACCGGTGCGTAGAGCGGATACCGGCCTCTTCCTGGCAGACGGCTGCCGCCTGCTCGGCAGCTACGACGCCGCGCCTCGACCGCGATGCGGGGCCGAGCGGCCGCGGCACCCGGACGCAGGGACCCGGCCAGAGGGCTGCCGGGGATTCAGAACAGGGTCGGAGGATGGTCCGGCCGGGGTCTCGGGCCGACCCGGCACTCGTTCTCGATCCAGCGGCAGACGAGGTCGACGACGTGCTCCCGCTCCCGCTCGGTGAGCTCGTGTCCCTTGGTGATCCCGTGGTTGATCCGCAGGCAGGTGCGGCAGCATGTCGCCGTGGCGTGCTGCGCTCGGAAGACGGGATGGCCTCCCCAGGGGGTCTGCCTGCCGTCCTTCACGGGGTGGGCCGGAGCGAGGCGCGCGTCGATGAGCTCACGAGCGTGCCGCCGGACGGTGTTCATGCCGCGGAGAGCGACGTATTCGCGCTCGGGCGGGCGGAGGCGGAACTTGGCGCGGAAGGGGATCCGGGCGATCCGCGCCAGTGAGGCATCCAGCCGTTCCTGCTTGATGGCTCCGCTCGCACTCTCACCGTCTGCCGGCCCGCCCGGGGACGTCATGTCTTCGGGCCCGGGGTGACCGGGGCAGACGGTCCGCTCGTGACATCGGCCTCCCTGTACTCGCTGGGGGTCATGCCCGTCTCCGTGCGGAAGGCGCGGTAGAACTGCACCGGGCTGGAGAAGCCCGTCTCCAGCGCGATCGTGGAGATCTGCTTGCCCGGCTGCATCCGCAGCATCAGCCGGGCGCGCTCGAGCCGCAGGGAGCGCAGGCGCGCCATGGCGGACGCGCCCGTGCCCTCGAAGAGGCGGAACAGGGTCCGGCGGGAGACGTGCAGGCCCGCGGCGATGCCCTCGGCGTCCAGATCGGAATCCGCCAGATGCGCGCGCATGTATGCCAATGCCTCGCCGCGACGCAGCGACGCGGGCATCTCCCACCGACCGGGGGCGAGCAGGCCGATGAGTGATGTTCCCAGCGCGGTCGCCTGGGGCTCGAGGCGGTGCGCGCCGAGGCGGTCGCCGTCCTGGCGGCGCGCGAGGTTCACGAAGAACGCCGCCACCGCGCCCGTCGCCCCGCCGCAGTCGAACTTCCTGGCGAGCAGATCGTCGCTGCGGCTCACGGCGGCCGACGAGAACGCCTCGTCGGCGCGCAGTTCGAGGACGACCTGCTCGTAGCAGTCCTTGGCGCACAGGGAGAAGGGCACGGCGCTGTCGTAGATCACCATCGAGCCGGGAGTCACGAGGGTTCGACGTCCCGCCTGTTCGACGAGCAGGCTCCCGCTCAGCTGGAACACGAGATACAGGTACTCCTCGTCCTCGCGCCCCTGCGCGATGTCGCTGGCCGAGCGCCGGACCTCCTCGGGCCGGGCCCGCTTGGTGGACAGACGGAAATCCGCGTACCGGCCCAGACTGATCTCACCGCCGAACGAACCGCCGACCGGGTCAGTCCGCACCGACACGTACGCTTCCCGCCTGGCCTGACGCCAGTAGTCGACCTCGGCGCCCTGCGGGGCGCGACGGGTGGAGTAGGACGTCAGGCGCGGCATCGAGAAGCCATCTTGCGCCATGGCCGTGCCTTCCTTCTGACTGCTCCGCGCCGGTTTGTCCGGGGCTCGCGGTGTCCTGCCCCCAGGGTACGCCGCAGGCTCCTCCCCGGCCTTTCGCCGACCCAGGCGCCGGCGACATGGGGTTCCGGCCCGCAGCCTCCCCGAAAGGAGACTGCGGGCCGGAACCGTGCGGAGGGCGGCCTCAGGCGGGAATGAGGCCGTGGGGGTCGATGATGAACTTGTCGGACACTCCCGTGTCGAAGGTCGCGTAGGCGTCGGGGGCGTCGTCGAGGCCGATCACCTTCGTGTTGAGCATGTCGCTCAGGTAGGGCATGCGGTCCCACAGGATCGCCATCATCAGCTCGCGGTTGTAGTGCATGATCGGTGCCTGCCCGGCGGATATCCGCGGCGACTTGATCCATGCCTTGCCGAAGTCGATCGGGAACGTTCCCGCTTGCTCGGCTTTCGACTTCGCGAGCGGGTCGGGGCCGTAGACACCGATGACTCCGGTGGCTCCGCCTGCACGGGTGGCGTCGAGCACCTGGTTGATGGCGTAGGCCGGGTTCATGTCATCGGCCTCGCGGCCGATGCCGTGAGCCTCGGCGCCGACGTAGTCGACCGCGCAGTCGACCATCGGTTCGCCCAGGATGGCCTCGATCTGGTCGGTGAGCGCAGCGTCCTGGTTCAGGTCGATCGTCTCGCAGCCGTTCTTCCTCATCAGCTCCAGACGGTCCTTGTGGTAGTCGCCGACGATGATGCAGGACGCCCCGAGGAGGCGAGCCGCCGCTGCCCCGCAGCGGCCGACCGGACCGGCCCCGGCGATGTACACGGTCGACCCGGGCTTGGCACCGGCCTCCATGAGACCGTGGAACGCGGTGGGCAGGATGTCCGAGAGCAGCGCCAGGTCACGGATCTTCGCCATGGCCTGGTCCCTGTCCGGGAAGCGCAGGAGCTGGAAGTCGGCGTACGGGACGAACAGGTACTCGGCCTGGCCGCCGGTCCAGTCGCCCAGGTTGAAGCCGTAAGCCCCGCAGGCCACGTCGGGGTTCGTGGTCTCGCAGACGTCGGTCCGGCGCGCCCGGCAGTTGCGGCACCGGCCGCAGGCCACGTTGAACGGGACGGAGACGAGGTCGCCCTCGGCGAGGAACTCGACGTCAAGGCCGACCTCGACGACCTCCCCGGTCATCTCGTGCCCCATCACCATTCCCTGAGGCACCGGGAAGGACCCGCGATAGATGTGCAGGTCGCTGCCGCAGATGTTGGTGGCGACGATCCTGAGGACGACTCCGTGCGGAGCCTTCCTCCCGTTCGGCATCTGAAGCTTCGGAAAGTCAAGGGACTCGACGCGCATGTCTTTCGGGTTCTGGAAGAGGACGGCGCGGTTGCTGCTTGCCATGACGATCTCCTCTTGCTGATCGGGGAACCCGGCCGCAGGAGTGCCGGCGGTCATTCCGGTGGCTTCGCGACCTCGGCTCTCCCAACGTAGGGCTGCCACTCAACGTACGCACGCCGGAATCGGACCCTCCAGGCCCTGCGTGCCAAGGCACCAACGCCGCGTGCCACGCTCCCGACCAGGCATGTCATCTCCATCTGGGCCGGTCCGCGCGTTGCTAGTTTTGAAGGCATGACCGACGCAGCAGCGCCCGCCCCCCGGGGACCCTCGCCCGTCCAGGCCGATGTCCGGGTGCTGGGCGCTCGCGAGCACAATCTCAGGGACGTGGACCTGACGGTGCCGCGCGACGCAACGGTGGTCTTCACCGGCGTCTCGGGGTCGGGCAAGTCCTCCCTCGCCTTCGGCACCCTCTACGCGGAGTCGCAGCGGCGCTACCTGGAGTCGCTGGCCCCGTATGCCAGGCGGCTGATCGACCAGGCGGGCGTCCCCGACGTCGACTCGATCACCGGGATGCCTCCGGCCGTCGCCCTGCAGCAGCAGCGCGGAGGGCGCAGCTCCCGCTCGTCGGTGGGCAGCATCACCACGCTCTCGTCCCTGGTGCGCATGCTCTACTCGCGCGCCGGCGACTACCCCGACGATCAGCCGATGCTCTTTGCCGAGGACTTCTCCGCCAACACCGTTCAGGGAGCCTGTCCGCAGTGCCACGGCATCGGCCGCGTGTACGAGGTGACTGAGCAGAAGATGGTGCCGGACCCCTCCCGCACGCTGCGCCAGCGTGCGATCGCCTCATGGCCGACCGCCTGGCACGGCCACCAGCTGCGCGACGTCCTCGTCGCGCTCGGCTACGACGTCGACGTCCCCTGGAAGGATCTGCCGAAGAAGGAGCGGGACTGGATCCTCTACACCGACGAGACCCCCTCCGTCCCTGTCCATTCCAGGCTCACGCTCTCCGAGGCGCGCGCCGCGACCGAGGCGGGCGTCGAGCCGAGCTACCAGGGCACGTTCGTCGGGGCGCGCCGCTATGTGCTCGACACCTTCGCCAACACCAGGAGCGCCTCGATGAAGCGCCGCGTCGCCCGGTTCCTCGACGTGGCCCCGTGCCCGTCCTGCCACGGCAAGCGGCTCAAGGCCGAAGCACTGACCGTGACCTTCGAGGGGCTCGACATCGCCGACTTCTCGGGCCTGCCGCTGTGGGAGCTCGCCTCGCTGCTGGAGGGGGCCGTCGCGGACGCCGCACAGCAGGCAGATGCTGCCTTTGGCAGTACGGGGAGCTCTGGCGAGGCCCTGCACGCCGACGCGCGCCGCCAGGCCGTTCAGCAGCGCGTCGCCGCCGGGGGATCCGCCCACGCGGCCGCGCCCGACGTACGCCGCACCCCGAACCGGTCGGCCGAGAAGCTGGCCACGACGGCGCGCCTGGGCACGGAGCTGATCGACCGCCTGCGCCCCGTCATCGACCTGGGGCTCGGCTACCTCTCCCTGGACCGCACCACGCCCACGCTCTCGGGCGGCGAACTGCAGCGCCTGCGGCTGGCCACCCAGCTCACCTCGGAGCTCTTCGGCGTCGTATACGTGCTCGACGAGCCCTCGGCGGGCCTGCACCCGCAGGACGTGACCGCGCTGCTCGGAATCCTCGACGGGCTCAAACGCCGGGGCAACAGCCTGTTCGTCGTCGAGCACTCCGTCGACGTGATGCGGCACGCCGACTGGCTCGTCGACATCGGCCCTGGCGCGGGCGAGCGCGGCGGCCGGATCGTCTACAGCGGGCCGACCGACGGCCTCGCCGACGTCGAAGAGTCGGTGACCCGCGGGTACCTCTTCGGCGGCAGCGGTCTCGGCCCGCACTCGCCACGCCGGCCAAGCGGATGGCTGGAGCTCGACGGCGTCACCCGCAACAACTTGCGAAGCGTGTCCGTCCCGATCCCCATGGGCGTTCTCACCGCTGTGACCGGCGTGTCCGGATCGGGCAAGTCGAGCCTGGTCAGCCAGGCGCTGCCCGCACTGCTCACCGAGCGCCTCGGGCGCGCCGTGCCCGTCGACGAGGCCCCCGAGGACGACGAACTGCTCCTGGCTGATTCCTCCGACAGGCTCGAGGGCGCGCTCGACGGGGACCTGACCGGCGTGCGCCGCGTGGTCAGCATCGACCAGAAGCCCATCGGCCGCACGCCCCGCTCCAACGTAGCTACCTACACGGGCCTCTTCGACCATGTACGCAGCCGCTTCGCGCAGACACCAGAAGCACGCTCCCGTGGCTACAAGCCCGGCCGGTTCTCCTTCAACGTCACCGGCGGCCGCTGCCCGACCTGCGAGGGTGAGGGCTCGGTGATGGTCGAGCTCCTCTTCCTTCCCTCGGTCTACACCGAGTGTCCGGACTGCCACGGTACCCGCTACGAAGCCAGCACCCTCCAGATCACCTGGCATGACCGGAACATTGCCCAGATCCTCGCGATGACCGTCGAGGAGGCCCACGCGTTCTTCACCGGCGAGGAAGAGATCATGCGGGCCCTGTCCTCGCTGATCGACGTGGGGCTCGGGTACCTGCGGCTCGGGCAGCCTGCCACCGAGCTCTCCGGCGGGGAAGCTCAACGCGTCAAGCTCGCCAGCGAGTTGCAGCGCGCCCAGCGCGGGGACACCCTCTACGTGCTCGACGAGCCGACCTCCGGACTGCACTGCGCCGACGCCGACCGTCTCGTCACCCATCTGCAGACACTCGTCGAAGCGGGTAACACCGTCGTGATGGTCGAACTGGACATGCGCGTCGTCGCCGCGGCCGACCACGTCATCGACCTCGGGCCCGGAGCGGGGGAGGCCGGCGGCACCGTCGTCGCCAGCGGCACCCCGGCACAGGTCGCCGAAGGAGGCGTCGGGGCGTCGGCGAAGTACCTCACTGTCGCGCTCGAGGAGTCCGCAGCGCTGCGGCGCTCCGCATGACGCGCAGCGCCTGCGCGAAGACTTCACCCCGACGGGAAAACCCGAAAGCCGATCAGGGGGGGCATCCGCCCATCGAAACGGGCGGCTGCCCCGGGACCGGGGAGGCACACCCATGAGGTACCACGACGTGCACGCCGCCCCCGGGTCGCCGGACGACGCATGGATCCTCTGCGGGGACACGGGCTTTGTCCATGCTCATACTGCGAGAGCGGACACCGTCCCTTTCATCCCAGGCTTCGGGGAAGCTTTCGGTGTGTGTTGCGCCGCTGCTGTCTCAGCCAGTGGCCATGCTCCACGGACCCCTCGGGCCGAGTGTGGCTGCTCGTGCCCGACAACGGTGCCCGGCCCACGATTGGTCGTCCGGCAGCTACACGGTCATCGAGCCGTTCGAGCGGACGCGATGTGCGGGTGATGGGGTCTGTCGTCTCATGCGCCAGGCGCACACGGCCCACTCTTCAGTCACTTCCAGCTCTGTCGCAGGGACTTATGAGGGACTTCCCGTCGTACAGAAGGGCAGGCCCGTGACAGCGCCGAAAGACGCGAATCACCTGGTCAGAGCGGGGCCGCTCAGCACTCGATGACGTTCACCGCGAGGCCGCCGCGGGCCGTCTCCTTGTACTTGACCTTCATGTCGGCGCCCGTCTCCCGCATGGTCTTGATGGCCTTGTCGAGGGAGACATGGTGGCGGCCGTCGCCGCGCAGGGACATGCGGGCGGCGGTGACGGCCTTGACCGCGGCCATCCCGTTGCGCTCGATGCAGGGGATCTGGACGAGACCGCCGACCGGGTCGCAGGTGAGGCCGAGGTTGTGTTCGATGCCGATCTCGGCGGCGTTCTCCACCTGTTCGGGGCTGCCGCCGAGGATCTCGGCGAGGCCGCCCGCTGCCATGGAGCAGGCCGAGCCGACCTCGCCCTGACAGCCCACCTCGGCGCCGGAGATGGAGGCGTTCTCCTTGAAGAGCATGCCGATGCCGCCTGCGGCGAGCAGGAAGCGGACCACGGCGTCGTCGTCGGTGCCGGGCACGAAGTGGTGGGCGTAGTGCAGGACGGCCGGGATGATGCCGGCCGCACCGTTGGTCGGCGCGGTCACCACGCGGCCGCCCGCGGCGTTCTCCTCGTTGACGGCCATCGCGTAGAGGGTCGTCCACTCCGTGGCGTGCGCCTCCGTCTGGCCCTCGGCGCGCAGTTGCCGGGCGGAGGTGGCGGCCCGGCGGCGGACCTTCAGCCCGCCGGGAAGGATGCCCTCCTGGTTGAGGCCGCGGGCCACGCACTCCCGCATCACCTGCCAGATTTCCAGCAGACCGGCCCGGATCTCCTCCTCGGTCCGCCAGGCCTTCTCGTTCTCCAGCATCAGCCGGGAGACCGACAGCCCCGTCTCGCGGGTGAGCCGCAGCAGGTCGTCGCCGGTGCGGAAGGGGTGGCGCAGGACGGTGTCGTCCAGTTTGATGCGGTCCTCACCGACGGCGTCCTCGTCGACGACGAACCCGCCGCCGACCGAGTAGTACGTCTTCTCCAGCAGCGGTGCGCCGGTCTCGTCGTAGGCGAAGAGGGTCATGCCGTTGGCGTGGTACGGCAGGGAGCGCCGCCGGTGCAGGATCAGTTGGCTGCGCTCGTCGAAGGCGATCTCGTGCGCGTCCCCTATCTCCGCGGCGAGCAGCCGCAGCCTGCCCTGTTCGCGGATGCGGGCCACCCTCGCGTCGGCGTTCTCGACGTCGACGGTGCGGGGGGACTCGCCCTCCAGACCCAGCAGGACGGCCTTGGGGGTGCCGTGCCCGTGGCCGGTCGCACCCAGGGAGCCGAACAGTTCGGCGCGGACGGACGTGGTGTGTGCCAGCGCGCCCTCGTTCTTCAGCCGCCGCACGAACATGCGCGCCGCGCGCATCGGGCCCACGGTGTGGGAGCTCGACGGGCCGATGCCGATGGAGAAGAGGTCGAAGACCGAGATTGCCATGGTGTGGCTCTCCTTGCCCTGGTGGGGCGAGTGGGATTGCTGGTGTGCGGTCCGGGGCGCGGGCCCCGGATTCCGCTCCGGGTTCCGCCGGAACCGTGCCCGAGGCCACCGGGTCCTCTCGTCCGGATGCGGATCCCGAACGCCGGGACTCCGCTTACGGATCCGGACCCGGCTCCCGGGACTCCGATCCCGGACCCGGTCCCTGGTCTGGTTTCCGGACCCGGCTTCCCTGGAGGCTCGGCCCCCGGGTCCCGGTCCTCGGAAGCGGCTTCCCGGGAACGCGGCCCCGGACCCGGCCGCCGGAACCGATTCCTGGACCCGGTCCCTGGATCCGGTCCCCGGACCCGGTCCCTGGATCCGGTCCCCGGACCCGGTCCCCGGACCCGGTCCCTGGACCCGGCCCCCGGGCCCGCCTGTGAGGGACTTGGCCGCCCCGGGCCCCCTGGCCCGGAGCCCCGGAGCCCCAGGTTCCGGCCCCGGTACCGGCTCCCCGGAAGACCTGGCCCCGGGAACCGGCTGCCCGAAGACCCGGTCCCCCGACCCGGCCCCCGGTCCCCCGGGCCCCGGTCACCGAAGCGACCGGGGCCCGGGGACCGGGGGCCGAGCGGGGCGGACCACCGAGCGGCCTGCGCCCGAAGGTGCCCCGGGCGCCTACTTGTCCAGTGTGGGGTACAGCGGGTGCTTCTGGGCGAGCGCGCCGACCCGCGCGGCCAGCGCCTTGCCCTTGGCGTCGTCGAAGCCGGGCAGCAGCGCCTCGGCGATGATGTCGGCGACCTCGGCGAAGTCCTCCTCGGTGAAGCCGCGGGTCGCCAGCGCGGGCGTCCCGATGCGCAGCCCGGAGGTCACCATCGGCGGCCGCGGGTCGTTGGGTACGGCGTTGCGGTTGACGGTGATGCCGATGTCGTGCAGCCGGTCCTCGGCCTGCTGCCCGTCCAGCTCGCTGTTGCGCAGGTCGACCAGGACGAGGTGCACGTCGGTGCCGCCGGACAGCACCGAGACGCCCGCGTCGACCGTGTCCTGCCGCAGCAGGCGCTCGGCGAGGAGGCGCGCGCCGGCCAGAGTGCGCTGCTGACGCTCCTTGAAGTCGTCGCTGGCGGCGATCTTGAAGGAGACGGCCTTGGCGGCGATCACGTGCTCCAGGGGGCCGCCCTGCTGCCCGGGGAAGACCGCCGAGTTGATCTTCTTGGCGTGTTCCTTCTTCGAGAGGATCACGCCACCGCGCGGGCCGCCGAGGGTCTTGTGGGTGGTGGTGGTCACCACGTCCGCGTACGGCACCGGGCTCGGGTGCAGCCCGGCGGCGACCAGCCCGGCGAAGTGCGCCATGTCCACCATCAGCAGCGCGCCGACCTCGTCCGCGACGCGGCGGAACGCGGCGAAGTCGAGCTGCCGCGGGTAGGCGGACCAGCCCGCGACGATGAGCTTGGGGCGGTGCTCCTTGGCCAGCCGCTCGACCTCGTCCATGTCGACGCGGCCGGTGGCCTCGTCGACCTTGTAGGCGACGACGTCGTAGAGCTTGCCGGAGAAGTTGATCTTCATGCCGTGGGTGAGGTGCCCGCCGTGCGCGAGGTCCAGACCCATGATGGTGTCGCCCGGCTTGAGCAGCGCGAACATCGCCGCCGCGTTGGCCTGGGCGCCCGAGTGCGGCTGCACGTTGGCGGCCTCGGCGCCGAACAGCGCCTTGACCCGGTCCCGGGCCAGGTCCTCGACGACGTCGACGTACTCGCAGCCGCCGTAGTAGCGGCGGCCCGGGTAGCCCTCGGCGTACTTGTTGGTGAGCACCGAACCCTGCGCCTCCATGGAGGCGACCGGAGCGAAGTTCTCCGAGGCGATCATCTCAAGGGTGGACTGCTGACGGTGGAGTTCGGCGTCGACAGCGGCGGCGACGTCGGGGTCGACCTCGTGGAGGGAGCCGTTCAGAAGCGACATGGAAACAACCATTCCTGGGAAATGGGCGGGGCGGGCAAGCTGCCCGGGACGACCGGCGGACCGGCCGGCCCGTAGCCGGGCCTGGGCGGCTCAGGCGCCCGAGGCGAAGGCCGCGTACTCGTCGGCCGAGAGCAGGTCGTCCGGAACCTCGGAGACCTTCACCTTGAACAGCCAGCCGCCCTGGTAGGGGGCGGAGTTCACCAGCGCCGGGTCGTCGACGACGTCCTCGTTGATCTCGGTGATCTCCCCGGAGGCGGGGGAGTAGAGGTCGCTGACGGACTTGGTGGACTCCAGCTCGCCGCAGGTCTCACCCGCGGTGACGGTGTCCCCGACCTCGGGGAGCTGGACGAAGACGACGTCGCCGAGCGCACTCGCGGCGTGCTCGGTGATGCCGACCGTCGCGACGCCGTCCTCGGCGTCGGACAGCCACTCGTGCTCCTTGCTGTAGCGGAGCTGCTCGGGGTTGCTCATGGGTCGATTCTCCCGGATGCGGTAGGTGCGGTGGAAGCAGGTCTTGGCTGGTGGACGGGGCCGCCGGGCGTGCGGGCGACGTCAGTCGCGCTTGTAGAAGGGCAGCGCCACGACCTCGTACGGCTCGTGGGAGCCGCGGATGTCGACGGCGACGCCCTCCGTGCCGGGGGGCGCGTACGCCGTGTCCACGTACGCCATCGCGATCGGCTTGCCCAGCGTCGGCGACGGGGCGCCCGAGGTGACCTCGCCCACCACCGCACCGTCCGCGGCGACCACCGGATAGCCCGCACGCGGCACGCGCCGTCCCTGCGCGATCAGTCCGACCAGCTTGCGCGGCGGCGCGGTCTCGGCCCGCTCCTTGGCGGCGGCCAGCGCCTCCCGGCCCACGAAACGGCCCTCGTTCGTGGTCTTCTCGAACTTGACGATCCTGCCCAGGCCCGCGTCGAACGGTGTCAGCGACGTCGACAGCTCGTGCCCGTACAGCGGCATGCCCGCCTCCAGGCGGAGCGTGTCGCGGCAGCTCAGCCCGCACGGCACCAGTCCCGCGTCCTGACCGGAGGCGGTCAGCGCCTCCCACACCGCGACGGCGTCCTCGGTGGCCACGAACAGCTCGAAACCGTCCTCGCCGGTGTACCCCGTACGGGCGATGAGCGCCGGCTTGCCCGCCACGATGTCGCGCTCGCCCGCGTAGTAGCGCAGCCCGTCGACGTCGAAGCCGGTCTGCTGCTTGAGGATGCCCGCGGCGGCCGGGCCCTGCACCGCGATCAGGGCGTACTTGTCGCGGTCGTCCCGCACCTCGGCGCCGAACCCGTCCTGCCGCTCGCGCAGCGCGTCCAGGACGGTCTGCGCGTTGGCCGCGTTGGCGACGACCAGGTACTCCTGGTCGTCGAGCCGGTAGACGATGAGGTCGTCGAGGATGCCGCCCTGCTCGTCGCAGATCATCGTGTACCGCGCGCGGCCCACGGCCAGCTTGGACAGGTTGCCGACCAGCGCGTGGTCCAGCAGCGCGGCCGCCTGCGGCCCGGTCAGGGTGATCTCGCCCATGTGGGAGAGGTCGAAGAGGCCGGCGGCGGAGCGCACGGCCAGATGCTCCTCGCGCTCGCTGCCGTAGCGCAGCGGCATGTCCCAGCCGGCGAAGTCGGTCATGGTGGCGCCCAGCGCGCGGTGGGTGGCGTCCAAAGCGGTCTTGCGGGCGGCCGACGGCTCGCTCATTCAGGCTCCCAGGTACCGGAAAGGGGTGTGACGCGGATGTCCTCCCCATCTGTCATCGGAACCTGAGAGGTTCGCCGACAGCCCCGACGCGGCGGAGTGCGGCTTGCACCTTGGGTGGGACCGCCGGCCCGCGCCGTGGCGGAGGACCGGGGGTCCGCTTTTCAGATCTGCCTCGCCCGCACGGTAACGGGGCCTGAGAGATTCAAGGGAGGATCTTGCTCCTTCGGCGCCCTGGCGTGCGGGTGCGCGGATCCGTGACGGTTTCGCGCGCTGCTCGCCGGGGACTCTCCCGCGCGGGTTCGAACGGCCGGTATGCAGTTGGCCCGCACATCATCGCACGGGTGAGCGGGCCGTGGCTGCCCCTGAGCGGGGTCGATCGCCTTGAATCGCATTACCGTTTCTTTACACTTGGCGGGGATGAGGCGGCGTACATGCCGCCCTCGGGAGGGGGAGACCAGTGGGCAGCCTGTGCGGTGCTGAGACGACACCGACGCGCGCCGGGGCACGGCGGACGGACCCGCCCCCGAGAGGCCGCACCCCCCAGGACGGGCAGGCCCGGCCGGACCCGGCCACGCACGCCGTGCTCCGCCACGATCTGCGCGGCAGCACCGCCCCGCGCACGCTGCGGTACCGCGCGGGGGACGTGGTCGTGGTCTCCGGGCTGCCCGGCGGGGGGAAGTCCACCCTCATGCGAAGGGCCGTGCACCCGGGCGTGGTCCGCGTCGACTCCCAGGACACCCGCGAACGCTGGGAGCGCCGGCTCCCGGACCGGCTGCCCTACGGCTTCTACCGGCCCCTGGTGCGGTTGGCCCACTACGCAGGGCTGCGCGCCGCGCTGGCCTCCGGTGACTCCGTGGTCGTCCACGACTGCGGCACGCAGAGCTGGGTGCGCCGTTGGCTCGCCCGGGACGCGGCGCGGCGCGGGCGCGCTCTCCATCTGGTGCTGCTCGACGTCTCGGCGCAGGATGCGCTGGACGGGCAGGCCGCCCGCGGCCGTGGCGTGACGGGGTACGCCTTCCGCCGCCATCTGCGGGCGGTACGCAGGCTGCGCACCGCCGCCGAGGCGGGACGGCTGCCGCGTGGCTGCGCCTCGGCCGTCCTGCTGGACCGCGGCGCGGCGGGAGCGTTGCGCTCCTTCTCCTTCGCGCCGCTGCCCGCTCCCGTGCCGATGTCCGTGACCGCCCACATCCGTCCGGTACCGAAGCCCAGCCCCGACCCGGGCCCCCGTCCGAGCCCCGCCCCCGAACCGGCCTGAGCTCCCGGAGCCCGCGCCGGCCGGTACCGGACGGTGACGCCCGCGGGCCCGCCGCCCCCGGGAAAGGGGTGGCGGGCCCGCGGACGGGGACATGCCGGTTGTCAGAGGGTGCCGGTGCGGCGGTCGCCGCTCACCGGCCCTGTTCGGGGGTGGTGGGCTTCTGCGCCGGCCCCTGCGGGAGCTGCATCTGCTGCGGAGCCGCCTGCTCCTTGCCGGTGGGGGCACCGGGCTTGCCCGGTGCCTGCGGCGCGGCCTGGTCAGCGGGCTTGCCGGGCTTGCTGGGCTTGCTGGGCTTCGTCTGCTCGGTGGCCTGACCGGGCCTGCCCGGCTCGGCCGCGTTCCCGGGCTGCTCGGGCAGGCCCGGCTTCGCGGTGTCCGGCTTGCCGGACTCGCCGGGCGTCTCGTCCTTCAGCGGTGACTGCTCCTGCGGTGACTGCTCCTGCGGCGACTGCGGGCGGACGGGCTTGTCCTGGTCGGAGGGCTTGTGCTGCGGCTGGGTGGGCTTGCCCGTGGCCGCTCCCTGGTCCTGGGTCCCCGGGTCCTCGGACGGCCCGGGCTTGGCCTGGGTCCCCGCCGTGTGCCCCGGGGAGTGGTCGGCGGGCGCGGCGGACGCGGCGCCCGCCGCGCCGATGGCGAGCGAGCCGGCCAGCGAGACGGTGACGGCCGCGGCGGTGATCCTGTTCACGCGCATGTGCTTTTCCTCCAGTCGGCGTGCCGATCGGCACGTAGTGGGACGTACACCACTCTTCGACCCTTCCGCACGGTCCGCAACCGGAGCGTCGCCGTACGTGTTCACGTGGGGGTGGCGTACGGGTGCGCACGACGGCGCCGTACGCGCGCATGTGACGGTGATGTGGGGGCCCGGGACCGGCCCGTCGGGTGGTAGCGGGGCCGTGGATAGGCTGGTGCGCATGACAGTTCCCTCGCAGCCCCAGCAGCCGCAGCCGCAGCACTTCGGGCCCGGTCACGGGGGCGGCTGGCCCGGCAACGAGCTGGAGGAGGCGCTGGCCGCCTCGGTCCGGGTCCCCCATGCGGGGGCGCGGCTGCTGGAGGTGCTGGGCCGCAGCAGCGTGTGGGTACCGCTGCCGGAGGGCGGCAGCCGGGAGAGCCGGGAACTGGACCTGCCCACCATCGAGCTGGGAGGCGCGGTCTACGTGCCGGTCTTCAGCTCCCAGGAGCAGTTCCTGCACGTCGTCGGCGGCCATGTGTCCTTCACCATCGCCCCGGTCAGGGAGTTCGCGCGCGGGCTGCCTCCCGGGGTGGGCCTCGCGGTGAACCCGGACGGCACCGTCGGGGCGCCGGTGCCCGCCGAGGCCGTCGCGGAGCTGTGTGCGAGCACGCCCGCGGAGCAGGCCGTGTCCGGGGGCACCCGGGGTGCACGGGTGCGCCTGTTCGAGCCGGACTGGCAGGACGATCCGCTCGCCTTCCTGGCCGCCGCCTCCGCCGAGTTCGCCGCGCTCCCTGCGGTGCGGTCGGCCCGCCGCGGGCTGGCCAGCGTCGAGGGCGACGATCCCGCGCTGTTCATCGGCATGGAGCTCGACCTGCTGGAGCCGGAGGCGCGGCAGGCGGCGCACGACGCGCTCGGCAGGGCGCTGCACCAGGCCCCGGTGCGCTGGCCGGTCCAGATGGTGCTGCTCGACGTCGCCGAGGACCCGGTCGTGGACTGGATGCGGCAGTGCGTCCGCCCCTTCTACACCCGTGAGGGTCACGTCTGAAGCGAGCCCGCCCACGGTCGCACCGGGAGGAGCGGGGGACAGGAACGCACAGCCCCAGGAGCGCGCAAGCGGGACGTGGGCCCGCGTACGGGGGCAGAGCTGAGTAGGAGTACCGATGTCCCGCCCCCCTCTTAAGCTGGTTGGATAGCGGTGCGGAGCGACGGGACGTGCAGGGAAGGCGTCAGAGGCGGAAGGGCGGCCCAGGTGAGCGCGGGTGGAAGCGTCGAGCAACTCCTGCGGCGGATCTCGCCGGGGGCGTACGACACCTTCGAGAGCTACGAAGCCCTCCTGCAGGCGCTCGCCGGCGGCCGACTGTGGATGCTGCTGTGGAACGGCCAGGCGGGTTCGCCGGACGCCCAGTACGGCAACATGGAGGTGGCCGGGTACGGCTACGCGCCCTGTGTGACCTCCGCGCAGGAGCTGGCGGCCTCCGGCTGGAGCCGCGCGCACGAGGTGGTCGGCGGCCGGGACATCGCGGCGGCCCTCTTCCCCGACCGCTGGGGCATCTGGCTGAATCCGCACGCTCCCGGGGGCGGCCTCGGCATCCCGTGGCCGGACCTGCGGCGGGTCGCGGTCGGGCTCGACCAACTGCCCGCCGGGCCGTTGAGCATCGGCGAACCCACCCTGGAGATCCCGCAGTTCTACGCGCTGCTGGCGCAGAACGCACACCTCACCCCGGCGGTCCGCTCGCTGCGCCGCGCCTGGGTGCGGCCCGCGCTGGGCGTCCCGTACCTGGCCATCGGGCTGGAGCTCTACGACAACAGTCCCGCTTCCGTGGAGGCGGCGCGGAGGATGATGGCCCAGTCGGTGACCGCCGTGCCGGAGGGACTGCCGGTCTCCAGCGTCGCCATGGCCGACGACTACGACCCGGTGGCGATGTGGCTGCGCAGCCAGGCGCGCCCCTTCTTCGACCGTGACGCCCAGCCGCAGGCGGGATACGGTGCTCCCGGACCCGCCGCGGGCGGTTTCGGCTACGGCTACCCGCGGCCCCTCTGAGGCTGGGCAACCGCTCCGCGGACGCCGTCGGGAAGCCACGGCCCAGACCGTTCAGATCAGGACATAACTACTGGTCACGCTCCGCTCAACGTCAACTTCCGTCCGCATAACGGAACATGCCGCGTCACATCACAGTTGCGCATCCTTTCCCGGGGAGGTCTGGCGACTGATCGTGACCGCGATGAAGACTCCCGAGCCATAAGCCACCTGGCGGCCGTCGCGCTGCCTTTCGCACCAACGGCTTGCGAACGTCCTTCAAACTTCGACCGCTACAGCGGTGTGTGTGGACTGGTCAACTGCCGGTCGAGAAGGGGTCCTCAACACGATGACGGCACCACTGCACGAGGAAACGTCTGCGGGCACCGCGGTCGTGGAGCCAGCCCCGGCCGAGACCCAGAAGGCGATCGAGGGCCGCTCACTCGGCCGGATCGCCTGGGACCGCCTCAAGCGGGACAAGGTGGCGCTGATCGGCGGTGCCGTCGTGCTGCTGCTGATCCTGGTCGCGGTGTTCGCGCCCCTGCTGACCGCGTTGATCGGCCAGGATCCCAACGCCCGTCACGAGAACCTGATCGATCCGCTCTTCAGCACGCCCGAGGGCGCGCTCGGCGGCATCTCGGGCGAGCACCTGCTGGGTGTGGAGCCGGTCAGCGGCCGGGACATCCTGGCCCGCATCCTCTACGGCGCCCGCGTCTCGATCCTGGTGGGCTTCCTCTCCGCCTTCGTCGCCGTCGTCTTCGGCACGGTCCTCGGCACCCTCGCCGGCTACTTCGGCGGCTGGCTGGACGCGCTGATCAGCCGCGTGATGGACATGCTGCTGGCCTTCCCGCAGCTGCTGTTCATCATCTCCCTGATCTCCGTGATGCCGAACGACCTGCTGGGGCTGACCGGCACCGGCGTGCGGCTGCTGGTGATGATCCTGGTCATCGGCTTCTTCGGCTGGCCCTACATCGGCCGGATCGTGCGCGGCCAGGTGCTGTCGCTGCGCGAGCGGGAGTACATCGAGGCGGCGCGCAGCCTGGGGGCGGGGCGCGGCTACATCATCAGCAAGGAGCTGCTGCCCAACCTGGTCGCGCCGATCACCGTCTACACGACGCTGATGATCCCGACCAACATCCTCACCGAGGCCGCGCTCAGCTTCCTCGGCGTGGGCGTCAAGCCGCCCACCGCTTCCTGGGGCTCCATGCTGTCCGACGCCGTGACGTACTACGAGTCCGACCCGATGTACATGATCATTCCCGGTGTCGCCATCTTCATCACCGTGCTCGCCTTCAACCTCTTCGGTGACGGCGTACGCGACGCTCTGGACCCGAAGGGGACCCGTTGACTCCCCACCCCAGACCCCGGCTCCGCCCAGCTCGTGCGGGCCGTGACCTACCACGGAGGTTGCGAGACGTGACAACCCTACGCACATCGAGGCGTCGGCTGGCCGCGCTGTCGGCCGTCGCCGCCGCGACGCTGCTGGCCACCTCGGCCTGCGGCGGCAACAGCGACAGCGAGGGCGGCGGCAAGTACGACGCGGGCGTCAACAAGGTCGCCAACGCCTCGAACAAGAAGGGCGGGACCCTCAAGTTCGTCGGCGTCCAGGACGCCGACTCCTGGGACACCACCCGCATGTACTACGGCTTCGTCTTCGACTTCTCCCGGTACTACAGCCGCACGCTGGTGAGCTACAGCCCCAAGCCGGGCAAGAAGAGCGTGGACCTCCAGCCGGACCTGGCGACCGACAAGGCCCAGATATCCGACGACGGCAAGGTCTACAAGTACTCGCTCAAGGACGACGTGAAGTGGGAGGACGGTAAGAAGATCACCGCCCAGGACGTCAAGTACGGCATCGAGCGCCAGTGGGCGCAGAAGACGCTGTCGGGCGGCCCCACCTACATCAAGGACGTCCTGGACCCGGACGGCAAGTGGAAGGGTCCCTACGAGGACAAGAGCGAGTTCAAGGGCATCAAGACCCCGGACTCCAAGACCATCGAGTTCCACCTGCCCGAGCCCAACGGTGACTTCGAGCAGATGCTGGCGATGCCCACCAACGCGCCGGTGCGCAAGGACAAGGACACCAAGTCCAAGTACACGCTGCACCCGTTCTCCTCGGGCCCGTACAAGTTCAAGTCGTACACCCCGAACAAGTCGCTGCTCCTGGTGCGCAACAAGAACTGGGACCGCAAGAGCGACCCGCTGCGCAAGGCGTTGCCGGACCAGGTCAAGGTCACGTTGCTGACCAACCCCGACGAGCGTGACAAGCGGCTGCTCAACGGGGACGCCGACCTCGACCTCAACCAGCGCGGCATGGAGGTCCAGGGCCGGCAGCAGGCCCTCAAGCAGCACAAGGGCAACGTCGACAACCCGCAGACCGGGTTCATCTCCTACGTGGCCTTCCCGCAGAGCGTGAAGCCGTTCGACAACATCCACTGCCGCAAGGCGGCCATCTACGGTACGGACCACACGTCGGTGCAGACCGCGCGCGGTGGCCCGACCGCCGGTGGTGACCTGGCCGTCAACATGCTGCCGCCGGTCGTCCCGGGGCACGACAAGACCGACGACCAGTACGGCATCCGCAAGAACGGTGGCAAGGCGAACGTCGCCAAGGCCAAGGAAGAGCTCAAGAAGTGCGGCAAGCCGAAGGGCTTCAGCACCACGCTGGCGGTCCGCAACACCGACAAGGCGGACGTGAAGTCGGCCGAGTCGATCCAGGCCTCCCTCAAGGAGGTCGGTATCAAGGCGGAGATCGACCAGTACGACGGCTCGCAGAGCTCCTCGATCGTCGGCAACCAGGCGACCGTGAAGAAGAAGAACTACGGGATGATCCTGCACGGCTGGGGCCCGGACTTCCCCAGCGGCCAGGGGTACGGCATCGAGCTGTGGGACAGCTCCAAGATCCGTGACAACGGCAACAACAACTACGGGCTGATCGACGAGCCGAAGGTCGACAAGGGCATCGACGAGGCCGTCGCCGAGCTCGACCCGGACAAGGCCGCCGACAAGTACGCCGAGGTCAACAAGGAGGTCATGGCGCAGGCCCACTACCTGCCGCTGACCTACCTGCGGGTCGTCCAGTGGCGCTCGGACCGGCTCACCAACGTCTACGCGGCCGACTCCTTCAGCGGCTGGTACGACTTCGCGTCCATCGGCGTCAAATGACCGCCCCGGCCACCGTGACCGCACCGGTCACGGTGGCCGTCACCGACATCACCATCTGACGGCGCCACCCGCCGCTGGCACGAAGGGCAGGTGAAGGCCGCGCGGCGGCCCGGCCGCCGGCTCCCTGACCGGGAGCGGGCCGGGCCGCCCGAGGGCGGCCACAGAGCAGTGCTCACATACCTCATCAGGCGGCTGTTCGCCGTCGCAGTGATGCTGGTCGTCATCATCCTGGCGGTCTTCTGCATCTTCTTCCTGATCCCCAAGTGGGCGGGGATAGACCCGGCCACCATGTTCGTCGGCAAGCAGGCCGACAAGGACAGCATCGAGGGCGTACGCGAGAAGCTCCAGCTCGACGACCCGGTCCTGGTGCAGCTCTTCGAGTTCTTCAAGGGCCTGTTCGTCGGCCGCGACTACGTCGGTGGCGGCACCACCACGCACTGCGGAGCGCCCTGCTTCGGCTACTCCTTCCGTACCGAGCAGGAGATCTGGCCCGTACTGACCGACCGCTTCCCGGTCACGCTCTCCCTGGCGCTGGGGGCCGCCGTGATCTGGCTGCTGATCGGCCTGACCGTCGGCGTGCTCTCCGCACTCAAGCGCGGCACCCTGTGGGACCGGCTGGCCATGACCGGCGCCCTGGCGGGCGTCTCGCTGCCGATCTACTTCACCGGCCTGCTCTCGTTGGCGGTCTTCGCCTACCAGTTCGGCATGGTGAGCAACTCCTTCACCCCGTTCGGCGAGAACCCGGCCAAATGGTTCAGCGGCATGATCCTGCCCTGGATCACCCTCGCCTTCCTCTTCGGCGCGATGTACGCCCGGCTCACCCGGGCCACCATGCTGGAGGTGATGGGTGAGGACTACATCCGCACCGCCCGCGCCAAGGGCCTCAAGGAGCCCGTCGTCATCGGCAAGCACGCGATGCGCTCCACCATGACGCCCGTCCTGACGCTGCTGGGCATCGACATCGGCGCCCTGATGGGCAGCGCGATCCTGACCGAGACCACCTTCAGCATCCCCGGGCTCGGCCAGGCCGTGCTCAAGGCGATCACCGACCGCGACCTGCCGCTGATCCTGGGCGTCACCTTGATCACCGCAACCGCCGTGGTCGTCGCGAACCTCGTCGTGGACCTGCTGTACGGCGTGATCGACCCCCGAGTGAGGCTGGGATGACCGACCACGAGCACACGCCCGGACCCGGGCCGTCCCAGGGGGACGAGAAGGCTGACGCCCTTAAGGCCGAGGTCACCAAGGCGGACGCCCCCCGCGGGGACGGCGCCGGGGACACCGCCGGCCAGGAACGGGACGACGCGCCGCCCGCGGCCGCCGTCACCAGGAAGACCGCGCCGGACACGGACCTGACCGGCACCGGCACCGCACCCGGAGAGCCCGCGCTCGCCAAGGAGCCGCCCACGGCCTTCCTGGAGGTGCGCGACCTGCGGGTGCACTTCCCCACCCAGGACGGCCTGGTCAAGTCCGTCGACGGCCTCTCCTTCTCGCTGGAGAAGGGCAAGACGCTCGGTATCGTCGGCGAGTCCGGTTCGGGCAAGTCGGTCACCTCGCTCGGCATCATGGGGCTGCACACCGTCGGTCAGTACGGCAGGCAGCGGCCCCGGCTCTCCGGTGAGATCTGGCTGAACGGTCAGGAACTGCTGAGCGCGGACCCGGACAGCGTGCGCAAGCTCCGCGGCCGGGACATCTCCATGATCTTCCAGGACCCGCTCTCGGCGCTGCACCCCTTCTTCACCGTCGGCCACCAGATCGTGGAGGCGTACCGCGTCCACCACAGCGTCGACAAGAAGACCGCGCGCAGGCGGGCGGTCGAACTCCTGGACAGGGTCGGCATCCCCGAGCCGAAGAAGCGGGTCGACAGCTTCCCGCACGAGTTCTCCGGCGGGATGCGTCAGCGCGCCATGATCGCCATGGCGCTGGTCAACAACCCCGAACTGCTGATCGCTGACGAGCCGACCACGGCCCTCGACGTCACCGTCCAGGCGCAGATCCTCGACCTGATCCGCGATCTGCAGAAGGAGTTCGGCTCCGCCGTCATCATCATCACCCACGACCTGGGCGTCGTCGCCGAACTCTCCGACGACATCCTGGTGATGTACGGCGGCCGGTGCATCGAGTACGGCACGGCCGAGCAGGTCTTCTACGAGCCGCAGCACCCCTACACCTGGGGGCTGCTCGGCTCCATGCCGCGCATCGACCGGGACCGGGCCGAGCGGCTCATCCCCGTCAAGGGCTCGCCGCCCAGCCTCATCAACGTCCCCGAGGGCTGCGCCTTCAACCCGCGCTGCCCGTACGCGGACGTCCCCGAGGGCGGCATCACCCGCACCACGCGGCCCGAGCTGCGCGAGGTGAAGCCCGGTCACCTGTCCGCCTGCCACATGGCGCAGGAGGACCGGGAGCGCATCTGGAACGACGAGATTGCCCCGAAGCTGTGAGTGCGAGTGAGTGAGGACGACGAGCCGATGACGAACCCCGCGAAAACCCCGGGTGAGGGCTCCGAGCCGGCGGCCGCCACCACCGATGCCGCCGCCCCGGCGGGGGAGCCCGGCGCCCTGGGCACGCTCACCGAGCCGCGCGACGGACAGCCGCTGCTGAAGGTCAGTGGCCTCAAGAAGCACTTCCCCGTCACCAAGGGCCTGTTCAAACGGCAGGTCGGCGCCGTGCTCGCCGTCGACGGCATCGACTTCGAGGTCCGCGCGGGAGAGACCCTCGGCGTCGTAGGCGAGTCGGGCTGCGGCAAGTCGACGATGGGCCGCCTGATCACCCGGCTTCTCGAACCGACGGCCGGCAAGGTCGAGTTCGAGGGCAGGGACATCACGCACCTGGGCGTGAGCGGTATGCGGCCGATGCGCCGCGACGTGCAGATGATCTTCCAGGACCCGTACTCCTCGCTGAACCCGCGGCACACGGTCGGCTCGATCGTCAGCGCGCCGTTCAAGTTGCAGGGCGTGGAGCCGGAGGGCGGCGTCAAGAAGGAGGTGCAGCGGCTGCTGGGGGTGGTCGGGCTCAGCCCCGAGCACTACAACCGCTATCCGCACGAATTCTCCGGCGGTCAGCGGCAGCGCATCGGTATCGCGCGGGCGCTCGCCCTCAACCCGAAGCTGGTGGTGGCCGACGAGCCCGTCTCGGCGCTGGACGTCTCCATCCAGGCTCAGGTCGTCAACCTCCTCGACGACCTCCAGGACGAGCTGGGCCTCACCTACGTGATCATCGCCCACGACCTGTCCGTCATCCGGCACGTCTCGGACCGGATCGCGGTGATGTACCTGGGCAAGATCGTCGAGATCACCGACCGGCAGTCGCTGTACGACACGCCCATGCACCCGTACACGCGCGCGTTGCTGTCCGCGGTGCCCGTGCCGGACCCGCGGCGCAAGGCGGTGGGCGGGCGGGAGCGGATCCTGCTCCAGGGCGACGTGCCCTCGCCGATGAACCCGCCGTCCGGCTGCCGCTTCCACACCCGCTGCTGGAAGGCGACCGAGGTCTGCCGGACGAAGGAGCCTCCGCTGCTGTCGCTGGGCACCGACCACCAGGTCGCCTGCCACCACCCGGAGAACGCTCCGGACCAGGAGCCGGGCGACACGGAGCTGCTCCGCTCGGCCGCGGTCGCCAAGGAAGCACGCTAGCGCGCAGCTTGTCCTGTGACGAGCCGGGCGGGCCGGAGGATCTCGGCCCGCCCGGCGTCCAGGACGGGGAAGGCCGGCCGCTCAGCGGCTCCCCCGGCGGGCGGGCGGTACAAAGGTGCCTGTGGACTCCCTCTTCAGCCCCCCACTCCAGCACTGGCTGGATCTCGTCGGCATCTTCGTCTTCGCCATCTCCGGCGCGCTGCTGGCAGTGCGCCGCAACTTCGACGTGTTCGGCATCGCCGTGCTCGCCGAGGTCACCGGCCTGGGGGGCGGCCTCTTCCGGGACGTGGTCATCGGCGCGGTGCCCCCGGCGGCCTTCACGGACCTGGGCTACTTCCTCACGCCGCTGGTCTCCTCGGTCCTGGTCTTCTTCCTCCACCCCCAGGTGGAGCGGATCAACAAGGCGGTCAACGTCTTCGACGCGGCCGGTCTGGGCCTGTTCTGCGTCACAGGCACCCTCAAGGGCCACGAGTACGGGCTCGGCCTCACCTCCTCGGTGGTGATGGGTTTGGCGACGGCGGCGGGCGGCGGGGTGCTCAGGGACGTGCTGGCCAACGAGGTCCCCTCGCTGCTGCGCTGGGACCGGGAGATCTACGCGGTACCGGCGATCGTCGGCTCCAGCGCGGTGGCACTGCTCATCCAGCTCGACGCGGTACGCCCCACCACGACGGTGGGTGCGGCGCTGCTGGCGTTCGCCTTGCGGTTGCTGGCCCTGCGCTACAACTGGCGGGCCCCGCGCGCCTGGAAGCGCAGCAGTGCGACGGTGGACGCCGAGGCCTCCGGCGAGGGGCGCACGGAGAGCGGGGGCGGGGCACCCCGCGGCTGACACCCGGCGGGCCGCCCCTTGGTGCTCGGGCCCCGCGCCCCTCGCGGCCGTGCGCCGTGCCCGGTACCGGTCGAGGCTACCCACCGGTAACCCGTCGGTGTACGGTGCCCTCATGTCCGACGCATCCTCTCAGGCCCCCGCCGCACCGGCCCCGGAGCCGACCGCCGCGACCAGCGAGTTCGACCGTGACACCGTGGTCCGCACCCGCGAGCCCGGCGTCCACGAGACGCGGCTCTCGCCCGGCTGGGCGATAGGCAAGGCCCTCAACGGCGGCTACCTGCTGGCCGTCCTCGGCCGGGCGCTGCGCCAAGCCCTCCCGCACTCGGACCCGTTCACCCTCACGGCCCACTACCTGACCGCCACCGCCGCCGGCCCCGCCACGATCCGTACGGACGTGGCCCGCAGCGGCCGCACCGTCTCCACCGCCTCCGCGGGGCTCTTCCAGGCCGACGAGCGGGGCACGGAGGTCGAGCGCATCCGCGTCCTGGCCACCTACGGCGACCTCGACGCGCTCCCGGACGACATCCGCACCAGCGCCCGGCCCCCCGCCATGCCGCCGCTGGACCAGTGCTTCCGGACCACGGACCACCCGGACGGCGACGCCGCCGTACCGGAGATGGGGCGCCGGCTCGACCTGCGGCTCGACCCCGCCACCTGCGGCTGGGCGCTGGGCGCACCCGGGATGCGCGGCGAGATGCGCGCCTGGCTCGCCCTCGCGGACGGCCGCGACCCCGACCCGCTCTCGCTGCTGATGGCCGTCGACGCGCTGCCGCCCACCGGCTTCGAGCTGGGCCTCACCGGCTGGCTGCCCACCGTCGAACTCACCGTGCACGTCCGCGCCCGCCCCGCCCCGGGGCCCGTCCGCGTCGCCGTCACCACCCGCAACCTGGCCGGCGGCTTCCTGGAGGAGGACGCGGAGGTGTGGGACTCCGCGGACCGGCTCGTCGCCCAGTCCCGCCAGCTCGCACGGGCGTAGGCCACCGGGGGCACCGGAACCCGCCACCCGCCGCCACCGATGCCCCCGATTCACCGCAAGTGCGTACCTTGAGGGTGGAAAGCCACCGTCCGAGAGAAAGCGACGCAAGGTGACCTACACAGTCAAGAGCACCCTCCCGGAGTCGGAACTCAAGACCGTCGCCGAAGCGCTGCGCGGCACGTTGCTGGATCTGATCGACCTCTCCCTCGTCGCCAAACAGATCCACTGGAACGTGGTCGGGCCCCGCTTCCGCTCCATCCACCTCCAGCTCGACGAGGTCGTCGACACCGCACGCCAGTACTCCGACACCGTCGCCGAGCGCGCCTCCGCCCTCGGCATCAGCCCCGACGGCCGCTCCGCGAGCGTCGCCGCGGGCAGTGCCCTGGACACCACCCCCGACGGCTGGCTGCCCGACCACGAGGCCGTCCGCACCATGGTCGACGCCCTCGGCGCCGTCGTCACCAAGGCCCGCGACCGCATGAAGGCCGTCGGCCAGGTCGACCCGGTCACCGAGGACGTCTTCATCCAGCTCATCGGAGACCTGGAGAAGGAGCACTGGATGTTCCAGGCGGAGAACCGGACGTGAGGCCCGGCAGGCCCGGCGCGGGATGATCCGGTCGGGGGTCCGCGCGGGGTGCCGGGCGTTCGCTGCCACGCGACGGGTGTGCGCCGCAGGGCGGCCCGTAGAATCGGGGAATCATGGCAGACACCGTCCACCCCGCCTACCTCGACCACGCCGCCACCACACCCATGTGGCCCGAAGCGGTGCGGACGATGACCCGGCACCTCGCGGTCGTCGGCAACGCCTCCTCCCTGCACGGGGCGGGACGGCGCGCGCGGCGCACGGTGGAGGAGGCCCGCGAATCGCTCGCCGCCTCGCTCGGTGCCCGGCCCAGCGAGGTCGTCTTCACCGCGGGCGGCACCGAGGCGGACAACCTGGCCGTCAAGGGGCTCTACTGGGCGCGCCGGGACCAGGACGCGCGGCGTACACGGGTGCTGGTCAGCCCCGTGGAGCACCACGCCGTCCTGGACGCCGTCGAATGGCTGGCCGCACACGAGGGCGCCCGCCTGGAGTGGCTGCCCGTGGACCCGCACGGACGCGTGCACCCGCAGGCCCTGCGCGAGGCCGTCGAACGGGACCCCTCGGACGTGGCGTTGGCCACCGTGATGTGGGCGAACAACGAGGTCGGTACCGTCACCGACGTACGCGCGCTGGCCGAGGTCGCCGCCGAGTACGGGATTCCGCTGCACTCGGACGCGGTGCAGGCATTCGGCCAGCTCGACGTCTCCTTCGCCGACTCCCGGCTGGCCGCCATGGCCGTCACCGGGCACAAGGTCGGCGGGCCCTACGGTGTCGGCGCGCTGCTGCTGCGCCGCGAGTACGCGCCCGTGCCGCTGCTGCACGGCGGCGGACAGGAGCGGCAGGTGCGCTCCGGCACCCTCGACACCCCGGCCGTCGCCGCGTTCGCGACGGCGGGCAGGCTGGCCGTCGAACGGCGCAAGGACTTCGTCCGCGAGGTGGGCGCACTGCGCGACGCCCTCGTGGCGGGGGTCCGGGACGCGGTGCCGGACGCGGTGCTCAACGGTGACCCCGACCCGGACGGACGGCTGCCCGCCAACGCGCACTTCTCCTTCCCCGGCTGCGAGGGGGACTCGCTGCTGCTGCTTCTCGACGCGCAGGGCATCGAGTGCTCGACGGGCTCGGCCTGCACGGCCGGCGTCGCCCAGCCCAGCCACGTGCTGCTGGCCACCGGCACCGACCCGGAACTGGCCCGCGGCACCCTCCGGTTCTCGCTCGGGCACACCTCCACCGAGGCGGACGTGGCGGCGCTGGCCGGGGCGATCGGCCCCGTCGTCGACCGGGCCCGCAGCGCGGGCCTGAGCTGAGCGCCCCGGCCCCGGTCACCCGCCGGGCCTTCACCGCCCTTGCCGCGAGCCCTTCGCCTTGAGCTCCGCCCGCACCAGGCGCAGGTATCTGTCCCAGTCCCAGTGGCGGCCCGGGTCCGTGTGGTCGGCGCCCGGCACCTCGTTGTGACCGATGATGTGCGTACGGTCGGCGGGGAAGCCGTAGCGGGAGCAGATGCCGGCCGTCAGCTCGGCAGAGGAGCGGTACATCTCGTCCGTGAAGTCCTGCGGCCTCTCGATCCAGCCCTCGTGCTCGATGCCGATGCTGCGCTCGTTGTACTCCCTGTTCGCCGCGTGGAAGGCGACGTCCAGCTCGCGGATCATCTGTATGACCGCGCCGTCCTGGCAGACGATGTAGTGCGCGGCCGCCTGGTGCTCGGGGTTGCGGAAGACCTTCACGGCAGCCGCGGCGCTGCCCTGGGTGACGTGCACGACGATCCGGTCGATGGCGTAGTCGGAGGGGCGGTCGCCGCGGCGCATGTTCGCGTCCGCCGCGGCCACCCAGCGGGCACGGGCGTCGTCCACCTGGCCCGCCTCGCGGGGCCTGTCGTTGCCCGGCATCCGCCACCACCACCGTTTCACCTCGTCCTGGGAGGCCGCGCCGAGCATGCCGAGCCCCACCGCGGCGGTACCCGCGACCAGGAACCTGCGCCGGCCGACGCCCTGGCCACGCTCCCGCGAGCTGCCGGCACCGCTCCCGCCGCCTTCACCCACGTCGTTCCTCTCCCGTCCTGTCGCCTTCCGCGGCCGGTCCAGAGCCCCGGCTGCTGCACGGGCCCGGCCGTACTCGGCCCCGGTCTTCCGGCCCGTCGCCCGCCGTCCGCCCCTCTCCCTGTACCTGTACCTGTACCTGTCCTCCCAACGCGTTCGGGCCACCGAGTGGTTCCGTCTACCCTGGGAGGCGCTATGACTACTGCATCCTCGCGGGGGACAGCCTCCGCGCGCCCGCTGCGTGTGCTGGCCGCCATGTCCGGTGGTGTCGACTCCGCTGTCGCGGCGGCCCGTGCCGCCGAGGCCGGACACGAGGTGACGGGCGTGCACCTGGCCCTGTCCGCCAACCCCAAGTCGTTCCGTACCGGCGCGCGCGGCTGCTGCACCGTCGAGGACTCCCACGACGCGCGCCGCGCCGCCGATGTCATCGGCATCCCCTTCTACGTGTGGGACCTGGCGGAACGCTTCCGCGAGGACGTGGTGGAGGACTTCGTCGCGGAGTACGAGGCGGGGCGTACGCCCAACCCGTGCCTGCGCTGCAACGAGAAGATCAAGTTCGCCGCGTTGCTGGACAAGGCCCTCGCGCTCGGGTTCGACGCCGTGTGTACCGGCCACTACGCCACGGTGGTGACCCGCCAGGACGGGAGCCGCGAACTGCACCGCGCCAGCGACGCCGCCAAGGACCAGAGCTACGTGCTCGGCGTCCTGGACGAGCGGCAGCTCGCGCACGCGCTCTTCCCGCTGGGCGACACCCTCACCACCAAGGAGGAGATCCGCGCCGAGGCCGAGCGGCGCGGGCTGGCCGTGGCCAAGAAGCCCGACAGCCACGACATCTGCTTCATCGCCGACGGCGACACCCAGGGGTTCCTCGCCACCAGGCTGGGCACCGCCGAGGGGGACATCGTCGACGAGTCCGGCACCAGACTGGGCACCCACGAGGGCGCCTACGGATTCACGATCGGCCAGCGCAAGGGGCTGCGCCTGGGGCACCCTGCCCCGGACGGCAAGCCCCGGTACGTGCTGGACATCTCCCCGGTCGACAACACGGTCACCGTCGGCCCCGCCGCCTCCCTCGACGTGGCCTCCCTCACCGCGGTGCGCCCCCGCTGGTGCGGCGAGCCGCCCGCCGAGGGGCCCCGCGCCTACACCGCGCAACTGCGTGCGCACGGTGCCGAGACGCCGGTCGAGGCGGAGCTGGTGGACGGGGAACTGCGGGTGCGGTTCGCCTCCGCCGAGCGCGGGGTGGCCCCGGGCCAGGCGATCGTGCTGTACGACGGCACCCGCGTGGTCGGCTCCGCCACGATCGACCGCACCGAGCGGGCGGTGACGGCCGCGTAGTGCCGCCGCCGGCCTCGCGGCCCGCCGCACGTCAGGCCCCCAGCAGCTCCAGTGCCTGGGGGCCGTCGTCCGCGAAGGTGACCAGGTCGCTGAGGGGGAGCGGGAGGAAGCCTTCGGCTTCCATGCGGGTCATCTGCTGGCGGAGGCCGTCGTAGAACCCGGCCGTGTTCAGGAAGACGACGGGCTTGGCGTGCATCCCGTGCTTGCGCAGCTCCAGGATCTCGGTCGCCTCGTCCAGCGTGCCGGTGCCGCCGACCATGACGACGACCGCGTCGGCGCGGTCCAGCATGACGGCCTTGCGCTCGGCGAGATCGGCGGTGACGACCATCTCGTCGGCGTTCGGGCGGGCCACGTCGCGCAGGAACTCCACCGAGATGCCGATGAGCCGCCCGCCGGCCTCCTGCACCCCGTCAGCCATGACCTTCATCAGCCCGGAGTCCGAACCGCCCCACACGAGGCTGTGCCCGCGCTTGCCGAGCAGCTCGGCGAAGTCGCGGGCCGCGTCGGTGTAGACGCTGTCCAGCTCGGCGGCCGAGCAGAAGACGCAGATGTTCAACGGTGCGGGCACAGCGGGGGAGGGCGCGGAGGCAGTCATGGCCTCCAGCCTAGAACCACTGTCCGCACGTGACGGAGACGGTGCCGCCGGCACCGTGCCGGTGACGGGCGGGGCAGCCGTTCCGCTCCCGCGGCCACGCCGTCGCCGCCCCGTGCGGTGGACTGCCAGGACGGCAAAGCCGGTCTCCGGGCGGGGGAGCCCCCCGCCCGGAGACCGGCTGCTCGCAGCGCGGTCGCCGGCAGACCCTTCCTTCCGAGGAGAGCGGTGCTCAGTCCTCGTCGAGGGTGAAGCGGAAGATGCCCCAGGTGAGGCGGTGCTGCTCGCCACCGTCCACCCAGTGGGTGAGGCCCTTCTTCATCTGGGTGAGGTAGTCGGAGCTCACCTTCGAGCCCAGCCCCTCGGCCTCCTGCCGCTCGGTCTCCTCCAGCACGCGCCCGTAGTGGGTGACCAACTGGACGCGCAGTTCCTCGAATCCGTCGACCGCGTCCTCGTGCGCGGTGGCGACGAAGCCGAGCCGGGCGAGTTCCCTGCGGTAGAACGCGGGCGAGCCCATGTCGTCGAGGTGGATACGGTCCAGGATGGGCTGGAGGGCGCCCAGGTCGGCGCCGTCCGCGGCCATCGGGTCGGTGAAGACGAGCCTGCCGCCGGGTTTGAGCACCCGCCGGATCTCCTCCAGCACCCGCAGGCGGTTCCCGCTGTGCAGGAACGCGTCCTGGGACCAGACCACATCGACGCTGGAGTCGGGGAACGGCACGCTCTCGAACGAGCCGTCCACCACCTCGATACGGCCGGTGAGTCCGCGGGCCGCGTTCAACTGGCGGTGGCGGTCGTTCTCCACCTCGCTGAGGTTGAGCGCCTGGACGGTGCAGCCGAACGTCTCGGCCAGGTAGCGGGCCGAGCCGCCGAAGCCGGAGCCGAGGTCGAGAACGCGGGCACCGGCGACCAGCCCGAGCCCCGACGCCATCCGCTCCACGGTGCGCCGGCTGGCGTCCGCAATGGGCTCGGCGGGGTGCGCGTAAATGCCGACGTGAATGTCTTCCCCGCCCCACACGGAGGAGTAGAACGCGTCGGCGTCGGGGGAGTTGTAGTAACTCCTGGCCGTATTCACGGCGGCGCCGTAAGCGCCTTCCCCCTGGTCCTCCATTCGATATTCCTTCTCCGCCACGTGCACGAAGAAGTCGGGTTGCTCTTCCCGGTAGGTGTGCTGGAAGTCGCCGTACGTCTCGATGCGTTGGAACCCGACGTCGGACATGAGGCGCCGGGTGTAATCCTTGCGCAGCGGGTACATGTTGAGGTGGTACACGGACTTGTCCGGGAATCGGTACCGCATGCGGCACAGGCCCTCGTCCATGTATTCCGGTTCCACTGCGACATCCTCGCCGCAGTAGTAGTACGTGTGCTTGCTGGAATAGCCGCGGTCCAGGATCGCGTCGTAGTTCCGCTGATCCAGGATGAGGATTCCGTCGTGCTTGAGCATCGCGTAGAACTCGGCCAGGGCCTTGCGCCGGTCCCGCTCCGAGAAGAGGTGCGTGAAGGAGTTCCCGAGGCACACGATGGCGTCGTACTCACCGTGAACGTCCCGGTTCAGCCAACGCCAGTCGGCCTGGACGACCCGCAGGATGTGGTCGCCGTTCTTCATTCCGTTCTCGAACGCCATCGCGAGCATGTCGGCGCTGCCGTCCGCGCTCACGGTTTCGAACCCGGCCTCCAGCAGCCGGACCGAATGGAATCCGGTGCCGGTCGCGACGTCGAGAACGCTTTTGACCCCTCGCTTCCGCAACAGGTCTATAAAGAAATTCCCTTCGCTCTCCGCTCGCTTCTCCCAATCTATGAGAGAATCCCACTTCTCGACGAAGCTGGGCACGTATTCCTCTGTGTAGTGCCCGGTTTCCCGGACCTCTACGGGGTTGTCTCCGAATTCCTGAGCCGGTCGCGCGGAAATGACGAAACCTCCAGTAGAAGAGACGGTGGCCCATGGCGCGGTCGGCCGAGGACGCACCAGTCCTGGGCTCGGTGAACCGCGCGTGGTCTCCGGTGCATAGCTATCCACCGTCCGGAGATCTATGCCACCAACTCGGCGGAACACGCGTGTGATTCTGCGAAAAACGCGCTCCGACCAGCGTCTTTTGGTTTCCAGATTTCTTTCCGTCCCGCGGCCCCCACCCGCCGCAGCAAACAGGACACTTGGGTATGCTGCGGCTGGCAGCACCACAATTGGGCGACTAGTTGCAGGAGCCGTCACGACTCCGTACGACCCAGTACGACCCGGCACGACCCAGTACGTCACGTCACGACACCGCACGACTCGTACGACACCGCACCGAACATGGCGAGTACACATGGCTAAGCGCACCCGGTCCGCTCCCTCTTCAGTGTTTCGCGGCCGCGACATCGGTATAGACCTCGGCACCGCCAACACCCTGGTGTACGAGCGCGGGCGGGGCGTCGTCCTGGACGAACCGTCCGTCGTCGCGGTCGACACGCACACCGGGAAGGTGCTGGCGGTCGGTGCCCGGGCGCGGCAGGCGGTCGGACGGACCCCCGGCTCCATCACCGCGACCCGGCCCCTCAAGGGTGGGGTGATCACCGATTTCGAGGCCACCGAGGGCATGTTGCGGCACTTCATCCGGGCCGCCCGCGACTCCGGGGGGCGCGGCGGGCGTGGCAGGTCGCCCCGGGTGGTGGTGTGCGTTCCCAGCGGTGTCACCGGCGTCGAGCGGCGGGCCGTGGTGCAGACCGCGAGCAGGGCCGGCGCCCGGTCGGTGCGGTTGATCGAGGAGCCCATAGCGGCAGCGATCGGCGCCGGGCTGCCCGTGCACGAGGCGCGCGGTTCGATGGTCGTCGACATCGGCGGCGGCAGCACGGAGATCGCCGTCATCTCGCTGGGCGGGATGGTCGTCTCACGTTCCGCGCGGGTCGCGGGTGACGCCCTGGACGCCGCCCTCGCCGGCTACATCGAGCGGGAGTTCGCGATCGCGGTGGGGGAGCGGACCGCCGAGGAGATCAAGCTCTCCTACGGCAGCGGCGACTTCGTGCCCGTACGGGGCCGTGACCGGACCACCGGCATGCCGAAGCTCATCCATCTGGCGCCCGAGGAGATCGCGGAGGCCGTCGAGCGTCCGGTGCGCTCCATCGTCGAGGCCGTCCAGGCGGCGTGCGAGGCGTGCCCGCCCGAGTTGTACGGCGACATCATGGAGCGCGGTCTGGTGCTGACCGGCGGCGGCGCCCTGCTGCACGGTCTCGACCAGCGGCTGGCGGCCGAGACCGGGATGCCCGTGACGGTGGCCGACGAGCCGCTGGGCTGCGTGGCGCTGGGAACCGGCCGATGCCTGGAGGAGTACGACAAGCTGGACTCGGTCTTCGCGGCGTGACCGGTCCGGGCCGCGCGGGGCCGGACGGACCGCACGGACCTCGCAGGAGCGTGGCGGGGTGCGGCACCGGGTCCCGTACCGCCGGGCAGCTCCCGGTGCGGGATCATGGGGGCATGGCAACACATGTGATCACAGGGGCCGGCTCCGGGATCGGTGCCGTGGTGGCGCGCCGACTGCTGGAGCGGGGCGACACCCTCTACCTGGTGGCCCGGGACGCGGGCCGGGCCAAGGAACTTGCGCAGGAGTTCGAGGGAGCCCGGACGCTGGTCGGCGACCTGGGCGAGCCGGAGCGGCTCTCCTGGGCGTTCGAGCACCAGACGCTCCCCGACGAGATCGACTCGCTCGTGCACGTCGCGGGCGTCGTCGAGCTCGGTGCCGTCGGAGACTTCGGCCCCAAGCTGTGGAACGCCACCCTGGCCGCGAACCTGGTGGCCCCGGCGGAGCTGACCCGGCTGCTGCTGCCGCAGGTGCGCCGCTCGCGTGGGCACGTCGTCTTCGTCAACTCGGGCGCCGGTCTGCGGGCGAACCCCGAGTGGGCCGCGTACGCGGCCAGCAAGCACGGGCTCAAGGCGCTCGCCGACGCGCTGCGCGGCGAGGAGTCGGCGGGCGGGGTGCGGGTCACCTCCGTCTACCCGGGACGCACGGCCACCCCCATGCAGGAGAAGGTGCACCGCCAGGAGGGCAAGGAGTACGACCCAAACCGGTGGATCCCCGCCGAGGCGGTGGCCGCGACCGTCCTCACGGCCCTGGACCTGCCCAGGGGCGCGGAGGTCACCGACCTGACGGTGCGCCCCGGAGGCTGACGCGGTGAGCGACACGAGCGGTACCGACCACATGAACCACACCCACCACGTGCCTCCCTGGGGCCCGGCGGCGGCCAGCGCCATCGGCTCCATGCCGGGCACCGACGCACGGGAGGCGGCCAGAACAGTCACCGGCTCCTTCGAGGCCCCCGAGCACCTGCCCCTGCTTCCGGAGCTGCCCGCGCGCGGGCCCGGCGCCGACATGCTCGGCCGCACCGCCGGCCTGCTCGCGGAGATGTACGTCCACCTCGAACCCAGCGGCTGGCGGATCAGCGACCGGCCGGGCCGCGACACCCGCCGGGCGCGGGCCTGGCTGGGCGAGGACCTCGACGCGATCGAGGAGTTCACCCAGGGCCTGGGCGGGGAGGATCGGCCGCGCGGCCTCAAGGTCTCCGCCGTCGGCCCCTGGACGCTGGCGGCGGGGCTGGAGCGCCGCAACGGCGAGGCCATGCTGGGCGACCACGGGGCCGTCCGCGACCTGGCCGCCTCGCTCGCCGAGGGGCTGGCCGCCCACCTGGCCGGCGTCCGCCGCCGGGTGCCGGGCGCCGTTCCGGTGCTCCAGCTCGACGAGCCCTCCCTCACCGCCGTCCTGTCCGGAAGCGTCCGCACGGCCAGCGGCTACCGCACCCACCCCGCCGTCGACCGCGCCGTGGTCGAGTCCACGCTCCGCGAGCTGCTCGCGGTGCACGACGGGCCGACGGTCGTGCACGTGTGCGCGCCCGGTGTGCCGGTGCGGCTGCTGCGCAGGGCCGGTGCCGACGGTGTCTCCCTCGACGTCTCGTTGCTCACCGAGGGTGAGGACGAGGCGATCGGTGAGGTCGTCGAGGACGGTATGACGCTCTTCGCGGGTGTCGTACCGGCCACCGAAGGTGACGGCCCGGCATTGTCGGACCCGGCCGGTAGCGTCATGGGTGTCAGGTCGTTGTGGCGCAGGCTCGGGCTGTCCCCGGGACTGCTCGCCGAGTCCGTCGTGGTCACCCCCACCTGCGGGCTCGCGGGCGCCGCGCCGGCGTACGCCCGCCGGGCGCTCGCCCACTGCGCCCGGGCGGCACGATCACTCGCTGACAACCCTCAGTGACGGGAGGACCAACGGTGGCTGGCGAACAGGACGGGGCGGCCCCCGCCGAGGCGCGGGAGAGGCACAAGAGCCTCGCGGAACAGGTCGAGGAGCACCGTTTCCGGTACTACGTCAAGGACGCTCCTGTCGTCAGCGACGCCGAGTTCGACCGGCTGCTGCGCGCGCTGGAGGCACTGGAGGAGGAACACCCCTCGCTGCGCACCCCCGACTCCCCGACGCAGAAGGTCTCCGGGCACTACGAGACGGAGTTCACGGAGGTCGCCCACCGGGAGCGGATGCTCTCCTTGGACAACGCCTTCGACGACGAGGAGCTGGGCGAATGGGCCGACCGCGTCGCCCGTGAGCTGGAGGGCGTGGACTACCACTTCCTGTGCGAGCTGAAGATCGACGGCCTGGCCGTCAACCTCACCTACGAGCACGGGCGGCTGACCCGCGCCGCCACCCGCGGCGACGGCCGCACCGGTGAGGACATCACGCCCAACATCCGCACCATCGCCGACATCCCCGAGCGGCTCAGCGGCGAGCACCTGCCCGAGCTGGTCGAGGTGCGCGGCGAGGTCTTCTTCCCCATGGAGCGGTTCGAGGAGCTGAACGCACGGCTGGTGGAGGCCGGCGAGAAGCCGTTCGCCAACCCGCGCAACGCCGCCGCAGGATCGCTGCGCCAGAAGGATCCGCGGGTGACGGCCACCCGCCCGCTGCACATGGTGGTGCACGGCATCGGCGCCCTGGAGGGCTTCGCCAAGGAGGACTTCGCGCGCCTCTCGCACGCCTACGATCTGCTGCGCGGCTGGGGGCTGCCCACCTCCACGCACGCCAAGGTGGTGGACGGCCTCAAGGGCGTGCGGGAGTTCATCGCCTACTACGGTGAGCACCGCCACTCGGTGGAGCACGAGATCGACGGCGTCGTCGTCAAACTGGACGAGATCCGCCTCCAGGGCCGGCTGGGCGCCACCTCCCGGGCACCCCGCTGGGCCATCGCGTGGAAGTACGCGCCCGAGGAGGTCAACACCGCGCTGGTCGACATCCGCGTCGGCGTGGGCCGCACCGGGCGGGTGACGCCGTACGCGGTGGTCGAGCCCGTCACGGTCGCCGGCTCCGAGGTCGAGTTCGCCACCCTCCACAACCAGGACGTCGTCAAGGCCAAGGGCGTCCTGATCGGCGACACGGTGGTGCTGCGCAAGGCCGGTGACGTCATCCCGGAGATCCTCGGCCCGGTCGCCGACCTGCGCGACGGCAGCGAGCGGGAGTTCGTGATGCCCGCCGAGTGCCCCGAGTGCGGCTTCGCGCTGCAGCCCATGAAGGAGGGCGACGTCGATCTGCGCTGCCCCAACGCCCGCTCCTGCCCCGCCCAGTTGCGGGAGCGGCTGTTCTATCTGGCGGGCCGCAAGTGCCTGGACATCGAGCACTTCGGCTACGTCGTCGCCAGCGCGCTGACCCAGCCGCTGGAGCCCGAGCAGCCGCCGCTGCGCGACGAGGGCGGGCTGTTCGACCTGACGGTGGAGGACCTGCTGCCCATCGTGGCCTACGTCGTCGACCAGGACACCGGCATCCCCAAGCGCGACCCCGAGACCGGCCAGGACAAGACGGTCACCCTCTTCGCCAACAAGCAGGGCGAGCCGCGCAAGAACACCCTGGCGATGCTGGAGAACATCGAGGCGGCCAAGGACCGTCCGCTCGCCCGCATCATCACCGGCCTGTCCATCCGCCACGTCGGGCCCGTGGCCGCCGAGGCGCTGGCGCGCGAGTTCCGCTCGCTGGAGCGGATCGCCGAGGCCGACGAGGAGGAGCTGGCCGCCACCGAGGGCGTCGGCCCCACCATCGCCGCCTCGCTCAAGGCCTGGTTCGCCGAGGACTGGCACCGCGAGATCGTCGAGCGGTGGCGTGCGGCGGGGGTGCGGATGGAGGAGGAGTCCACCGGCGAGGAGGGGCCGCGTCCGCTGGCAGGACTCACCGTCGTCGTCACCGGCACCCTCGCCTCCTACACCCGGGACGGCGCCAAGGCGGCGCTCCAGGACCGGGGCGCCAAGGTCACCGGATCGGTCTCGAAGAAGACGGACTTCGTGGTCGCCGGTGAGAATCCTGGCTCGAAACATGACAAGGCAGTGCAGGCGAAGGTGCCGATTCTGGACGATGACGGCTTCGCCGTGCTGTTGGAGCAGGGGCCCGACGCGGCGCGCGAGACGGCCCTGACGCCTGGTGAAGAGGGAGAAACGGGCGACTGACGCGGAGGCGGTCACCAGGGGCGTGCCCGGGACGACCACGAACACCCCCACAGGTGACCGCCGTTCCCGCACAGACCACATCAAGCCACCCGCGTCCCGCCCCTTTCGTGCCCGGGGCACAGGCCCCTGGCGCACAAATGCCGTCCGGCGCCGGGCAGTCGGCCGCACCCGCTGTGAAAGCTTTCAGGCAAGAGCGGCCGATCGCTGCCCCTCTTCCCGACCAGCGGCCTACTGTTGACATAGACGTCTGTCGTGGCGAGGGGCAGACGTGGACGGCTGCGAGAGGGACCAGGATGCTGGATTTCTCCGGGGGCTCCAGGCCCCCGCTCTCCCGCCTGCCCTCGGAACGCACCGGGGGCGTGGCGAGGCGGAGTGCCGGAACGGGCCGCAACACGGGCGCGGCCGGGGTTCCGTACGGGACAGCGGGCCCGCACGGCAGCTCGGCTGCCGGGGGAACCGACAAGACGGCCGCGCCCGGCGCCGCGCGGGGCGAGGAGAGGCGACGGCTCCACCGGCTGGTCGCGGCGCGTCCGCCGGCGCTGCCCGCGCTGGTCCTGGCCGCCGCCGTCCTGGCGCTGCTCGGCGGCGCCGTCCGCGTGGTGGGGAAGGGGCACGCGCTCTTCCCCGCAGGCGTCACCGGCTGGTCGTTCGCGGTGCTCACCGGCTGCGTCGTCGCCCACCTGGTCACCATGGGCCGGGACCGCTGGTGGAGCGGCACCGGATCCGGCCCGGCGCTGTCCCTGGCGATCCTCCTGCTGTACGGGTGGGTGCCCGCGCTGCTGGTCAGCCTGGTTGTCGTCGTCCTCGTCGGCGCCGCACGCCGGCACAGGTGGCGGCAGGCCCTGGTGCACGGCGCCGTCGACATCCTCGGCATCGGCGCCGGCGGCCTCGGCCTCGCCCTGTGCGGAACCTCCCCCTCGGTCGAGCACCCCTGGCATCCGGACGGCTGGAACCTCGCCGCCGCCGGAGAGATCCCACTTGCCGCCGCGCTCTACCTGCTGGTGACCCGGGCGCTCCAGTGGTTCTGCTTCGGCCCCCGCACCCGCGGTCTGCCCTCCACGCTGCGCACCGCGCTGGTACGGCAGGGCCTGATCGCCGTCGCCCTGCTGGGCATCGCCCCGCTCGTCGCCGTCGTCGCCGAGCACAAGCCCCTGCTGCTGCCGCTGTTCGCCGTTCCCCTGATCGCGCTCGACTCGACCCTGCGCATCGCCCGCGCCCGCGCCGAGGAGCAGCTGCGCGACCCGCTCACCGGGCTGCCCAACCGGCTGTGGCTGCTGGAGCGCGCCTGGGCCGCGCTGGACGAGGCCGAGCGCACCTCGTCGCGCTCCGCGCTCGTCCTCATCGACCTCGACCGCTTCCGGTCCGTCAACGACACCCTCGGCCACCTCGCCGGCGACCGGCTGCTGCTGCAGATCGCCGAGCGGCTGCGGGCCGCGCTGCCGCGCGGCGCCGAGGCCGCCCGGCTCGGTGGCGACGAGTTCGCCGTGCTGCTGCCCGTCGCCGACTCCACCACCAGCGCCCAGCGGATCGCGCGCGGCCTGGTCTCCGCGCTCAGTTCCCCCCTCGACCTGGACGGACTCACCCTCGTCCTGGAGGCCAGCGCCGGCGTCGCCGTCTACCCCGAGCACGCCACCGAGGCCGAAGGGCTGCTGCGCCGCGCCGACGTGGCCATGTACGAGGCGAAGCGCGACCGCACCGCCGTCGAGGTCTACGAGGCCACCCGCGACGGCAACACCCCCGACCGCCTCGGCCTCCTCGCCGACCTGCGCAGGGCGCTGGACGCGGGTGAGGTCGAGCTCCACTACCAGCCCAAGGTCGGCTTCGACGGCACCGTCTCCGGACTGGAGGCGCTGGTCCGCTGGGTCCACCCCGAACGGGGCCGGGTCCCCCCGGACGAGTTCATCGCCATCGCGGAGACCTCCGGCCTGATGCCGCGGCTGACCGAGTACGTGCTGGAGACCGCGCTCGCACAGGTCGCCGTCTGGCGCTCGGGCGGGCTGACCGTCCCCGTCGCCGTCAACGTCTCACCCCGCGACGTCCACTCTCCCGGCTTCGCCGGCGCCGTCGCCGCCCGCCTCGCCCGGCACGGGGTCCCTCCGGGGGCGCTCCAGTTGGAGATCACCGAACATGTGCTGCTGGAAGACCCGCAGCAGGCCGCGGACACCCTCGCCGGGCTGACGGGGCACGGGGTGAAGATGTCCCTCGACGACTTCGGGACCGGGTACTCCTCGCTGGTCCATCTGCGGCGGCTGCCCGTCAGCGAGCTGAAGATCGACCGGTCGTTCGTGGCGCGGCTCGCCGTGGACACCGAGGACGCGGAGATCGTCCGCTGCACTGTCGACCTCGCTCATTCGCTCGGTCTCCTCGTTGTTGCCGAGGGGGTCGAGGACGACGAGACGTGGGAGCGGTTGCGGGATCTGGGGTGCGACGCGGTGCAGGGGTGGTTGGTGGCCGCGGCCATGCCACCCGGTGAGACCACCGCGTGGCTGAGGGCTCGCGACGTGCCGACTCCTCTCTCCTCCCGGGCCCCCTGAACGCTGGTGCCTTCCACCCCTGCGACCCCCCTTCAATGGTTCGGGGCCTCCGCCCTTGCAACCCCCCGACCTCGGGGGCTCCGCCCCAACGCCCGTCAGGCGAGGACAAAGGGGTTCGGGGTGAAGCCCCGAGAACGAAGGGGGCACAGGGGCTGCGGCCCCAGCCGATGGGGGGACGGGCACAGGGGCTGGAGCCCCCAGCTTGTGGGGCCCCATAGGATTGGGGCGGACAATCCGAAACTCACCCATCAAGAGGACCGCCGCATGCCTGGCATCTCACGCGAGGAGGTCGCCCACCTCGCAAAGCTGGCGCGCCTGGAGCTGAAAGACGAAGAGCTAGCCCACTTCGCCGACCAGCTCGACGACATCATCGGCGCGGTCGCCGCCGTCTCCGATGTCGCCGACGAGGACGTACCCCCGACCTCCCACCCGCTTCCGCTCACCAACGTCATGCGACAGGACGAGGTCCGTCCGTCGCTGACACCGCAGCAGGCGCTCTCCGGCGCGCCCGCGCAGGAGCAGCAGCGTTTCAAGGTGCCGCAGATCCTGGGGGAGGAGTGACCGGGATGGCCGACGAACTGATCAAGCTGACCGCCGCCGAGCTGGCGGCCAAGATCGCGAGCGGTGAGGTCACCGCGCTGGAGGCGACCGAGGCGCACCTGGCCCGGATCGCCGCTGTGGACGAGAAGGTCAACGCGTTCCTGCACGTCGACCGGGAGGGCGCGCTCGCGCAGGCCCGCGAGGTGGACGCCAAGCGGGAGCGCGGCGAGAAGCTGGGCCCGCTGGCGGGTGTGCCGCTCGCGCTGAAGGACCTGTTCACGACGGAGGGCGTGCCCACCACCGCGGGGTCGAAGATCCTTCAGGGCTGGGTGCCGCCGTACGACGCGACGGTCACCAAGCGGCTCAAGGACGCGGACGTGGTGATCCTCGGCAAGACCAACATGGACGAGTTCGCCATGGGGTCCTCGACCGAGAACAGCGCGTACGGGCCGACGGGCAACCCGTGGGACCTCACCCGTATCCCGGGCGGTTCCGGTGGCGGCTCGGCCGCCTCGCTCGCCGCCTACGAGGCACCGCTGGCCATCGGCACGGACACCGGCGGCTCGATCCGCCAGCCCGCCGCCGTGACCGGCACCGTCGGGGTGAAGCCCACCTACGGCGGCGTGTCCCGCTACGGCATGATCGCGTTCTCCTCGTCCCTCGACCAGGGCGGCCCGTGTGCCCGTACGGTGCTGGACGCGGCGCTGCTGCACAGCGTGATCGCCGGGCACGACGAGAGGGACTCGACGTCGATCGCGCAGCCGGTGCCGGACGTGGTGGAGGCCGCGCGGAACGGGAACGTCGAGGGCCTGCGGGTCGGCGTCGTCAAGGAGTTCCGCGGTGAGGGCTATCAGGACGGGGTGATGCAGCGCTTCGACGAGTCCGTCGAGCTGCTCCGCGAGCTGGGCGCCGAGGTGGTGGAGCTGTCCTGCCCCTCGTTCACCAAGGCGCTGGCCGCCTACTACCTGATCGCGCCGTCCGAGTGCTCCTCGAACCTGGCCCGGTTCGATGCGATGCGTTACGGAATGCGTACGGGCGACGACGGTTCGCACTCCGCGGAGGAGGTCACGGCGCTGACCCGCGAGGCGGGCTTCGGTGACGAGGTCAAGCGGCGGGTGATGCTCGGGACGTACGCGCTCAGCTCGGGCTACTACGACGCCTACTACGGCTCGGCGCAGAAGGTGCGTACCCTGATCACCCGGGACTTCGAGAAGGCGTTCGAGCAGGTGGACGTCGTGGTCTCGCCGACCACGCCGACCACCGCCTTCCCGCTCGGCGAGCGCGTCGACGACCCGATGGCGATGTACCTCGCCGACGTATGCACGCTCCCGTCCAACCTGGCGGGCAACTCCGCCATGTCCGTCCCGTGCGGGCTCGCGCCGGAGGACGGGCTCCCCGTGGGGCTGCAGATCGTGGCCCCCGCCATGGCCGATGACAGGCTCTACCGTGTCGGTGCGGCCCTGGAGGCCGCCTTCCAGGCACGTTGGGGTCACCCGCTGCTAGAGGAGGCACCGTCGCTGTGAGTTCGAAGCTGCAGAAGGCCAAGGGTTTCAAGAAGTCCAGGACCGGGCTGTACTTCTCCATCGCCACGTCGCTCATCGGGGTCCCCGGCACCGTCAAGCGCGCCAAGGAGGCGAAGAAGGAAGGGGACACGCTGCAGCTCATCGATGTGGCGGTCTCCGCGGCCGGCATCGTCACCGGCGTCGTGCTGCTCGTGCGCGAGCTGCGCCGTCTGGACGTCGACGACATCCTCGACGACTGACGCGGGCAAGAAAGGTTTAGTTTTCCGTGACCGTCACCGAACTGGTGTCGTACGACGAGGCGCTGGCCTCCTACGACCCCGTCATGGGCCTTGAGGTCCACGTCGAGCTCGGCACCAGGACCAAGATGTTCTGCGGCTGCTCGACCGAGCTGGGCGCCGACGCCAACAGCCAGGTGTGCCCCACCTGCCTGGGCCTGCCCGGCGCGCTGCCCGTCGTCAACCGGACGGGCGTGGAGTCCGCCGTCCGTATCGGTCTGGCCCTCAACTGCCGGATCGCCGACTGGTGCCGCTTCGCCCGGAAGAACTACTTCTATCCGGACATGCCGAAGAACTTCCAGACCTCCCAGTACGACGAGCCGATCGCCTTCGACGGCTATCTGGACGTCCAGCTGGAGGACGGCGAGGTCTTCCGCGTGGAGATCGAGCGCGCCCACATGGAGGAGGACACCGGCAAGTCCACCCACGTCGGCGGGGCCACGGGGCGCATCCACGGCGCCTCGCACTCGCTGCTCGACTACAACCGGGCCGGCATCCCGCTCATCGAGATCGTCACCAAGCCCATCCAGGGCGCCGGTGAGCGGGCCCCCGAGGTCGCCAAGGCCTACGTGGCGGAGCTGCGCGAGCTGATCAAGGCGCTCGGCGTCTCCGAGGCCCGCATGGAGATGGGCCAGATGCGCTGCGACGTCAATCTCTCGCTGCGCCCCAAGGGCGTCGAGAAGTTCGGCACCCGCAGCGAGACGAAGAACGTCAACTCGCTGCGCAGCGTCGAGCGGGCGGCCCGGTTCGAGATCCAGCGGCATGCCGCGGTCCTCTCGTCCGGCGGCACCATCATCCAGGAGACCCGCCACTTCCACGAGGAGGACGGCTCCACCACCTCGGGCCGGGTCAAGGAGGAGGCGGAGGACTACCGCTACTTCCCCGAGCCCGACCTGGTGCCCGTCGCACCCTCGCGCGAGTGGGTCGAGGAGCTGCGCGGCACGCTGCCGGAGCTGCCGCGGGTGCGCCGGATGCGGCTGCGCGAGGAGTGGGGCATCTCCGAGCACGAGATGCAGTCGGTCCTCAACGCGGGTGCCGTCGATCCGATCGTCGCCACCGTGGACGCGGGCGCGCCCGCCGACCAGGCCCGCAAGTGGTGGATGGGGGAGTTGGCGCGCCGCGCCAACGAGGACGGCGCCGAGCTGACCGCGCTGCCCATCACCCCCGAGCACGTCGCCCGGGTCTGCGCGCTGGTCGCCGAGGGCTCGCTCAACGACAAGCTGGCCCGGCAGACCATCGAGGGCGTGCTGGCCGGCGAGGGCACCCCGGACGAGGTCGTCGACAAGCGCGGCCTGGCCGTCGTCTCCGACGAGGGGGCGCTGGGCGCGGCCGTGGACGAGGCGATCGCGGGCAACCCCGACATCGCCGAGAAGATCCGCGGCGGCAAGGTGCAGGCCGCCGGTGCCCTGGTGGGTGCCGTCATGAAGGCGACGCGCGGCCAGGCGGATGCCGGCCGCGCCCGTCAGATGATCCTGGAGCGGCTGGGCGTCGAGGGCTGAGGCGAACCTCCCCGGAAGGGGTGGGCCGCCGCCCGGAGGGGCGGGGCACGGTCGGGCGACCGTGCCCCGCCCCTTGCGCTGTCCGAGCCGCTACCCTGGCCGCGGGACGGACGAAAACACGGTCCGGTCGGTAGTCCGGGCGCCGTCCGCACCGCCCCGTGCGGTGCGGCGGTCAGTAACCTCCCCTCCCAGGGTGTCCGGTCCGTCCCGTTCGCAGCGGAACAACCATGGGAGGACCGATGCCGAGCACGTTCACCGTGTTCTTCGACGCCCCTTTCTGGGTCGGCGTCCTGGAGATCGCAGGCCCCGACGGCGTGCGGGCGGCGCGCCATGTCTTCGGCGCCGAACCGACCGGCCCCGAGCTGGCTCAGTTCGCGCGCGTCGAGTTCGGCGCGCTGCTGGAGCGCGCCATGGCCGCGCCTGCCGTGCCGGAGCAGGCCGTGCCGCGTCCCCGCGTCACCAACCCCAAGCGCCTCGCGCGCGCCGCCGCCCGCGCCCAGGCGGCGCGCCCCGTGAGCACGGCGGCGCAGGAAGCCCTGTCCCGCTCCTGGGAGGCGGCCAGGCGTGACGCCGGCGCGGCGGCGCGAACCGACCGGGAGGCGGAGGCGGCGCACCGCCGCGAGCGGGTTCGCGCGAAGGCGAAGGCCCGCCACCGGGGACGTTGACGGCCCAAGGCATCGGAAGCGTCCGCAGCGCTCGTCGTCTCAGGGCTTTCCGGAGGCGTCGAAGGCGGCCATGTCGGGGATGAGCTCGGCGAGGGGACGGGGCGGCGTGCCGTCCAGCGTGCGGTACTCGGTGCCGATGGTGATCACCAGCCGCTCGACCAGCCCGAGCTCGGGCCACCTCCCCTCCCGGGCCACGGTGCGGGCGGCTTCGAGCGCGGGAACGCCGGCGGCGTGCAGGGCGTGGGCGCGGTCCCGCAGATGGCTCAGGTAGTCCTGGTGGGCGCGGAGCCCCGCGCGGTCGAGCACCGGGCCGTGACCGGGCACGATGGTGCCGGCGCCGGTGTCGAGGACGGCTTGGCAGGCGTCGATGATGTTTCCCAGCGGTCCCGCCCAGTGCACGGCGTGGTCGCCGGGCTCCTGCGCGGTACTGCCGAAGACGATGTCACCGGTGAACACCACGCCGTGGTCGGGCAGATGGACGGTCAGGTCACCCGTGGTGTGCGCGGACGGCAGGCTGGTCAGCAGTACCGGATGCCCGCCCACGGTCAGCTCCAGCTCGCCCTCGAAGACGGTGCTGGGGCGGATCACCTGGGTGCGGGACCAGTCGAAGTGGCCGAAGTGCTCGGCGAGGTAGCTGCCCACCGTGGAGTCGGGGCCCGCGGACTCGATCAGCCCCCGCAACTGCTCCGGAGTGGGTTCGAGGTCGATGTGGTGCCGCGCCTCACGGGTGGCTATCACCTCGGCACCGGGCAGCACGTCGGCACCCCACAGATGGTCGCCGTTGGCGTGGGTGACCACGACGCGCCCGATCTCCGCCCCGCCCGTCACCTCGCGGGACGCGGCGAGGAACGCCTCGGCCATCGGCCGGTCGTACGGCGTGTCGATCCACAGCGCCTCCGCCGCACCGGCCAGCAGCCCGCAGTTGGCCAGCCCCCACCCCCTTCGCGGTGGGTTCCACAGGTGGAGGCCGTCGCCGAGGTCACGCAGGTGGGAGGGGGAGAGCATCGTCATGGGCGCGATTATGCGATGTCGCCCGCCCCCGGGTCACCTTCGTGATCACCCCGGACGCCACCGACGCGCGGCGCCGCGCCTCGGCCAGCGGCGGGTACGGGCTGTTGCGCTGCCGGTCGGTGCCTCCGCGTGCCGGTCGAGTACGGAGCGCCGCACGCTGCCGCGTACCGGCACCGTGCGTGCGGCGGTCCGAACTCTGCGCGGGGAGGCGGGCCTGGGCCGCGGGCGCCGTGCACGCCGCTAGTGTGGGCTCGCGCGGACCGTGTGCGCACGTCGGAGGGTGGAGATGATCACGCAGATCCGGGTGGACGGCTTCAAGTCGTTCGTGGGTTTCCAGCTCGACGTGCCACCGTCACTGATCATGCTGGGGGCGAACGGGGCGGGGAAGTCCAACCTGTTCGACGCGCTGCGACTGGCCGCCGGCACGGTGCTGAACGGATTCGAGGAGACTGTCGCAGGCGATCTCCGGCTTTCGCCGAAGGGGCTGTTCCACCGGGGCGGTGAAGAGGGGCAGGCGCAGTGGGACACGTTCACGATCGAGGTGGGAATGGTGGTTCCGTCCTCGGACGGGCCGTTGCCGCTGCGCCTGCGGTTGACCGTGGCGCGTGAGCAGCGGGAACCGGGGCTGCCGAGCGTGCCCGGTCTGGTGCGCGGCAAGAGCGCGGTGTGGGTCAGTGGCCTGCGGTCCACCGCATGGGTGCGGAACATCGGGCTGGGCGAGGACGTGCTGCCCGCCCTGCGCACGGCGCGGGAGCGGTTCCTGGCGCGTACGGGAACGGAGATCGCTCCCGTGGGGCACGGCTATCTCTCCGGGCCGGGCGAAGAGGCAGCAGGCCAGGACAGCCTGTTCGACGCCTTCCCGGGCGGCCGGGGCGCCGCCGCGCTGCTGGGACTCCTGGTCAACGAATGCCGTGGGTGGGAGCCGCTCCAGCTCCGGCCGGAGGTCATGCGGCAACTGTCGCCTGCCGGGCCCGAGGCCCCGCTGGGGGCCCACGGCGAGCACCTGGCGCTCGCCCTGGCACGGCTGGAGCGCGGCCACGCCGACACCTGGCGGCGGTTCGTCGCCGACTGCGCCGGGTTGGTCGAAGGGCTGCGGGACGTGCGCCCCTACCTCATCGAGCGACGGGACGAGTACGACTTCGAGGTGGAGTTCGAGCACACCGGATGGCTCGTGCCGTCGCTGCTGTCGGACGGTACCCTGCGGATGCTGGGGCTGCTCGCCGCCTCCATGGACCCGTTGCGGCCCGGCACGTTGTGTGTGGAGGAGCTGGAGAACGGGATGCACCCCGCGTACGTCGCCGACCTGGTGCGGCGGTTGCGGCGCCGGGTGGGAGTCTCCACCGGACCGCAGCGCAAGCGCGCCCCGTACCGGCAACTGATCGCGACGACACATTCGCCCGCGCTGCTGGCTGCTCTGCGCACGGATGTCAGCGGGAGTCTGGTCTTCCTGGAGCAGGCCCATCGCACGAACCCGGAGGACCGCACCGTCTCCCGGGTGACGCAGGCGCTGCCGCTGCGCGCCGGCGACGACGTTCCGGAGGCTTCGATCTCCCCCGAGCAGGTCGCGCGGATGCTGCGCCGGCTGGGGCAGGAGGCGGCGTGAAGGAGGAGTTTCTGCGGCCCGGCCTGCTGTGCGAGGGCAACAGCGACGAGAGGTACCTGTCCCATCTCATCCAGAAGCAGTTGGTGGACCTGCTGGACCGCAAGTCGGACCGGCAGATTCGTGTCCTGCGCTGTGAGGTCTCGGATGTGCCCACGACGAAGCCCGCCAAGGACGTGCTCGCGGAGGCCCGTTCTCTTGCCGTCGACTGTCAGGTGCTCTTCGTGCACTGTGACTGGGACGCGGAGGACAAGGCCCACGACTACGTCATGGAGCTGAGGAAGTGGCGTGAGGGGCACAAGCGCTGCGCGGAGCCCGTGGCACTGGTACCGGTGCTGATGACGGAGTCGTGGATGCTGGCGGACCATGCGGCTCTTGGGGAGGCTGTGCCGGGGCTGGACCTCAGCGGCTATCCCTACGGCTCCCCCGCCCAGGTCGAGAAGCGGGTGTCCCCTGCCGGGAAGGGTGGGAAAGGACGGAAACTCGGCCCGAAGCAGGTGTGGCAGCAGTTGCTCGGCAAGGACGCCCACAGTGTGCTCCAGGACGACGCCGACAGGCTGGTGGAGTGCACCAGCCTGACCGAACTGGACAAGGTGCCGTCCTATCGGGCGTGGCGGCAGGCGACCGAGAAGGCGCTCACCCCCCGCTACCTGTGACCGCGCCTCGGCACACGAGCCGGCCGCTTCCTCGGGCAGGGAGGGAGCGGCCGGTGCGGGGAAGGTGTGCTCAGCGGTTGGTGAAGATGTTGCCCTGGTTCTGGCCGTGGGCGCCCTGGGCGCCCATACCGTACTGGGCGCGCAGGCCGCCGCCGATCTCGGCGCCCTGGGGCGGGAGCAGCTCGCTGGGCTGGACGAGGGCGTAGCCCTGGCCGAGGAAGGACAGCTCCCAGCCCTCGCCGGTGCTGCCGCGGCGGCGCCAGACGCCCTGCGAGGAGGTCTGGGCCTGCATCTGGACGCGCAGTCCGCTGGACCAGGCGACGACGGCGTCCGCGTCGGCGTTGACGTAGGTGTCCGGGGTGACGTTCAGCAGCAGCGGCTGGCCCGAGGTCATCAGCGCGACCTTGCCCGAGCCGGTGATGCTGAGGTTGTAGGCGCCGGTGCCGGAGATGCCGAACTGGCTGTCCACGGAGATGATTTCGTGGTGCAGCGTGGAGTCCATGGCCAGCACGTAGCCGGCGTCCACGGTGAGGCCCTCGTGGTCGACGTCGACCACGTGGACGTACTGCGCCAGGTTGGCGAGGAACACCGTCCCCTGGCCCGAGCAGCGCATCAGCGGCAGGTGTTCGCGGGCGGGCCCGCGGCGCTGTCCGTGTGAGGCGTACTCGGCGTCGAACTCCAGCAGCCCCTGGTAGGCCACCATGGCGCCCTGCCGGGCCAGTACGTCGTCGTGCCCGGTCAGTTGGACCCGCAGCAGTTGCGGGTTCTGCACGGCGTAGCGGTCCTCGGTGGGGACCTCGGCGTATCCGAAGAGTGAGCTCTGCACGGTCGTTCTCCTTCCCCGTCAGCCCCGGATCCGGATGCGGTCGGTGCTGTCCTCGCTCGGCTGGACGACCACGAAGCCCTGCCCGGAGAAGGCGATCTGGTACGCCTCGCCGCTGCCCCGGCCGATCAGTGCGCCCGCCTTCATGCTGCGCTTGCCCTTCATCTTCAGGCCGCTGGACCAGGCCACCAGGGCGTCGGGGTCCACGTACGTCTCGTCCTCGCCGCGTCCGCAGTCCACGACCACGGGCGTGCCCCGCGAGGTCAGTGCGACCCAGCCGGTGCCGCGCACGGCGACGTTGAACAGGCCCTGGCCGGCGAACTTGGCCAGCCCCTTGACCCGCTCGACGCCCCACTGGAGGTGGGCGTCGAAGGCGAGCAGGTTGGTGCCGTTGACCGAGAGCGACTCCTCGTTGAGGTTGACGCACACCACGTCGGCGCCGTAGTCGGCCAGGTAGAGCAGGCCGTCGCCGCGGCAGAGCATCAGCGGATTCTGCTCGCCGGTCAGCCACTGGGAGGCCATCTGGCGGACGGCGGGCGGGTTGGCCTCGTACTGGACGAAGCCCTCGTAGGCGACCATCGACCCGGGCCGCGCGAACAGGTCCTGCCCGGACTGCATGGCGACCTTCACCATGTGGGCGCCGTGGTTCTGCATCCGTGCTGCCACGGGGGCGGGTGCGAAGCCCGCGAGTGCTGCTGGCTGGTTCATGACGGGCTCCCCCTCAGACCTCGTACGGCTGGACGACGATGAAGTTGCCGGGCGCGCCCCGGAACTGGAGGTTCACGGTCTCGCCGCTGTGCCCCGGGTAGGCGTTGCGCCGCAGCCGCACCTGGCTGGAGATGATGACCTGTGCCGCCGCCGACCAGGCGACCACGGCCTGCGCGTCGGCGAACGTGGTGGGCGTGACGGGCAGCACGACGGGCGTGCCCTGTGTCTTGACGACCACTGTTCCGGTGCCGGTGAACTGCATGGTGAACAGGGCGCCGCCGGGGATGCCGTGACCCTCGATGCGGCGCACCTCGTGCTGGAGCGACTCGTCGAAGGCCAGCACGTTCTCGGCGGAGACGCAGAGCGCGTCGCCTTGGAGTTCGACGGGGTGGACGTGCGCCCCGTTCTCCGCGAAGAAGACCTGTCCGTGCCCGCTGCACCGCATGAGCTGCATCTCCTGGCCGGTGGCGTTGCCGACCACCCGGCCGGCGAACCCGGCGCCCTTGTAGGAGAAGTCGACCTTCCCCTGGTAGAGCACCATGCTGCCCTGCTTGGCGAGCACCGGCCGGCCGTCGATGCCGATGTCGGCGCGGACGAGCGCCTGGTTCTGCAGCGTCCAGCGCTGTCCGGTGGGGACCTCGTGGAACTTCTGGAGCACGGCCCCGATGCCCGCCGCCGGGCCCTGCGGGATCTGCGGTGCCTGTCCGCCGCCGAAGCCGCCCTGGCCGCCGGGGACGCCCGGCTGCTGGGCGAACGGGTTGGACAGCTGCTGTCCGGCCGGCGGTGTCCCGTACTGCTGGGGCGGCTGCGGTGCCTGCGGGGCATGCGGTGCCTGCGGTGCGGCGGGGGCCCCGTACTGCTGCTGTCCGGGAGGGGGCCCGGGCGGTCCGGGCTGCTGCGGGGGCGGCGGCACCTGCCCCCCGTGCTGCGGCGGGAAGGGCGAGGGGCCGGCCATGGTGGGTGCCCCGTGCATGTCCGGCGTGGTCGGCTGCGGCTGCCCGTACTGCTGGGGCATTTGCGGCTGTTGTGGAGCCGGAGGCTGAGGCGGCTGCTGTGCCATCGGCGACGGCTGCGGGGCACTCGGTGGCTGTGCGGCGGGTGGCTGCTGGTCGGCCTGCGGCTGAGGGGACGCGGGCTGCGGCTGTTGCGGGGCGTGCGGGTTCTGCTGGGGCGCGGGCTGCGCCGGTCGAGACTGCGCCGGTTGCCCGGCCTGCGGCTGCGGAGCCGGGGCCTGCCGGGGCCCCGGTGCCTGGGGTGGGCCGCCCGTGGCGGGGGCCGCGCCCGCCGGGGGTGCGAAGCCCGGCGCGGGCTGCTGGGCGGCGGGCGGCCCGCCGGGCGGCGCGAAACCGGGGGCACCACCGGCCGGGGCGGCCTGCTGCTGGGGCTCTTGCTCCTCGGCGATCTCGCCGCCGAAGTTCTTCAGCAGCGCGTCCAGCCCGCCGTCGAACCCCTGGCCGATCGCGGCGAACCGCCAGACGTCGTTCTTGCGGTAGATGTCGCCGAGCATCACCGCCCGCTCGGTGGTGAACTCCGAGCCGTCGAAGGCGTACCGCGCCACCTCCTCGCCGCCCGCCACCAGGCGGATGTACCCGGGGCCGATCTGCGACATCTGCCCGGGGCCGTCGAGCGACGCCGTGAACGACAGCCGCTGCACCTGCTGCGGAATCCGCTCCAGCGTCACCCGGAAGGACTCGGTGTCCCCGGCCTGGGCGCCGAGCAACTGGAGCGACTCCTCGGGCGACTTGGGCTGGTTGAAGAAGATGAAGTAGCGGTCGTCGGAGAGCCGCTCCTGCTCGTCCAGCCCGAAGCAACTGATGTCGAAGCCGAGTGCGGCTCCGGCGATCTGTACGCCCACGTACAGATCGGTGCCCGCCGTCAGATCACTGATCCTGGCCTTGTGGCCGCGCTGCAATTCCCTGGGCATACGTAACGACCGTCCCCCATCCCGTGGTGGTGCGTGCTCCGGGCCGTTGCGGCCTGGTTGCGACTTCTGTGCCCCGCGGCGTTCCCGTCCGGTCGGCCGGCGCCGTCCCGCGGGGCCCGAAGGTGTCCACAGGCTAACGGGTGCCTCCGGCGCGGTGACCGGGGCGTACTGTCACGGCTGCGTCTCACAACAGCACGGGCGTCAGGGCGGGGTCGTGGAAGTCCTCGTCGTCGAACGGGTACAGGGGCCGGGTCACGCCGTGGTGACCGAGCCGGAGCAGGTCCTGGTCGACGCCGCCGGGGGTGAGGGCGAGGAGCCAGTCGGCTGCCATCTCGTAAAGCTCGGGCTCCAGGTAGCCGATCTTGACGACGACGAGGTCGTAGGCGTGCGGGTCCAGCTCGCCGAAGTCCGCCCGGGTGTGGAACGGTTTGCGGCGCTCGGTGAGCACGGCGGTGACGCCGCCGCTGCGCACAGCCGCCGCCCTCACCCCGTCGAGGGTCTGCAACGAGACGACGCGCCCGGTCAGTTCGCAGGGTTCGGCATGTGCCCCGGTACCCGCGCTGACGTGCCCGCCCACCCGGAGGGTGACCTTTGCTCCGGTGCCGGCGGCGAAGCAGGCGGCCACGCCGGCCGGGTCGTGGATGCCCGGGTGCAGCGCGGTCGCGCGGCCGGCCGCCAGGTCCTCGTTCGCCAGCAGCCGTCCCAGCATGTACGCCAGGTCGCCGGCGCCGCCCGCCGTGGGGTTGTCGCCGGAGTCGCTGATGAGGAACGGGCGGGCCGTGGAGGCCACGGCCCGGGCCACGCACACCTCGGCCTGCCCGGTCGGCCCCACGAAGGTGAAGTCACGGCGCGCCTCCCAGTAGCGGCGGGCCAGCGAGCCGGCCTGCTCCAGGGCGAGGCCGGCGTCGTCGCCGGTGACGACCACGGCGGCGCGGCAGCGGGGCTCGTCCGCCCAGGCGTAGCCGACCCACAGGGCCGCGTCGCAGATCCCGTCCATGGCCTCGATGCCCGCGAGCGAACCGTACAGCGACCGGGCGGGCTCCAGGCGGGTGCTGGTCTTCTCGCCGGGCAGCAGCACCGGGACCTGCACCCAGGCGCGGTGCGGCCGTCCCGCCCCCTCGGCCAGCCGCTCGACGAGCTTGCGGGCGGCACGCTCGCGGGTGTCCCAGGCGTCCTCGTGCGGGGCGAGCCGGTGGGCGGTGAGCAGGTCGAGCCGACGGGCGAAGTCGTAGGAGACGTTGCCGTGCAGGTCCATCGCCGCGGAGATGAGCGTGCCAGGACCGGTGGCCTCGCGGACGGCCGCGGTCAGTTCGGCCTCGGCGTCGGTGAGGCCCACCACGCTCATGGCACCGTGGATGTCGTAGACGAGTCCGTCGAGCGGGGCGGCGTCGCGGATGCGGTCGGTCAGCTCGTTCCGTATCCGGTCGAACGTCTCCCGCACCACGGGCCCGCCGGGCAGCGCGACCGCGTGCACCAGCGGCACCCACTCCACCAGGGGCGCCAGCGGGTCGTCGGGCCGCGTCCAGGTGTAGCGGGCCAGCAGGTCGGCGCCGCGGGTGACGCGGAAGTCCTCGTAGGAGGAGCGGTGCGGACAGAACTCGCTCGACTCGATCGCCATGCCGCCGATGCCGATGCGCAGACGGCGCCGTGGGCGCGGGGCGCCGGGGGAGTCAGGGGTGGCCGAGGTCGGCGTCATGGGGTGGAGTTCCTCTCTGTGCGCAGTTCGTGGGCCGTCTCCCGCAGCGCGGCGTGGCCGGCGCCGAGCAGCCCGGCGTCGGGCCCGGTGGTCGCGGCGGTGATCAGCAGGTCGCTGGTGGTCATGGGCAGGCAGCGCTCGTAGAGCATGCCGCGGACGGCGGCGACCAGCGGCTCGGCCTCGGCCAAGGCACCGGCGAGCACGACGGCCTGCGGGTTGAAGAAGTTGACGACGACCGAGAGCACGGTGCCGATGTGCCGCCCGGCCTGCCGTACCAGAGTGGTGGCCCGGGGCTCGCCGTCCCGGACCAGGCGCAGGACGTCGGCGGCGCCGTCCACCCGCAGCCCCCGCTCGCGGAGTGCGGTGATCAGGGCGGCGCCGCTGGCGCAGGTCTCCAGGCAGCCGATGTTGCCGCAGGAGCAGGGGCGTTCGGCCGCCGCCTCGACGCGGACGTGGCTGATGTCGCCGGCCGCGCCGCCCGCACCCCGGTAGAGCCCGCCGTGGCTGATGACGCCGGAGCCGATGCCGCGGCCCGCCTTGACCAGCACCAGGTGGTGCAGCGACGGCAGGGCGGCGCGGTGTTCGCCCAGCGCCATCACGTTGGCGTCGTTGTCGACGAGCACGGGCAGGCCGAGGGGGCCGGCGAGCCGGTCGCGCAGCTCGAACAGGTGCCACCCCGGCATCCGGGAGGGGGCCACCACCCGGCCCGCCGCGGTGTCCACGGGCCCGGGGAAGCCGACGCCGAGCGCCCGCACGGTGCGGCCCGCAGCGCGCTGCCGCTCCGCCAGCGCGCGCAAGCGGTCGACCAGCACGCCGAGCGTGGCGGCCGGGCCCTCGGCCAGGTCGAGGGCGTGCTCCTCCACGTCGAGGGCGCCGCCGGTCAGCCCGACGGCGCCCAGCCGCACATGGTGGCTGCCCAGGTCGGCGGCGAGCGCGACGGCCCCGTCCTGCGGTATCCGCAGCAGTTTGGGGCGCCGCCCGCCGCGCGAGGTGCCCTCGCCGACCTCCGTCAGCAGCCCCTGGTCGACCAGTTCCTGGACCCGTGCGGAGACGGTGGAGGCGGCCAGGCCCAGTTCGCGGACGAGGTCGGCGCGGGAGGCGACCGCGCCGCTCGCCACCAGGTCGAGTACGCGGGCCGCCGTGCCGGGCAGCGGCGCCGGGTCGGCCGGGGTGCTCGGCTGCTGCGGTGCGGAGGGCATAGACACCTTTTCTGGTCGTTCGGCGTGCAAAAGTCCGGCCACTTCCTTCGGTTGCCGAAGGAAGTGGCGGCCTCAACTGGCGTCAGTAGACACGATGTCCACGGATTCGGCCAACAGGTCTTGACCTTTTTTCGAAAGCTTCCGTACTTTGCTCGCTATCTTTGGCCGTTCCACCGGAGGCACAGCATGCGCGAGTCCAGGAGTCGAACGCGATCCGGGACGCGAACGCGTGCCAGGGCGCGCACCTGTGTCGGGGAGCGGCGGCCGCGGGTGCGGGCTCGCATACGCGCCGGTACCGCGCCCGTCCGCGGCCGTACCGCCCCGCTGCGCGGCCGGAGCGGGCGGCGTCCCGGCACGCTGCTCGCCGCGCTCGCTCTCCTGACCGTCACCGCGCTGCTGGCGGGCTGCGGTCCCCGGGTGGAGGCGGTCACCGATCTGCGGCCCGGTGAGGGGGTGCCCGTGCAGGGCGGCACGGCCGTGATGGCGCTGCCGCCCGCGGCGACTCCGAACTGGGTCTTCCCGATCGGTGCACCCGGGTACCTGGCGACCTACAACAGCGCCCTGCAGAACCTGCTCTACCCGCCGCTGTACACGGCCGAGCCGGACAAGAACGGCAAGCTGACGATGGACAGCCCCCGCAACGTCGCCGAGAAGCCCCGCTTCAGCGACGGCAACCGCACCGTCACCATCTCCCTGAAGAAGCGCTACCACTGGAACGACGGGAAGCCGGTCACCGCCGACGACGTGCGCTTCTGGTTCGAGCTGATCCGTGCCAACAAGGACGACTGGGGCGGCTACTCGCCCGGCCTGCTGCCCGACAACATCGACCGGTTCCAGGTCCTGGACGCGCACACCTTCCGGCTGCGGCTGGACCGTGCCTACAACCCTACCTGGTTCACCGCGGACCAGCTCGACTACCTCAAGGCCCTTCCCCGGCACGCCTGGAGCAAGAAGGGCGAGGGGCCGAAGAAGGTCTTCCAGCGGCTGCTCTCGCACGCCAAGCAGCTCTCCCACTTCGGCAGCGATCCGCTGTGGAAGACGACCATGGGCCCTTGGCGGATCGAGAAGTGGACCGCCTCCGGCCACGTCTCCCTCGTGCCCGAAAAGCACTACGGAGGACCCGACAAGCCGCATCTGGACCGGGTGGTGTTCAAACCGTTCACCACCGCGAGCAGCGAGTTCAACGTGCTGCGGGCCGGCGGGCTGGACTACGGCTACATCCCGCCGTCCGTGATGGCCCAGTCGCAGCACTTCAAGGAGACCGGCTACCGCATCGACCCGTGGGAGAGCTGGGGCATCACCTATCTCGTTCCCAACCTCAACCATCCACGGTCAGGACCGCTGTTCCGGCAGCGCTACCTGCGCCAGGCCCTCCAGTCCCTCATCGACCAGGAAGCGATCTCCGAGCACGTCTGGCACGGCAGCGCCGAACCCACCCTCGGCCCGGTGCCCGCCGCCCTCATGGAGCACAACCCGCTGCCCTACGACCCCAAGAAGGCCCGCGCGCTGCTGGCCGCGCACGGCTGGCGGTCCGGCGACGGCTCCACCCTGCGCTGCGCCGCACCGGGCACGGGCGAAGGGCACTGCGGCAAGGGCGTCGACAAGGGCCAGGAACTCGTCCTCGAACTCCTCTCCCAGTCCGGCTCGACGGAGACGTCCAACACCATGCAGGCGATCAAGTCGTCCTTCTCCCGCGCCGGCGTCCGGCTCGACATCCGGGAGCAGCCGCTGAACACCGTGCTGGGCACCACCGTGCCCTGCAAGCCGAAGGAGCCGGTCTGTTCCCGGTGGGAGCTGGGCTTCTTCGGCACCCAGGGAAGCTGGATCTTCCCCGCCGACCCGAGCGGCGAACAGCTCTTCGCCACCGGCGCCCCCTCCAACATGGGCAACTGGAGCGATCCGAGGACCGACCGCCTCATCAAACGCACCGAGTACTCCGACGACCCCGCGGCGCTGCGCCGGTACGCCGGCCACCTGGCCCGTGAGGCCCCGGTGCTGTGGACGCCCAACCCGGCCTACCAGGTCTCCGTCATCCGCAGCGATCTGCGCGGCATCGACCAGAACCCCTCGCTGACGCTGGCCCCGCAGGACTGGTACTTCGTCAAGAAGAACGGCAAGGGCGGCAACAGCGGCAACAGCGGGAAAGGGGCCCAGCGGTGACCCGCTTCCTCCTCAAACGCACGGGCCAGGCGGTGGTCGTGCTCTTCCTCGTCTCCCTCATCGTCTTCGTCCTGCTGCACCAGTTGCCCGGCGGCCCCGCCCGGGCCATCCTCGGCCCCACGGCCACCCCGGAGGCCATCACCCACTTCAACCACCTGAAGGGGTACGACCGTTCGCTGCCGGTGCAGTACGGGATGTATGTGAAGCAGGTGGCCACCGGCGATCTGGGGGAGTCCTACAAACTCAACCAGCCCGTGTTCACCCTGCTCACCGAACGGCTGCCCAGGACGCTGCTGCTGGCGGTGCTGGCCCTGGTGCTGGCCGCGCTGCTGGCGGTGCCGCTGGGCATCTGGCAGGCGGTGCGCCGCGGCAAGATCTCCGACTACGCGCTCACCGGTGCCGCCTTCGTCGCGTATGCCACCCCCGTCTTCTTCCTCGGGCTCGTCCTCATCCTCGGCTTCGCCCAGAGTTGGCCGCTCTTCCCCGCAGAGGCGCCGCAGGCCGACAGCGTCGGCGGCATCCTCGCCGAGCCGGCCGGGCTCGTGCTGCCGGTGGTCACCACGGCGCTGGGCATCGTCGCGATGTTCAGCCGCTACATGCGCTCGGCCGTCCTGGACAACCTCAGCGAGGACTACGTGCGCACCGCCCGCTCCAAGGGGCAGTCGCAGACCCGGGTGCTCGCCCGGCACGTGCTGCGCAACGCGCTGATCCCGCTGGCCGGCCTGCTCGGGCTCTACCTGCCCACCCTCTTCAGCGGCACCCTCGTCGTCGAGTCGATGTTCAACTACCCGGGGATGGGGCTGCTGTTCTGGAACGCCGCCCAGTCCAGCGACTTCCCCGTGCTGCTCGGCGTCACCCTCGTCGTCGCCGTCGCCACCGTCCTGGGCTCGCTGGTGACCGACATCGCCTACGCCGTTCTCGACCCCCGCATCCGGAGCGTCTCGTGACCGCAGAAGCCGCCTCCGCCTCCCCGGCCACGCCCCAGCCGGGGCCGTCCGCGCCGCAGCCGGCCGACGAGGGCATGGAAGCCACCCCGAGCCTGGCCGCCCGCACCGTCGCCGTCTTCGCCGCGAACAAGCTGGCGCTGCTCGGTGCCGGGCTGCTCGTCGCCCTGCTCGTCTTCTGCTTCCTCGGGCCGCTGTTCCACCCCACCGACCAGGTGCACACCGACCTGGACCAGTCCAGCCTCGCCCCCGGCTCCCACGGCCACCTGCTGGGCACCACCGACCTGGGCTACGACATGCTCGGCCGGCTCATGCACGGCGGCCAGACCTCCCTTCAGGTCGGCCTGGCCGCCGGGCTGCTGGCCACCCTCTTCGGCACCGTCTACGGCGCCGTCGCCGGGTACTTCGGCGGGTGGGTCGACGCGGTGCTGATGCGGATCACGGATGCGGCGCTCGCCATCCCGGCGCTCTTCCTGCTGGTCGTCGTCGCCACGATGGTCACCCCGAGCAAGCCGGTGCTCATCCTCGTCATCGCCTCCGTCGCCTGGCTCTCGCCGGCCCGGCTGATCCGCGGCGAGGCGCTCGCCCTGCGCAGTCGCGACTACGTGCACGCGATGCGGCTGATGGGCGGGGGGAGCGGGCGTGCCGTCTTCCGGCACATCGTGCCCAACGCCATCGGCACGGTCATCGTCAACGCCACGTTCCAGATCGCCGATGCCATCCTCTACGTCGCCTACCTGTCGTTCCTGGGCCTGTCCATCCCGCCCCCCGCCGCCGACTGGGGCTCCATGCTCAGCTCCGGCATCACCTACACGCAGGTCGGCTACTGGTGGCTGATCTTCCCGCCGGGCCTGCTGATCGTGCTCGTCGTCGCCGCGTTCAACTTCATCGGGGACGGCCTGCGGGACGCCTTCGACGTGCGCTTGCAGAAGAACTGATGTGCGGCTCCAGGAGAACTGAGGACACATGATGTCGACCGAGAAGCCGCTGCTGGCCATCGAGGACCTTCACCTGACGATCGCAGGGCGCGACCGTGCGGGCGGCCGGCGCTCCGTGCGCGCACTGGACGGCGTCAGTCTGAGCCTCGCGCCCGGTGAGGCGCTGGGCCTGGTGGGCGAGTCCGGCAGCGGCAAGACGATGACGGCGCTCTCCGTCCTCGGGCTGCTGCCGCCCCGCGCCCGCATCACCTCCGGACGCGTCCTGCTGGCGGGCACCGACCTGACCGCCGCGTCCGACCAGCAGCTGCGCCGGACGCGGGGTGACACCGTCGGCGTCGTCTTCCAGGACCCGCTCAGCTCCCTCAACCCGACCATGACCGTCGGCGCCCAGGTCGCCGAGCCGCTGCTGCTGCACCGCGACATCAGCCGCGCGGAGGCGCGGGAGCGGGCCGTGGAGACGCTGCGCCTGGTCGGCCTTCCGCAGCCGGGGGAGCGGATGAAGAGCTACCCGCACGAGCTCAGCGGCGGGATGCGGCAGCGCGTCGCCATCGCGATGGCGCTGGTGTGCGAGCCCCGGCTGTTGATCGCGGACGAGCCCACCACTGCCCTCGACGTCACCACCCAGCACCAGATCCTGGAGCTCATCGGCGAGCTGCGCGAACGGCTCGGCATGGCGCTCGTCCTGGTCAGCCACGATCTGGGCGTCATCTCCCGGCGGGTCGAGAGAGTGGCCGTGATGTATGCGGGCAAGGTCGCCGAACAGGCCCCCGTGCGGGAGCTGTTCACCTCGCCTCGGCACCGCTACACCCAGGCCCTGTTCGACGCGCTGCCCGAGCGCGCCGCCCACGCGGGCCGACCGCTGGCCACCATCCCCGGGCTGCCGCCCACGCTGACCGCCCCGCCGCCCGGATGCCGCTTCGCGCCCCGGTGTGCGTACGCCGACGACACCTGCCGCGCCCAGGAGCCGCCGCTGCTGACGGTGGAGACCGACGGCTCCGGCCCGCCCCTGCGCACCGGCGCCCACACCTACGCCTGCTTCCACCCCGCCGAGCCGGACACGCAGGCAGCAGCGGCCGACGAGTCCGCGCCCGTCACCGCTCCGGACGTTCCTGCACCGGGGGAAGCGGACGTGCTGCTGGAACTCGACGCGGTACGCAAGGACTACCCCCTGCACGGCGGGCCGTTCACCCGCCGCAAGGACCGCCGCACGGTGAGCGCCGTCGCCGGGGTCTCCCTGACCGTGCGGCGCGGTGAGACCTTCGGCGTCGTCGGCGAGTCCGGCTGCGGCAAGTCGACGCTGGGCCGCATGGCGGTCGGCATGGAGGAGGCCACCGGCGGCGCCGTACGGTTCGCGGGCCGCGACCTGGCGACGCTCGACCGCGCCGGGCTGCGCACCCATCGGCGGCGGGTGCAGCTGATGTTCCAGGACTCCTACGCCGCGATGGACCCCCGGATGCGGGTCGGCGCGATCCTGCGGGAGCCGCTGGTCGTCCAGGGCGTCGGCGACCGCGCGGCCCAGGAGGAGCGCGTGCGGGAGCTGCTGGACGAGGTGGGGCTGCCCCGCGGCGCCGTCCACCGCTACCCGCACGAGTTCAGCGGCGGCCAGCGCCAGCGGCTCGGCCTGGCCAGGGCGCTGGCGCTGGCCCCCTCACTGGTGGTCGCGGACGAGCCCGTCTCGGCGCTCGACGTCTCCGTACAGGCGCAGATCCTCAACCTGATGCGGGACCTGCAGCGCGAGAAGGGGCTCAGCTACCTGTTCATCTCCCACGACCTGGCGGTGGTGCGCTACCTGGCCGACCGGGTCGGCGTGATGTACCTGGGCTCGCTGGTGGAGACCGGCCCCGCCGCCGAGGTGTTCGCCCACCCCCTGCACCCCTACACCCGGGGTCTGCTGGAGACCGCCGAGAGCACCGAGGCGGACCGGTCCGACGGCGGCGAGGCGGCGCCTCTGACGGGTGAGACCCCCTCCGCCGCCGACCCGCCCTCCGGTTGCCGCTTCCGCACCCGCTGCCCGCTGGCCACCGAGCTGTGCGCCACCACCCCGCCCGAGCCGACGGCCCCTGCGGGGGAGGGCCATCTGGTCCGCTGTCACTTCCCGCTGGTGCCGGCCGCCGGAGCCGGGGTGCGGGACTCCGCCGGGTGACCCCCCGGCCGTTCCGGTTCCTCCGGCTCGGCCTGTGCGAGCGCTTCCGCCGATCCGCCCGGGCTCCGTCCGCCCTCCCGTGGCGGATCCGCGGGCCCGCGCCGGTGGCAGCCGGGCGTACGGCACCGAAAAGTTCCCGTGTGCGGGCTCGTTGTGGGTATCGCCACAAAGAGCGCAAAGGATCTTTTCCGGATGGCACGCTGCGAGGGCGACAGGAGCGGAGGGCAGCATTCCGTATTCCGTATCACGTGCTCCCTGTCCGTGCGCTCCGCGCCGCCCCGCCCGTGCCGAGACCCGAGACAGGCGACGCCCGTGACCGCTCTAGCCCGCTGGTGCCACAAGCGCCGCCTCCTCGTCCTGCTGCTGTGGCTGGCCGCGCTCGCCGGCGCGGTGAGCGCCTCCGCCGTGACCGGCAGCGCGTACTCGGACGACTACGGCGCGGCGGGCACCGAGTCGGCGCAGGCGGCCCAGCGCCTTCAGGAGGCCTTTCCGGACCGCGCCGGGGACAGCGACACCCTCGTGTGGCACACCGCGAAGGGCAGTGTGCGCGCCACCGCCGTCCAGGAACGGATGACCGACGCGCTGCGTGAGGTCGCCGACCTGCCCGGCGTCGCCTCCGTGCAGTCCCCCTACGCGCCCGGCGGCGAGGGCCGGATCAGCGACGACGGCCGCACCGCCTACGCCGCGCTCACCTTCGACGCGCCCTCCGGCGAACTGGGCGCACAGCAGGCGCAGCGGGTCCTCGACACCGCCCGGCACGCCGCGGGCGACGGCCTCCAGGTGGCGGCGGGCGGTGCCGGGATGGCCCTCACCCAGGCGCCGAAAGCGCAGCTCGCGGAGGGCATCGGGCTCGCCGCGGCGGCCGTCGTGCTCTTCCTCGCCTTCGGCTCCCTCGCGGCGACCGCGCTGCCGCTGATCACCGCCGTCGTCGCCGTCGGCACCGCGGCTGCCGGGATCGGGCTGCTCAGCCAGGTCATGACGGTCGCCGACTTCGCCCCCATGCTCGGCATGCTCATCGGGCTGGGCGTCGGCATCGACTACGCCCTGTTCATCGTCACCCGGCACCGCAGAGGGCTGCGCACCGGACTGTCCGTGCACGAGGCGGCGCAGCGGGCCGTGACGGTCTCCGGACGCGCCGTCGTCTTCGCCGGCGCCACGGTGTGCATCGCGCTGCTGGGCATGTTCATCCTGCGCCTCGACTTCCTCAACGGGGTGGCGCTCGCCGCCGGCCTGACCGTCGTCCTCAGCGTGGCCGCCTCCATCACCCTGCTGCCCGCCCTCCTCGGCATGATCGGCATGCGGGCGCTCAGCCGCCGGGAGCGCCGCAGGCTGACCGAGCACGGGCCCCGCCCGGACGCCCCGGCCGGCCTGGCGGTGCGCTGGTCCGCGTTCGTGGAACGCCGGCCCAAGCTGCTGGGGCTGCTGGCCGTCGTGCTGATGGCGGTGCTCGCGCTGCCCACGCTCGGCCTCCGCCTGGGCACGTCCGACCAGGGCAACGACCCGTCCGGCAGTACCACGCGCCAGGCGTACGACCTGCTGGCCGACGGCTTCGGGCCCGGCAGCAACGGCCCCCTGACGCTGGTGGGCGAACTGGACGGCGGCGCGGGCGACAAGCTGGCCTTCGACCACCTGCCCGACGCCCTGCGGGCCGTCCCGGGCGTCGCCCGGGTCGGCGGACCGCAGTTCAACGGCAGCGGTGACACCGGTGTGATCACCGTGGTGCCCGACAGTTCCCCGCAGTCCCGGGCCACCTCCGCCCTGGTGGACCGGCTCCGCGGCGACGTGCTGCCCGACGCCGAGGCCGGCTCGACGATGCGGGTCCTGGTCGGCGGCCCCACCGCCGGCTACGACGACTTCGCCGGCATCATCGTCGGCAAGCTGCCACTCTTCGGCGGCGTCGTCATCGGGCTGGGCTGTCTGCTGCTGTTGCTGGCCTTCCGCAGCATCGGCATCCCGCTGAAGGCCGCCGCCATGAACCTGGCGGCCGTCGCCGCGGCCTTCGGCATCGTCGTCGCCGTCTTCCAGTGGGGCTGGGGCAGTGAGCTGCTCGGCCTGGGGAGCGCGGGGCCCATCGAGCCGTTCCTGCCCGTCATCATGGTCTCGGTGCTGTTCGGGCTCTCGATGGACTACCAGGTCTTCCTCGTCAGCCGCATGTACGAGGAGTGGCGGCTGACCGGCGACAACCGGCGTGCCGTCCGCGTCGGCCTCGCCGAGACGGGACGGGTCATCAACTCCGCGGCCGTCATCATGATCGCCGTCTTCGGTGCCTTCGTGCTCAGCGGCGACCGGCTCATCGCCATGTTCGGTATCGCGCTGGCCGCCGCCGTCGCCCTGGACGCCTTCGTGCTGCGCACCCTCCTGGTGCCCGCCCTGATGCACCTGCTCGGCGGCGCCAACTGGTGGCTGCCCCACTGGCTGGACAGCCGCCTGCCCCGCGTCTCCATCGAACCGGCTCCCGAACCCGCACCCGAGCCCACCCCGCCCGCTCCTGCCGGAGCCGCCCACGGCGCAGCCCGCCGGTCCGCCGTCCCGCCCCAGGGGCCGCCGGCCCGCCCCTCCCGGGGCCCCGCCGAACCGAGCGCCTAGGCCCGGGGCGCGGCATCCCTACGCCTGCACGGAACACCCCTACGCACCCGTCGGGCCCCTTCTAGGACGAGCGGTCCCGCGCTCTAAGTCCCCCGGCCCGGCAGGACAGGGCAGTTGCCCGATGTGGCGGGGGCCCCGCCCAAAGGAGTGTGGACGCACACAGTCCGCACGACCTCACCAGGGGGCGACCCACATGCTGTACGACCTCGACCACACCGCCCACCGGCTCCGCATGGACGCCCTGCGCCGCGAGGCCGAGCACGAGCGGCTGGTCCGCCAGGCCCGCGGCGGCCGCCGGGAGCGGAACAGCGGAGCACCCCGCCGCTTCCGGCTGCACCGTGGAGGGCAACGGGGGGAGGGGGAGCAGACGGCGTGGGCCCAGGCCGCCTGAGACCGCGGCCCGCCCGAAAGACCGGTGCCCGATGTCCCTGCCGGATGCGATGCTGAACAGCGTGCCGCTCACCACCACCGTCAGCCCCGTCTTCGTCGGCCGCGCCGCCGAACTGTCCGCGCTCACCGAGGCCCTCGCGCGTGCCGGGGCGGGCACGCCGCAGGCGCTGCTGCTCGGTGGCGAGGCGGGCGTGGGCAAGACCCGGCTCCTTGAGGAGTTCCTGGAGCAGGCCCGCGCGGCCGGCGGCGTCACCACGCTGGGCGGCTGCCTCGAACTGGGCGCCGACGGCCTCCCCTTCGCGCCCTTCACCACGGCGCTGCGCGGCCTGCGCAGCGCCGTGGACCCGGCGGTGCTCGCGGCCGCCGCCGAGGGGCGGGAGCTGGAACTCGCCCGGCTGCTGCCCGACCTCGCCGTGCCCGCACCCGCCGCACCGCCCCGTGAGGAGTACGCCGAACTCGCCGACGGAGCCGACGGCGGCCGCGCCAGACTGTTCGAGGCGACGGCACAACTGCTGGAGCGGCTGGCCGCCGACCGCACGCTCGTCTTCGCCCTCGAAGACCTCCAGTGGGCCGACCGCTCCACCCGGGAGCTCCTCGGCTACCTCTTCCGCTCCACCCGCGCCTGCCGCCTCGTCCTGCTGGCCACCTACCGCAGCGACGACATCCACCGCCGCCATCCGCTGCGCCCCTTCCTCGCCGAGCAGGACCGGCTGCGTACCGTCCTCCATCTGGCGCTGCCCCGCCTCACCCGCGCCGAGGTCACCGCCCAGATCACCGGTATCAACGGCACCGCACCCGAGCGGGAACTGGCCGACGAGGTCTTCCGCCGCTCGGAGGGCATCCCCTTCTTCGTCGAGGAACTGACCGCCACCTGTGCCACCTGCACCATCAGCGACTCGCTCCGCGACCTGCTGCTGGTGCGCGTCGAGGCGCTGCCCGAGGAGGCGCAGCGCGTGGTGCGCCTCGCCGCGGGCGGCGGCTCGGCCGTCGAGCACGCGCTGCTGGCCGCGGTCGCCGGGCTCGGCGAGGAGACGCTGCTGGAGGCCCTGCGTGCCGCAGTCGGCGGCAAGGTGCTGCGGCCCACCGACGACGGCTTGGGCTACCACTTCCGGCACGCCCTGCTGCGCGAGGCCGTCCGGGAGGACCTCCTCCCCGGCGAGCTGGCCCGCATCAGCCGCCGCTACGCCGAGACGCTGCAGGCCGACCCCTCCCTCGTGCGCGCCGAGGAGCGCCTGGCCCGCCTCGCGCACTACTGGCACCGCGGCCGCGACGCCGCCAAGGCCCTTCCCGCCGCGCTCTCCGCCTCCGTCGAGGCCCGTCACCGGCACGCCTACGCCGAGGAACACCAACTCCTCGAACGCGTCGTCGAGCTGTGGGACGAGGTGTCGGAGGCGGACCGGAGCGATCTGCCCGCCCTCACGCTGCCCCGCACCTTCCCCGCCGAGCAACTGCCCGGCCGGCCCGACGGCACCGACCGCTGCCGTCGCCCGCCGCGCTTCATGGACGTCCTGGCCGAGGCCGTCGTGGCCGCCCGCACCAGCGGCGACGTGGCCCGGGCCAGGGCACTCACCCGCCGGGCGCTCTCCCGCCTCGACGAGAGGACGGAACCCCTCAGCTGCGCCTGGTTCCAGCTCAAACTCGGCCTGCTGACCGAGGAGGCCGGCGCCGGCGACGGCTGGGAGCAGATCGCCAAGGCGCAGGAGCTGGTGCGCGGACTGCCGCCCTCCGCCGTGCACGCGGAGGTCCTCTCGGCCGCCGCGAACTGGGGGATGGTGCACCGCCCCGGCCGCGAGGCGCTGGCCACCGCTGTCCGCGCCGTCGAACTCGCCCGCGTCGTCGGCGCCACCGCCATCGAGCTCGGTGCCCGCGTCACCCTGGGCACCCTGCTCGCCGGAGCCGGCGATCTGGAGGAGGGCCTGGCCGAGATGGCGCGCGCCCGCGACGAGGCGGAGCAGGCCGGCATCACCAGCGTGCTGGTCGACGCCGCCACCAACATCGCCGTCGAGCTGGAACTGGCGGGACGTTGGGAACAGGCCGCCGCCGAGGCCGCCCGCGCGGCCCGCGTCGCCCGCGAACGCGGCCGCCCCAACTCCTACGCCGGTGCCCTGGCCTCGCACGCCGAGGCGCTCCTCGCCACGGGCGAGTGGGACCGGGCGGCCGGCCTCCTCGACGACGCCCGAAGCGCCGCCCGCGCCGCCGACGTCCGCGCCTGGGAGGCCCTGCTCCGCGCCCAACTGGCCCTCGACCGCGGTGAACTGCCCGCGCTGGAGGCCGCCGTCGAGGACATGGTTGCCGCCCTGGGCTCCACTCCGCACGTCGAGCCGCAGAAGGCCGTCGCCCTGCGCCACTTCACGATGGTCCTCGCCGCCGAGCGCGGCGAGGTCGAGGCGGCCCGCGCCGAGCTCTCCCGCGCCCTCGAAGAGGGCTTCCGCCCCAGCAGCCACCCCCAGGCCTGGGCGCTGCTGACCGCCGCCGCCGGGTACGAGGCGAAGACCCGCGGCCTTCCCGGCGCCGACCAGCAACGCGCCTTCGTGCTGGAGAAGCTCCGCCACGCCGCCCGCCACCTGCCCCGCCCGGCACCGGTCTGGGAGGGGCACGCCCTCCTGCTGGAGGCGGAACTCGCGCGGGCGGACGGAGCGAGCGACCCGCACCGCTGGGAGGCCGCCGCCCTGGCGCTGGAACCCCTGGGACGCCCCTACCCGCTGGCTTACGCCCGGCTGCGCTGGGCGGAGTCCTTGATCGAGGGCGAGCCCGCGGGCCGGGAGGCACGGGAGCAGCCCGCCCCGCAGGGACCGGGCCACGCCTGGACGCCGCGACGGCTGCTGTGTGAAGCCCGCGCCACGGCCGACCGTCTGGGGGCCGCTCCGCTGCGCACCGAGATCGAACAGCTCGCGCGGCGCGCCCGTCTCTCCCTCGACGCGTCCCTGGCCGTGGAGCCGGCCCAGGCCCGCGCCGCCCTGCCTGCTGCCGCCGACCCCGCCGAGACGTTCGGCCTCACCCCACGGGAGCGGGGCGTCCTCGCACTCGTCGCCGAGGGGTTGAGCAACCGTCACATAGCCGAGCGCCTGTACATCTCCCCGAAGACGGCGAGCGTGCACGTCTCCCACATCCTGGCCAAACTCGGCGTCGCCACCCGCGGCGAGGCCGCCGCCATGGCCTTCCGCCTCCGCCTGGTCTCCCCGACGCAGACCGCCACCCCGGCCTCCACCTCGTCGACCTCGCCCGCCTCGTAGATCACGTAAGCCGTCAGGCGCCGCGCAGGCCCGCCACCCGCCGGCAGACCCACCACTTCGCGGCGAACACCTCCCGGGCCACGGATGGTGCCGGCCCGTTCGGCTCCGGGGCCGTCCCGGCGCGTGCGGGCCTCAGCCCTGAACGTGTCCGGGCTGCTCCCTCTCCGGGTCCGCCGCACTCTCCGGCCCCGGCACCGGCTCGGCGCCCCTCCCCGCCGTCCCCGTCCCTGTTTCCGTCCTCGCCTCCGCCTCCGCCTCCGCCTGCCGGGGAGCGGGCGGGCGGATGAGGACCTGCCCGGAGGCCAGGTCGATGGGGCCCGCCCCGGGGTCGGCGTTGCCCTCCTCGACGCGGGTGTGCTCCAGCCGCTGTCTCTCGTCCTCCTCGTGCTTGCGGCTCGGTGAGAACAGCTCCTCGATCAGGTTGAACACAGGATCACCGGGACCACCCGGACCTCTCAGCGCACCTCAAGCCGGAGAATGCGGTCGTCCCCCTTCTCCGGCGAGCCACGTCCGTCCGTCTCGCTCGTGACCAGCCAGAGCCCGCCGCCACCGGTGCCGGGGTCGGCGACGACCGTGCGGAGGCGGCCGTACTTGCCCTGGAGGAACGACTGGGGGGCGGCCACAGGTTCCCGGCCGTCCAGGGGGATGCGCCACAGCCGTTCGCCGCGCAGCCCCGCCATCCACACCGATCCCTTGACCACCGCGATCCCGCTGGGGGAGGCGTCGGCGGTGCGCCACTGCTCCACCGGGTCCGTGAACCGCTTCGCGTCGCTCTTGCCCTCCGCGTCCGGCCAGCCGTAGTTCTTGCCCGGTTCGATGAGGTTGAGCTCGTCCCAGGTGTCCTGGCCGAACTCGGAGGCCCACAACCGGCCGTCGCCGTCCCACGCCAGTCCCTGCACGTTGCGGTGGCCCCGGTCGTACACGACCGAGTCGGGCTCGGGGTTGCCGTGCCCGGCCGGCTCCCCCTCGGGGGTCATGCGCAGGATCTTGCCGCCGAGGGAGTCCTTGTCCTGGGCCAGCCGCCCGTCGCCGGACTCTCCCGTGCCCGCGTACAGCATCTTGTCGGGTCCGAACGCGATCCGCCCGCCGTTGTGCAGCTTGCCCTTCGGGATGCCCTTGAGCAGCACGTCCGGTGCGCCCAACTGGTCGCCGGACTCCTTCTTGTCGTCGTAGACCATGCGCACGATGCGGTTGTCCGTCTCGGAGGTGAAGTAGGCGTACACCCACTTCCCGGCCCCCTCGCCGTCGAACGGTACGGCGATGCCCAGCAGGCCGCCTTCCCCGCCGCCCTTCCCGCCGGGCTCGACGCCGGGGACGGTACCCACCTCGCTCTTCTTCCCGCTGTCCGCGTCGACGTGGAGGATCGTGCCGGTGTCCCGGGAGGAGACGAGCAGGTCCCCGCCGGGCAACGGCGCCAGCCCCCAGGGCGACTTGAGCCCGGTCGTCACCGTCTTGACGACCTTCACCGAGCCCTTGGCGGGCGGCGCGCTGTGCGAGGCGTCCGCGCTCGCACCGGACCGCCCCTCCTTCGAGGGCTCGGTCTTCGTCCCCCCGTCCCCGCCGGAACACCCGGCGGCCAGCACCATCACGCAGGCCAACCCGACACCCGCACCTGTCGTACGTCGCACGCTCCGGCTCCTCGCCCCTTGGACAACGCTCGCTCCCAGGGGACCACACGCAGCCGTCCCGCGGGGGCAACCCGGCACGACGGCGCTGCCCGCTGCAGGGGCGGGCCGGTGCCGGGGGTCAGCCCGGTGCCTGCCGGCTGAGGTGTTCCCAGGCGCGGTACTCCTCGGTCCTGGCCCGGATCATCTGCTGGACCATGTCGAAGGAGGGGGCCCTGAGCCCCGGCGGGCCGCCCTCACGGGCGCCGACTGCCACCTTCCGGTCCGCCCATCCCGGGGCGCGCCGCCGCGCCGACCGACACCTCCACGTGCGCTGCGCTCTCATGCAGCCGCTGTCAGTCCCACGACCCCCGCGCCGGAGGCAGGCCGGCGATCTCCGTCAGGTCCCTTTCGGCCAGGGCCAGTTCGGCCGCGCGGGTGTTCTCCGCGGCCCAGTGCGGCTTCTTCGTGCCGGGGACGGGGACGACGTGCCGGCCCTGCGCCAGAACCCAGGCCAGGGCGACCTGGGCGGGCGTCGCGTTGCCGTGCCCGCGGGCCACACGGCGCAGCCCGGCGACGATGGGCTGGTTGGCGGCCATCATCTCGGCCGTGAAGCGGGGGTGGCGGGCGCGGACGTCGTCGGGCTCGAAGCCGCCGCCGGTGGTGAGCGCGCCGGTGAGATAGCCGTTGCCCAGCGGCATGGCGGCCAGGAAGCCGATGCCGCGCGCCTCGCACCAGGGCAGCAGCCCGTCCAGCGCCTCCCGCGACCAGACGGAGAGTTCGGCCTGGACGGCGCCGACGGGGAAGACCTGCTGGACCCTTTCGAGCTGTCGTATGGTCCCGTCGTGGATACCGGCGCCCGCGCGCCGGTCCGCGCGGGCGCCGACGGCGCAGAAGCCCAGCGTGCGCACCTTGCCCGCCGTCACGAGGTCCGCCAGCGCACCCCAGGTCTCCTCGATCGGTACCTCCGGGTCGGCGCGGTGCAGTTGGTAGAGGTCGATCACGTCGGTCTGCAGCCGCCGCAGCGAGGCGTCGCAGGCGCGCCGCACGTAGCGGGGGCGGCCGTTGGCGACGATGTGCTGGTCGCCGACGAGCAGCCCGCACTTGGTGGAGACGAAGGCGTCCTCGCGGCGCTCCTTCAACACCCGCCCGACCAGCAGCTCGTTGGTGAAGGGCCCGTACATGTCGGCGGTGTCCAGCAGCGTGGCGCCGGCGTCCAGGGCGGTGTGCACGGTGCGCAGCGAGGTGTCGCCGTGCTGCTGCGAGGTGGAGTAGGCCCAGCTCATCGGCATGCAACCCAGCCCCACGGCGCCCACGCCCAGGGCTGCCGCACCGATCGTTCTGCGCTCCACCTGGCCTACCTGCTTCCTCCCGGACGGCCCCCAAACTAGCGGTTGCCTCCGGCGTCACACATGTTTACCCCGGTCACGTCCTTCTCGCCGGTCCGGGAGGCGCCCCACCCGTCCGCCCGGCCGGCCATTAGTCTCTCCCCATGGCTGATGCGACCGAGGTGTGGCTCTCGCTCCCGCCGGAGAGCGTCGAGGGCCTGCCCGACTCCCTGACGTACCGGTACTGGAACGGGGAGGAGGAGTATCCCGCGGACCCGGCGGACTGTGCCTTCTACGTCGTCCCCTATTACCAGGGTGCCGAGGTCGCCGTACGGCCGCTGGGCCGGATGACGGGCCTCAAGGTCGTCCAGACCCTCACCGCGGGCATCGACCACATCGCCTCCGCCGTCCCGCGCCTCCCCGCCGGCACGCAAGTGTGCAACGCCCGCGGGGTGCACGACGCGAGTACCGCCGAACTCGCCGTCGCACTCACGCTCGCCTCCCTGCGCGACCTGCCCGGATCGGTGCGCGCACAGGACCGCGGTGCGTGGCTGACCAGCTTCCGCACCTCGCTCGCGGACCGCTCGGTGCTGATCGTCGGTTACGGGTCGGTGGGGGAGGCCGTCGAGCGGCGGCTGCTCCCGTTCGAGGTCGCTGCCGTGCACCGCGTCGCCCGCTCGGCACGCACGGCGGCGCTGGGACAGGTGCGCCCGCTGAGCGAGATCGACGAGCTGCTCCCGCTCGCGGACGTCGTGATCCTGACGACTCCGCTCACCGAGGAGACCCGCGGCCTCGTGGACGCCGCGTTCCTGGCCCGGATGAAGGACGATGCGCTGCTGGTCAACGTCGCCCGCGGCGCCGTCGTCGACACCGAGGCGCTGCTGGCTCAGACGGGCAGACCCGCCTCCGCGCCCGGTGCGCAGGACGGCGTCCCCGGCCGGTTGCGGGCGGCGCTGGATGTGACGGATCCCGAACCACTGCCCGAGGACCACCCGTTGTGGCGGGCGCCCGGCGTGCTGATCACCCCGCACATCGGAGGGCCCTCCACCGCCTTCCACCCCCGGGCCAGGAGACTGCTCGGCGCACAGTTGAGGCGCTGGGCGGCCGGTGAGGAGCTGGCGAACACGGTGGCCGTGGCGTAGGGCCCGTAAACCCTCCCGGGCCGCGAGAGGCCACGCTACGGATCCGTACGACTGCACCCTGTACCGGACTTCCCTCTTGTGGTTACGGTCTGTATTGGGACTATGTCCCTGAGTGACGAACCTGGTGTATCGTCCCGATCGGGGGCGAAACCCGGACACGAGGGGGGCGACGGGCGAATGCACGAGCAACGGACGAACTGCCGCACGGGACGCGCACACGGCGTCCACGACCACCCCGACCGGCGGCCACGGAAACCGCGTTGTGCCGCACCGCCGCAGACCGCGGAACCCGAGCCGGCCGGTTCCACCGAGCGGCCCCGGCCGTGGCCTCCGTCCGGGCGGGTGGCGCGATGACCACCAACGAAGCGGCCCCACGCCGGACCCCGTACTGGACCACCAACCCCCGGACCCGCCCCGTCGGCACCCGGCCCGCAGGCGCCGGACGCGACCGGACGGTACCGCCCCAGGCGCGCCGGATCCCGCCCCAGCCACGCGGAGGGGGCTCGGGCGGGAGCGGACGCGCCGGACTCGTACCACATCTGGTGCTCGGTGCCGTCTGCGCAGGCTACGCCGTCGGCGCCGCGCTCGGCTGGGGGTCGAGGACCGTCGCCGTCTTCATGGGCGACTTCGGCCTCAGCGCCGCAGCGCTCCTGGCCTCCGCCTCCTGCCTGTGGTACGGGTACGTCCAGCGTCGCGACGCCACCCGGCCCGCCGCGGCGCACCTGCCGCCCGCCCAGCGCGCCCGGATGCGGGCCAGCCGCCCCGCCTGGGTGCTCTTCGGCATCTCCTCCCTGATGGCAGGGCTGGGCAACGGGGTGTGGGGCTGGTACGAACTGGTGCTCGACCAGCAGGTGCCGCGCCCCTCGCTCGCCGACTTCTGCTTCCTGCTCTTCGCGCCACCCGCCATCGTCGGGCTGCTGGTGCTGGCCAAACGCCCGGTGACCCGCGCCGGATGGGTGTGCCTGAGCCTCGACGCCTGGCTGATCGGCGGCTCGCTGCTGACCCTCTCCTGGTCGCTGGCGCTCGCCCACACCGCCTACTGGCAGGGCGAGTCGGTGGCCCGCGCCGCGCTCAACCTGGCCTACCCGCTGCTGGACATCGTGCTCGTCAGCATGGTCCTGGCCCTGCACTTCCGGCGGGCTGCGGCCCACCGCAGCGCCATCAACACGGCGGTCGGCGCGCTCGCGCTGACGGTGCTGTGCGACGCGCTGTTCACCTCGCCGATGCTCCGCGAGACCTACGCCTCCGGCCAGTTGCTGGACGCCGGCTGGTTCGCCGGCTCGCTGCTGCTGGCGTACGCGCCCTGGGTGAGCCGGACCCGCCCGGCCGCCCCCGCACCGCCGCAGCCGCAGCCGCTGGCCACCGACCGGGAGGCGGAGGCCAGGGCCACCCACCCCAGCCGGCCGCTCTCCGGCTCGCTCGGCGCCCTGACGCCGTACCTGGCAGCGGCCGTGTGCACCCTGGGCATCCTCTACAACTCGGTGGACGGCCGCGAGTTGGACCGCGTCGTCCTCTACACCGGCTGCACGGTCGTGCTCGCGCTGGTGCTCCGCCAGGGCATCATGCTGCTGGACAACATCACCCTCACCCGGGAACTGGCCCAGAAGGAGAACCACTTCCGCTCCCTGGTCCAGGGCTCCAGCGACGTCATCATGATCACCGCCGCCACCGGCAGCCTGCGGTACGTCTCGCCCGCGGCGGCCGGGGTGTACGGGCGCGACGCCGAGGACCTGGTGGGCGCCGAACTCTCCAGCCTCGTCCACCCCGAGGACCTCGGCCAGGTGCTGCACGAGCTGCGCCGCTTCCTGGCCACCTCCAGCGACCAGGAGTCCTGCACGAGAATCGAGTGCCGCATCCGGCACGGCGACGGCCACTGGCTCAACGTCGAGTCCACGGTCAACCGTTACCAGGGCGGCCTCATCTTCAACAGCCGCGACGTGACCGAACGCGTACGGCTCCAGGCCCAGTTGCAGCACAACGCCTCGCACGACGCGCTCACCGACCTGCCCAACCGGGCCCTGTTCACCGAGCGGGTCCGGCAGGCCATCGGCGGCCGCCGGGGCGGCGACTGCGGGACGGCCGTGCTCTTCATCGACCTGGACGGCTTCAAGGCGGTCAACGACACCGTCGGCCACCAGGCGGGCGACGAGCTGCTGGTGCAGGCGGCACGGCGGCTGCACGAGTCGGTGCGCTCCGGCGACACCGCGGCGCGGCTGGGCGGCGACGAGTTCGCCGTGCTCATCCGCGGCGACGGCGAGCCGGGACGGATGCCGGACGCCGAGCGGGAGCTGCGCATCCACGACATCGCCGACCGGCTGCGGCTCACCCTCTCCGACCCGTACCGCGTCGAGGGCACCCAGGTGCGGGTGGCCGCCTCCATCGGCATCGCGTTCGCCGAGCCGGGCATCACCCCCGGCTCCCTGATGCGCAACGCCGACCTGGCGATGTACCGCGCCAAGCAGGCGGGCAAGGGCCGCGTGGAGCTGTACGCGCCGCAGATGCAGGCCGAGGTCGTCAAGCGTGCCGAGCTGGCGGCGCGGCTGCGCAGCGCGCTGCACGACGGCGAGTTCGCGCTGCTGCACCAGCCGATCGTGGAGCTGGCCAGCGGCAAGATCACCGCCATCGCGGCGGAGGCCCGCTGGCGCTCGGAGCAGGGCATCCTGTTCACCCCGGCGGAGTTCCTGCGCACCGAGGGCGCCTCGGCGCGGGAGGCGCGCGGAATGAGCGGGGAGCGGGCCGCCGAGGTGAGCCGCTGGCTGCTGGAGGAGGCGGTGCAGCAGGCCGCCGCCCGCCAGCGCGCCGGATACGGCGCCCCGGTGACCGTACGGCTGCCCGCGCGGCGGTTGACCGAGCCGGGCATGGAGCCGCACAGCGTCGGCGCCCTGCTGGCCCGGCACGGGCTGGCCGCGGCCCCCGGTCCCACCGGTGGTACGGCCCTGGGCGCACCCGCCGCCAACGCGGGGGTGCCGGGGGCGCCGGGCGCACTGATCCTGGAGCTGTCCGACAGCGACCCGCGCATTCCGCTGGACGAACTGGAGCGGCGGCTCTCGGCGCTCCGCCGGCTCGGGGTGCTCATCTCGCTGGACGGCTTCGGCAGCGGCTATGCGGCGATCTCGGCGCTGCGCAAGCTGCCGGTGGACATCCTGCGCCTCGACCGGGGGCTGACGGACGGGCTCGTGGAGTCCTCCCGGCAGCGCAAGATCACCGCGGGGCTGCTGCGGATCGCGGGGGACCTCGGGCTGACCACGGTCGCCGAGGGCGTGGACGCGCCGGAGCAGGCGACGCTGCTGCGCGAGATGGGGTGCACCCACGGCCAGGGTGCCGTCTTCTCCGGCCCGCTGGACGAGCACCGGCTGCGCTCCGCGCTGGCCCGCGGGGTCTACGCGGTGCCCGAGTCCAGCCGCAGCGGTGGTGTCTCGGGGTACGGGGAGGAGCACCCGGAGGGCCGCGCGTCCGCGGTGACGGTCGCCACGGCGCTGCCGGTGCGGCGCGGGGCACACGGGGGGCCGGTGGACACGGCGTCGGGCCCGCTGACCGTACGGCAGCAGGGCCCCCAGGAGGCGCTGACGCATCCGGTGGTCCGCCCGAATACTGAGACGCCCGTCCCACCCACTTGACACTCGGGGGTTGACGGGGAGAGGGTTGTCACCATGCGCACCCGAATTCTCGTACTTGGAAAGCGCGTCGGCTGACCGGGGTTCCCGCACCCCGCGACCTTCCCGGCGCGCTCCCCTCGCTTGCCTGACGGCACGGGGGGTTTTTTGTTGCACCAGCACCTGAGCACACAGCAGCGGTGGCCCGGTATCCCGGATATTCCCGGTATCGGCAGCCCAGCCCGGGCCGCCGCCCGATGAGCGTCAACCCTCACTCTCCGAGAAGAGACAAGCGATGACCGAACAGGCCACCGGGGCCCCCAAGCCGCAGCCGCGGGCCCGCAGCGGCGGACAGCAGCCGACTCCCGTTCCGGCCCAGGCGCCCCGCATCACCGGCGCCCAGTCCCTCATCCGTGCTCTTGAGGAAGTCGGCGCCGACACCGTATTCGGCATCCCGGGCGGCTGCATCCTGCCCGCCTACGACCCGATGATGGACTCCGCCCGGGTCCGGCACGTCCTGGTCCGCCACGAGCAGGGAGCGGGACACGCGGCGACCGGGTACGCGCAGGCCACCGGCAAGGTCGGCGTCTGCATGGCCACCTCGGGCCCCGGCGCCACCAACCTGGTCACCCCGCTCGCCGACGCGCACATGGACTCCGTGCCGATCGTCGCCATCACCGGTCAGGTGGCCTCCGGCGCGATCGGTACCGACGCCTTCCAGGAAGCCGACATCTGCGGTATCTCCATGCCGGTCACCAAGCACAACTTCCTGGTCAAGGACCCCGACGAGATCCCCCGCACGATCGCCGAGGCCTTCCACATCGCCGCCACGGGCCGCCCCGGCCCGGTGCTGGTCGACATCGCCAAGGATGCCCTCCAGCACGAGACCACCTTCCAGTGGCCGCCCACCACCGAGCTGCCCGGCTACCGTCCGGTGACCAAGCCGCACGGCAAGCAGATCCGTGAGGCCGCCAAGATGATCACCGAGGCCCACCGCCCGGTCCTCTACGTCGGCGGCGGTGTCCTCAAGGCCGGCGCCACGGCCGAGCTGAAGGTCCTGGCCGAGCTGACCGGCGCCCCGGTGACCACCACCCTCATGGGCATCGGCGCCTTCCCCGACCGCCACCCGCAGCACCTGGGGATGCCCGGCATGCACGGCACCGTCGCCGCGGTGACCGCGCTGCAGAAGGCCGACCTGATCGTCGCTCTGGGCGCCCGGTTCGACGACCGGGTCACCGGCAAGCTGGACTCCTTCGCGCCGTACGCCAAGATCGTCCACGCCGACATCGACCCCGCCGAGATCGGCAAGAACCGCGCCGCCGACGTGCCGATCGTCGGGGACGCCCGCGAGGTCCTGGCGGACCTGGTGGTCGCGCTCCAGGGCGAGCAGTCCGAGCGCCCGGGCGAGCCGGGTGACCGCTACGCCGACTGGTGGGCGATGCTCGACCGCTGGCGGGAGACCTACCCGCTCGGTTACGACAAGCCGGAGGACGGCTCGCTGGCCCCGCAGCAGGTCATCAAGCGGATCGGCGAGCTGGCGCCGGAGGGCACCATCGTCGCGGCGGGTGTCGGCCAGCACCAGATGTGGGCCGCCCACTTCATCGACTACGACCGGCCCGCCACCTGGCTCAACTCCGGCGGCCTGGGCACCATGGGCTACGCCGTGCCCGCCGCGCTCGGCGCCAAGGTCGGTATGCCGGAGCGTGCCGTGTGGGCCGTCGACGGCGACGGCTGCTTCCAGATGACCAACCAGGAACTGGTCACGGCCGCCCTCAACGGCGCCCCCATCAAGGTCGCCATCATCAACAACGGCGCGCTGGGCATGGTCCGCCAGTGGCAGACGCTCTTCTACAACCAGCGCTACTCCAACACCGTGCTGCACGACGGTCAGGAGGGCGAGCCGGGGCGCGGCACCCGTGTGCCCGACTTCGTCAAGCTGGCGGAGGCCATGGGTTGCGTCGGCATCCGCTGCGAGGACCCCGACGAGCTCGACGCGGTCATCGAGAAGGCCAACGCGATCAACGACCGGCCCGTGGTCGTCGACTTCATCGTGCACGAGGACGCCATGGTCTGGCCGATGGTCGCGGCCGGCACCTCCAACGACGAGGTCATGGCGGCGCGCGGCGTGCGCCCCGACTTCGGCGACAGCGACGACTGACGGCCACCGGCACAAGGAAGGCATGACACCGATGTCCAAGCACACGCTCTCCGTGCTGGTGGAGAACACCCCCGGCATCCTGGCCAGGATCGCCTCGCTCTTCTCCCGCCGCGGCTTCAACATCGACTCGCTCGCCGTCGGCGTCACCGAGCACCCCGACATCTCGCGGATCACCATCGTGGTGAACGTCGAGGACCTGCCGCTGGAGCAGGTCACCAAGCAGCTCAACAAGCTGGTCAACGTTCTCAAGATCGTCGAGCTGGAGCCCTCGTCCGCCGTCCAGCGCGAACTCGTCCTGGTGAAGGTCCGCGCCGACAACGACACCCGCTCCCAGATCGTGGAGATCGTCCAGCTCTTCCGCGCCAAGACGGTCGACGTCTCCCCGGAGGCCGTCACCGTCGAGGCCACCGGCAGCGCCGACAAGCTGGAGGCGATGCTGAAGATGCTGGAGCCGTACGGCATCAAGGAACTGGTGCAGTCCGGCACCATCGCCATAGGGCGTGGCGCCCGCTCCATCACCGACCGGAGCCTGCGCGCGCTGGAGCGTTCCGCCTGACCCACCCGGGAGCGTGACCCTCCGCCCCTGAGACACCCCGCCTCGCCCTCCCGTCATAGGTTGGGCGGCACCATTCATCGCACAAGGAGAAACCCCAAGTGGCCGAGCTGTTCTACGACGACGACGCCGATCTGTCCATCATCCAGAACCGCAAGGTCGCGGTCCTCGGATACGGCAGCCAGGGCCACGCCCACGCGCTGTCCCTGCGCGACTCGGGCGTCGACGTCCGGGTCGGCCTGCACGAGGGCTCGAAGTCCCGCGCCAAGGCCGAGGAGCAGGGCCTGCGCGTGGTGACGCCGGCCGAGGCGGTCCAGGAAGCAACCGTCATCATGATCCTGGTGCCGGACCCGGTCCAGGCCAAGGTCTACGAGGAGTCCGTCGCCCCCAACCTCAAGGACGGCGACGCCCTCTTCTTCGGGCACGGCCTGAACATCCGCTACGACTTCATCAAGCCCCCGGCCTCCGCCGACGTGTGCATGGTCGCTCCCAAGGGCCCGGGCCACCTGGTGCGCCGCCAGTACGAGGAGGGGCGCGGCGTGCCGTGCGTCGCGGCCGTCGAGCAGGACGCCACCGGCAACGCCTTCGCGCTGGCGCTCTCCTACGCCAAGGCCATCGGCGGCACCCGCGCCGGTGTCATCAAGACCACCTTCACCGAGGAGACCGAGACCGACCTCTTCGGTGAGCAGGCCGTGCTCTGCGGTGGTACGTCTGCGCTCGTCAAGGCGGGCTTCGACACCCTCGTCGAGGCCGGCTACCAGCCGGAGATCGCCTACTTCGAGTGCCTCCACGAGCTGAAGCTGATCGTGGACCTGATGTACGAGGGCGGCCTGGAGAAGATGCGCTGGTCGGTCTCCGAGACCGCCGAGTGGGGCGACTACGTCTCCGGCCCGCGCGTCGTCAACGAGCAGACCCGCGCCGAGATGAAGAAGATCCTCGGGGAGATCCAGAACGGCTCCTTCGCCAAGAACTGGATGGCCGAGTACAACGCGGGCCTGCCCAAGTACAACGAGTACAAGAAGGCCGACGAGGGCAGCCTGCTGGCCACCACGGGGCAGAAGCTGCGTTCCCTGATGAGCTGGGTCGACGAGGACAAGTAAGAGCCCCTTCTTCCTCCGTTCGCGGGCCCGGTACACCCGGTCGCGGGCGCCCTCCCCGGTCCGAGGGGAGGGCGCCCGCACCATCGGTGTGGGGTGCACGGATCACCCACATCGAGGGCGGGCCCCTCGATAGACTGCGGGGACACAGGCTCACAGCGTCGTGCGTCTGCCCTCCCGCCCCGCAGGGACCCGCGCTGTCCAGGACTTGGAGACCACGTGAGCAAGCCCGTAGTACTCATCGCCGAGGAGCTTTCGCCCGCCACCGTCGACGCGTTGGGCCCGGATTTCGAGATCCGGCACTGTGACGGTGCGAACCGGGACGAACTCCTTCCCGCTCTCGCCGATGTGGACGCCGTCCTCGTCCGTTCCGCCACCAAGATCGACGCCGAGGCCGTGGCCGCGGCCACCAAGCTGAAGGTGGTCGCCCGCGCGGGCGTCGGGCTCGACAACGTCGACGTGCCCGCCGCCACGAAGGCGGGCGTGATGGTCGTCAACGCGCCGACCTCCAACATCGTCACCGCTGCCGAGCTCGCCTGCGGCCTGCTCATCGCGACCGCCCGCAACATCCCGCAGGCCACCGCCGCCCTCAAGGACGGCGAGTGGAAGCGCAGCAAGTACACCGGTGTGGAGCTGAGCGAGAAGACCCTCGGCGTCGTCGGCCTGGGCCGGATCGGCGTGCTGGTGGCGCAGCGCATGTCGGCGTTCGGCATGAAGGTGGTGGCCTACGACCCGTTCGTGCAGCCCGCCCGTGCCGCACAGATGGGCGTCAAGCTGCTGTCCCTGGACGAGCTGCTCCAGGTGGCGGACTTCATCACCGTCCACCTGCCCAAGACCCCCGAGACGCTCGGCCTGATCGGGGACGAGGCGCTGCACAAGGTCAAGCCGGACGTGCGCCTCGTCAACGCGGCGCGCGGCGGGATCGTCGACGAGGAGGCGCTGGCGGCCGCCCTCAAGGAGGGCCGGGTCGCGGGCGCGGGCCTGGACGTGTACGCGTCCGAGCCGTGCACCGACTCGCCGCTGTTCTCCTTCGACCAGGTGGTGTGTACCCCGCACCTGGGCGCCTCCACCGGTGAGGCGCAGGAGAAGGCGGGCATCGCGGTGGCCAAGTCGGTGCGGCTGGCGCTGGCGGGCGAGCTGGTGCCCGACGCCGTCAACGTGCAGGGCGGCGTCATCGCCGAGGATGTGCGTCCGGCGCTGCCGCTGGCGGAGAAGCTGGGCCGGATCTTCACCGCGCTGGCCGGCGAGGTCGCCGTCCGGCTCGATGTCGAGGTGTACGGCGAGATCACGCAGCACGACGTGAAGGTGCTCGAACTCTCCGCCCTCAAGGGCGTGTTCGAGGACGTGGTGGACGAGACGGTCTCCTACGTCAACGCGCCGCTGTTCGCGCAGGAGCGGGGCGTGGAGGTGCGGCTGACCACCTCCAGCGAGTCGGCCGAGCACCGCAACGTCGTCACCGTGCGCGGCACCCTCTCAGGTGGCGAGGAGGTCTCCGCCTCCGGCACCCTGGCGGGACCCAAGCACCTGCAGAAGCTCGTCGCCATCAACGAGCACGGCGTGGACCTCGCCGTCGCCGACCACATGGCGTTCTTCCGCTACGGCGACCGCCCCGGCGTCGTCGGCACGGTCGGCCGGATCCTCGGCGAGGCGGGCATCAACATCGCGGGCATGCAGGTCTCCCGCGCGGAGGAGGGCGGCGAGGCGCTGGTCGCCCTGACGGTGGACGACACGATCGCTGCCCCCGTCCTGTCCGAGATCACTGCCGAGATCGGCGCCACCCATGCGCGGGCGGTCGACCTGGCGGAGTGACACCGCACCGACGAGGCGGAGCCGGGCGGAGCGCACCGGCGAGCCGGGCGGGCCGGTCGCGAGGGCGTACCGGCCCGCTTCTCCTGTGCGGTACCGGGTGGCGACCCAGGAGCACGACGCCGGCCGGCCGGCGAAAACGGCTGGCCGCCCGGGGAGCGGCCCGCCAGGATGAAGGGCATGACACAGGACGCCTCCCCGCTGGTCGAGCGGCACACGATCCTCTCCGTGATCGTGGGTTCGCGTGCCTTCGGGCTGGCGACGGCGGACTCCGACACCGACCGGCGCGGTGTGTACGCCGCGCCGACCGAGGACTTCTGGCTGCTGGACAAGCCGCCGGCCCATCTGGACGGGCCGCGGCCCGAGCAGTTCAGCTGGGAGGCCGAGCGCTTCTGCACCCTGGCGCTGGCCGGCAACCCGGGCATCCTCGAAGCCCTGCACAGCCCGCTCGTGGAGCGCCTCACCCCGCTCGGCGAGGAACTGCGTGACCTGTCCGGCGCCTTCCTCTCCCGCCAGGTGCACCGCACCTACGGCCGGTACGCCGCGGCCCAGCTCGCCAAGGCCGAGGTGCGCCGCCGCCGGGGCGCCGGCGTCCGCGGGAAGCCCCTGATGCACCTCCTCCGGCTGCTGATCAGCGGCGCAGGACTGCTGGAGACCGGCAGCCTCACGCTCGACGTGGGGGAGCACCGCGACCGGCTGCTGGCCGTCCGGCGCGGCGAGGTCCCCTGGGAGGAGATCACCGCGTGGGCCGGCCGGCTGGAGAGCCGCCTGGACGCCGCGTACGCCGCAGGACCCCCGCTCCCCGACCGACCCGACCGTGCCCGGGTGGAACGATGGCTGGTGTCCGTACGCCGCCGCTGCCTGACGGGCGAAGCCACGAAGGCAGGTTCTGCGCCATGACTGGTTCCGCGACCGAACTGCCCGATCTGGCACCGCCGCTCGCCGACCATCCGCACGCCCTGCTGTTCGCCACCGTCTCCGGCGCGCACCTGTACGGCTTCCCCTCCCGCGACTCGGACGCCGACCTGCGCGGCGTCCACCTGCTGCCGGTGCGCGACCTGCTCGGGCTGGGCCGCCGGGATGAGACGCACGAGCGCACCTGGTACCAGGACGGCCTGGAGCTCGACCTGGTCACCCACGATCTGGCCAAGTTCGCCCGGCTGCTGCTCCGCCCCAACGGGTACGTGCTCGAACAGCTCCTCTCCCCGCTGGTCGTGCGCACCACCCCGGCGCACACCGCACTGGCCGGACTCGCCCCCGGGCTGCTGACCCGTCACCACGCGCGCCACTACCGGGGCTTCGCCGGTACGCAGTGGCGGCTGTTCCACAAGACGGGGCAGCTCAAGCCGCTGCTGTACACCTTCCGCGTGCTTCTGACCGGCGTGCACCTGATGCGCTCGCAGCAAGTGCTCGCGCACCTGCCCCGGTTGGCGGAGCAGGTGGCCGAGGCGCCCCGCTACCTGCCCGACCTCGTCGCGGCCAAGGCGGACGCGGAGCACGGCCTGTTGTCCGAGGCGCCCGGCGCCCCGGACACCGCGCGCCTCCAACGGGACGTCGAGGCCCTGCACGCGGTGCTGGACGAGGCCGAGGCAGCCACCCTGCTGCCGGCGGAACCGGGAGCTGCCGCGCAACTGGAGGAGCTGGTGATCGACACCCGGCTCGCTGCCGGCCGGCCCTAGCCGGTCCCGCGCCTCGCCTACAGCCGTGCGGCCTTCAGCGCCATGTGCAGCAGCAGGCGGTCCTCGCCCTCGTCCAGGTCCAGGCCGGTCAGCCGCTCCACCCGGGTCAGCCGGTAGTAGAGGGTCTGCCGGTGGACGCCCAGCGCGGCGGCGGCGCGGCCCGCCTGGCCCGCACAGTCCAGGAACACCTCGGCGGTGCGGGCCAGCGCGCCGTTGGCGGGGCGCAGCAGCTCCCGCACCGCGGGGTCGGGCACCGGGTGCGACCGGGGTACGCCCGTGAGCAGCCGGTAGGGCCCGATGGAGTCCCACTCGGCGACCGCGCCGGGCAGCGCCTGCGCGGCAGCCGCCCGCGCGGCGCCGCGGGCCTGACGCCAGGCGTCGGGTAGCTCAGCCAGCCCGACGCGGGGGCTGCTCACCCCGGCAGTGGCGTCCGCCGGACGACCGGCCGACCGCAGCAGTTTCTCCGCCGTCGTCCGGGCCGCGTCCAGCCCGTGCGGCGTCCGCAGCCGCACCAGCGCGGCCAGCGCGCCGTCCCGTACGCAGTGCGCGGCGAGCCGGGGGAGGGAGGCGGGCAGCGGGCCGCGGCCCGCACCGCCGGGGCGCTCCTGCTCCGGCCAGGGCGCCACGGCCACCAGGGCGAGCGGCCCGGTGGCCGTCTCGTCCAGCGCCGTGGCCAGCTCTCCCACCGCCTCCTCCCGGGCGGCGCCGCCCCGCTCGGCCAGCGCGGCGCGCAGCAGCTCCCCGGTGTGCTCCTCGGTGCGGAAGTGGGCCGCGAGCTGGGCGCCGGTGCGGTCGGCGACGGCCATCGCGGCGGCCAGCCGGGGATCGGTCAGCTCCAGCGCGCCGTCGTCCAGCAGCCAGATGTAGCCGTGCACGACGCCGCGGTCGCGTACCGGCAGGCAGATCCGGCCGTGCACCACGCCGGCGGCCGGATCGGGAGGGATGCGGACCGGGCCGGTGGCGTGGGTGATCCCGTAGCTCTCGAAGAACGTGCGGACGGCCGGGGCCGAGCGGCGCTGCAGGATGGTGCGGGTACGGACCGCGTCCAGGGCCAGGTCGGCGCCCTGGCCCCCCTCGCTCTCCTCGTCGCTGCCGTGCGCGCCGAAGGCGATCAGCGAGAAGTCCCGGCCCTCCAGGGTGGCCGGGGTGCCCAGAAGCTGGGAGACCTCGTCGATCAGCGTCTGGTAGTCCTCGCGCATGCCGCTGCGGCCTCCGTACCTGTGTCCTGCCTCGTGCGGGCCCCGGCCGGGGCCTGGTCCCCCATTCTCGCCCCTCGTCATACATCTGTATGAGATCGGGTGCACGGATGCGTGACACCTGTCGATGGTCGGGCCCGTGGCGCAGTCCTTACCTTCTGAGTGGCTCCGCGCACACACCGTCCGGAAGGCGACCGCATCCGGACCGCACCGCGCCTGCGAGCCACCCACAAGAAGACTCCGTGGAGGTGCCCCGTGCTGGGACCCGTGCTCCTCGCCGCCGCGCGCAGCGACAGCATCCGCCGCCTCGTCTCGGCCGCGCCGGTGACCCGCCCCATGGTGGACCGGTTCGTGGCGGGTGAGCAGGTGGAGCAGTGCCTCACCAACATCACGTCGCTCACCGGCCGCGGCCTGGAGGTCACCGTCGACCACCTGGGCGAGGACATCACCGACCGGTCGGAGGCCCTGCGCAACCGCGACGCCTACCTGGCGCTGACCGAGCAGCTCGCCGCCACCGGCCTCGCCGAGCACGCCGAGATGTCGGTCAAGCTGTCCGCCTTCGGGCAGGCGCTGGCAGGCGGCCACGACCTCGCCTACGAGAACGTGCTGCCCGTCGTGGAGGCCGCCACGGCCGCCGGGACGACCGTCACGCTCGACATGGAGGACCACACCACGGTCGACTCCACCCTGGCCGTCCTCGGACAGTTGCGCGAACGCTTCCCGCGCACCGGCGCCGTCGTCCAGTCCTACCTCTTCCGCACCGAGGACGACTGTCACGCGCTGGCCGCGGAGGGCTCCCGCGTCCGCCTGGTCAAGGGCGCCTACAACGAGCCGGCCGAGGTCGCCTTCCAGCGCAAGCACGAGGTCGACAAGGCGTACGTGCGCTGCCTGAAGATCCTCATGGCGGGCCAGGGCTATCCGATGGTGGGCTCCCACGACCCCCGCATGGTGACCATCGCCCAGAACCTCGCGGAGCGTTACGGTCGGAAGAAGGACGAGTACGAGTTCCAGATGCTGTACGGCATCCGCGAGGCCGAGCAGGAGCGACTGGTCGCGCAGGGTCACCGCATGCGCGTCTACATTCCGTACGGCACCGACTGGTACGGCTACTTCATGCGGCGCCTCGCCGAGCGCCCGGCCAACATGGGCTTCTTCCTGCGGTCCCTCGCCAGCAGGGGCTGAGCCTGCGGCGCCCGTACCCCGCCGGCCCCACGTGTCCCCACACTCGACGCCCGAAAACCACGACCACAAGGAGCAACCGTGGACGCTGTGACCCAGGTTCCCGCCCCGTACAACGAGCCGGTGCACACCTACGCGCCCGGCAGCCCCGAGCGCGCCCGCCTGGAGGCGAAGCTCAAGGAGCTGGGCGACAACCCGCGCGAGCTGCCGATGACGATCAACGGCGTCAAGCGCATGGGTGGCGGTGCACGCGTCGACGTCGTACAGCCGCACAACCACCACAAGGTGCTCGGCACCTACGCCACCGCGACCCGCCAGGACGCGCAGGACGCCATCGACGCGGCGCTCGCCGCGGCCCCCGCCTGGCGCGCCATGTCCTTCGACGACCGTGCCGCGATCATCCTCAAGGCCGCCGAGCTGCTCTCCGGCCCCTGGCGCGAGACCATCGCGGCCTCCACCATGCTGGGCCAGTCCAAGACCGCCCAGCAGGCCGAGATCGACGCCCCCTGCGAGCTCGTCGACTTCTGGCGCTTCAACGTGCACTTCGCCCGTGAGCTGATCACCGAGCAGCCGCTGATCCAGCCGAACGGTATCTGGAACCGCATGGACCACCGCCCGCTGGAGGGCTTCGTCTACGCGATCACGCCGTTCAACTTCACCGCCATCGCCGGCAACCTGCCGACCGCGCCCGCGCTGATGGGCAACGTCGTGGTCTGGAAGCCGTCCCCCACCCAGACCCACGCGGCCGTGCTGCTGATGGAGCTGCTGGAGGAGGCCGGGCTGCCCAAGGGCGTGATCAACCTGGTCACCGGCGACGGCAAGGACGTCTCCGAGGTCGCCATCCCGCACCCGGACCTGGCCGGCATCCACTTCACCGGCTCCACCGCCACCTTCCAGCACCTGTGGAAGAGCGTCGGTGAGAACATCTCGGGCTACAAGTCCTACCCGCGCATCGTCGGCGAGACCGGTGGCAAGGACTTCATCGTCGCCCACCCCTCCGCCGACCAGGCCGTCCTCAAGACCGCCATCACCCGCGGCGCCTTCGAGTACCAGGGCCAGAAGTGCTCCGCCGCCTCCCGCGCCTACCTGCCCCGCTCCCTGTGGGAGGGCGGCTTCAAGGACGAGCTCGTCACCGAGGTCCAGGGCCTGGCCATGGGCGACGTGACGGACCTGTCGAACTTCATCGGCGCCGTCATCGACGAGCGCGCCTTCGCCAAGAACAAGGCCGCCATCGACCGGGCCGCCACCGACCCGTCCTGCGAGATCGTCGTCGGCGGCACCTACGACGACAGCGTCGGCTACTTCGTCGCGCCGACCGTCATCGTCTGCTCCGACCCGGAGAACGAGGTCTTCACGACCGAGTACTTCGGCCCGGTCATCGCCGTCCACGTCTACGAGGACGAGAACTGGGACGCGATGCTGGAGCAGATGGAGTCGGCCTCGGCGTACGCGCTGACCGGCGCCGTCCTCGCCAAGGACCGCGCTGTTCTGGCCGACGCCTCGGAGAAGCTGCGGTTCGCCGCCGGCAACTTCTACCTCAACGACCGGCCCACCGGCTCCATCGTCGGCCAGCAGCCGTTCGGCGGTGCGCGGGCCTCCGGCACCAACGACAAGGCCGGGTCGAAGTTCAACCTCATCCGCTGGTCGTCGCCGCGGGCCATCAAGGAGACGCAGGTCGCGCCGACGGACTACCGCTACCCGCACATGGGCTGACCACCCCCCCCCGCCCCCCACCCCGGAAGCCCGGCCCGTCGAGGGCCGGGCTTCCGGCGTCCGTGGCCGAATCCATGTGGCTCTCGTCTCAGATAGTAGGAAGGCCAACTAATTGGGGGGACATCACGGCTCCTGGCTTCTATCTTTGTAGGGAGCCGATCGTTCCGCTCGACCGAGCGCAACGCGGATGAGGCGCCCGTGCGTGGTGCAGGTGATCCCTGCCGCACCGGTTCCCCCGCGCCTTTGGCTGTCCGGCACCTCTCTCCTTGTCTTCCTTCACGCTCTCCGCCGTGCAGAAGGAGTTGCATACCCATGGCTGCTGTTACGTCCGGTACACAGGTTCCCGCGTCTCGGGTTCGGCGTTCGCGGGTTGCCGCGAGGCTTCGTGAAGAGGAGCGGCGTAATGCTGCGGAGGCCCTCCAGAGGGCCTTCGATCGCCGCTGACCCTCACTGGGGGCTTCGGCCCCTGTGACCCCGCTCTCCATCGGCTGGGGCCTCGGCCCCTGTGGCCTCTCATTCCTGGGGCTTCGCCCCAGACCCCTTTGTCCTCGCCGGACGGGCGTTGGGGCGGCTCCTCCCCCAGGGGGACCCCACCCCAACGGCCCCCCGCTACGGGGGCTTCTCCCCCCGGACTCCGTCCGGGGGGACCCCCACACCCCCAGGAGCCCCCTTCCGAAAGAGCTCCAGCTCGTTTACTTCGTGGGAACGCCCCTGGGGCAGACCACCCCAGACCGTCCGGCGGCTTTCGCGCGGCTTTGTGGTGCGTTCTGACCGGCGCGGAAGTCGGCGGGCGGTCTGGGGACCCGGTGCCAGTGAGCAGGAGTGCACGAGAAGGGGGCAGGGGACTGAGGGTCCGGAATGCGGACCGGGCGTGTCAGGGGGTGGGACAGCCGTTAGGGTGCGCGGCATGTCACCAGTAACCCCTCGCAGCATCGACCTCGCCGTGATCCGGGGCGACGGAATCGGCCCGGAGGTCGTCTCCCAGGGCCTCAAAGCCCTCACCGCCGCCCTCCCGCAGGACGTGAAACTGGAGACGCACGAGTACGATCTCGGCGCCGCCCGCTGGCACGCGACGGGCGAGACCCTCACCGACGGCGAGCTGGAAGCGCTCAAGCGCCACGACGCCATCCTGCTGGGAGCCATCGGCGACCCGGCCGTCCCCTCGGGCGTACTGGAACGCGGCCTGCTGCTCAAGCTCCGGTTCGCCTTCGACCACTTCGTCAACCTGCGCCCCTCGAAGCTGTTCCCGAACACGGCCTCGCCGCTGGCCGGCCGCCCTCAGATCGACTTCGTGGTGGTCCGCGAGGGGACCGAGGGCCCGTACGTCGGCAACGGCGGCACCATCCGCAAGGGCACTGCGCAGGAGGTCGCCAACGAGGTGAGCGTCAACACCGCGTACGGCGTGGAGCGGGTCGTGCGCGACGCGTACGCGCGGGCGCAGGCGCGTCCGCGCAAGAAGCTGACGCTGGTGCACAAGAACAACGTGCTGGTGCACGCGGGCCACCTGTGGAAGGACACCTTCGACCGGGTGGGCCGGGAGTTCCCCGAGGTGACGACCGACTACCTGCACGTGGACGCGGCCACGATCTTCCTGGTGACGGACCCGGCGCGGTTCGACGTGATCGTCACGGACAACCTGTTCGGTGACATCATCACCGACCTCGCGGCGGCCGTCAGCGGCGGCATCGGCCTGGCGGCGTCCGGGAACGTCAACCCGACCCGCGAGTTCCCCTCCATGTTCGAGCCGGTGCACGGATCCGCGCCGGACATCGCGGGGACCGGCAAGGCCGACCCGACAGCCACCGTGCTCTCCGTCGGGCTGCTGCTGCGCCACCTGGGTTTCGAGGCGGAGGCCGACCGCATCGACGCGGCCGTCACCGCGGATCTGGCCGAGCGGGGCGGGACGTCCCGCACCACCGACGAGATCGGCGACGCGCTCGCCGCCCGCGTGGCCGCCTGACCGACCCGGCATGGATGACCTCGCGCGATGGGGACCGTCGGCGCTCCGGCGGGCATCGGCGGTCCTCAAGGGTGTGCCCGCCCTCGCCGAGGGGTCCGGCGCCCGCGGGGGAGCGTGGCGGCGGCCTCCGGGCGAGCGGCGTGGGCGCGGGGTCGTACCCGCGTCCGAGAACGGTTGACCCCCGCGCGATAATCGGGGGTGAGGGACCGCCCCATGAGGGAGTACTCAGACGTCCGAGCAGTACGCGCCGCAGCCAGGGGAGCGACCGGGAGAGCGGGCGCTCTCCCGGGTCGTCGGGGCAGGTCCGCAACACGTACGAGCGAAGGACGCGGACATGACGACGCCCCGTATCGAATTCGACCTCAAGCCCGCCGCGCAGCTGCTCGGTGACGCCGAGCGCGAGGCCGTGCTGGCGAACCCGGGTTTCGGCCGGTACTTCACCGACCACATGGTGACCATCCAGTGGACCGAGGGCCGCGGCTGGCACGACGCACGGCTGGAGCCGTACGCGCCGCTGCAGATCGACCCGGCGAACATGACGCTGCACTACGCGCAGTCGATCTTCGAGGGGCTCAAGGCGTACCAGCAGCCGGACGGCTCCGTGAAGGTCTTCCGCCCCGACGCCAACGCGCGCCGTTTCCAGCGCAGCGCCCGTCGGCTGGCGATGCCCGAGCTGCCGGTGGAGACGTTCATCGAGGCGTGCGACCTGCTGGTGGGCCAGGACAAGGCGTGGGTGCCGGGTGAGGGCGAGGCGTCGCTGTACCTGCGGCCGTTCATGTTCGCCACCGAGGTGGGGCTGGGCGTCAAGCCGGCGAGCCAGTACACGTTCATGGTGATCGCCTCCCCGGCGGGCTCCTACTTCCCCGGCGGCGTCGAGCCGGTCTCGGTGTGGCTGTCGGAGGAGTACGTGCGTGCGGCGCCCGGCGGTACGGGGGAGGCCAAGTGCGCGGGCAACTACGCGGCCTCGCTGGTGGCCCAGGCCGAGGCCGCCGAGCACGGCTGCGACCAGGTGGTCTGGCTGGATGCGGTGGAGCGCCGGCACATCGAGGAGATGGGCGGCATGAACCTCTACTTCGTCTACGGCTCGGGCGCGGACGCGCGGATCGTGACCCCGGCCCTCACGGGCACCCTGCTGCCGGGCATCACACGGGACTCGCTGCTGACGATCGCCGCCGACATGGGGTACGAGACGGGGGAGGCCCGGATCACCACCGACGAGTGGCGGGCGGGGAACGCCGACGGTTCGATCACCGAGGTGTTCGCCTGCGGGACGGCGGCCGTGATCACGCCCGTCGGCGAGGTGAAGTCCACGAGCGCCGGGTGGCAGGTCGCCGACGGTTCGGCGGGGGAGATCACCTTGAAGCTGCGTGAGGCCCTGCTGGCTGTCCAGACCGGCCGGGCGGAGGACACCCACGGCTGGATGCACACACTCGGTTCCTGAGCGGGTACTGCTGCCGGGCGTGCCGGGGGCCGGCCGGGCGGCGTGTCACGGTACGTCCGGAACCGCTTCTGTGTACATGTACCTGACATGCCGGAGTCGTGCTTCCGTGGCTGCGGGGCCTCTCGGCCCGGCTGGGATCGGCGGTGTCATCGATCGCCTCCCGGAAGGCCGAGATCCCCGATGCCGCACCTCCAGGTGTCTTCGCAGGAGCAGGCAAGCCAGCAGGAGAGGAGAAGGGCGGCGGCCGCACTCGGCCGCCGCCGCTTCCTGACCGTCACATCGGCCGCGGCCGCGCTGGCCTTCGCCACCGACCTGCCGGGCAGCGCCCGGGCTTCCGAGGCGGACGCGCGGACGGCGGTGAAGTCCGACCCGTTCACGCTGGGTGTCGCCTCGGGCGACCCGCTGCCCGGTGCCGTCGTGCTGTGGACCCGGCTGGCGCCCGAGCCCTACGAGACGGGCGGCGGACTGCCCACGGCCCGTCTCGCTGTCGAGTGGGAGATCGCGCACGACCGCCGCTTCCGCCGCGCCGCCCGCCGGGGCCGGGCCACCGCGCACCCCGAGCTGAACCACTCGGTGCACGTGGAGGCCGAGGGTCTGGGCCCCGACCGCGTGTACTACTACCGCTTCCGGGCCGGACGCTGGACCAGCCCCGTCGGCCGCACCCGCACCGCGCCCGCCGCCGGTGCCGACCTGAACGAGCTGCGGCTTGCCGCCGTCTCCTGCCAGGCGTACCACGACGGCTACTACACGGCCCACCGCCACCTCGCCGAGGAGGACGTGGACCTGGTCTTCCACCTGGGCGACTACCTGTACGAGTACGCCGTCGACGCGCACGGCGGCGCCCGCAAGTACACCGACCGCACCGTGCCGGCGCTCTTCGACCGCGAGACGGTGACGCTGGAGGACTACCGGCTGCGGTACGCGCTCTACAAGTCCGACCCGGACCTGCGCGCCGCCCACGCCGCCCACCCGTTCCTGGTCACCTGGGACGACCACGAGACGGAGAACAACTACGCGGGGGACACCCCCGAGAAGGGTGGCTCCTCCACGGACTTCCTGGTCCGCCGGGCCGCCGCCTACCGTGCGTACTGGGAGAACCAGCCGCTGCGCCGCCCGCAGCGCCCGCACGGCTCCGACATGCGTCTCTACCGCAGGCTGCGCTTCGGGAAGCTGGCCCAGTTCGACATCCTCGACACCCGCCAGTACCGCTCGGACCAGGCCTACGGCGACGGCGCCCAGCGCCCCGGACCCGAGTCCGAGGACCCCCGGCGCACCATGACGGGCGCCGCCCAGGAGCGCTGGCTGATCGACGGCTGGCGGGTGTCGGACACCCTGTGGAACGTGGTGCCGCAGCAGGTGACGTTCTGCGAGCGCCGTACCGACGACACCCCTGGATACAAGGTCAGCATGGATGCCTGGGACGGCTACCCGGCCTCTCGCGAGCGGCTGCTGGCGGGCGCCGAGTCGGCCGGCGTGGAGAACCTGATGGTGCTCACCGGGGACGTGCACAAGGGGTACGCGTACGACATCAAGCGCGACTTCGGCGACCAGAAGTCCCGCACGATGGGCACCGAGATCGTCGCCACCTCGGTCACCAGTGGCAAGGACGGCGAGGACAAGCCCGCCGACCACGACGCCTACACAGGCGCGAACCCGCACATGAGGTTCTACAACGGCCGCCGCGGCTATGTGACCGTGCGGCTGGACAAGCGCCAGGGGCGGGCCGACTTCCGTACGGTCTCCGCCGTGACGGAACCCGGAGCACCGGTCGGCACCGCCGCCTCCTTCGTCACCGAGGTGGGCGCGCAGGGACTGCGGGAGGTGTGAGGAGGATCCGTCCGGAGGCCCGGTAGGGGAGCCCCCGCGGCGGCCCGGCTGAGGGGGGCCGGAAGGTTGACAGGGGCGAAAGCGACGTAGGTAGCGTCTGAACATGGCAACGCTGTTCAGGAAGGTGCTCGCCACGCTGCCCCGGCTCGGTGTGCAGGTCCTCGACCTGGGCCCGGGAGCTGCCGTGATCTCCCGGCGTGGCGGCTGGACCGCGAGAAGGGCCGGTGCGGGGGCGTGGCTGGTCGGCAGGGAGCGGGCGGCCACCTCCGCTGGGCGGCCGGACGCTCCGGCGGGCACGTGGGGCCTGCCCCAGGCGGCCGCGGGCAGTTCGTGCGCCCGGCATGTGGCCGGGCTGCTGGCCCGCTACGGGGTGAACTGCGTCTTCGACGTCGGCGCCAACAAGGGGCAGTACGGCACCCGGCTGCGGCGGCACGGGTACCGGGGCAGGATCGTCTCCTTCGAGCCGGTCCCGGAAGCCCTGGAGCGACTGCGCGAGGTCGCCGAGCAGGACCACGACTGGCGGGTCCACCCCTGCGCGCTGGGCCGTGAGGAGTCGGTCGAGAGCATGCATCTGGGCTGGAAGACCATGAACTCTCTGCTGGAGCCCAGTGCGTACGGGCGGCAGCGCTACAAGCGGTTCGCCGACACCGGCCCCACCACACAGGTGCGGGTCCGGCGGCTGGATCAGGTCATGGACGAGGCGCTGGAAGGTCTCGCGGAACCGCGCCCCTTCCTGAAGATGGACACGCAGGGCTACGACATGGAGGTCTTCGCGGGTGCCGGGGACCGTATCGACGCGTTCGTCGGGATGCAGTCGGAGGTCGCCGCGCTGCGGCTGTACGAGGGCGGTCCGGGCATGGCCGAGGCCCTGGCCGCGTACGAGGACGCCGGCTTCGGGGTCACCGGAATGTATCCCGTGACGCGCGAGGAGACCACGGGGCGGGTCGTCGAGTTCGACTGCGTCATGGCGCGGGCGGAGCAGGCCGCCGCGGCTCCCGGAACGTGAGACGGCTCCAGGGCGGGATGCCGGTGCCCGCCGCCACCGGGGAAAGGCCGGCGCCGGGGCGGCCCGCGCTCGTCCCACGGGGTTCCGTATCGTGAGACGCGTTGGGGCGTGGCGGTGCGTTCGTGCCACACTGCGCTCGTGCCCTCGTTCGTCATGATTATTGGCAGCAGGCGCGCCGGTCCGCAGTGACCGACTGCCGTGGAATGACCCGCACGGCGGCGGCCACCGAGCCCCAGACCCGCGCGCAGACCTCTCGCACCCGCGAGAGGTTTTTTCGTTTTCCGGCCCACCCGGCAGGAGGCGGACGCCGCGAGGGATGATGGGGGCAAGTGGAGCGCTTCCTTCCGCAACCACTGAACCCAGCAGGAGCCACCAGCCATGACACTCCGGACCCCTGACGACAGCTTCCACGTCTTCGACACCACCCTGCGTGACGGAGCGCAGCGCGAGGGCATCAACCTGACCGTCGCCGACAAGCTGACCATCGCCCGCCACCTGGACGAGTACGGCGTCGGCTTCATCGAAGGGGGCTGGCCGGGCGCCAACCCGCGGGACACCGAGTTCTTCGCCCGCGCCCCGCAGGAGATCGACTTCCACAACGCGCAGCTCGTCGCGTTCGGCTCCACCCGCAGGGCGGGCGTCCCCGCGCAGATCGACCCGCAGGTCAAGGGACTCCTCGAATCCAAGGCACCGGTGGTCACGCTGGTGGCCAAGGCACACGACAGGCACGTCGAGTTGGCTTTGCGCACCACCCTGGAGGAGAACCTGTCGATGATCGCCGACACCGTCGGCCACCTGCGGGAGAAAGGCCGCCGGGTCTTCGTCGACTGCGAGCACTTCTTCGACGGCTACCAGGACAACCCGGAGTACGCGAAGCAGGTCGTACGCACCGCGCACGAGGCCGGCGCCGACGTCGTGGTGCTGTGCGACACCAACGGCGGCATGATCCCCGCCCGCATCCAGGCGGTCGTACGCACCGTCGCCGCCGACACCGGCGCCCGGCTGGGCATCCACGCGCAGGACGACACCGGCTGCGCCGTCGCCAACACCCTCGCCGCGGTGGACGGCGGGGCCACCCACGTCCAGTGCACCGCCAACGGGTACGGCGAGCGCGTCGGCAACGCCAACCTCTTCCCCGTGGTGGCCGCCCTGGAGCTCAAGTACGGCAAGCGCGTGCTGCCCGAGGGCGCGCTGGCAGAGACCACGCGCGTCTCGCACGCTGTCGCCGAGGTCGTCAATCTCACCCCCTCCACGCACGAGCCCTACGTCGGCACCTCCGCGTTCGCCCACAAGGGCGGCCTGCACGCCTCCGCGATCAAGGTCGATCCGGACCTCTACCAGCACATCGACCCCGAACTGGTCGGCAACACCATGCGGATGCTGGTCTCCGACATGGCCGGCCGCGCCTCCGTGGAGCTCAAGGGCAAGGAGCTGGGCTACGACCTGAGCGGCGACCGCGAACTGGTGGGCAGGGTGGTCGAGCGCGTCAAGGAGCAGGAGCTCAAGGGCTACACGTACGAGGCCGCCGACGCCTCCTTCGAACTGCTGCTCCGCGACGAGGTGCACGGCGGCGCCGCCGGCAGCGCGCCCCGTTTCTTCCGCGCGGAGTCCTGGCGCACCATCGTCGAGCAGCGGCCCGACGGGGAGCAGGTCAACGAGGCGACGGTGAAGCTGTGGGCCAAGGGCGAGCGGATCGTCGTCACCGGTGAGGGCAACGGCCCCGTCGACGCGCTGGACCGGGCGTTGCGGGCCGGCCTGGAGCGCATCCACCCGGAGCTGGCGCGGCTGGACCTGGTCGACTACAAGGTCCGCATCCTGGAGGGCACCCACGGCGCCGCCTCCACCACGCGGGTGCTGCTGTCCATGAGCGACGGCAGCACGGAGTGGACCACCGTCGGCGTCGGGGACAACGTGATCGCCGCCTCCTGGCAGGCGCTGGACGACGGGTACACCTACGGCCTGCTGCGCGCCGGTGTGAGGGCACACGACTGAGCGCCCCTCCAGCGGTACGGAGCGGGGTGCCGGATCAGGTGCGCGGCGGCGTCAGGGACTGGTCGAAGTGGTCGCGCACGTGGCCCAGCACCACGTCCCGGGCCACACCCGGCAGCCCCACCACCAGGTGGGTGCCGAAGCCGTCGAGGAGGGCGCGGGTGCGGGTGGCGAACCGGTCGGCGTCCACCGCGGCGAACTCCCCGGCGGCCGCGCCCTCGACCAGCAGCGCCACCAGGTCCCGGTGCCAGCTCAGCTCCAGCTCCAGCTGGCGGGCGCGTACCTCGTCGTCGCCCGACTGCGAGCGGTTCCACACCTCCAGCCACAGCGCCCAGTGCGGGTCGCGGTGGCCGTGCGGAAGGTAGAGCTCCACCAGCGCGTCCAGCCGCTCGCGGACCGGCGTCCGGCGGGCGAGCGCGGCCCGCCGTTCGGCCCCGAGCTGCTCCTCGCTCCACTGCAGGGTCTGCAGCAGCAGCTCGTCCTTGGTCTTGAAGTAGTAGACGAGGTGGCCGCTGCTCATGCCGACCTCGCGGCCGAGCGCGGCCATCGTCAACCGGTCCAGGCCGCGCTCGGCGATCATCTCCATGGCGGTGGCCAGCAGTTGTTCGCGCGGCTGCGCGGCACGCCTGCGGCCGCCCCGGGGACGCGCACCGTCGCGCGCCGGGCGTGTGCTCCCCGTCTCTGTGGCCACTGCCGCGCTCCTCAGCTGTCCCTTCGGCCCGGCCTGCCAGCCTAACCGGGGCGGTTCACGGCCGCGGCTGCTGCTGGGTGATGCAGTGGATGCCCCCGCCCGCGGCGAACACGGTACGGGCGTCCACCAGCGTGACCGTCCGCTGCGGGAAGAGGCGGCGGAAGATCCCGGCGGCGTGCTCGTCGCGCGGGTCGGCGAAGCCGCACAGCACGACACCGCCGTTGCACAGGTAGTGGTTGACGTAGGAGTAGTCGACCGGCTCGCCGTCCTCGGTGTGGGTCACCGTGGGGGCGGGCAGCTCCACGACCTCCAGCTCCCGGCCGCGCGCGTCGGTGGCGGAGCGCAGCAGCCCGACCGTCTCCTTGCACAGGTCGTGGTCGGGGTGGTCGGGGTCGGGCTGGGTGTGGGCCACTACGACGCCGGGCGCGACGAACGCGGCCACCAGGTCGACGTGGCCGCGGGTGCCGAAGGGGCCGTAGTCGGCGGTCAGCCCGCGCGGCAGCCAGATCGCCTTCGCGGTGCCGAGCCGCGCGTGCACCTCGGCCTCCACCTCCTGGTGCGTCCAGCCCGGGTTGCGCTCGGGGCCGAGCTGCACGGTCTCGGTCAGCAGCACGGTGCCCTGGCCGTCCACATGGATGCCGCCGCCCTCGTTGACCAGCGGGGAGGAGCAGATGGGCGCGCCCGCCTGCTGGGCGACGAACGCGCCGATCAGCCGGTCCTGCTCCCAGCGGGCCCACTCCTGGGCGCCCCAGCCGTTGAAGGTCCAGTCCACGGCCGCCAGCCTGCCGCCCTCGGTGACGAAGGTGGGGCCGATGTCGCGCATCCACGCGTCGTCCAGCCGGCGGCCGACCACCTCGATGCCCGGGCCGAGCTGCTCGCGCGCCCCGGCCGCGTCGCCGGGGCGGGCGACCATGGTGACCGGCTCGAACCGGTGGACGGCGCGGGCCACCCGCGCCCACGCGGCGCGGGCCTCGGCCAGCGCCTGTGCGTCCTCGAAGGTGGGGTTGGGTCCCGGCCAGGCCATCCAGGTGCGCTCGTGCGGCGCCCACTCGGCAGGCATGTACGGGGCGGCGGGCGTGGCGGTGCTCATGGCAGGGCGTTCCTTGGAGTGCTCGAAGGAGACGGGGGTCAGAGGAAGTAGAGGCGGTTGAGGGAGACACTCTCGGCGGGCTCGGAGCGCAGCGGCGCGCCGTCCAGCGTGACCAGACCGGTCAGCTGGTCCACGTCGACCGTGCCCAGCCTCGTGTTGTGCACCAGGTCGGCGGGGCCGATGCCGCGGGTGCCCCGGACGGCGCTACGGCGCCGCCGCGTCGGCAGCGTGTCGCCGCCCTGCTCGACGGCCGCCCGGGAGACGAACGCCACCGACAGCTCGGCCGGCGCGGCTCCGTGGCCGCCGAACAGCGGGCCCAGCACCAGCGGTTCGCTGGTGTCGGTCGCCGCGTTGGGGTCGCCTGTGACACCCCAGGCGGGGAAGCCGGACTTGAGGACCATCTGCGGCTTGGCCCCGAAGTAGGCGGGATGCCACAGCACGATGTCCGCCATCTTGCCGGGCTCGATGGAGCCGATCTCGTGCGCGAGGCCGTGCGCGAGGGCCGGGTTGAGAGTGAGCTTGGCGATGTAGCGCAGCACCCGCGCGTTGTCGTCCCCCGCGCCGGTGCTGCTGTCGGTGCCGTCCGCATCGCCCAGTTCCGCCTTGAGCTTGGCCGCCATCTGGAAGGTGCGCCGCACCGTCTCGCCCGCGCGGCCCATCCCCTGCGCGTCGGAGGAGGTGATGCCGATGGCGCCCAGGTCGTGCAGCACGTCCTCGGCGCCCATGGTGCCTGCGCGGATGCGGTCGCGGGCCATCGCGGCGTCGCCGGGCAGGTCGGTCTTCAGGTCGTGCACCGAGACGATCATTCCGTAGTGCTCGGCGACCGCGTCCCGCCCGAACGGCAGCGTCGGATTGGTGGAGGAGCCGATGACGTTGGGCACGCCCGCCATCCGCAGCACGTTGGGGACGTGGCCGCCGCCGCAGCCCTCGATGTGGAAGGCGTGGATGGTCCGACCCTCCAGCACGGCGAGGGTGTCCTCCACGGCGAGGGCCTCGTTCAGCCCGTCGCTGTGCAGCGCGACCTGGACGTCGTGCTCCTCGGCCACCCGCAGCGCGGTGTCCAGGGCGCGGTGGTGGGCGCCCATGTCCTCGTGCACCTTGAAGCCGCAGGCCCCGCCCTCGGCCAGCGCCTCCACCAGGGGTGCGGGGTGCGAGGAGGAGCCGCGGCCCAGGAAGCCGATGTTGACCGGCCAGGCGTCGAACGCGGAGAACGCGTGCCCCAGCGCCCACGGCGAGTTGACGCCCACGCCCCACACGGGTCCGAACTCCTGGCCGATGATGGTGGTGGTACCGGAGGACAGCGAGGCCTCCATGATGCGCGGCGAGAGCAGGTGGACGTGGGTGTCCACGGCGCCGGCCGTGGCGATGAGGCCCTCACCGGAGACGATCGAGGTGCCGGTGCCGACCACGACGTCCACCCCGTCGACCGTGTCCGGGTTGCCCGCCCGGCCGATCGCGTGGATGCGGCCCCCGCGGATGCCGACGGACACCTTGCGGATGCCCTGCACCGCGTCGATGACCAGCACGTTGCTGATGACCACGTCGCAGGTCTCGCGGACGGCGGCCGCCTTCAGGTGCAGCCCGTCGCGGGCGGTCTTGCCGAATCCGGCCAGGAACTCCTCGCCGGGGCGCTGGGAGTCCGACTCGACGCGGACGACGAGTCCGGTGTCGCCCAGCGCGACCCGGTCGCCCGCGCGGGGCCCGTGTACCGCCGCGTACTCGCGCGGGTCCGCGCTCATGCTTCGTCCTCCTCGGGATGCGGGGGGTGGGCAGCGGGCCCGGCGCCCAGGTAGCCGCAGGCCGCGGCGCGGCGCAGTGCCTCCGCACGGGCGCCGGGCGCGTCCAGCGGGCCGTCCACCAGCCCGGCGAAGCCGATCGCGATCCTCTCGCCGCCCAGCGGGAGGAGACCGACCTCGCAGACTCCGCCGGGGTCGAAGCGGACCGACGAGCCCGCCGGGACCGCGAGCCGCATGCCGTAGGCGGCGGCGCGGTCGAAGTCGAGGCGCGGGTTGGCCTCGAAGAAGTGGAAGTGCGAGGTGACGCTGACCGGCACGTCGGCGGTGTTGCGCACGCTCAGCGTCACCTCGGGCGGCGCCGGGGCATACGCCGCGTCGGTGCCCTCCCCGGGTGCGGCGGGCAGTATGGCGCCGGGCACCTCTTCTGTGGCTTCCGTGGCTTCCGTGGCTTCTGTGGCTTCCGTGCTGGATTCCGTGCTGGCGGCACCGATGGGGGAGGGGACGACGGCGAGCCGGGAGCCGTCGTCGAAGACGGCTTCCACCTGGATCTCGCCCAGGACCGCGGCCACGCCGGGCAGCACGTCGTCGGGGCCGAGCACGGCCCGTCCGGCCGCGACGGCGTCGGCGAGGCGCAGCCCGTCGCGGGCCGCCTCGCAGACGGTGTCGGCGATCAGCGCCGTGGCCTCCGGCACGTTCAGCCGAAGACCCCTGGCCCTTCTGGCGCGTGCCAGTTCGGCGGTGCCGAAGATCAGCAGGCGGTCTCTCTCGGTCGGCCCCAGCCGCACGTCCGTCCACCTTCCGTGTGCCTTGCGGATGCCCGACCAGCATTTAGAGCAGCACTCAAATAGTCAAGTCTTCGTTGCCCCCATTGACCCGACGGTTGAGCATGCTTCAGATTGAGCGCTCCTCAAACAAGTGCCGGACTCTCAGGGAGCACCATGCAGATCGAGCAGCACGGCGTCGACGTCATCCCCGAAGCCGAGCGCACGAGCCGACCCCGCGACATCGTGAGCTTCCTCCTCGGCTCCAACCTCGCGCTCGGTGTCGTCATCTTCGGCTGGCTGCCGGTCTCCTTCGGGCTCGGCTTTCGGGCCGCCGCCTCCGCGATGGTCCTGGGTACCCTCGTCGGCACCCTGCGGTCGCCCCGCTCGCCCTGGTCTCGCTGCGTACCGCGACCAACCTGTCCACCAGCAGCGGCGCCCAGTTCGGCGTCCGCGGCAGGCTGCTGGGCTCCGCCCTCGGCCTGCTGCTCTCGCTCGGTTACACCGCCCTGACCCTGTGGGTGGGCGGGGATGCGATGGTCGGCTCCCTGGCACGGCTGTCCGGGCTGCCCGACTCGGCCGCCGCCTACGCGCTCGTCTACGCCGTGCTCGCCGTGTGCACGGCCGTGTGCGCCGTCTACGGCTACCGGCTGCTGCTGAGGCTCAGCCGTGTGCTGGCCATCGGGATGACGGCGCTGCTGGCCGTCGGACTGATCGCCTACGCACCGCAGTTCACGACCCGGCCCCCCACCGGGAGCAGTTACCTGCTGGGCGACTTCTGGACGACATGGCTGCTGGCCGTGGTCGCCGCCGGGCTCAGCGGCCCGATGGCCTTCATCACGCTGCTGGGCGACTACACCCGCTACATCTCGCCGTCCCGCCACTCCGGCCGCCGGGTCTACCTGACGACCTGCGGCGGACTGGTCCTGGGCCTGCTCGTCCCGCAGCTCTTCGGCACCTTCACCGCCGTCGCCGTGGACGCCGCGACCGACTACGCGGGCCCCCTCGTCGCGCAGGCACCGTTGTGGTTCCTGGTCCCGCTGCTGCTCGCCGCCTCGCTCGGTTCGGTCGGCAACGCCGGTCTGATGCTCTACTCGATGGGCCTCGACCTGGACGCCATCGTCCCGCGTACCACCCGCACCCGGGCCACCTGGACCGTCGCGGGGCTGGCCACCCTCCTGGTCTACCTCGGCCACTTCGTGTGGGAGGCGCAGGACGCCATGACGGCCTTCGTGCTGCTGCTGACCGCGGTGGGCACCCCGTGGGCGGTGATCGTGCTGATCGGGCACGCCCGCTGCCGGGGCGTCTACGACGCCGACGCGCTGCAGGTCCTCAACCGGCGCTCCGTCGGCGGCCGCTACTGGTTCTCCGCAGGGTGGAACGTCCGCGCCACCGTGGCCTGGGCCATCGGCTCCGGCGTCGGCCTGCTGGCCGTCGACACGCCGCTGTACACCGGTCCGCTCGTGGCGGAGCTGGGCGGCTTCGACCTCAGCTTCCTGCTCTCGGCCGCCGTCACCGCCGCGGTCTTCGCGCTGGTGACGGCGGGCGCGCCGGGCCGCCCGCCGGTCGAGGCGCCCGCGGCGGACGCGACACCGGAGCCGGAAGAGGCGGCGGATCCGCCGAAGGCCACCGCCTGACCTGCCCGTCTTCTGTCCGGCGGTGCGGCGGCCCGCGCCGGGCGGCGGAACCGGTAGCCTCCGCTTCCGGTAACCGGCCCGGTTGCTGTGGAGTCCCCACAGCAACCGGGGCCTGTGATGAGAGGTTCCGCTGCTTGGGCCGGCCGGGCCCTCCCGGGTTCTGTCCAGCGCTGCCATGAATCCGCCGCGGAGACTGTACGGATCCGACGACGGTGATGCGGCCCCTTGTTTCGTAGGGTCTATACATGACCGATCCGTCCCAGCCGTCGCACCGCACCGACGAGGCCGCGCCGGGCGCCGTTCCGGCGCAGGACACCCGCGGGCGCGTCGCCGAACTGCACGCGATCCGTGCACAGGCGTTCCAGGGCCCCAGTGAGAAGGCGACCGAGGCGCAGCACGCCAAGGGCAAGCTGACCGCCCGCGAGCGTATCGACCTGCTGCTGGACGAGGGCACCTTCCGAGAGATCGAGCCGCTGCGCAGGCACCGCGCGACGGGCTTCGGGCTGGAGGAGAAGAAGCCGTACACGGACGGCGTGATCACCGGCTGGGGCACCGTCCACGGCCGCACCGTCTTCGTGTACGCGCACGACTTCCGGATCTTCGGCGGCGCGCTGGGCGAGGCCCACGCAACCAAGATCCACAAACTGATGGACAAGGCCATCGCGGCGGGCGCGCCGCTGGTCTCCCTCAACGACGGGGCCGGCGCCCGCATCCAGGAGGGCGTCGCGGCCCTGGCCGGGTACGGCGGCATCTTCCAGCGCAACACCAAGGCCTCTGGCGTCATCCCGCAGATCAGCGTGATGCTCGGCCCGTGCGCGGGCGGCGCCGCCTACAGCCCGGCGCTGACCGACTTCGTCTTCATGGTCCGCGACACCTCGCAGATGTTCATCACCGGGCCCGACGTGGTCGAGGCGGTGACCGGCGCCACGGTGACCCAGGACGGACTGGGCGGCGCGGACGTGCACGCGGCGACCTCCGGCGTGGCGCACTTCGCCTACGACGACGAGGAGAGCTGCCTGGAGGAGGTCCGCTACCTCCTCTCCCTGCTGCCGCAGAACAACCGCGAGAACCCGCCGTCCGAGCCCACCGACGACCCGGCCGAGCGGCGCGGCGACGCGCTGCTCGACCTGGTGCCCGCCGACGGCAACCGCCCCTACGACATGCGCAAGGTGGTCGAGGAGCTCGTCGACGACGGGGAGTTCCTGGAGGTGCACGAGCGCTGGGCGACCAACATCATCTGCGCGCTGGGGCGGATGGACGGCGAGGTCGTCGGCATCGTCGCCAACCAGCCGCAGTCGCTGGCCGGGGTGCTGGACATCGAGGCCAGCGAGAAGGCCGCCCGCTTCGTGCAGATGTGCGACGCCTTCAACATCCCGATCCTCACGCTGCTGGACGTCCCCGGCTTCCTCCCGGGCGTCGACCAGGAGCACGGCGGCATCATCCGGCACGGCGCCAAGCTGCTGTACGCGTACTGCAACGCGACCGTGCCGCGTATCTCCGTCGTCCTGCGCAAGGCCTACGGCGGCGCCTACATCGTGATGGACAGCCAGTCCGTGGGCGCCGACCTGACCTACGCCTGGCCGACCAACGAGATCGCGGTGATGGGCGCCGAGGGCGCCGCCAACGTGGTCTTCCGCCGCCAGATCGCCGCCGCCGACGACCCCGAGGCCATGCGGGCCCGCATGGTCAAGGAGTACAAGGCCGAGCTGATGCACCCCTACTACGCCGCCGAGCGCGGCCTGGTGGACGACGTCATCGACCCGGCCGAGACCCGCGAGGTGCTGATCAGGTCCCTCGCGATGCTGCGCAGCAAGCACGCCGACCTGCCGTCACGCAAGCACGGCAACCCTCCGCAGTGATGGGAGCACAGATGAACGAGACCCCCAAGGAGTCCGCCAGTACCGGCTCCGCCGCCACCGCCGGTGACGTGGTGCGCGTGGAGAAGGGCCAGGCCAACGCCGAGGAGCTGGCCGCGGTGACCGCGCTGCTGCTGGCCCGCGCCGCCGCCTCCTCGCACGCGGACAGGACGCCCGCCCACGGGCGCTCCACCCGCGCGACGAAGGCCGGATGGCGCCGGCTGGAGCGACAGCACGGCTTCCGCGCCCCGCACAGCTGGCAGGGCTGATCCACCACCGGCTCGCCCGGCCCGCCGCGCCCGCGGGCCGGGCGGTGGCCGGTCCGCGGAGTGGATCCGCTGAGAATCGATCGGCGTGAGCCGGTTCGCCGGCAGGCCGACGGGGCAGAGAAACGACCGAGGCGCGTGCCGGAACCCCGGGGACAGGGTTCCGGCACGCGCCTCGGTGTGGTGTGCGCGGGGACCGACCCGCGCGGGCGGGGCCGCGCCTCAGCTCGCGACGGGCTCGGAGTCCATCAGGACGGTGCGGCGCGGGTTGGCGGTCCGGGCCGGCAGGGCCGTGTCCGCTTCTGCCGCCTCCTGCGCCGCGTCCGCCTCGACCGCGTGGGTCGTCAGCTCGTCGGCGTCCTTCAGGTGCGCCAGGGTGGTGCGCTGCGGGTTGGCTATCTTGCCCATGGTCAGCGTGGACTTCACTGGATGCCCTTACCTCGCTCGGCTTGTCATTTCAGGATGAGATGTAAACGCCGAGACTAGGCCCGCTATTCCCCGCCGGAACGTGACCTAGGCAACGCCCGGCGTGTGAGTTTGCTCACGAGGCCGTTACCAAAACAGACATAAGTAATCGTCGAATCCAGCTTCTTAATCGGGCACAGCGGGCCAACCGGAGCATTCCGTGCGTGACGCCGGTCTCGCGCTTTCGGTGGCCCGCTGAGGCGGCGTGCGCCTCGGGTCGGGAGGAATCCGACATTCCGTGGCCGGTTCTCGACGCACCGTAAGTGCGTGCGTGCGGAAGGTTACTGATCTTCGGGGGTTATCCACAGCCCTTGTTGGAGGTCCGGCACTGTGCTGGAATTCCACGGACCGCCGCAGGACGAAACAGACCGGCGCGCGTCGGACGCAGGAAGCGGCGCCGCGCGACGGAGATGAGGGGACGCGCCGGTCATCACGACCGCCCTGGGGGCCTGGGACCCCCACGACTCGATACCGTCCCGCCGCCGTGACGGGGGACGCCTGGTCCAGAGGTTGCGACGCTAGTGCAGGGACGTTTCAAGAGGGATGGCAGCGCCGAGGGAGCCCCGGAGGCGCGCGGCTCAGCCGGCCGCGGGTCCCAGCCCGGGCGCGCCCAGGACGGCGGGCCCACCGGTGGTGGCCAGGGCGTGCCCTCCGGCCGGCAGGTGAACGGCGAGCAGGGCGCCGCGGTGGCCCCCACGGGCGCCGCCGAAGCGAGCGGCAAGCCCGCGAAGCCTGGCCGGACCGCGAAGAACGAGAAGGGCGACAAGGCAGCCAAGACAGCCAAGAACGGCAAGGCTGCCAAGGGCGACAAGGCCGGGAAGAACGAGAAGGCCGGCAACGTCGGTAACGTCGGTAAGAATGGCAAGGCTCCCGAGGCGCCGGCCGCTCCCGACCCCGGCTCCCGCATGGCCCTGCGCAACTGGCGCATCAGCACCCGCCTCGTCTCCCTCCTCGCCCTCCCGGTCATCGCCGCCACCACGCTCGGTGGGCTGCGCATCTCGGACTCGCTGCAGAACGTCGACCAGCTCGACAACATGAAAGACCTCACCGAGATGACGGAGCAGGCCACCAAGCTGGCGGCCGCGCTCCAGGAGGAACGGGACCGCTCGGCAGGCCCGCTGGTCAGTACGGGGAATGAGAAGGACGACGTCGTCGTCGGCGCCCGCCAGGACACCGACGAGGCGTTCCAGTCCTTCAAGGAAGCCACCGGCGACATCGACGGCAGCGACAAGGTGATGGCCGGGGTCCAGTCCACCGTCCTGGACATCACCCGTCAGCTCACCGCGATCAACACGATCCGCGAGCGCGCCTACGAGAACCCGGAGTACGTCTCCCAGACGGTCACCACCTACAACCAGCTCATCGAGTCCCTGCTCTCCCTCTCGCAGGACATGGCGCAGGCGACGAGCAACTCGGAGATGATCAACTCCACCCGTGCGCTGGCCGCGTTCTCCAGCGCCAAGGAGTACGCCTCCATCCAGCGCGCGATCATCTCGGCCGGACTGGCCCACCAGCCCACACCCAAGCTCTCCGAGAGCGACCGGCTCTTCGCCCGGACCGCCACCGACAGCGAGGGGGCCGAGCTCGACAGCTTCGGCCAGATCTACGGCGCCGGGGAGACCGACGACCTCCTCAAGCCCCTCGGCGGCGACGACGTCAACGTCGTCATGGCGAACAAGTACCGCGACCGGATGCTGCACGGCCCGGACGCCATCAAGAAGCAGAGCCGCACCTACGTCGACTGGATGGACCAGGACGAGTCCAAGATCGCGGCGATGGACAAGATCGAGCAGACGCTGCTGGAGAAGATGGAGCAGCAGGCTCGTGAGCTGCGCTCCGAGGCTCAGCGCGAAGCGCTCATCAGCGGTGCCATCATCCTGCTGGTCCTGGGCATCTCGCTGGTCGGCGCCTTCGTCGTGGCCCGCTCCATGGTCCGCTCCCTGCGCCGCCTCCAGGACACCGCGCAGGACGTCGCCCGCAAGCGGCTGCCCGAGCTGGTCAAGCAGATGTCCGAGGCGGAGCCGCAGGACGTGGACACCTCCGTGGAGTCCGTCGGCGTGCACAGCCGGGACGAGATCGGCAAGGTGGCCTCCGCGTTCGACGACGTCCACCGCGAGGCCGTCCGGCTCGCCGGTGAGCAGGCGCTGCTGCGGGGCAACGTCAACGCGATGTTCACCAACCTCTCGCGCCGCAGCCAGGGCCTGATCCAGCGTCAGCTCTCGCTCATCTCCGAGCTGGAGTCCCGCGAGGCCGACCCCGACCAGCTCTCCTCCCTCTTCAAGCTCGACCACCTGGCCACCCGCATGCGCCGCAACGGTGAGAACCTGCTGGTGCTCGCCGGTGAGGAGCCCGGCCGTCGCTGGACCCGCCCGGTCCCCCTGGTCGACGTGCTGCGCGCCGCCGCCTCCGAGGTGGAGCAGTACGAGCGCATCGAGCTCAACTCCGTCCCGGCGACCGAGGTCGCGGGCCGCGTCGTCAACGACCTCGTGCACCTGCTCGCCGAGCTGCTGGAGAACGCCACCTCGTTCTCCTCGCCGCAGACCAAGGTCAAGGTCACCGGCCACGCCCTGCCCGACGGCCGGGTCCTCATCGAGATCCACGACACCGGTATCGGGCTCTCGCCCGAGGACCTGTCCGCGATCAACGAGCGGCTGGCCGCCCCGCCGACGGTCGACGTCTCCGTCTCCCGCCGCATGGGCCTGTTCGTGGTCGGCCGCCTCTCCCTGCGGCACGGCATCCGCATCCAGCTCCGCCCCTCCGACTCGGGTGGCACGACCGCGCTGGTCATGCTCCCCGTCGACATCGCCCAGGGCGGCGCCAAGGGCCGTCCCGGCGCCCCCGGCGGCCAGTCGGGCCCGCCGCCCGCCCAGGCGCGCGGCGGCAGCAAGAGCGGCAACCTCGCAGCCGCGCTCCAGCGTGGCCCCCAGCAGAACGCGCCGGGCGCGCCGAGTCCCGGCGCGGGCTCCGGCCCGGCCGCGGGCAACCCCGGCCCTGGTACGGGAGCCGGCGCGGGCGCCTCGGGGACGTCGCGACTGGGCGCGCTGCCCACCCGCGGCCAGAACGGCGGCGGCTCGCGCGCTGCGCTGCCCGGCGGGCAGGGCGCCTCCGGCGGCAGCGCCGTCAACTTCTTCGGTGCGCCGCCCAATCCGGGCCGGCCGGGTCAGGCCCCCGCCGGCCCCGGCGGTGCGACGGACGGCACCCCGCCGCTGCCCACCCGCGGCGGCCCCGCGGCCCAGCTCCCGGGCGGCACCGGCCGGCCCGCGCAGCCGGGCGCCGACGACTCCTTCGCCCCGCCCCGGTCGGGTGGCCCGGCGGACACCGGTGCGTACGCGCAGCCCGGTTCGCCGGCCGAGGGTCCGGGCAGCACGAGCGAGATCCCGCGGGTCACCCCTGACGGTCCCGCCGAGACGGGCCGGTACGCCCAGTTGAGCGGCCCGCAGGACGAGGCCGGGGGCAGCACGAGCCAGTTCCCGCAGATCGGTGCGGGCGACTCCGCCCGCACGGGCCCGTACGCGCAGCCCGGTTCGCCGGCCGAGGGTCCGGGCAGCACGAGCGAGATCCCGCGGGTCACCCCCGACGGCCCCGCCGACACGGGCCCGTACCCCCGACCGGGCACGCCCGAGGGCACGGGGCAGTTCCCGCTGCCGGGTGGTCCGCAGGGCACCGGCCAGTTCGCGCGGCCGGGTGGCCCGCAGAACACGGGGCAGTTCCCGCAGCCGGGCACCTCGCCCGAGAGCACCGGCCCGTACGCGCAGCCGAACGGTCCGGAGCGCACCGGCCGGTTCCCGCAGCCGGGCGGCCCCGAAGGCACCGGCCAGTTCCCGCAGCCCGAGCCGGGCGGCCCCGCCGAGACGGGGCAGTTCGCGCTGCCCGCCTCGGGCGACTCCGACCGTACGGGGCCGTACGCGCAGCCGGGTACGCCGTCCGAGGGCACGGGCCGGTTCCCGCAGCCGAACGGTCCGGAGCGCACCGGCCAGTACGCGCGGCCCGGCACCCCGGAGACCACCGGTGCGTTCCCGGCGCCGCAGCAGCCCGACGGCCCTGCGGACACGGGTACGTACCCGCAGCCCGGTTCCCCCGCGGACACCGGTGAGTACGCGCAGCCGTCCGGCTCCGACGAGCCGGGCCACCCGGGACACTCCGGCTACCCCCTGGCGGGCGGCGCGGCGGACACCGCGCCCCACCGTCCGAGCTGGGCCCGCCCGGAGCAGGGCCCGGGCGGCGCCGACGCCCCGCGCGGGCACGACGAGCCCGAGAACACCGGCGAGCACGCCCGGCCCCACCAGGCCGGCGCCGGCTTCGACGGCGGCATACCCTCGGGGCCCCCGGCCCCGGACGACGCGCCGACCCCGATCTTCGCGTCGATGGAGTCCAACTGGTTCCGCGGTGCGGCCCAGCCCCCCGGGCAGCCGCAGCAGCACCAGCCCCGGCCGGACCGGACCGACGGCACCGACGGTGCGGACAGCAGCGGCTGGCAGCCCCCGACGCCGGCCTCCGGACCGTCCGTCCCGCGGCCGGGGCAGCCCGCCTCGGCCGTGCCCCCGCTCCCGCAGCGCCGCGCCACCCCGGGCACCCCGGCGGGCGACGCCGCACCGGCCAACGGGACGGCACCCACCGGCGGCAACGCCCCCGTCGCAGGGCCCTCGCTCGCCGTGGGCGACACATTGCACGGCGGCAACTGGGGGGCCACGCCCAACGACGAGCAGTGGCGGCAGGCCGAGCAGCTCCGCCAGCCCGCCGCGGGCGGTGTCACGACCTCCGGTCTGCCGCGCCGCGTACCCCGCGCCAACCTGGTCGCGGGCACCGCACAGCAGCAGTCCACCGCCCAGTCCGGTCCACAGGTCTCCCGCTCGCCCGATGACGTGCGTGGCCGGTTGACCAATCTCCGCCGCGGCGTCCAGCAGGGCCGACAGGCCGGCACGGACCCCCGCGGCGCAGGTCCCACCTATCAGCAGGAGCGTTAGTTGAGTCCGATGAGCCAGGCGGCGCAGAATCTGAACTGGTTGATCACCAACTTCGTGGAGAACACCCCAGGGGTTTCCCACACGGTGGTGGTCTCCGCCGACGGCCTGCTGCTGGCCATGTCGGAGGGCTTCCCGCGTGACCGTGCCGACCAACTGGCGGCGGTCGCCTCCGGCCTGACGTCGCTGACCTCGGGTGCGTCGCGCATCTTCGAGGGCGGGGTGGTCAACCAGACGGTGGTGGAGATGGAGCGCGGCTTCCTGTTCATCATGGCCATCTCCGACGGCTCGTCACTGGCCGTCCTCGCCCATCCGGAGGCCGACATCGGCCTGGTCGGCTACGAGATGGCGCTCCTGGTGGACCGTGCTGGAAGCGTACTGACTCCGGATGTCCGCGCGGAACTCCAGGGCAGCATCCTCAACTGATCGACACGCTCCCCGCACCTGAGCCACACAGTCCGTCCGCCGACCCCATGCCTCGCTCGGAGGAGCCATGACCCCGCCGCCCGCCTCGCACGACCCGTACGGCGCGTACAACTCCCATGCGCCGTACGGTGGCGAGGGCGACCAGCCGCTGGTGCGTCCCTACGCCATGACGGGCGGGCGCACCCGGCCGCGCTACCAGCTCGCCATCGAGGCACTCGTGAGCAGCAACGCGGACCCGATGCAGTTGCAGGGGCTGCTTCCGGAGCACCAGCGGATCTGCCACCTGTGCCGGGAGGTCAAGTCGGTCGCGGAGGTCTCCGCGCTGCTCGCCATCCCGCTGGGAGTGGCCCGCATTCTCGTCGCCGACCTCGCCGAAGCCGGCATGGTGGCCATCCACCAGCCGGGCAGCGCCTCGGACCCGGGCGGCGCCCCCGATGTGACGTTGCTGGAAAGGGTGCTCAGTGGACTTCGCAAGCTCTAGCCCGCAGATGGACCCGACAGGGCCCCGGCCGGCCCCGCCGATGGGCGCGATGGATCCCCCGGTCCCGACGGGTGCCATGGAACCGCAGGCTCAGCAGGGGTACGGGATTCCCGCGGCTGCCCGTTCGACGACCTCCGCGAAGATCGTGGTGGCCGGCGGTTTCGGCGTGGGCAAGACGACCTTCGTCGGCGCCGTCTCGGAGATCAACCCGCTGCGCACCGAGGCCGTGATGACCTCCGCCTCGGCCGGTATCGACGACCTCACCCACACCGGTGGCAAGACGACCACCACCGTGGCCATGGACTTCGGCCGCATCACGCTCGACGACGACCTGATCCTGTATCTGTTCGGTACGCCGGGTCAGGACCGGTTCTGGTTCATGTGGGACGACCTGGTGCGCGGTGCGATCGGCGCGGTGGTGCTGGTGGACACCCGCCGGCTTGCGGACTGCTTCCCGGCGGTGGACTACTTCGAGAACAGCGGGCTGCCGTTCGTGATCGCGCTCAACGGCTTCGACGGTCACCAGCCCTACTCCCCGGAAGAGGTCCGCGAAGCTCTCCAGATCGGGCCCGGTACCCCGATCATCACCACGGACGCCCGGCAGCGGGCGGACGCCAAGAGCGGGCTGATCACACTGGTCGAGCACGCGCTGCTGGCTCGTCTCAGCTAGCGCCGCCGCGCGCCGTACCGCGGACCGTACGAACGGCCGCGCGTCAAGCTGTGTTTTTCGCCATGTGCGGGAACTCGCACGGCCTCACGTTCATAACGTTTCGAGCGAGAAACACACTCGGACGAACACGGCGGGCGCGCAGAACGTCTCGCTCTGCGTACGGAACCCGCGCCATTTGGCGTCGCACGGCCCCAATGCCCGTTTTCCGCTCGCCCGCCGTGTGCTGCTTCCCGGCGCTCCCGTAGCCCTCCGTAATCCGCCAGGTGTTTGGACGGGGCGGCCCTGACGTGCTGGAATTCCCTGAACTCAGCAGTAGTGCAGGCGCGGCACGACCGAGGGCGCCGCACGCCGAGAGGTGAGAAGTCGAGTGAGGCGAAGGACCAGGGGTACGCCGGGCCCGGAACCGGAGGGCGCCGCGGGGGGCGGTACGGCGGCGTCGAGGGGCAACTTCACCCCACCGCCGCGTCCCACCCCGCCGCGCGGGGCGCAGGGTGGCCCGGCCGCCCGGCCGGTGCCCGCCACCGGCCCGGGCAGCCGGTGGTCGGCGCGCAACTGGCGGGTGGCCACGCGGCTGAACGCGATCCTGCTCATACCCGTGCTCGTCGCTCTCGTGTTCGGCGGGTTCAAGGTCCAGTCGGACATCTCCGCCTGGCAGGACGCCAAGGAGGCCCAGCGTACGGCGCAACTGGTCGAGGCGGCCGCCGACTACGGCAACGCCCTCATCGACGAGCGGGACCGTACCGCCGAGCCGCTGCTGCAGGACAAGAAGGGCAGCTCCGAGGTCAAGAAGGCCAGGGACGCGACGGACACGGCCGCGAAGAGGTTCCACCGCGCCGCCTCCCATCTGCCGGACAACCCCGGTCTCAAGCGCCGGCTCGCCGCGTTCGAGAAGGTCGAGCCGAAGCTGGCCGCCCTGCGCACCGGCGCGTTCTCCAAGGATCTGACCGGGGTGGAGACCGAGGAGGGGTACGTCGACGTCCAGCACCCGCTGATGGAGTTCTCCAACGAGCTGGGTCTGGGCACCGGCAACGTCACCTCCTACGGGCGCACCGTCTACGCCATCTCGCTGGCCAAGGCCGCCGAGTCCCTCCAGCGCTCCCTGGGAACCCATCTGCTGATCGAGCCGGGCCCGTCCGCCAAGGACAAGGAGGCCCAGCTCACCGCGCTGGCCTCGTACCACTACCTGGAGCGCATCGCGCTGGGTGAGTACAGCTCCGGTGGCCGGCCCGAGGACGTGGACCTGCTGAAGAAGGAGACCGCCAAGGCCAAGGCGGCCGGCGCCCGGAAGCTCGACGAGGCACGTGAGCAGGCCGCCTCCCAGGACAAGAAGTTCGTGGCTCCGCCCTCCATGGACGCCATGGTCAAGGCGATCGGTTCCGGGGCGAGCGCGTCGGAGCTGAAGTCCAAGGGCATCACCACCGACAGCTGGTTCGCCACCTCCACGGCGACGTTCGACGCCTACCGCGCCGTGGAGTCGCAGCTGACCCGCGACGCCGTGCAGGAGACCGAGAACATCGCTTCGGACGCCCGCCGTGACGCGCTCGTCAATTCGGCGATCGTGCTGGTCGCCCTGTTGCTTGCCTTCTTCGTCGCGGGCCGGATGGCCCGCTCGATGAGCCTGAACATGCGGGCGCTGCGGACGGCGGCCTTCGACGTCGCCCAGCAGCGGCTGCCGATGCTCGTCGACCAGCTCTCCCGCACCGACCCGGGCCGGGTGGACACCCGTGTGGCGCCCATCCCGCTCACCAGCAGGGACGAGATCGGGGAGATCGCCCGCGCGTTCGACCAGGTGCACCGCGAGGCGGTACGGCTCGCGGCCGAGCAGGCCATGCTGCGCGGCAACGTCAACGCGATCTTCACCAACCTCTCGCGCCGCAACCAGGGCCTGATCGAAAGCCAGTTGGGCCTGGTGACCGAGATGGAGAACAGCGAGGCCGACCCGGACCAGCTCGAAAAGCTCTTCCGGATGGACCACCTGGCCACCCGCATGCGCCGCAACGGCGAGAACCTGCTGGTGCTCGCGGGTGAGGAGCCCGGCCGCCGCTGGACGGAGCCGGTGCCGCTGGTCGACATCCTGCGCGCCGCCTCCTCCGAGGTGGAGCACTACGAGCGCATCGAGGTCACCGGCATCCCGGAGACGGAGATCCACGGTCAGGTCGTCAACGACCTCGTCCACCTGCTCGCCGAGCTGCTGGAGAACGCGGCCTCCTTCTCCTCGCCGCAGTCGAAGGTGCGGGTGACCGCCACCCGGCTGCCGGACGGCCGGATGATGGTCGAGATCCACGACAAGGGCATCGGGCTGACCGCGGAGGACTTCGCGGACATCAACCACAAGCTCGCCAACCCGCCGACCGTGGACGCCGCCGTCTCCCAGCGCATGGGCCTGTTCGTGGTCGGCCGCCTTGCCGACCGGCACGGTATCCGCGTCCAGTTGCGCCCGTCGGGCGAGCAGGCCGGTACCACCTCGCTGGTCATGCTGCCCGACGCGATCACACACGGCGGGGGAGGGGAGCAGCGCCCCGAGGAGCAGTTCACCGTCTCGCGGATCGTCCCCGAGCACCAGCAGCCAGCGCCTGCGCGCCCCGCGGCCGAAGGCTCCCGCTCCGCCGCCGAGCTGGGTTTCGACGACACCCGCTACAGCGGCGACCGCGGCTCCACGGGGCGGGCGAGGCTGCGCGAGGAGCGCCGGGCCGCGCTGGAGCCCCCGCAGGGCCGGACCCCGGGCGCCGGGCAGGTCCCCGGACAGCAGCAGCCGCACGCCGCGCCGGGCGGACCGCACGGACCGCACGGGTATGACCTGCAGTTCGACCAGCAGCACGGCGGGCAGCCGGGGCAGGACCAGCAGCCAGGCCCCGCGCCGCAGGAGTACGCCCGTCAGGCGTACGACCCGCAGGGGCAGCCCCTGGGCGCCTACGGGCAGCCGGTGGACCCCTACGCGCCGCGGGGCGGCTACCCGCAGGGGAGCGAGCCGACGGGCGAGATCGCCGCGCAGCAGTACACGGGTCCGGGCCCTGAGCAGGGGTTCGGCCGCCAGGACGAGAGCTACGACCCCTTCGCGCAGGGCGGAGCGGCCGACGGGGCCGGGCAGCCCTACGCGGACGGGTACGGCGCACCCTGGGACGGCACCGCGGACGCCGGTGCCGGCGGCTTCGAGCAGCAGGCGGCGGCGCCCCAACAGGCCCCGTACGACGGCCAGTACGGCTCGGCGCAGCCGCAAGCGGAATCTTCCGCCGGCATTCCCGAGGGGGAGTCCGAACGCGTAGGCTTCGACCGTCCGGGCCCCCTCCCGAGCAGCTACCGTTCCACCACCGGCGTGGGTCTTCCCCGCCGTGAGCCGGGACGATCGCCGCAGGAGGGCGGGCCGGGGGCGGGGCACCAGTCTTCGGCGCCGGGCCGGCCGGCCCCGTCCGAGGCGACCACGCAAGGGGCCTCACCGCAGGGAACCGGAACGCCCCCGCGGAATGAGAACGACGAACTCTGGGACAGGGCAGGGCAGTTGCGCGACCCGCAGGCCGGCGGCGTCACCTCCTCCGGTCTGCCCCGGCGGGTGCCCAGGGCCAACCTGGTCGCGGGCGCCGCGGAGGAGGGCCCGCAGGGCGGGCCCGCGGTCTCCCGTGCACCGGAGGATGTGCGGGGGCGGCTGAGCAACCTGCACCGCGGTGTCCGCCAGGGGCGCACGGCGGGCGACGGCAACCAGAACGACCGACAGGGCTTCGGCCCCGGCAGCACCTACGATCAGGAGCGTTAGTGTGAGCCCGATGAGCCAGGCGGCGCAGAACCTGAACTGGTTGATCACCAACTTCGTGGAGAACACCCCGGGGGTCTCCCACACGGTGGTGGTCTCCGCCGACGGACTTCTGCTCGCGATGTCCGAGGGCTTCCCGCGAGACCGCGCCGACCAACTGGCGGCGGTCGCCTCGGGGCTGACCTCGCTGACCTCGGGTGCGTCCCGCATCTTCGAGGGCGGGGTGGTCAACCAGACGGTGGTGGAGATGGAGCGCGGCTTCCTGTTCATCATGGCCATCTCCGACGGTTCCTCGCTGGCCGTCCTCGCCCATCCGGAGGCCGACATCGGCCTGGTCGGGTACGAGATGGCGCTGCTGGTCGACCGCGCGGGAGGCGTCCTGACCCCGGATCTGCGGGCGGAACTGCAGGGCAGTCTTCTCAACTAGGGCACAACTGGCCCGCGGCCGTGCGCATCGCGTCCGAGCACCATAAGGTGCCGGGAGCGCAGACGGCCGTATGTCCGTGAGTCGGAGGAGGAAACGTGGCAACGCCCCCAGGAGGTCCGTCGTCGTACGGCAGTGGTCATGCCGACCAGCCGGAGGACGTCCAGTCGGCCGCGGCCCCGGGCGGGGACGCACCGTTCCTGAACCGTTTCAACTTCCCCTCGGCGCCCAGCGAACACGTCCGGCGCCCTGCCGGCCCCGGCGACCGCCGCCCGACTCCGCCGCAGCCGCCCCGTCCCCACCAGGGGCAGCAGCCGCAGCACGGCACCCAGCACCAGGGGGAGCAGCCGCACCACGGACAGCCGTACCAGGGGCAGCAGGCGCCCGAGCAGGCACAGCCGCAGCCGGAACAGGGGCCTCAGCCCCACCCCGCGCAGCAGCCTCAGCAGCACCAGCCGCCGCAGCAGCGGCGGCCCCAACAGACCCGCATCCAGCCGGTGCAGCCCACCCACGGTGAGATGGCCGCCGCCAACGAGAGCGGCGCCGACCAGGCGCCGCCTCCCCAGCAGCCGCTGGTGCGTCCGTACGCCATGACGGGTGGCCGGACCCGTCCCCGCTACCAGCTCGCCATCGAGGCACTGGTGCACACCACGGCAGACTCGTCGCAGCTCCAGGGCCAGCTCCCGGAGCATCAGCGGATCTGCCGCCTGTGCTACGAGATCAAGTCGGTCGCCGAGATCTCCGCACTCCTGACCATCCCGCTCGGCGTCGCCCGGATCCTCGTCGCCGACCTGGCCGAAGCCGGGCTCGTGGCCATCCACCAGCCCGGTGGCGACGAGACCACCGCCGACGGCCAGCCAGACGTGACACTGCTCGAAAGGGTGCTCAGTGGACTTCGGAAGCTCTAGCGCCGGGCCCGTCGGGGGTACGACAGCCCGTTCGACGACCTCCGCGAAGATCGTGGTGGCCGGCGGTTTCGGCGTGGGCAAGACGACCTTCGTCGGCGCCGTCTCGGAGATCAACCCGCTGCGCACCGAGGCTGTGATGACCTCCGCCTCGGCCGGTATCGACGACCTCACGCACACGGCCGACAAGACGACCACCACCGTGGCCATGGACTTCGGCCGCATCACGCTGGACCAGGACCTGATCCTGTATCTGTTCGGTACGCCGGGTCAGGACCGGTTCTGGTTCATGTGGGACGACCTGGTGCGCGGTGCGATCGGCGCGGTGGTGCTGGTGGACACCCGCCGGCTTGCGGACTGCTTCCCGGCGGTGGACTACTTCGAGAACAGCGGGCTGCCGTTCGTGATCGCGCTCAACGGCTTCGACGGTCACCAGCCCTACTCCCCGGAAGAGGTCCGCGAAGCTCTCCAGATCGGGCCCGACGCCCCGATCATCACCACGGACGCCCGGCACCGCGGCGACGCCAAGAGCGCTCTGATCACGCTGGTCGAGCACGCACTGATGGCGCGGCTGCGCTAGTCGTCCGCAGCGGCACGGGACGGCCGGGGCGGGCGCGGCGGCCCCGCCCCGGCCGTCACCGCGCGTGGCATACGCTGGGTTCGACCCGGAAAGCAAGCCCCGCACCGCAAAGGACCCCCGTGCGCATCGCAAGATTCTCCCTGGACGGAACCGTGGGTTTCGGCGTCGTGGAAGGCGACCCCTCGTCCGCCGAGGGCCCCGTCCTGGACATCATCAAGGGCCACCCCTTCGCGGAGTTCGAGCGCACGGGCCGGAAACTGCCGCTGAAGGAGGTCCGGCTCCTCCCGCCCACTCTCCCCAACAAGGTCGTGGCGATCGGGCGGAACTACGCCGAGCACGCCAGGGAACTGGGCCACGAGGTCGACGACGTCCCCGTCACCTTCCTCAAGCCGGCCACCTCGGTGAGCGGTCCGGGCGACCCGATCGTCTACCCGTCCTTCTCGCAGGAGCTGCACCACGAGGCGGAGCTCGCGGTCGTCATCGGCCGGCTGTGCAAGGACGTACCCCGCGAGCGGGCCAAGGACGTCATCCTCGGGTACACCTGCGCCAACGACGTCACCGCGCGTGACACCCAGCGTACGGAGAAGCAGTGGGCCCGCGCCAAGGGCTTCGACAGCTCCTGCCCGCTGGGTCCCTGGACCGAGACGGACCTGGACGCCACCGATCTCGGCATCATGTGCACCGTCAACGGGGAGCAGCGACAGCTCGGCAGCACGAGCGAGATGGTCCGCCCGATCGAGGACCTGATCGTCCACATCACCGAGGCGATGACCCTGCTGCCCGGCGACGTCGTCCTCACCGGCACCCCGGCGGGCGTGGGCCCCCTCAACGTCGGCGACGAGGTCGCCGTCACCATCGAAGGAATCGGCACTCTCACCAACAAGGTGATCAAGCGTGACTAACGCGACCGCGGGCACGGACGTCCGCGTACGTTTCTGTCCCTCCCCGACCGGCAACCCCCACGTGGGTCTGGTCCGTACCGCCCTGTTCAACTGGGCGTACGCCCGGCACACCGGCGGAAAGCTGGTGTTCCGCATCGAGGACACCGACGCGGCCCGCGACTCGGAGGAGTCCTACCAGCAGCTGCTGGACGCCATGCGCTGGCTGGGCCTGGACTGGGACGAGGGCCCGGAGGTCTCCGAGGACGGGTTCGTCGCGGGCGGCGGCCCGCACGGCCCCTACCGCCAGTCCCAGCGGACGGAGATCTACGCGGACGTCGCGCGCAAGCTGCTGGACGGCGGTTACGCCTACCCCTGCTACTGCACTGCCGAGGAGCTGGAGCAGCGCCGTGAGCAGGCCCGCAAGGAGGGCCGCGCCTCCGGCTACGACGGCAGGTGCCGCACCCTGACCGGTGAGCAGATCGCCGCGTACGAGGCCGAGGGGCGCACGCACGTGGTCCGCTTCCGGATGCCGGACAAGCCGATCACCTTCACCGACGCGGTCCGCGGCGAGATCACCTTCCAGCCGGAGAACGTCACCGACTACGGCATCCTGCGCGCCAACGGTGCCCCGCTCTACACGCTCGTCAACCCCGTCGACGACGCGCTGATGGACATCACGCACGTCTTCCGCGGGGAGGACCTGCTCTCCTCCACCCCGCGCCAGATCGCGCTGTACTGGGCGCTGATCGAGCTCGGCATCGCCCGCCGCGTCCCGGAATTCGCACATCTGCCCTACGTGATGGGGGAGGGCAACAAGAAGCTCTCCAAGCGGGACCCGCAGTCCTCCCTCAACCTCTACCGCGAGCGCGGCTTCCTGCGCGAGGGCCTGCTCAACTACCTCTCCCTGCTGGGCTGGTCGCTTGCCGAGGACCGCGACATCTTCTCGGTGGACGAGATGGTCGCCGCCTTCGACATCCACGAGGTCAACGCCAACCCTGCGCGCTTCGACCTCAAGAAGTGCGAGGCGATCAACGCCACGCACCTGCGCGAGATGCCGCTGAAGGACTTCGTGGCCGCCTGCCGGCCCTGGCTGCAGGCGCCCTACGCGCCCTGGCCTGCCGCCAACTTCTCCCCGCAGGCGTTCGAGGAGCTGGCCCCGCTGGCCCAGACCCGGCTGACGGTGCTCTCCGACATCACCGACAACGTCGACTTCCTCTTCCTGGACCGCCCCGTGGAGGACGAGAAGTCCTGGCAGAAGGCGATGAAGGAGGGCTCGGACGCCCTGCTGCGCACCGCCCGCGCCAAGCTGGAGTCCGCGGACTGGACATCGCCCGACTCCCTCAAGGACGCCGTCCTGGCCGCCGGTGAGGAACACGGCCTCAAGCTCGGCAAGGCCCAGGCGCCGGTGCGGGTGGCCGTGACCGGGCGCACCGTCGGTCTGCCCCTGTTCGAGTCCCTCCAGGTGCTGGGCAAGGAGCGCACCCTGGAGCGCGTCGACGCGGCCCTGGCGAAGCTGGCGGCGCAGACCTCCTGACGGCTCCCGGCAGCGAAGGGCTCCGCGGAACATCCGTACCCGGAGCCCTTCTTGCACTCCGGGTCGCGGGCCGTTCCTGACCCGGGGGAACTCGTTTTGGAGCACCGTCGTCGATCGGGTAATGTTCTTCCTGTCGCCGAACGGGGCGGGCCGGAAAGGCCGACCCGGAGGCGGCCACACCAAACAAGATCCCCACCTGGGGTTGCGTTTTGGTGGGCTATGGTGTAATTGGCAGCACGACTGATTCTGGTTCAGTTAGTCTAGGTTCGAGTCCTGGTAGCCCAGCAAGATCCGCGTAAACGGCAGCGCATGTTTCCGTGAGATCGAGGCCCCCGTTGTGTAGCGGCCTAGCACGCCGCCCTCTCAAGGCGGTAGCGCCGGTTCGAATCCGGTCGGGGGTACGGATTCCGCCCATGCGGTCGGGATCAGCGCAGAGCCCCCGTTGTGTAGCGGCCTAGCACGCCGCCCTCTCAAGGCGGTAGCGCCGGTTCGAATCCGGTCGGGGGTACTCGATCGAAGGGCCCCGCACCTCACGGTGCGGGGCCCTTCACGTGCTGTCTCCGAGGCTCGTGCCGTCCTTGGTACGCACCCTCACCGGTCCTCCGCCTCGCTCGGGAGGTGGTCCAGTGCGTCGAGATCGGCCTGCCTGCGCGGCGCGCTCCGCTTCTCGCGCGTAGGGCAGCAGCCGCTCCGCGTCGTGCAGGCCAGACCGGGGAGGGTCGCCAGGTGCGCGCCAGGGCGTGGCCCGGTGAGGGCCGCGTATCGTCCGAGGAGAGCCGCGCGCTGCCCAGCCGGTGAGGGCCTGATCCGGTGGGAACGGCGCCGCCGCGCGGTGACGGCCGCCACCTGCCGGTGAGTTGCGCTGCGCCACCTGTCGAGTACAGACCGTAGCCCGCGGGTGGGGCGGTGTCCGCTCCGCACCGCGGGACCGGACTTGAGGGGTGACCGGGCCGGGGAGCGAGCGGGTTTCCGGCCCGGGGTCCGCGATGTGGTCCGGCTGCGGATCCGTCCGCTCAGCTCGGGCGGCGCAGCGACTCGCTGAGGCGGGCGGCAGCGTCGACGATGGCCTGGGCGTGCATCCGCCCCGGGTGGCGGGTCAGCCGCTCGATGGGGCCCGAGACGGAGACGGCGGCCACGACGCGGTGGGAGGGGCCGCGGACCGGCGCGGAGACGGAGGCGACACCCGGCTCGCGCTCGCCGATGGACTGGGCCCAGCCGCGGCGCCGTACGCCGGACAGCGCGGTCGCGGTGAACCGGGCGCCCTGCAGCCCGCGGTGCAGCCGCTCGGGCTCCTCCCAGGCCATCAGGATCTGGGCCGCCGAACCGGCCTTCATCGGCAGCGTCGAGCCGACGGGCACCGTGTCGCGGAGTCCGGAGAGGCGTTCGGCGGCGGCGACGCAGATGCGCATGTCGCCCTGGCGGCGGTAGAGCTGGGCGCTCTCGCCGGTCACATCCCGTAGGTGGGTGAGTACGGGGCCCGCCGAGGCGAGCAGCCGGTCCTCACCTGCCGCCGCGGCCAGCTCGCCCAGCCGCGGGCCGAGTATGAAGCGGCCCTGCATGTCGCGGGCCACCATGCGGTGGTGTTCGAGCGCCACCGCCAGCCGGTGCGCCGTGGGACGCGCGAGCCCGGTCGCGGAGACCAGCCCGGCGAGGGTGGCCGGACCGGACTCCAGAGCGCTCAATACCACAGCTGCCTTGTCGAGAACGCCGACGCCGCTAGAGTTGTCCATGCGTCGATACTCGCGTCTCAAAGTGTGAAACGCAAGTTCAATTTTCCGCGCAACCCGCCAACCTTGAAGGACGGCCGCCGCTCCACGGGGTCCCCCCGGCCGGAGGCTGGGGGCGGCGGAAAGCATCTCGACATGTGGTCGGCGGCGTTGCCGGCCGGAGGGAAAGCGATGGGACGCACACTCGCGGAGAAAGTCTGGGACGACCATGTCGTCAGGCGCGCCGAAGGCGAGCCGGATCTGCTCTTCATCGATCTCCACCTGCTCCACGAGGTGACCAGCCCGCAGGCCTTCGACGGTCTCCGCAAGGCGGGCCGCCGCGTGCGGCGTACCGACCTGACCCTGGCGACCGAGGACCACAACACCCCCACCCTGGACATCGACAAGCCGATCGCCGACCCGGTCTCACGCACCCAGTTGGAGACGCTGCGCAAGAACTGCGCCGACTTCGGGGTCAGGCTGCACCCGCTGGGCGACGTCGAGCAGGGCGTCGTCCACGTGGTCGGCCCGCAGCTCGGGCTGACCCAGCCGGGTACGACGGTGGTCTGCGGCGACAGCCACACCTCCACCCACGGCGCCTTCGGCGCGCTGGCCTTCGGCATCGGCACCTCGCAGGTGGAGCACGTGCTGGCCACCCAGACGCTGCCGATGGCCCCGTTCAAGACGATGGCGGTCACCGTCAACGGCGAACTGCCCGAGGACGTCACCGCCAAGGACCTGATCCTGGCCGTCATCGCGCGGATCGGTACCGGCGGCGGCCAGGGCTACGTCATCGAGTACCGCGGCGAGGCCATCGAGAAGCTCTCGATGGAGGCGCGGATGACGATCTGCAACATGTCCATCGAGGCGGGTGCCCGCGCCGGGATGATCGCCCCGGACGAGACCACCTTCGCCTACGTCCAGGGCCGCGAGCACGCCCCGCAGGGCGAGGACTGGGACGCGGCCGTCGCCTACTGGAAGACGCTGCGCACCGACGAGGACGCCGTCTTCGACCACGAGGTCGTCATCGAGGCGTCCGAACTGGCGCCCTTCGTGACCTGGGGCACCAACCCGGGGCAGGGTGCTCCGCTGTCCCAGTCGGTGCCGGACCCGGCCACCTTCACGGACGTCAGTGCGAAGCTGGCCGCCGAGCAGGCCCTGACGTACATGGGCCTGACCGCGGGTCAGCCGCTGCGCGAGGTCGCCGTCGACACCGTCTTCGTCGGCTCGTGCACCAACGGCCGTATCGAAGACCTGCGTTCGGCGGCCGCCGTGCTGCGGGGCCGCAGCGTGGCGGACGGCGTCCGCATGCTGGTCGTCCCCGGGTCCGTACGGGTGGCGCTGCAGGCCGTCGAGGAAGGCCTGGACAAGGTGTTCACCGAGGCCGGCGCCGAATGGCGGCACGCCGGCTGCTCCATGTGCCTGGGCATGAACCCCGACCAGCTCCAGCCGGGTGAGCGCGCCGCCTCCACCTCGAACCGCAACTTCGAGGGCAGGCAGGGCAAGGGCGGCCGCACCCACCTGGTCTCACCGCAGGTGGCGGCGGCGACGGCGGTGCTGGGTCATCTGGCCTCGCCCGCCGACCTGGCCGATGTCCGCGAGATGGCCGCGGTCTGAGAAGCGCACGGCACCCGAGGGAGAACGCAAAGATGGAAGCCTTCACCACCCACACCGGCCGGGTCGTCCCGCTGCGCCGCAGCAACGTCGACACCGACCAGATCATCCCCGCGCACTGGCTGAAGAAGGTCACCCGCGACGGCTTCGAGGACGGGCTCTTCGAGGCGTGGCGCAAGGACCCGGACTTCGTGCTGAACCAGTCGGCACACCAGGGGGCGACGGTGCTGGTCGCCGGCTCCGACTTCGGCACCGGCTCCTCGCGTGAGCACGCGGTCTGGGCGCTGCAGAACTACGGCTTCAAGGCCGTCATCTCCTCCCGGTTCGCCGACATCTTCCGCGGCAACTCGCTGAAGAACGGCCTGCTCACGGTGGTGCTGCCGCAGGAGACGGTGGAGGCACTGTGGAAGCTGACGGAGGCCGATCCGGCCACCGAGGTGACGGTCGACCTGGTGCAGCGCAAGGTGCTGGCCCCCGGCGTCGAGGCGGACTTCGAGCTCGACGAGAACTCCCGCTGGCGGCTGCTGGAGGGGCTGGACGACATCAGCCTCACCCTGAAGAACGAGGAGACCATCGCGGAGTTCGAGAGCTCCAGGGCCGCCTTCAAGCCCCGGACGATCGCCGCCTGAGCACGGCCTGAGTACCTGTCGAGAAGTCACTGCGCCCCCGCCGCACCACGGCGGGGGCGCAGTGCTTGCCAGTGCTTGCCAGGTGCGGTGCCACGCGGGGTGTGCGGCGCGCGTGCGCCGCCGAATGACGTGAATTAGTCTTGACGTCGGCTCCCGCCGCACTCAAGAACAGCGCTGTTCGCGACGCGCCAGCCCGACACGGCGCGAGGTGTCAACTCAGCCCCTGCCCAGCGGAGTTGCTGCTCACACCTCGCCTGTTCCCGTTCCCCGCCGACCCGCTGGAAGCGACAACTCACCCCAGATGGCACAATCACCGCATGGAACGCGACGGTCAACTGGAGCTCTACGACCGACTCGCCGCCCGACTCAAGGAGGCGCACTCCCGGGTGCGCTCCCCGCAGATCCCGCAGAGCGAGCGGGTCGCGCTGACCCGGAAGCTGCTCGTCATCACCGCGGCCTCCAAGCACGATCTCGCCACTGCCGAACGGCGTCTGGAGCGCCTGATGGCCGACGTCGACGAGGGGCGATTCACCGCAGGACAGCAGGGCGTGCGCGCGGACGGAACTCCGTGACGGGCCAGTTCGTTGCGACACAAGGGTGATTCGCCCGTTTCGTGTTTGATTTGCGGTATATATCTGCCTAACGTGCGAAAAAGCTGAACACATTCGTTCCGCAATGTCTCCGAAGGGGAAGACGTGAACAAGGCGCAGCTCGTTGAAGCAATCCAGGAAGATCTCGGCGGACGCCAGGATGCCGCCAAGGCAGTCGATGTGGTGCTGGACGCGATCGTGCGTGCGGTCGTGTCCGGGGAGCGTGTTTCGGTCACCGGCTTCGGCTCGTTCGAGAAGGTCGACCGCCCGGCCCGTTACGCCCGTAACCCCCAGACCGGCGAGCGTGTCCGGGTGAAGAAGACCTCGGTGCCGCGCTTCCGCGCCGGTGCGGGTTTCAAGGACCTGGTGAGCGGGACGAAGAAGCTCCCCAAGAACGATGTCGCCGTCAAGAAGGCCCCCAAGGGCAGCCTCTCGGGTGGCACGGCCACCAAGAAGGCCACGGCCAAGAAGGCCGGTGCGAAGAAGGCGACGGCCAAGAAGACCACGGCCAAGAAGTCGGCCCCGGCGGCGAAGAAGAGCACCGCCGCCAAGAAGACCACCACGGCGAAGAAGGCTCCCGCCAAGAGCACGGCGAAGAAGGCCACCCCCGCCAAGAAGGCCCCGGCCAAGAGCACGGCCAAGACGACGGCCAAGAAGGCGCCCGCGAAGAAGAGCACCGCCAAGAAGGCTCCCGCCCGCAAGACGGCCGCTCGCAAGACCACTGCGAAGAAGACCACCTCGCGCAGGCGGTAAGGACGCGGAGGCGGACACCGCTCTCCGCTGCCCCGCACCATGGCGGGGCGAAACGATCCCCTCCCGGACCAGGGCCCCGGGAACGGGATCCCAGCGGCGCTACGCCGCGTCGGCAACGCCGGGCCGGGCTCCCTCGGGGGAGCCCGGCCCGCGGCCGTTCCCAAACCCTCGCCCTCCACGCCGCCCGTGCGGCCGCAGGCCGGTGGCCGGTGACCACGTTTCCTGCTCCTGACCGGGTCCTGCTTTGGACCGCGCCGCGACAGGTGCACGGCGGCGTCCCCCGCTGCGGTGCGCTGCTCCGACGCCGGCTCGTGCGGCCGCTGTGCGCGCTTCGACACCGCGACGCGAGTCCCGTCGATGGCCCGCGGCGGCCCGTTCTCTGCGTCGTTCTCTGCGTCCGTCTCCGCTCTCCCCCTGCGGCCACCGCGTGCACGCCGTGCGGAGGGTTCTGTGCCGCGTTCTTCCTGCTGTACGCCGCGTCGTCCCGCCCTACCCGGCCCTGCGGGCGCGGCCAGGGGGTGCCCGGGCGTCGTCGAAGGGGCTCTCGGCCGTGGGGCCGTTGTCGCGGCGGCGGCTGCGACCGGGTGGCGCCCACCGCCACAACGGGCCCACGCGAGCGAGGATCCTGGAACGGGCCTTCGGGGCGGAGCGTGCGCGGATCAGAGGGTCTGGAGCGTCACCAGGGTGATGCGTCGGGACTCTGCGGTGCCCTCGGTCTCGATGCGGACGCGCTGCCCCGCGCGGAGCAGCAGGAGGTCGCCCGCGTCGAAGGCGGCTGCCTCGAAGGGGAGCGGGGTGCCGTCGTCCAGCAGGACGCTGCCGGAACGGGAATCCGGATCGAAGGTGTATGCGGTGGCCTGCATGACCGCAGCCTAGCCGCAGTGTCCCACCGGGTGCCCGGCGAGCAGTTCGGTGGTGAAGCCACCGACGCCCAGCGCCAGCGCGGCCCGCAGGTCGTCCGGGGTGTCCACGTCCTGGCGCACGCTGCGGACCTGGGAAGGGGTCAGCTCGACCGCCCCGGAGGCGCGGTGCCGGGCGCGGGAGGGTCCCCCGAATGCGGGGGAAAGGGCTGTCCCGGGCCGGGCCGTCAACAGCGTCGTGCCGATTTCCGCGGCGTCGGGCAGAAAGGCGCGCGGGAATTCCGCAGCGGCATTCAGAGCGCGCGCCAATTCCGCCGGGCGCAGGGCGGGCAGATCGGCGTTGAGAGCGGCCAGGGCCGTGTGCGGGCGGAGGGAGCGAGCCGCCGCCGCCCCGTGCACCAGGGCCGCGTTGAGGCCGTCGGCCGGTTCGTCCGGTACCGGGCGGGCGCCCAGGGCCGCCAGCGCCTCAGCGGCCAGCGGATCGTCCGTGACAACCACCACACCGGCCACCGCCGGGCAGGCGAGCGCGGCGCTCACGGTGTCCTGGGCGAACGCCAGCGCGAGCTGGGGGAGGGAAGTGCCCGGGGCGGCGCCCGCGAGCCGGCTCTTGGCCCGAGTCAGAGGCTTCAGCGGCACCACGAGGGTCCAGGCCACGGGCGTCACATGTTGCTGCATCGGCCCCATTCTCGCCTGCTTGCCCGGCGGCGCGACGGGCGTGGGGTTACGGTGTGCCAGCCGGCCGGGCACGGACAGTGTGCTCGACAGCGGGGCGCTTGGTGGCGACACTTGTGCGGTTGTCGATTGGCCCCAGCGGATGGGCCCCACAAGGAGCCCCCTGAAGGAGATGGTGTCCGGGTGTCCCGCCTCATCGTGCCCGCACCGGGAGCAACCCCGAGACCACCGGCCCCACATGCGGGGAACGGCGGGAGCGCCGGGACCACCGGGAGCAAGGGGGCGCGCGATGCCGGGGAGTGACGGTAAACGCAGGAAGGTCGGCTTCTGGTACCGGCTCGCCGCGTTCCTGGCGAAACCGCCGCTGATCCTCCTCTTCAAGCGGGACTGGCGCGGTACGGAGAACATTCCGCGCGACGGCGGCTTCATCACCGTCGTCAACCACAACTCGTATCTCGACCCGCTCTCCTACGCGCACTACCAGTACAACACCGGCCGGGTCCCCCGCTTCCTGGCCAAGGTCGGCCTGTTCAAGGGCGGCTTCGTCGGCGCCGTGATGCGGGGCACCGGCCAGATCCCCGTCTACCGCGAGTCCACCGACGCGGTCGGTGCCTTCCGCGCGGCCGTGGAGGCGATCGAGAAGGGCGAGTGCGTCGCCTTCTACCCGGAGGGCACCCTCACCCGGGACCCGCAGATGTGGCCGATGGCCGGCAAGACCGGCGCCGCCCGCGTCGCCCTGCTGACCAGGGCGCCCGTGGTGCCCGTCGCCCAGTGGGGCGCCAACCTGGCCATGCCGCCGTACGCCAGGGAGAAGAAACTGCGGCTCTTCCCCCGCAAGACCCTCACCGTGCAGGCCGGGCCGCCTGTCGACCTGTCGGCGTTCTACGACCGCGAGCCCACCGCCGAGGTGCTCCGCCAGGTCACGGACGTCATGATGGACGCGGTCACCGAACAGCTCGCCGACATCCGCGGCGAGTCCGCACCCGGCGAGCGGTACGACCTGCGCAAGGCCGCCGCCCGCAAGCGGGACCAGCGCGTCCCCGGTGGGGACGCCGGAACGGGTGCGGCGGACGAGCAGCAGCAGGCGAGCGGCCCGGCTCCGGCCGCGGCCGAGGCGGCAGAGGGAGAGAAGAACGCGTGAGGCCCAGCCAGCCGGATCCGGCCGGGGAGGAGCCCGCTTCCGCGGGAGGCGGGGCGACCACCGGGGCGCGCGCTGTCGAACCTCGGAGGAAGGCCGCCGTCTTCGGTACCGGCTCCTGGGGTACCGCCTTCGCCACGGTGCTCGCCGACGCCGGGTGCCGGGTCACCCTGTGGGGCCGGCGGCCGGAGGTCGTCGAGGCGATCAACTCCACACGCCGCAACCCCGGCTACCACGCCGACCTGGAACTCCCGGACCGGGTGCGGGCCACCACCGACCCCGCCGAGGCCGCGCGGGACGCCGCGTTCACCGTGCTGTCGGTACCGTCCCAGACGCTCCGCGCCAACCTGGAGTCCTGGCGCGGACTGCTCCACCCCGGCACCGTGCTGGTCTCCCTGATGAAGGGCGTCGAACTCGGCACGGCCAAGCGGATGAGCGAGGTGATCGAGGAGGTGGCCGATGTTCCCGCCGAGCGGGTCGCCGTGCTGACCGGCCCCAACCTCGCCACGGAGATCGCCGCCCGGCAGCCGGCCGCGGCGGTCGCCGCCTGCACGGACGAGGAGGCGGCCCAGGCGCTGCAGCACGCCTGCCACACGCCGTACTTCCGCCCCTACACCAGCACCGACGTGGTCGGTTGCGAGCTGGGCGGCGCCGTGAAGAACGTCATCGCGCTCGCCGTGGGCATCGCCGACGGGATGGGTCTGGGCGACAACTCCAAGGCCTCGCTGATCACCCGCGGCCTGGCCGAGACCACCCGTCTCGGGCTGGCCATGGGCGCCGAGGCGCACACCTTCGCGGGGCTGGCCGGCATGGGGGATCTGGTGGCCACCTGCTCCTCCCCGCTGTCCCGCAACCACACCTTCGGCACCAACCTCGGCCGGGGGATGACCCTGGAGGAGACGATCGCGGTCACCCGGCAGACCGCGGAGGGCGTCAAGTCCTGCGAGTCCGTGCTGGACCTGGCCCGCCGGCACGGTGTGGAGATGCCGATCACGCAGACCGTCGTGGGCATCGTCCACGAGGGCAAGTCTCCGCACGTGGCGCTCAAGGAGCTGATGTCCCGCAGCGCCAAACCCGAGCGGGCCTGAGCGCTCGCGGTCCCTGAGCCCCTGCCGGACCCGTTGCCCGGTCTGTGCGGGCCCGGCGTCCGGCCCGTGCGGCGACGCCCGTGCGCCACGGGGGCGTGCGCCTCGGCGGCGCGCCCCCGACGCGGTAAAGTCCCAGCGATATGAGCAGCCAGAGCCCCGCCCCCAAGCCCCGAGTCGCCGTCGTCTTCGGCGGCCGCAACTCAGAGCACCAGATCTCCGTCCTGACGGCCGGTGCGGTGCTGGGCGCCATCGACCGCGACAAGTACGAGGTGCTGCCCATCGGCATCACCGCCGACGGCCGCTGGGCGCTGGCCGCCGACGACCCGGACCGTATGGCCATCGAGGGCCGCAGCCTGCCCACCGTGGCGGACCTGTCCGAGTCGGACACCGGCGGGGTCCTGCTGCCGCTGACGCCCGGCAGCCGCGAGGTCGTGCACACCGAGCCGGGCCAGGTGCCCAAGGCACTCGGCGAGATCGACGTGGTCTTCCCCGTCCTGCACGGCCCCTACGGCGAGGACGGCACCCTGCAGGGGCTGCTGGACCTGGCCGGAGTGCCGTACGTGGGCTCCGGCGTGCTCTCCAGCGCAGTCGGCATGGACAAGGAGTACATGAAGCGGATCTTCCTCTCCTTCGGACTGCCGGTCGGCCCCTACGTCACCGTCCGCCCGCGCGAGTGGGAGACGGACCCGGCGGCGGCCCGCAAGAAGGTCGTCGACTTCGCCTCCGAACAGGGCTGGCCGGTCTTCGTCAAGCCCGCGCGGGCCGGTTCCTCGATGGGCATCACCAAGGTCGAGGAACTGGGCGGGCTCGACGAGGCGGTCGAGACGGCGCGGCGCCACGACCCGAAGATCATCGTGGAGTCGCTGCTGCGCGGCCGGGAGATCGAGTGCGGCGTCCTGGAGTTCGAGGACGGCCCGCGGGCCAGCGTGCCCGCCGAGATCCCGCCGGTCAGCGACCACGACTTCTACGACTTCGAGGCCAAGTACATCGACTCGGCCTCCGGGATCGTCCCGGCGCCGCTGACCGGGCAGCAGACGGACCGGGTGCGTGAACTGGCCGTGCAGGCCTTCGAAGCGGCCTCCTGCGAGGGGCTGGTCAGGGCCGACTTCTTCCTCGGTGAGGACGGCGAGTTCGTCATCAACGAGATCAACACCATGCCGGGCTTCACGCCGATCTCCATGTACCCGCGCATGTGGCAGGAGAGCGGCGTGAGCTACCCCGAGCTGGTGGACCGCCTCATCCAGGCGGCGCTGCACCGGTCCACGGGGCTGCGCTGAGCGTTCCCCTGCTGCCGGGCGCGCTGTCCGGCCGCGGACCGGACCGAGGCGCTCAGCGCTTGTCCTTCCTCTTCGGCACCGTGCGCTTGACGGCGTCGCCGAGGTCGGACAGCGCGCCGACTTCGGGCGCGTAGTGGTGGGGGACGGTCAGTTCGACGTAGGCGCTGTAGTCGGTGGTGACGAAGCGGTAGCCGTCGTCCTGCTTCTCCATCAGCCAGGAGACCCCGTTCACCTCCGCTGCGGGCGCGGTGGGGTTGTACTCTTCGTTGCCGGGCGTGAGCTTCGCCGGCCGCGGTATGCCGCAGCGCAGTTCGATCGCGGGGTCGCCCCAGGCGGCGGTGTAGTCCGAGACGGGGTCGGTCTCCCCGCGGTGCTGCCCGTCGACCTTGTCGGGCAGCGTCTTGTGCAGAGCCCGGCAGGCCCGCGCGGTCTTGCCGGAGGGATGGGGGGCCGCGGGGCCGGTGCCGCCGACGAGGGAGCAGGCGGAGGTGAGAGCGGCCAGCAGGCCGCAGACAGCGAGGTGACGGGCGGGAGGGGACATCGGGGATGCCCGGCGTCGGATGCTCACCGGGCGAGCATACGGGGGGCCTACAGGTGCACGATCGGGCAGGTGAGGGTGCGGGTGATGCCCTCCGCCTGCTGGACCTTGGCGACCACCATGCGCCCGAGGTCGTCCATCGTGTCGGCCTGGGCCCGCAGGATCACATCGTATGGACCCGTTACATCCTCGGCCTGGATCACGCCAGGGATCTTGGAGACGATCTCGGCAACGGTCGAGGCCTTGCCGACTTCGGTCTGAATCAAGACGTACGCCTGTACCACGGAACCTCCCAGGGGGCCACGAGGATCATGCGGGGCGAGAGAGACGCCACCGTACCGCGTCGCTGCGGCCGTCGGGAGACCGCCGGGCCGTCCTCGTGGCGCCGAGACAGCACTTCAGCGATCCGCCTCGGCGACGTGCGGGGCCCTCGCACGAGACCGGGTGCGGGACGAACGACAGCAGCGAAATGGGGCAGAGCAATGCGTGATCTGAACGGCGGCACCGCGCCCGGGGCTTCACCCTCCGGCGCGGACGCCCCCTACGGGCACGGGCCGGCACGGGAACGGACCAAGGGCACCGTGGGGGAGTTGGGGGAGTTCGGGCTGATCCGGGAGCTGACCTCCCGACTGCCCTCCTCGACCGCCGTGCGGATCGGCCCCGGTGACGACGCCGCCGTCGTGGCGGCGCCGGACCGGCGGGTCGTCGCCACCACCGACGTCCTGCTCGAAGGGCGGCACTTCCGCCGCGACTGGTCCACCGCCTACGACGTGGGCCGCAAGGCCGCCGCCCAGAACATGGCCGACATCGCGGCCATGGGTGCCTACCCCACCGCCCTGCTGCTCGGTCTGATCGTCCCGCTGGACCTGCCCGCCAACTGGCCGACCGAACTGATGGACGGTATCCGGGACGAGGCCCAGGTCGCCTCCGCGGCCGTCGTCGGCGGCGACGTGGTACGCGGCGACAGCATCGCCGTCTCGGTCACCGCCCTCGGCGACCTGCGCAACACCGAGCCGGTCGCCCGCTCCGGCGCCGGAGCGGGCGACGTGGTGGCCGTCACCGGCTGGCTCGGCTGGTCCGCCGCCGGACACGCCGTGCTCTCCCGTGGGTTCCGCTCCCCGCGCGCCTTCGTCGAGGCCCACCGCCGCCCCGAACCCCCTTACCACGCGGGCCCGGCCGCCGCCGGGCTCGGCGCCACCGCCATGATCGACGTCAGCGACGGGCTGGTGGCCGACCTCGGGCACATCGCGGAGGCCAGCAAGGTCCGCATCGACATCCGCTCCGCCGACCTGGACGTGCCCGCGCAGATGTCCGACATCGGCCAGGCCGTCGGCGTCGACCCCCTCCAGTGGGTGCTCACCGGCGGTGAGGACCACGCCATCGTGGCCACCTTCCCCCGCGAGCAGAAGCTCCCCGCCCGCTGGCGCGTCATCGGCGAGGTGCTCGCCCCCTCCGCGCTGCCGCACGTGACCGTGGACGGCGCCCCCTGGACGCGGACCGCCGGGTGGGACCACTTCTCGGACGACGTGGAGGGCTGAGTACCGTCGAGGCCATGGACGATGTGAACTCCACCCGTGGCACTCATGGGCGGCCGCCCCTGGTGCTGACCGTCGCCGGGTCCGACTCCGGCGGCGGCGCCGGCATCCAGGCCGACCTGAAGACCATGCTTGCCCTGGGCACCCACGGCATGAGCGTGATCGCCGCCGTCACCGCTCAGAACTCGCTCGGTGTCCAGGGGTATTGGGAGCTCCCGGTGGAGGCCGTACGCGCGCAGTACCGCAGCGTCGTGGACGACATCGGTGTGCAGGCCGTCAAGACGGGGATGCTCGCCTCGGCCGCGCTGGTGGAGACCGTCGCCGACCTGCTGGCCGCCACCTCCGCGCCGGTCGTCGTCGACCCCGTGGGCGTCTCCAAGCACGGGAACTCGCTGCTGGCCGCCGACGCCGTGGACTCCGTGCGGACGAAGCTGCTGCCCACCGCCACCGTCGTCACCCCCAACCTGGACGAGGTCACCCAGCTCACCGGCGTGCGGGTCACCGACGAGGAGGGGCTGCGTCGGGCCGCGGTCGCCGTGCTCGCCCACGGGCCGCGCTGGGCGCTCATCAAGGGCGGCCACCTGCCCGGCGAGGCCGTCGACCTGCTCACCGACGGCAGCGAGGAACACTGGCTGCGCGCCCCCCGCCACGACAACCGGCACACCCACGGCACCGGCTGCACCCTGGCCAGCGCCCTGGCCGCCTCGCTCGCCCAGGGGCTCGACGTGCCGGCTGCGGCGCGCGCCGCCAAGGAGTACGTGACGGGCGCCATCGCCGCCGGCTTCCCCCTGGGCGCCGGACTCGGCCCCGTGGACCACGGCTGGCGGCTCGGGACGCGCTGAGCGTTCTCGTCACCGGACGGCGACGGACGGCTCGGAGGAGCGGCCCGCCCCGGCAAGGGGCCGCCCCGGCAACCGGTACGGGAATGTCTTCGAAGACGGCCCCGGACGCAGAGAACCGGCCCGCTGTGAGCGGGCCGGTTCTGTCGTTCTGCTCGGCGTGGGGCCGCGCGGTTACGTCGGTGACGTCAGCGCGAGACCTTGCCGGCCTTGATGCACGAGGTGCAGGCGTTGAGGCGCTTCGGCGTCCCGCCGACCACGGCACGCACGCGCTGGATGTTCGGGTTCCAGCGACGGCGGGTGCGGCGGTGCGAGTGGGAGATGTTGTTGCCGAACTCCGGCCCCTTGCCGCAGACGTCGCAGTTCGCAGCCACGGGTCACTCCAAAGACTTCAGATACACGTACGGTGAATCCCGGCCACGCGGGATCACAAGTGACCGGACGCGCCAGGGAGGGACGTCGCCGACCGGATCAGACCATCCGGATAAGGCAACCGGAGCAGCATACAACGGCCGGTCTCGAACACGGAAACCAGGGCTGTCCACCCCGCCCCCGACCTGGGATTCCGCCGAGGAGCGCACTAGCCTTCCGGCAACACGGCGCCCCGGGTCGCGGCCGAGCGGGCCACCCCCCGGGTCCCGTGGAACGTCCACCGAAGGAGGCCCCGCACGTGCCGCAACCGCTCGACGCCGCCGCGGTACGCCGCTGGAGCTGCCTGGGACGGGAGGCGCTGCGCGCTCACTGTGCGCACATGGACGCCATCAACGTCTTCCCGGTCGCCGACGGTGACACCGGTACCAACCTCTGCCTCACCTTCGAGGCCGCGGTGGCGGCGGTCCCCGAGGAGGGGCTCGCCGGGACGACCGGTGCCGAGGTGCTGCGGGCCATGGGCCGGGCGGCGCTGCAGGCCGCCCGGGGGAACTCGGGCGCCATTCTGGCCGAGTACCTGCGGGGGATGGCGCGGGGCCTCTCGGCCGGGGGCGACATCGGCGCAACGCTGCGGAGCGCCGCTCAGGCCGCGCATGCCGCGGTCGCGCACCCGGTCGAGGGCACGGTGCTGACGGTCGCCGCGGCTGCCGCCGACGCCGCCGAGGCCGGCGGTGACCCGGCCGCCGCCGCGCACGAGGCGCTCAGCGCCACCCCGGGGCAGCTCGCCGTGCTCTCCGGTGCCGGAGTCGTGGACGCCGGCGCGTACGGGCTCACCGTTCTGCTGGGCGCCCTGTGGACGGCGCTGGGGGAGCAGGCACCGGACCCGGCGCCCGACGGCACCGGGTCCGGCGCTGGACCGAGGCCCGCGGGCGCTCCCGTCGGCCCCGGAGCGGACCCCCGTCCGGAGCCTGGTGCGGACCCCCGTCCGGAGCCTGGTGCGGACCCCCGTCCGGAGCCTGGTGCGGGGCCCCGTCCGGAGTCTGGCCCGGGGCCCCGGCCCGAGTTCGAGGTCATGTACCTGCTGGAGGCCGACGACCCCGGCACCGCCGAGACGCTCCGCGAACGGCTCGACCCGCTCGGTGACTCCCTCGTCGTCGGCGGTGGCGAGGGGCTGTGGAGCGTGCACGTCCATGTGGCCGATGCCGGGGCGGCCGTGGAGGCGGGGCTGGCCGTCGGCCGTCCGTACCGCATCCGCATCACCCACCTGCCCACGGCCCGTCCCACGCCGTACGAGGACGCGACCGCGTGCCCGGCGCCGCCCGCTGCCGCCGACGGCCGGGCCGTCGTCGCCGTCGTGCCCGGGGAGGGGCTGGCGGGGCTGTGCCGCGAGGCCGGGGCGCGCACCCTGCCCGCCGCCGACGCCGCCCGCCAGGACGCGCTGCTCGCGGTGGTACGCGCGGCCGGAGCGGCCGAAGTGGCGCTGCTGCCCAACGGGACGGAGCTGCACGCTGTCGCGGCGCGCGCCGCCGACGCCGCCCGCGCGGAGGGCATCCGGTGCGCCGTCATCCCCACCCGGGCCGCCGTCCAGGGGCTGGCCGCCCTCGCCGTGCACCAGCCGGACCGCCGCTTCGACGAGGACGTCGTCACGATGACCTCGGCCGCCGGTGCGACCCGGTACGGGGAGGTGACGCACGCCGCCCGCCAGGCGTGGACCAGCGCAGGGGTCTGTCAGGCCGGGGACGTGCTCGGGCTCGTCGAGGGCGACGTCGCCCTCATCGGGGAGGGCACCCCGCAGGTCGCCAAGGAGCTGCTCGACCGGATGCTGGCGCCCGGAGGAGAGCTGGTCACCCTCGTCCTCGGTGCGGACGCCCCCGAGGGCCTGGCCGCCGAACTGGAGGCGTACGTCCGGGCCGGGCACCTCGCCGTCGACACCGTGGTCCACGAGGGGCGGCAGCACGACGCGCCGCTGCTCATCGGCGTCGAATAGCCGCTGCCGGCACCCGTCCGCCGCCCGGCCGGAAGCGTCCGCACGTGGCGGTCGGGCCCGGGCGTGACACGGGAGCTCTGCGAGTGACACGGGCGCTGTCACAACCGTCCGCCAGTATGGAGGCGTGCCCTCGACAGAAACGACGCCAAGCGAACCGCTCCAGGAGCCGCTCAAGACGCTGCTCGGCGGCAACACCGCCAAGGCCATGGCCGAGCATCTCGGCCTGCACACGGTCGGCGACCTGCTGCACCACTACCCGCGCCGGTACGCCGAACGCGGGGAGCTGACCCGGCTGTCCGAGCTGCCGCTGGACGAGCACGTGACCGTGGTCGCCCGGATCCACGACGCGCGTGTGCACAAGTTCAACCGGGGCAAGGGGCAGCGCCTGGAGGTCACGCTGACCGACGGCAGCGGCCGGCTCCAGCTCGTCTTCTTCGGCCGCTCCGTCCACTACCACCAGCGGGAGCTGCTGCCCGGCAAGCGCGGCATGTTCGCCGGCAAGGTCGGAGTCTTCAACCGCAAGCTCCAGCTCTCCCACCCCGACTACAAGCTGCTGGACGAGGAGAGCGGACAGGAGACGGTGGAGCGGTTCGCCAACGCGCTGCTGCCCCTCTACCCGGCGTGTCGGCAGCTCTCCTCCTGGAGCATCGAGCAGTCGGTGGCCACGCTGCTGACCGCCCTGGAGGCCACCGGCTGGCGGGGCCTGAGCGACCCGCTGCCCGAGGCGCTGCGCACCCAGCGGGGGCTCGTCCCGCTTCCCGAGGCCTTCGAGAAGGTGCACCGCCCGCGCACCAGGGCGGACATCTCCCAGGCCCGTTCCCGGCTCAAGTGGGACGAGGCATTCGTCCTTCAGGTCGCTCTGGCCCGGCGCCGTGCCAAGGAGAGCGAGCTGCCCGCGGTGCCCCGCCGCCCGGTGCCCGGCGGACTGCTGGAGGCCTTCGACGCGCGGTTGCCGTTCACCCTGACCGACGGCCAGCAGAAGGTCGGCCGCGAGATCTTCGCCGACCTGGCCACCGAACACCCCATGCACCGGCTCCTGCAGGGCGAGGTCGGCTCCGGCAAGACGCTGGTGGCGCTGCGGGCCATGCTCGCCACCGTCGACGCGGGCGGTCAGGCCGCGATGCTCGCCCCCACCGAGGTCCTCGCCCAGCAGCACCACCGCTCCGTCACCGAGATGATGGGCGAGCTGGCGGAGGGCGGGATGCTGGGCGGCGCCGAACAAGGCACCAAAGTGGTGCTGCTGACCGGCTCGATGGGCGCCGCGGCCCGCCGCCAGGCCCTGCTGGACCTGGTCACCGGGGAGGCCGGGATCGTGGTGGGCACCCACGCGCTGATCGAGGACAAGGTCACCTTCCACGACCTGGGCCTGGTCGTGGTGGACGAGCAGCACCGTTTCGGTGTCGAGCAGCGCGACGCGCTCCGCTCCAAGGGCAAGCAGCCGCCGCACCTGCTGGTGATGACGGCGACGCCCATCCCGCGCACCGTCGCCATGACCGTCTTCGGCGATCTGGAGACCTCCGTCCTGGACCAACTCCCCGCCGGACGCTCTCCGATCGCCACCCACGTGGTCCCCGCCCAGGACAAGCCGCACTTCCTCGCCCGCGCCTGGGAGCGCGTACGGGAGGAGGCCGAGGCGGGGCACCAGACGTACGTCGTCTGCCCCCGGATCGGCGACGCCGCAGACGGGTCGGGAAAACCAGACGGAACGGGCGAGGCGGGCAAGGCGGGCGGGAAGGGCGCGGGTGCCCGCGGGAAGCGCCCCGTCGACGAGGAAGAGCTCGACGGCGGCCCCGAGGCGGGGGAGGAGGACGGCGCCGAGCAACGGCCCCCGCTTGCCGTCCTCGACGTCGCCGCGCAACTGGCGGCCGGGCCGTTGGCCGGTCTGCGGGTCGAGCCCCTGCACGGGCGGATGCAGCCCGAGGTGAAGGACGAGGTGATGCGGCGCTTCGCTGCCGGCGAGGTCGACGTGCTGGTCGCCACCACCGTCATCGAGGTCGGCGTCAACGTGCCCAACGCCACCGGCATGGTCGTGATGGACGCCGACCGGTTCGGCGTCTCCCAGCTCCACCAGTTGCGCGGTCGCGTCGGCCGCGGCTCGGCGCCCGGGCTGTGCCTGCTGGTCACCGACGCGCCGCAGGCCGGCCCCGCGCGGACCCGCCTGGAGGCCGTCGCCGCCACCCTCGACGGCTTCGAGCTCTCCCGCATCGACCTCGAACAGCGCCGCGAGGGCGACGTGCTGGGCCAGGCCCAGTCCGGTGTCCGCTCCTCCCTGCGGATGCTCGCCGTCATCGAGGACGAGGACATCATCGCCGCGGCCCGCGACGAGGCCGCGGCGCTGGTGGCCACCGACCCCGAGCTGGCGGACCACCCTGAGCTGCGCACGGCGCTGGACGCACTGCTGGACGCGGAGCGCGAGGAGTATCTGGACAAGGGATGAACCGGGGTGCGGCGGACGGGGACACGTGGAGGGAGCGCGCGGGGCATGAAATCCTCTCCACCGGGGCCGGTGCCCCGCCCGTACCCCCGACCACTGCGAAGGACCCCGCACCCATGACCCGCGTCATCGCCGGAGCCGCAGGCGGTCGGCAGTTGGCCGTGCCGCCGGGCACCGGTACCCGTCCGACCTCCGACCGGGCCCGCGAGGGGCTCTTCTCCAGCTGGGAGGCCCAGCTCGGTGGCGCCGCCGCCTGGCGCGGGCTGCGGGTGCTGGACGCGTACGCGGGTTCCGGCGCGGTCGGCCTGGAGGCCCTGTCGCGAGGCGCGGCGCACGCCCTGCTCGTCGAGACCGATCCCAAGGCACTGCGCACCATCAAGCAGAACGTGCGCGCTCTGGGGCTGCCCGGAGCCGAGGTGCGCCCGGGCAAGGCGGCCCAGGTCGTGGCGGGGGAACCGCCGCGGTCCCCGTACGACCTGGTCTTCCTCGACCCGCCGTACGCCGTCTCCGACGACGATCTCAGGGAGATACTGCTCACACTCCGTGCCGGACACTGGCTGGCCGACGATGCCCTGGCCACCGTGGAGCGCAGCACCAGGGGCGGTGATTTCGCCTGGCCGGAGGGTTTCGAGGGGCTGCGGTCCCGTCGCTACGGCGAAGGGACGCTTTGGTACGGTCGCGCCGCCGCGCGAGAAGTTACTCCCGCGTCATGTCGAGATCACCTGTGAGGCAGGGCCTGCGGCCCGCCCGTGAGGAGAGCGAGGAAGTGCCCGTGCGTCGCGCCGTCTGTCCGGGGTCCTTCGACCCCATCACCAATGGCCACCTCGACATCATCGAGCGCGCTTCCCGGCTGTACGACACGGTCCATGTCGCCGTGATGATCAACAAGTCCAAGCAGGGCCTCTTCACGGTGGACGAGCGGATCGAGCTGATCCAGCGCGTCACCGAGGCCTTCGGCAACGTACGGGTCGAGGCCTTCCACGGGCTCCTCGTCGACTTCTGCAAGGAGCGGGACATCCCCGCCATCGTCAAGGGCCTGCGTGCGGTCAGCGACTTCGACTACGAGTTGCAGATGGCGCAGATGAACAACGGCCTCTCCGGTGTCGAGACGCTCTTCGTGCCGACCAACCCGACCTACAGCTTCCTCTCCTCCAGCCTCGTCAAGGAGGTCGCCGCCTGGGGCGGTGACGTCTCCCACCTGGTGCCCGAGGCCGTGGGCAGCGCGCTCGCCGAGCGGTTGAGCAAGCCCTGACACCCGCCCGCGGGGGAGGCGACCCGCGGAAGAGGTGACGAGCCGGCCCTGACGGGTCGTACAGTCACCCTCGTGGACGTACAGCAGAAACTCGACGAGATCGTGGCGACCGTCGACGGCGCGCGCTCGATGCCCATGTCCGCCTCCTGCGTGGTGAACCGCGCCGAACTCCTCGCCATGCTGGAGGACATGCGCCAGGCGCTGCCGGGCTCGCTCGCCGAGGCGCGCGAAGTCCTCGGAGGCCGGGAACAGGTGGTCGCCGACGCCCATCAGGAGGCGCAGCGCATCATCGAGACGGCGCAGGCCGAGCGCGCTTCCCTGGTCACCGGTACGGAGGTCGCCCGCCACGCCCAGCAGGAGGCGGACCGCATCCTGGCCGAGGCCCGCCGGGAGGCCGAGGAGATCCGCGTCGAGGCGGACGACTACGTCGACAGCAAGCTCGCCAACTTCGAGGTGGTCCTCTCCAAGACCATCGGCTCGGTCGACCGGGGCCGCGAGAAGCTGCTGGGCAGCGGCCCGGGCGCGGAGGAGTGGAACGAGGCGTACGCCGAGGACGCACCCGAGCGGACCGCGGACCCGCGCGAGCTGCAGCGCCGTGCGGACAGCTACGTGGAGGCCCGGCTCGGCTCGGTCTCGGCGGTGCTGGCCAAGACGCTGGAGGCCGTCGGCCGGGGCCGCCTCAAGCTGCGCGGCCACGAGCCCGTCGACGAGCTGGCCGCGCACATGGCCGCGCAGGACGGAGGCGAGGGTTACGCGGCGCACACCAGCGACGCCGACTACCTGGCGGGCCTCGCCACCGCCGACCCGGCCGCGGCCGCCGGTGCCCCCGGCGCCGACGGCTCCCTCCCGCCGCACGCCCACGGCGGGCCGCACGCCGCCGCACCACCGCAGGCCCCGCACATCCCGCCGCAGCCGCAGTCCGCACCCGTCGCCGCGGACCCCTACTACGGGCAGCAGATGCCGCAGCAGCCGTACGACGTGGGCGGTCCGCAGCACGACCCCTACGGCGCCTACGCACAGCACGGCGGCTACTACGCCCAGCAGCAGGATCCCTACGGTTACGGCCAGCAGCAGGACCCGTACTACGCCCAGCAGCCGCAGCATGCCCAGCTGCCCCAGCAGCACTCCTACGAGCAGCAGGCCCACCAGCAGCAGGTCCAACTGGACGAGACGAGCCTGTTCGACACCAGCATGATCGACATCGAGCAGGTCCGCGCCTACGAACAGCGGCACGGGCAGGGCGGCTGACCGGTTCCCCCACCCCACCGGGCTCGGATTGGGTCATGGGGGAGCCGTCAAGTATCCTGTCTCTTCGGCCGTGGATACGTGCGGCCACAGCCCCACCCGTAGAAAGCAGGACGCCCTGAACGCCCCCCTCGACGCCCGCTCCCCCCTCGTGTTCGATACGCGCGAGCTGGGGCGACGTCCTGGTGCGATGAAGCGGCTGACCCGCGAGGTGGAGTCCCCCGGTGACCTGGGCGTCGAGTTCATCAAGGTGCCCGACGGCGCCACGATCGACCTCGATCTCAGACTGGAGTCGGTCATGGAGGGGGTGCTCGTGACGGGCACCGCCCGTGCACCGCTCACCGGGGAGTGCGTAAGGTGTCTGGAGCCGCTCGACCAGAGTGTCGAAGCGGACTTCCAGGAGATGTTCTCCTACCCCGAGGCCGACGAGCGGGGCCGCCCTGTGGCGGAACCCGACGAGGACGAGGCCGACGAGGAGACGTTCTTCCTCGAGGGCGACCTGTTCGACCTCGAACCCGTGCTGCGCGACGCGGTGGTGCTCGCACTGCCGCTGCAGCCGGTGTGCCGCGCGGACTGCCCCGGCCTGTGCCCCGACTGCGGGGCCAAGCTGGCGGACGAGCCCGACCACGCGCACGAAGATGCCGTCGACATCCGGTGGGCGGCACTGCAGGGACTCGCTGAATCCATCAAGGACGGCGAGCAGGACAACGAGCCCCGCGCCGACGGGGATGACTCACAGGAGAAGTAGCCGTGGCTGTTCCGAAGCGGAAGATGTCGCGCAGCAACACGCGCCACCGCCGGTCGCAGTGGAAGGCTGCGGTCCCCACCCTGGTGAAGTGCGAGCGTTGCCGCGAGCCCAAGCAGCAGCACATCGCGTGCCCGAGCTGCGGCACCTACAACAAGCGTCAGGTCCTCGAGGTCTGATCGGCGGGTGACAGGCTTCATGTCCAGTGCCGGTACACCGAAGAACGCCGCTCCCGCGAAGGGAGGGGATTCGGCGGAGCTGGTGGACGCGGCCTCGTCCCACGCGGTCCTGGAAGGGCGGCTCGGCTACAAGCTGGAGTCCGCCCTTCTGGTGCGTGCGCTGACGCACCGCAGCTACGCGTACGAGAACGGCGGCCTGCCCACCAACGAGCGCCTGGAGTTCCTCGGCGACTCGGTCCTCGGGCTGGTCGTCACCGACACCCTCTACCGGATGCATCCCGACCTTCCGGAGGGGCAGCTCGCCAAGCTGCGGGCCGCGGTGGTCAACTCGCGTGCGCTGGCGGGTGTCGCGCGCGGTCTCGACCTGGGCGCGTTCATCCGTCTGGGCCGGGGCGAGGAGGGCACCGGCGGCCGTGACAAGGCCTCCATCCTCGCCGACACACTGGAGGCGGTCATCGGCGCCGTCTACCTCGACCAGGAGCTGGAAGCGGCGTCCGAACTGGTGCACCGCCTCTTCGACCCGCTGATCGAGCGCTCCTCCAGCCTCGGCGCCGGCCTCGACTGGAAGACGAGCCTCCAGGAGCTGACGGCCGCAGAGAGCCTCGGCGTCCCCGAGTACCTGGTCTCCGAGACCGGTCCTGATCACGAGAAGACCTTCACGGCTGCTGCCCGCGTCGGTGGTGTCGCGTACGGCACCGGCACAGGACGCAGCAAGAAGGAGGCCGAGCAGCAGGCCGCCGAGACCGCCTGGCGCGCCATCTCGGCCCGCAGCGAGACTGCTGCCGCGGCGTCCGGAGGCGAGACCGGCAACCCCGGGGAGACCGGGCAGCCCTCCGCCGACCGCGGTGGGACGGCCGCCCCGGAGCAGTCCCGGGACGGTGCGGACACACCCGCGCCGGACGTTCAGCGCGGCGAGCTGGACGAAGACACCGCCGCTCCCCACTGACGCGCGCCGATCGCAGCATCTGTCCCACTGGGACAGTGGCGCGGTCGGCGGGCGCTCGCCTGCCGCCCCGAAGGCGTCCTTTCTGCGGTGTGTGCCGTGGTGCGGAGCGCTGTTGTCGGCTGCAACGTCCGACGTGGTGCGGCAGTGCTGTCGGCCGGGGCGCGCGTCGTGCTGGTGGGCGCGTGGTCGGGTCACGTCTGCGACACCGAATCGGTGGGCGCCGGTCGCGGCTGGACGTTTCCGGGTGGGCGTGCGGGCGCGGGCCGTGGCCACGACCGGCCGCCGGAACACCGGCCGCGGTCGGCGCGGGTCGTGCCGGTGCGCGTCGGAAGGGGGCTCGTCCGGCGGCGGACCGCTCCGCGCCCCGAAATGCGTGCTGCTGACGTGCAAACGGCTGCCCCGCCGGGGGTGGCCGCTGGTGGTGCCGCCCCGGTGAGCGCGGGGCCCGATCGCTGGAGGAGCCGTGCCCGAGCTGCCGGAAGTCGAGGTCGTCCGCCGTGGCCTGGAGCGCTGGGTCAGCGGCCGGACGGTCACCACGGCCCACGTGCTGCATCCCCGCGCCATCCGGCGTCACGCCGCCGGACCGCTGGACTTCACCGCCCGTCTCGCGGGCCGCCGGATCGGGCCGGCCAGGCGGCGCGGCAAGTACCTGTGGCTGCCCGTCGACGACGGAGCGCATGCCGTCCTGGCCCACCTGGGAATGAGCGGGCAGCTCCTCGTCCAGCCCGCCACCGCGCCCGATGAGCGGCACCTGCGGATCCGCTTCACCTTCGAGGACACGGACGAGGGCGAGCTGCGCTTCGTCGACCAGCGCACCTTCGGCGGGCTCTCGCTGCACCCGGCGGTCGAGGACGGGCTCCCCGACGTCATCGCCCACATCGCCCGCGACCCCCTCGACCCCGCGTTCGACCAGGACGCGTTCCACGCCGCTCTGCGCCGCCGCCGCACCACGGTCAAGCGTGCCCTGCTGGACCAGTCCCTGATCAGCGGCGTCGGCAACATCTACGCCGACGAGGCGCTCTGGCGCGCCCGTCTGCACTACGACCGCCCCACCGCGACGCTGACCCGCCCGCAGACCACCGAGCTGATCGGCCACGTGCGGGACGTGATGACGGCCGCACTGGCAGCCGGCGGCACCAGCTTCGACAGCCTGTACGTGAACGTCAACGGCCGGTCCGGCTACTTCGAGCGCTCCCTGGACGCCTACGGCCGCCAGGACGAGCCCTGCCGCCGCTGCGGCACCCCGATGCGCCGCAGCGCGTGGATGAACCGCTCCAGCTACTTCTGCCCCCGCTGCCAGCGGGCCCCACGCCCCCGCCCCACGCGGGCGTGACGTCGGGCGGCACGCTCCCGCCCGACGGCCCCGCAGACGGGTCTCAGAACCCGAAGTCCTGCGTCCACCAGGGCCCGCCCTCGGCGAAGTGGGCGCCCACGCCCAGGGTGCGGTAGTCGCAGTTGAGGATGTTGGCGCGGTGCCCCGGACTGTTCATCCAGGAGTCCATGACGGAGCGCGCGTTGGCCTGGCCCCGGGCGATGTTCTCGCCGCCCAGGTCGTCGACCCCGGCAGCCTCCGCGCGGTCCCAGGGGCTGTTGCCGTCGGGCGAGGTGTGCGAGAAGAAGCCGCGCCGGGCCATGTCCTCGCTGTGGTTGCCCGCCAGTGCCGCCAGGTCGCCGTCGGCGCGGACGGGACGGCAGCCCTGCTCCGCGCGCTCCTGGTTGACCAGCGTGAGGACCTCCTGTTCGGCGGCGCTCTCCTGGTCGGCGACGGCCGTGCCGCCGCCGGAACCGGCGTGGGCCGGCTCCCTGCGGTCGCGGGCCCGGTCGTCCGGCGAGCTGTGCCGCTGCCCGCCCTCCCGCTCCGCGCCGCCTGCCGAGCGCGAGGGGGAAGGGCTCGTGCGCGGAGCCGACGAGGAGTGGCCTGCCGAGGAGGAGGGCCGTGCACTCGGGCTGCGGGTCTGTCCGCCCTCGTCCTCGGACGGTGAGGAGGTGGACGTGTCCGAGGGGGTGCCGGATATCGCGGGCGACTCCGCGCCCTCCGTCCGGTCGGCCCGGACCCGGCCGTCCTCCGGGCCCAGCCCGCCGGGGGCGGGCACCAGGCCCGAGGCCACGGCGACGGCACCCATCGCCAGCGCCGCGGAGGCGCCCAGCAGGCCCGTCCGTACGGGAGCCTTGGTGCGCCGGTGGGGGCTGCCGCCGCGCCGCCGGGCCCCGCGTGGCGCCGCGCCGTGCTGTGCGGCGGGGGCTTCCGTCGGGGCGGACGGGGTGGGGGTAGCGCGTCGATGGCGGCCCATCTGTGCTGTCCTCACGTTGCTCGGCGGTCACGGCGGACTGACGGTTCACCCCCTCCGCCGCCCGAAGTGTGCGGAGCGTGTGAAGAGAGTTGCCGGGCAATGTACGGCATCCGCACGGGGGCGGATGTGTCCGCTCGGGAATTGTCCGGATAGCGTGCGTGGCATGGTTGCCATCAACCCGACCGACGACAGCACGGACGGAACGCTGCGCGCACGGGAGCAGGAGCCCGGGAGCAGCGCAGGACCGGATCATGAGCCCGCCGACCTTCCCGTGGTGCACGGGCAGGTACCGGGCCAGTCGACCGGCGAGCGGCCGCAGGAGCCCGCACGGATGACCGCCTGGGTGCGCGGCGAGGTGCAGGGGGTCGGCTTCCGCTGGTTCACCCGCGCTGCGGCGCTGCGCATCGGGCGGCTCGTCGGCTTCGCCCTCAATCTGGGCGACGGGCGGGTGCAGATCGTGGCGGAGGGTACCCGCGCCGACTGCGATCAGTTGCTGGAGTGGCTGCGCAGCGGTGACACGCCCGGTCGCGTGGACGGCGTCACCGAGATCTGGGACACACCCCGCGGCGGCTACCGCGGCTTCGCGATCCGGTGATCCACAACGGTTGCCATTCGGGCCGTGGCGTGCAAAGCTGCCGCAACGAGTCAGCGTGGTGGATCTTCCTCGCAGCCCCCGGAGGGCAGCCTGCTCCGGCGCCGGTCGCCGTCGAGTCGAGGCACACCCCGGGGCACGACGTGTGATCGTGTTGACCGTCAAACCTTTTGGTGAGACCCTGGAATCCCCGCGCACCTGAGCTGTTTGATCGAAGATTCTTCAGTAAAAGTCCAGAACAGACCCTCAACGGTGCGATTCCCTCACGACCCACCAGACCACGGTCGGTCACTCAGTGTGGAGGACCATCCATCATGGCAAAGGCGCTTCTCGGTCACGTCGGCGGCTACGACCCCCGAATGCTCGCCGAGATGCGACGGCTGCAGCAGCGTGTCCAGGACCTGGAATCCGAACTCGTACGGATGCAGGCCGAGAACGACGCTCTGTCCGCCGCCGCCCGGCGTGACGCGGTGTTCGACGACATCGACGTGACGACGGCCGAGCCCGCGCTGACCTGACCGGCCCCTCGGGCCGGGAAGGCTGAGCAGGCCAGCCGTACTCGGAAATCTGTAAGGGACGCTTCGGCGTCCCTTTGCTTTTGCCCTGATGCCGCCCTGCGGTCGAAGTGCACTTCGTTACGTCTGGTGTGCCCTGGTGCCTGACCGGTGAAACCCGCCGGGGAATCCGGCGTGGGCAACGGTGCGGTCCGCGCGACATCGCCGGGCCAACCTCGGTAAGGTCCGGACGCGTGCACCTCAAGAGCCTGACACTGCGAGGGTTCAAGTCCTTCGCCTCCGCCACGACGCTGCGCCTCGAGCCCGGCATCACCTGCGTCGTCGGCCCCAACGGCTCCGGCAAGTCGAACGTGGTCGACGCCCTCTCGTGGGTGATGGGCGAGCAGGGCGCCAAATCGCTGCGCGGCGGCAAGATGGAGGACGTCATCTTCGCCGGGACCACGGGCCGCCCCCCGCTGGGCCGCGCCGAGGTGTCGTTGACCATCGACAACGCCGACGGCGCACTCCCCATCGAGTACTCCGAAGTCACCATCACGCGGATCATGTTCCGCAACGGCGGCAGCGAGTACCAGATCAACGGTGACACCTGCCGGCTGCTCGACATCCAGGAGTTGCTGTCCGACTCGGGTATCGGCCGCGAGATGCACGTCATCGTCGGCCAGGGGCAGCTCGACGGGGTGCTGCACGCGGATCCGGCGGGCCGCCGCGCCTTCATCGAGGAGGCGGCCGGGGTTCTCAAGCACCGCAAGCGCAAGGAGAAGGCGCTGCGGAAGCTGGACGCCATGCAGGCCAACCTGGCCCGTGTCCAGGACCTCACCGACGAGTTGCGCCGTCAGCTCAAGCCGCTCGGCCGTCAGGCGGCAGCCGCGCGCAAGGCGCAGGTCATCCAGGCCGAACTGCGCGACGCCAGGCTGCGGCTGCTGGCCGACGACCTGGTCTCGCTGCGGGAGGCGCTGCGTACGGAGGTCGCGGACGAGGCGGAGCTCAAGCAGCGCAAGCAGACCACCGAGGCCGCGCTGAAGGAGGCTCTGCGCCGCGAAGCGGACCTGGAGCAGCAGGTGCGCACTCTCGCTCCGCGCCTGGACCGTGCCCAGCAGACCTGGTACGAGCTCTCCCAGTTGGCGGAGCGGGTGCGCGGCACGATCGGCCTGGCCGACCAGCGGGCCCAGCACGCCGCCGCCCCGCAGCCCGAGGAGCGCCGGGGGCGTGATCCGGAGGAGATGGAGCGCGAGGCCGCCCGGGTGCGTGAGCAGGAGGGGGAGCTGGAGGCGGCGTTGGAGGCCGCCACGGTCGCGCTGGAGGAGACGGTCGCCCACCGTTCGGAGCTGGAGCGGCGGTTGGGAGAGGAGGAGCGTCGGCTGCGCGACGAGGCCCGGGCCCTGGCCGACCGCCGCGAGGGGCTCGAACGGCTGCGTGGCAAGTCCGGCACGGCCCGCAGCCGGGTCGCCTCCGCGCAGGCGGAGATCGACCGCCTCGTCGCCGCCCGGGACGACGCTCTGCGGCGCGCAAGGGCGGCCGAGGAGGAGTACGAGGCCCTGCGCGGCGAGGTCGAGGGCCTCGACGAGGGCGACGAGGAACTCGCGGCCCGCCACGAGGCCGCCAAGCGCGAAGCGGCCGACGCGGAGGCCGCCTTCACGGCGGCCCGTGACGCTCTCACCGAGGCGGAGCGGGAACGCGCCGCCGTCTCGGCGCGGCACGACGCCCTCGCCCTCAACCTGCGCCGCAAGGACGGTACGGCCGCGCTGCTGGCCGCCAGGGAGCGGCTGGCCGGGCTGCTCGGTCCTGCGGCCGAACTGCTGAGCGTCACCTCCGGATACGAGCTGCCGATAGCGGCGGCCCTGGGCGCTGCTGCCGACGCGGTGGTGGTGGCCGACGTGTCCACGGCCGCCGAAGCGCTGCGTCTGCTGCGCAAGGAGGACGGCGGCCGGGCGACGCTGCTGGTGCAGTCCGAGGGCGAGGGCGGGCGGCCGTCCGCGCCTCCGCTGGGCACCGCCGCGGCGGCGCTGGTGACCGCTCCGGACAAGCTGCGGCCCACCGTGGACGAGCTGCTGGCCCGCACTGTCGTGGTGGACACGTTGCAGACCGCGGAGGATTTGGTACGGGCGTACCCGGAGCTGACCGCGGTCACCGCCGAGGGTGATCTGCTCTCCGCCCACCGCGCCGGCGGCGGTTCGGAGGGCGCCCCCTCCCTGCTGGAGGCGCAGGCGGCGGTGGACGAGGCGGCGGCCGAGCTGACCGGGCTGGAGAGCCGCTGCGCACGCCTCAAGGACGAGCAGGCCGAGGCGAGGGAGGTCCGCGCGGCGGCTGCGGCCGCTCTCGACGACCTCGCCGCGCAGCGCAGCTCCGCGGAGCGCGAGAAGTCCCGCGTCGCGGGCCGGGTGGGCACTCTCTCCGGACAGGCCCGTGCGGCCCGGGGCGAGGCCGACCGTGCCGAGGCGGCGGTCGCCAAGGCCGAGGAGGCCCTGACCCGGGCCCGGCAGGAGGCCGAGGAGCTGGCCGAACGGCTCGCCGTCGCCGAGGAGGCGCACGAGGCGGAGGCCTCCGCGGATCCGGACACCTCCGTCCGCGACCGACTGGCGGCCGACGGGGCCAATGCCCGGCAGACGGAGATGGAGGCGCGTCTTCAGGTCCGTACCCACGAGGAGCGGGTGAAGGGCCTCGCCGGGCGCGCTGACTCCCTGGACCGCGGAGCCCGCGCCGAACGTGAGGCCCGGGCGCGCGCGGAGGAGCGCCGGGCGCAGCGGCGCCACGAGGCGGAGGTCGCCGGGGCCGTCGCCGACGGCGCCCGGCAGCTCCTCGCCCACGTCGAGGCCTCGCTGGAGCGGGCCCGCGAGGAGCGGGAGGCCGTCGAGCGGGCCAAGGCCGAACGCGAGCAGGCGCTGGCCCAGGAGCGCGGCCAGGGCCGGGAGCTGAAGGACGAGCTCGACAAGCTGACCGACTCGGTGCACAAGGGCGAGGTCCTCGGTGCCGAGAAGCGCATGCGGATCGAGCAGTTGGAGAAGAAGGCCCTGGAGGAGCTGGGGGTCGAGCCGGAGGGGCTGGTGCGGGACTACGGCCCGGACCAGTTGGTGCCGCCCGCCCTGCCCGCCGGGGGCGAGGAGACGCCGGGGACGGGGGACGGCGCCGAGGGCGGGGCTGCCGGGACGGCCGCGGAAGCGGACGGGCGTGGCGGTGAGCCGGTGCCGTTCGTGCGCGCGGAGCAGGAGAAGCGGCTGAAGGCGGCCGAGCGGGCCTTCCAGAAGCTCGGCAAGATCAACCCGCTGGCGCTGGAGGAGTTCGCGGCGCTGGAGGAGCGGCACCAGTTCCTCAGCGAGCAGTTGGAGGACCTGAAGAAGACGCGCGCCGACCTGCTGCAGGTGGTCAAGGAGGTGGACGAGCGCGTCGAGCAGGTGTTCACGGAGGCGTACCACGACACCGCGCGGGAGTTCGAGGGCGTCTTCTCACGGCTCTTCCCCGGGGGAGAGGGGCGGCTGGTGCTCACCGACCCCGACGACATGCTGACCACCGGTGTGGACGTGGAGGCCCGTCCGCCGGGCAAGAAGGTCAAGCGGCTCTCGCTGCTGTCGGGCGGCGAACGGTCGCTGACAGCCGTCGCGCTGCTGGTGTCGATCTTCAAGGCGCGGCCCAGCCCGTTCTATGTGATGGACGAGGTCGAGGCCGCGCTGGACGACACCAACCTGCAGCGGCTCATCCGGATCATGGAGGAGCTCAAGGACAGCTCCCAGCTCATCGTGATCACCCATCAGAAGCGCACGATGGAGGTCGCCGACGCGCTCTACGGCGTCTCCATGCAGGGCGACGGTGTCTCCAAGGTCATCAGCCAGCGTCTCAGCTGAACCGGCGCCGCTCTTCTTTCAGAAGCTGAACGCATTCTCCGTGAACGTGTGAGCAGCCTGGCGGTGCCCGACCTATTGACTTCATGAATTGAAGACTTACAGTCTGAGGTGCCCCCGCGAACCGGGAGGCAGTCGTGCGTTCCGCTGAGCTGCCTTCGACCTTTTGAGGGTGGCGTCACCGCCCGGCACCGTCGCCGGGGTATCTCAGGAGAACAACGTGACCAGCACAGCGCAGGCAGCGTCGCAGACGCGACCCGGCCCTGGAGCACACACCGCCGCCCCCCTCGGCCGTGTCGTCTTCATCACCGCCGCAGCCGCCATGGGTGGCTTCCTCTTCGGCTACGACAGCTCAGTCATCAACGGAGCGGTGGAGGCGGTCCGCGGCCGCTTCGACGTCGGCTCCGCCCTGCTGGCGCAGGTCATCGCTGCCGCCCTGATCGGCAGCGCCGTCGGTGCCGCGACAGCCGGACGCATAGCCGACCGCATCGGCCGCATACCCGTCATGCGGCTGGCCGCCGTGCTGTTCGTCGTCAGCGCCGTCGGCTCGGCGCTCCCCTTCGCCCTGTGGGACCTGGCCCTGTGGCGCGTGCTGGGCGGTATCGCCATCGGCATGGCCTCCGTCATCGGCCCGGCCTACATCGCCGAGGTCTCACCTCCCGCCTACCGGGGCCGGCTCGCCTCCTTCCAGCAGGGCGCCATCGTGCTGGGCATCGCCGTCTCGCAGCTTGTCAACTGGGGCATCCTCGCCCTCGCGGGCGGTGAGCAGCGCGGCTCCCTCGCGGGACTGGAGGCCTGGCAGTGGATGCTCGGCATCATGGTGCTGCCGGCGCTCGCCTATCTCCTGCTCTCCTTCCGTATCCCCGAGTCGCCGCGCTTCCTGATCTCTGCCGGACGCGCAGCGGAGGCCCGCCGGGTGCTGGCCGGTGTCGAGGGCGAGCGCACCGACCTCGACAGCCGCATCGAGGAGATCGAGACGGCGATGCGCAGCGAGCACAGGTCCACGTTCCGCGATCTGCTGGGCGGGCGCTTCGGGCTGCTGCCCGTCGTCTGGGTCGGTATCGGGCTGTCGGTCTTCCAGCAGCTCGTCGGCATCAACGTCGTCTTCTACTACTCCTCGACGCTGTGGCAGTCGGTGGGCATCGACCCCAGCAGCTCGTTCCTCTACTCCTTCACGACCTCGATCGTGAACATCGTCGGCACGGTCGTCGCGATGCTCTTCGTCGACCGGATCGGCCGGAAGCCGCTGGCGCTGATCGGCTCGGTCGGCATGACGGTCTCGCTGGCGGCGGTCGCCTGGGCGTTCTCGTCCAAGACGGGCTCCGGCGACAACGTCTCGCTGCCGGACACCCAGGGTGTGGTCGCCCTCGTCGGCGCGCACACCTTCACGCTGTTCTTCGCCCTCTCGTGGGGCGTGGTCGTCTGGGTGCTGCTCGGCGAGATCTTCCCCAACAGGATCCGCGCCGCCGCGCTCGGCGTCGCCGCCTCCGCACAGTGGGTCGCCAACTGGGCGATCACCGCCAGCTTCCCGAGCCTGTCGGAGTGGAACCTGTCGACGACGTACATCGCGTACACCGTCTTCGCCCTGCTCTCGATCCCCTTCATCCTCAAGTGGGTGCCGGAGACGAAGGGCAAGGCGTTGGAGGAGATGGGCTGAGCCCCCGCCGCCCGCTCCTCGCACACCGCTGCCCCGGCCCCCTCGCCAGGTGCCGGGGCAGCGGACTGTCCGGCCTCAGTCGGCCGGCTCCGCCAGGTACGGGAGCACCTTCTCGGCCAGCAGCCGCAGTGAGCGCCACCCCTCCTCCACGGGCATCCCGCCGCACAGCGGGTGCAGCAGCAACTGGCGTGCCCCGGCCGGCTGCCGGGCCACCGTCGCCAGGCACTCCTCGGGCGTGAGGAACCGGTAGAGGCCCTCCGCGCGCAGGTCCTCCGCGGTGGCCGAACGCGCCGTCATCAGCGAGTGCACATCCGCTGTCTGCCAGGCGGCGTACTGCCGTGCCTCGTGCAGGAAGTGCCCGCCCAGCTCGGCCCAGGCACGGTCCGGGTCGTCGGTGAGGTGGACGACCGGCAGCTCGGGCGGCGGCATCAGGCACAGCGGGTCCCCGCCCGTCTCGGCGCACCGCTGTTCGTAGTAGCGCGCCAGCTCGGGCAGGTGGGCGGGCAGGAACATCGGCAGCCCGAGCCGGGCGGCGCGGCGTGCGGCGGGCCGCGAGCTGCCGCCGACGAACAGGGGCGGGTGCGGACGGCTGCCCGGCCGCGGGGTGACCTGCACGGTGCGGCCGCGGTAGGTGAACGGCTCACCTGTCCATGCGGCCAGCAGCGTCTCCAGCGCCTCGTCCTGCAGCGCGCCGCGCCGGGAGAAGTCCAGGCCGAACGCCTCGTACTCCGCGCTCCGGTAGCCGAGGCCCGCGACGGTGACCAGCCGGCCGCCGCTCACCAGATCGAGCACTGCGATGTCCTCGGCCAGCCGCAGCGGGTCGTACAGCGGTGCCAGGACCGCGCAGGCGGTCACCAGCGTGCGTCGGGTGCGGCCCAGGAGCGCGCCCGCGAGAGCGAGCGGTGCGGGCAGCCACCCGTCGGGTGAGCCGTGGTGCTCCTCGACGATGAGAGACGTCACACCCTGCTCGTCGGCGTACGCGGCCATCTCCAGGGCGGCGCGGTAGCGGTCGCCCAGCGGTTCGGCCGAGGGCGCCGGCGAACGTGGTGCGGGCTGGACCAGGTTGAAGCGGAGGACGGTCGTCACGGTCACGGGGGCCTCCCGGCAGGTGGCGCGGCGGGTCACGGACCGTAGCTCAGCGCGCGCGAAGAGGGAATGGCGGTGAAGCATCGACGGTGGCGGATACTGGAGCCGCTATGGAAATCGTCATCCTTGTCGTAGTCATCGCTGTCGTCGCGCTCGTCGCGATCAGCGGGCTCGTGGTGACCGGCCGTCGCAGGAAGAAGGCCGGCACCGCGGAGCCCCGAACCCCCGAGAGCACCGTCGAGGCGCCCCCGCGGACCGCGGAGCCGTCGGTCGGTGAGGAGGCCGAGGCCCCACCTGAAGGTGACCGCCGCACCATCGAGGAGGTCGGCCTCCCCGAGGCGGAGGAGGCCGAAAGGGAGGCCCCGGCCACCCCCGAGGCCGCCGAGGCACCGCCCGAGGTGGAGACCCCCGCGCCGGCCGCGGGCCGCCTGGTGCGGCTGCGCGCGCGGCTGTCCCGCTCCCAGAACTCCCTCGGCAAGGGGCTGCTGAGCCTGCTGTCCAGGGAGCACCTGGACGAGGAGACCTGGGAGGAGGTCGAGGACACCCTGCTGACCGCGGACGTCGGTGTCGGCCCCACCCAGGAGCTGGTCGAGCGGCTGCGGGAGCGCGTGAAGGTGCTGGGCACCCGCACGCCGGAGGAGCTGCGCACCCTGCTGCGCGAGGAGCTGCTCACCCTCGTCGGCGCCGATCTGGACCGCACCGTGCACACCGAGACGCAGGGCGCCCAGGACCGCCCCGGTGTCGTCCTCGTCGTCGGCGTCAACGGCACCGGCAAGACCACCACCACGGGCAAGCTGGCCCGGGTGCTGGTCGCGGACGGCCAGTCCGTGGTGCTGGGCGCGGCCGACACCTTCCGTGCGGCGGCCGCCGACCAGTTGGAGACCTGGGGCACCCGCGTGGGCGCCCGTACCGTCCGCGGCCCCGAGGGCGGCGATCCGGCCTCTGTTGCCTTCGACGCCGTCAAGCAGGGCACCGAGGCGAGCGCCGACGTGGTGCTGATCGACACCGCCGGACGACTGCACACCAAGACCGGGCTGATGGACGAGCTCGGCAAGGTCAAGCGCGTCGTGGAGAAGCAGGGCCCGGTGGACGAGGTGCTGCTGGTGCTGGACGCCACGACGGGCCAGAACGGGCTGGTGCAGGCCCGGGTCTTCGCCGAGGTCGTGGACATCACCGGCATCGTCCTCACCAAGCTGGACGGCACCGCCAAGGGCGGCATCGTCGTCGCCGTACAGCGCGAGCTGGGCGTGCCCGTGAAGCTGGTGGGACTGGGCGAGGGCGCCGACGACCTGGCGCCGTTCGAGCCGGAGGCGTTCGTCGACGCCCTGGTGGGCCCGGACGGCGAATGAGCCGGAACCGCGGGTGCGGGGGCCGGGCCCCCGCACCCGCCTGACCCGGTCACCGGGTCAACGCGCGGCAGCGGTCCCGCCGCCCGCCACGCGTGGGCGCACCACACGCGAGCGGTGGCAGACGTAGGCCAGCGTGCCCAGCAGCAGCCGTGCCTGCGGCGGGCGCCCGGCCGCCTCCAGGGTGGGCGGACGCAGCCAGCGGACCGGCCCGAGGCCGGCCAGGTCCGAGGGCGGCGCCGTGATGTGCTCCCCCTCGCCCCGGCCCCGCAGGTCCAGGTCGGCGTCGTCCCAGCCCATCCGGTAGAGCAGCTCCGGCAGCTCGGCCGCCGCGCCCGGGGCGACCAGGAACCACGTACGGCCGTGCGGCGTCGCCGCCACCGGGCCCAGCGGCACTCCCATCCGCTCCAGCCGCACCAGCGCGCGCTCGGCCGCGGCCCGGTCCACCTCCAGCGCGTCGAAGGCGCGCCCGGTCGGCAGCAGCATCGCCGCGCCGGGCACCTGCGCCCACGCGCGGCTGGCCTCGTCCAGGGTCGCGCCCGCAGGCACTTCGAGGGTGGCGTCGAGGGGATGGTCGCCGGGGGCGGGGCAGGCTCCGGCGCCGCAGGAACAGGTGGCGCGCCCGCCGGCCCGGGTGGCCCGCGCGCCGGGGACGACGTCCCAGCCCCACAGGCTCGTGTACTCCGCCACGGTGGTGCACACCTGGGCGCGGCTGCGCCTGCGTGAACCTGGCCGCAGTTCGCGGATCTCGCGGATGCCGCTGAGACCGCCGATGGCGCCGATCGTGAAGCCCATGCTCACTCCAACGGGTCCCGAATGCTGATGGTTACGACGTTGTTGCACACAGTGACGACCGGTCTGCTGGGGGCACGGCGGGGAAGGGGCGTTCTCCCTAAGGGGTGATGCCCGGTGTCAAGTCAAGCGCTTACTGGCGCCGAAGGGTTCATTCGAAGGGGTGGCGAATGGTGGCGATTCTGCAATTACGCTCGCCTGGCTCGTGATCGTAGGATTACTTTCGGTACACACAGTGGACAGAGCGCGGCAGTGGACCATGCCGGAGGCATGGCGGGGCCGAGGGCGGCCGGGCGCGCGGGGGAGCGCGGTCAGGACCCGGCCCGGCGCACGTCGCCGCGGCGGGATGGGGGCGTTACCAGTGGCTGAGCGAGGCCAGAGCAGCAAGAACCCGAACGAGCGCCTGGGTTCGTGGTTCGTGCGCAGTGGCTGGTCCAAGGGTGAACTGGCGCGCCAGGTCAACCGCCGGGCGCGCCAGTTGGGCGCACACCACATCAGTACCGACACCTCGCGGGTACGCCGCTGGCTCGACGGTGAACAGCCCCGCGAACCCATCCCCCGCATCCTCTCGGAGCTGTTCTCCGAACGCTTCGGCTGCGTCGTCGCCGTCGAGGACCTCGGTCTGCGCCCCGCCCGGCGCTCGCCCGCCGCCTCCGGAGTCGACCTGCCCTGGGCCGGGCCCCGCACCGTGGCGATGATCAGCGACTTCACCCGCAGTGATCTGATGCTGGCCCGCCGCGGCTTCCTGGGCGCCTCCCTCTCCGTCTCCGCGGGGCCCGCCCTGATCGAACCCATGCAGCGCTGGCTGGTGCCCGGCCCCCAGCCGGACGCCCCGGCGCACCCCGCGGACAGCCCCTGGGCGGGCGCCGTGGACGAAGCGGGACAGGGGCCTGCCGTCCCCGCCCCCCGTGCGCCGGCGTGCCGGCCCTCGGGCGGGATGCGGCGCGCGCAGCAGCTCTCCGGTCCCGAACTGGAGCTGCTGGAGCAGACCACCCAGATGTTCCGCGCCTGGGACGCGCAGTGCGGGGGAGGGCTGCGCCGCAAGGCCGTCGTCGGGCAGCTCCACGAGGTGACCGACCTCCTCCAGGAACGCCACCCCGCACCGGTGCGGCACCGGCTCTTCCGCGTCACCGCCGAACTGTCCGAACTGGCCGGCTGGATGAGCTACGACATCGGCCTGCAACCCACCGCTCAGAAGTACTTCGTGCTGGCCCTGCACGCCGCGAAGGAGGCCCAGGACCGGCCGCTCGGCTCGTTCGTGCTCAGCAAGATGGCCCGCCAGATGATCCACCTCGGCCGCCCCGAGGACGCCCTGGAGCTGACCCACCTCGCCCAGTACGGCAGCCGGGAGGGCTCCACCCCCCGCACCCAGGCCATGCTCCACGCCATGGAGGCCCGCGCCTACGCCAACATGGGCCAGCCCGGCAAGTGCAAGCGCGCGGTGCGGATGGCCGAGGAGACCTTCTCCGACATCGACCACGCAGACGCCGACCCCGACTGGATCCGCTTCTTCTCCGAGGCGGAACTGTGCGCCGAGAACGCCCACTCCTACCGTGACCTCGCCTACTCCTCCGGCCGCAGCCCCACCTACGCCTCCCTGGCCCGGCCCGCCATGGAACGGGCCGTCGACCTCTTCGCCCGCGAGGCCCGGGAGGCGGAGGGCGGCGGCCACCAGCGCTCCTACGCCCTCAACCTGATCGGGATGGCCAGCGTGCACCTGCTCCAGCACGAGCCGGAGGGCTGCGCCGCCCGTGCCGGCGAGGCTCTCGGACTCGCCAAGCAACTGTGCTCCGAGCGGGTCAACACCCGGCTGCGCCGCACCACCGCGGGGGCAGTACGGGAGTTCGGCCAGGTCGCGGACGTCGTCCACCTCAGCGAGCGGTTGCGCGTCGAACTGGCCGAGAGCGAAGCGGCAGTCGGCTGAGGGGCCGGGCGGCGGGGCGCCCGGCCGACGGGCCGGGCACCGGGGGCACCGTGGCGGCCGACCGGCCCGGAGCGGCGCCCGTCACCTCTTCGTAACACCGGCACGGCGGTTTTCACCAGGGTGAAACACCGCGCGGCGACGACGGAAACCGGACGTCGGAAACCTGGCAGACATGCCAGCCCGCCGATCCGGCCCGCCGGGCCGCGACCCGAGGAGACGCCTGCTGTGAACGGCGCGGATACCGCTTTCGTCCTGGTCAGCGCATTCTTCGTGCTGCTGATGACGCCCGGCCTGGCCTTCTTCTACGGAGGCATGGTGCGGGTGAAGAGCGCCCTCAACATGCTGATGATGTCGTTCGTCTCGCTGGCGGTCGTCAGCGTCCTGTGGGTGCTCTACGGCTACTCGCTGACCTTCGGCCCCGACACCGCCGGAGTGATCGGCAACCTCGACGCCGTCGGGCTCAAGGGCATCTCGCCCGACTCCCTCACCGAGCAGGGCGGCATCCCCGTCCTGGCGTTCGTCCTCTTCCAGATGATGTTCGCGATCCTCACCCCGGCCCTGATGAGCGGAGCCCTCGCCGACCGGGTCAGATTCAGCGCGTGGGCCGTCTTCCTCACCCTGTGGGTCAGCCTCGTCTACTTCCCCGTCGCCCACTGGGTGTGGGCCGACGGCGGCTGGCTGCACGACCTGGGGGTCATCGACTTCGCGGGCGGCACCGCCGTCCACATCAACTCCGGCATCGGCGCGCTCGCCGCCGTCCTCGTGGTCGGCAAGCGTCTCGGCTTCCGCAAGGACCCGATGCGCCCGCACAACCTGCCGCTCGTCGTCCTCGGTGCCGCCCTGCTGTGGTTCGGCTGGTTCGGCTTCAACGCGGGCTCCGCGCTCGCCGCCGACGGCACCGCCGCCACCATGGCGCTCAACACCCAGGTGGCCACAGGCGCCGCCGTCGCCGGCTGGCTCGCCTACGAGCGGCTGCGGCACGGTGCCTTCACCACACTGGGCGCCGCCTCCGGCGCGGTCGCCGGACTGGTGGCCATCACCCCGGCCGGTGCCTCGGTCTCCGCCCTGGGCGCCCTGGCCATCGGCGTGGTGGCGGGCGCCGTCTGCTCCTGGGCGGTCGGCTGGAAGTTCCGGCTCGGCTACGACGACTCGCTCGACGTGGTCGGCGTCCACCTCGTCGGCGGTCTCGTCGGCACGCTGCTGGTCGGGTTCCTGGCCGTGGACGGGGCCGGCGGGCTCGCACAGTTCGGCAAGCAGGCGCTCGGGGCGTTCTCCGTGATCGCCTTCTCCTTCACCGTCTCCTGGCTGCTGGCCAAGCTGGTCCAGGCCACCGTCGGCTTCCGTGCCGCCCCGGACGACGAGACGACCGGCCTCGACCAGGCATTCCACGCCGAGACCGCCTACGACCTCGGTGCCGTCAGCGGCTCCGTGGCCCGCACCCGCGGCACCTCCGCCGCGCCGTCACGGTCCACCGCCCCGCACCCCGACCACGAGACCAAGGTGGACGCATGAAACTCCTCACCGCCGTGCTCAAGCCGCACCGGCTCGACGAGGTCAAGGAGGCGCTGCGGGCCTTCGGCGTCGACGGCCTCACCGTGACCGAGGCCAGCGGGTACGGCCGTCAGCGCGGCCACACCGAGGTCTACCGGGGCGCCGAGTACACCGTCGACCTCGTCCCCAAGGTGCGGATCGAGGTCCTGGTCGAGGACGAGGACGCCGAGCAGCTCACCGAGATCGTGGTGCAGGCCGCCCGCACCGGAAAGATCGGCGACGGCAAGGTGTGGGTGCTCCCCGTGGAGACCGCCGTCCGCGTCCGGACAGGCGAACGCGGACCGGACGCCCTGTGACGACCGGAGGACGGGGCGGGAGGGGGTACGGCCCTGCGGTGGGCAGGGAGGACGGCTCGGCGGTTGGTGCGCGTGAGGGCCGGTCCGCCCGGATCCGGGCGGGCGCCCCTGCCCGCGAGGACGGTGACGAGACTGCCGTCCCGCGCCGCGAGAACGGCTTCGTCGACGCGGCGGAGGCGCCGCCCGGCCCGGCCGGCGGGGCACAGCCCGGCGCGGCCGGAGAAGCGGGAGGCGGCTGGCGCCCGGCGCCGGGCGAGGGGTACGCGGCAGCCCGCAGGCGGCTGCTTCAGGACGGGGGACCCGGCGGTACCACGCGGCGGCGGGCGCTCGCCGAGCTGACCGACCGGTGGCTTGCCGGACTGTTCGCCGCCGCCGCGCCGCCCACCGGCACCGCGCTCGTGGCGGTCGGCGGGTACGGGTTCGGCGAACTCTCCCCGCGCAGCGACCTCGACCTGCTCCTGCTGCACGACCAGAGCGCCGACACCGGTGCGGTGACGGCGCTCGCCGAGCGGCTCTGGTACCCCGTCTGGGACCTCGGCCTCGCCCTCGACCACGCCGTCCGCACCCCGGCCGGGACCCGGGGCGCCGCTCGGGACGACCTGAAGGTCCAGCTCGGGCTCCTGGAGGCCCGCCACGTGGCCGGGGACCCGGCGCTCAGCACCGCGCTGCGCGCCGCCGGGCTCGCCCAGTGGCGGCAGCACGCCCGCACCCGGCTGCCCGAACTGCGCTGGCTCACCCTCGAACGGGCCCGGCGGCACGGCGAGTTGCGGTTCCTGCTGGAGCCCGACCTGAAGGAGGCGAGCGGCGGACTGCGCGACCTGACCGCACTGCGCGCCGTCGCGGCCTCCTGGCTCGCGGACGCGCCCCGCGAAGGGCTGGGGCAGGCGCGGGCCACCCTCCTCGACGTCCGGGACGCGCTGCATCTGACCACCGGCCGTGCCACCGACCGCCTCGCCCTGGAAGACCAGGACCAGGTCGCGGCCGCCCTCGGGCTGTCGGACGCCGACGCCCTGCTGCGCCGGGTCTACGAGGCCGCCGGCGTCGTCTCGTACGCGCACGAGGTGACCTGGCGGGAGGTGGAGCGACTGCTGCGGCCCCCCGCCGCCGCCCGGCGGGGCACCCGCCCGCGGGCCGGGGAGCGGGCGCCGTTGGCCGAGGGGGTCGTCGAGCACGCGGGTGAGGCCGCACTGGCCCGCAGCGCCCGCCCCGACCGGGACCCCGTCCTCCCGCTGCGAGCCGCCGCGGCGGCAGCCCAGGCGGGCCTCCCGCTGGCGCTCCCCACGGTCCGGAAGCTGGCCCGTAGCGCGTGCGCCCTGCCGCAGCCGTGGCCGCGCCGGGCCCGCGAGGAGTTTTTGCGGCTCCTCGGGGCGGGCCCGGCGGCCGTGCCCGTATGGGAAGCCCTGGACACGGCCGGGCTGATCACGCGGCTGCTGCCCGACTGGGAGCGGGTGCGGCACCGCCCGCAGCGCAACCCCGTACACCGCTGGACCGTGGACCGGCACCTGGTGCAGACCGCGGTCCGGGCCGCCGCCCTCACCCGCCGGGTCTCCCGCCCCGACCTGCTGCTGACGGCCGCGCTGCTGCACGACATCGGCAAGGGGTGGCCCGGCGACCACGCCCGCGTCGGCGAGACGATCATGCGCGACTTCGCGCCCCGCATGGGATTCCCGGACGCCGACACCGAGGTCCTCGCCACCCTGGTGCGCCACCATCTGCTGCTGGCCGAGACCGCGACCCGCCGGGATCTCGACGACCCGGCGACGGCGCAGACCGTGGCCGAAGCGGTCACCAGCACCGACACCCTGGAACTGCTGCACGCGCTGACGGAGGCCGACGCACTGGCCACCGGCCCCGCGGCATGGAGCGGCTGGCGCGCCTCGCTGGTCCAGGGCCTGGTGACCCGGGTGGCCACCGTGCTGACGGGTACTCCTGCGGCGGCTGCCCGCTGGGGCGGTACGCCGACGGCGGGGGAGGCGCAGGTGGAACTGTCTGCGGAGACGGCACGGCTGGTGGAGGGGGCCCGGCGGACGGGTGGGCCGGTGCTGACGGCGACGCCGGGCGAGGGGCAGCGGACGGAAAAGCCCGGCCGCGACGCCGGGGAACCGCTCGGTGTCGAGCTCCGGATCGCCCTGCCGGACCGGCCGGGTGCCCTCCCCGCGGTGGCCGGGGTGCTGGCCCTGCACAAGCTCTCCGTCCGCTCGGCGGACCTGCGCCGGGCGGCGCCGCACACCGGGACGCACGGCCGCCGCACCGCAGACGAGGAGCCGCCGGTTCTGCTCCTCACCTGGCGCGCCGCCGCCCGGTACGGCTCCCTCCCACGGGCCGACCGACTCCGCGCGGATCTCTCACGCGCGCTCGACGGCTCGCTCGACCTCGCCTCCCGGCTGGCCGAACGAGAGGCCGCGTACCGTCGTCCCCGGCACGGTGGGGCCGACGTCCAGCCGCCGCCGCCCCGGGCGCGGGTCGTGCCGGGGGTCTCCGGTACCGCCACGGTGGTCGAGGTACGGGTCCATGACGTCCCCGGGGTCCTGCACCGCATCGCCCGGGCGCTGGAGGGCACGGGCGTCCGGGTGCGCAGCGCGCACGTCAGCACGTTGGGCGCCGACGCCGTGGACGCCTTCTATGTGACGGACGCCTCCGGGGCGCCCCTCACCGAGGAGGCCGCGGCGCACCTGGTCCGGCGGGTCGAAACGGAGCTGGCAGCAGGCGGTCCGGCCGCGCGCCCGGAGCTGTCCGGTCCCGAATCCGGACAGGCGGGGAAGCGTCGTCGGTGAGGCGGCTACCCTTGCCAGTGACTGACTCCGCCACCGACCCGAGGACCGACGAGCGCTGTGTTCGATACCCTTTCCGACCGCCTGAGTGCGACGTTCAAGAACCTCCGGGGCAAGGGGCGCCTCAGCGAGGCGGACATCGACGCCACCGCGCGGGAGATCCGCATCGCCCTGCTCGAGGCGGACGTCGCGCTCCCTGTCGTCCGCGCCTTCATCAAGCAGGTGAAGGAGCGCGCCACCGGGGCCGAGGTCTCCCAGGCGCTCAACCCCGCCCAGCAGGTCATCAAGATCGTCAACGAGGAGCTGGTGAGCGTCCTCGGTGGCGAGACCCGGCGCCTGCGGTTCGCCAAGAATCCGCCGACCGTCATCATGCTGGCCGGCCTCCAGGGCGCCGGTAAGACGACCCTGGCCGGCAAGCTGGGCCGCTGGCTCCAGCGGCAGGGCCACACCCCGGTGCTGGTCGCCGCGGACCTCCAGCGCCCGAACGCCGTCAACCAGCTCTCCGTCGTCGCGGAGCGCGCCGGGGTGGCGGTCTTCGCGCCGGAGCCCGGAAACGGGGTCGGCGACCCGGTCGAGGTGGCGAAGGACTCGATCACCTACGCGCGGGACAAGCAGCACGACGTGGTCATCGTCGACACCGCGGGCCGCCTGGGCATCGACCAGGAGCTGATGCGGCAGGCCGCCGACATCCGCGACGCGGTCAGCCCCGACGAGGTCCTCTTCGTCGTCGACGCCATGATCGGTCAGGACGCGGTCACCACGGCGGAGGCCTTCCAGGAGGGCGTCGGCTTCGACGGCGTCGTGCTCTCCAAGCTCGACGGTGACGCGCGGGGCGGTGCGGCGCTCTCGGTGGCCCAGGTCACCGGCAAGCAGATCATGTTCGCCTCCAACGGCGAGAAGCTGGACGACTTCGACGCGTTCCACCCGGACCGCATGGCGTCCCGCATCCTCGGCATGGGCGACATGCTCACGCTGATCGAGAAGGCCGAGCAGACCTTCAGCCAGCAAGAGGCCGAGAAGATGGCCGCCAAGCTGGCGAAGGGGCCCAAGGAGTTCACGCTCGACGACTTCCTGGCCCAGATGGAGCAGGTCCGCAAGATGGGCTCGATCTCCAAGCTGCTCGGCATGATGCCGGGCATGGGCCAGATGAAGGACCAGATCAACAACCTCGACGAGCGCGAGGTCGACCGGACGGCCGCCATCATCAAGTCGATGACGCCCGCCGAGCGTGCCGAGCCGACCCTCATCAACGGCTCCCGGCGGGCCCGGATCGCGCGCGGTTCGGGTGTGGACGTCAGCGCGGTCAAGAATCTGGTGGAGCGCTTCTTCGACGCCCGCAAGATGATGTCGAAGATGGCACAGGGCGGTGGCATGCCGGGTATGCCCGGGATGCCGGGAATGCCCGGCGGCGGGGGTGCCAAGAAGAAGGGCAAGCAGCAGAAGAAGGCCAAGGGCAAGCGCCAGTCGGGCAACCCGATGAAGCGCAAGCAGGAGGAGCAGGCCGCGGCCGCCCGCCGGACGCAGGGCGAGGAGGGCGGCGCATTCGGCCTCCCCGGCGCGGGCCAGGACCCGAGCGACTTCGAACTCCCGCAGGAGTTCAAGGACATGCTCCCCCCGAAGTGAACCTGCCGCGGCAAAGGCGGATGATGTCGTCCATGCGCGTATACATCCGCCCTCCCCGGCCCTCGGACGAGCAGCTCTACAGCGAGGCCGTTCTCCGCTCGGCAGACCACCTCCGCCCGTGGAACCCGGTCGAGCCCGACGGCCTCCCCGATCTGCTGCGCCGCCAGGGCCCCGCGCTGCGGACGTTCCTCATCCTCGACCGGGAGGACGAGGGGCTGGTCGGTCGGGTGAACGTGGCCAACATCGTGCGGGCCCGCTTCCGGAACGGCTCCCTCGGCTACGACAGTTACCTCCCCTACGCGGGGACGGGGCGGATGACCGAGGGGCTGCGGCTGATCGTCGACCGCTGCTTCCAGGCCGGGCCCGACGGGTTGGGGCTGCACCGGCTGGAGATCAACGTCCAGCCGGAGAACGACCGCTCCCTGGCGATGGCCAAGCGGCTCGGGTTCCGGCACGAGGGGTTCTCGCCCCGGATGCTCTTCCTCGACGACGCCTGGCGCGACCACGAGCGCTTCGCCCTGACCGCGGAGGAGTGGCCGGGCCTCGACTGATACGAGGCATAGGCGTGCCCGTACGCCCGCCGGCGAAACGCGCCCGGCGTGCGGGGCGAGGGCGGTCCGCCCGTCGGCGGTGCTGCGTGTCGTCCGCGGGGTGCTAGGTGCGGGCGACGACGTACCGGAAGAGGTTGGGCATCCACACCGTGCCGTCCGCGCGCAGGTGCGGATGCAGGGCCTCCACCAGCTCCTTGAGGACCTGCTCCAGATCGGTCGCCCGCACGGCGGCGTCGTACAGACCCGTCGACAGCAGGCCGCGGACCGCGGCGGTCAGGTCCGCGTAACCGAACGGGCAGGCGACCCGGCCCGACCCCTCCAGCCGCAGCCCGCAGCGCACCGCCAGCTCCTCCAGGTCGTCCCGGCCGCACCAGCCGCCCGCCGGGCCCAGGCCCACCGGATCCGCCAGCCGGGACGCGACGCGGAGGGCGGGTGCGGTCGCACACCGCTCCGCCGGCCCCCAGCCGGTCAGCACCACGGCCACGCCGCGGCCCAGCGTCTGGCGCAGGGCGCGCAGCTCCTCCGCTGCGGGGGGCGCCCCAAACGCCGTCACCAGCGTCGGCCGCGGCCGTTCGGCGGCCACCTCGGCCGCCGTACGGCCGGTGATGCCCACGCTGAACCCGGCCTCCTGCGGAGGGGAGGCGTCGGACACGGGGTGGTCGAGGAGCCGTTCGCGGGCGACGGCCAGGCGGGCCGGGTCCGTGTCGATGCCGTGCACCTGCGCGCCGCGACCCGCGGCGAGCAGCAGTGCCAGGCCGGTCCCGCAGCCGAGGCCGAGTACGCGCGAGCCCGGCCCGGTCTCCATCCGTGCGTACACCGCCTCGTGCAGCGGTACCAGCATCCGTTCCTGGAGCTCCACCCAGTCCCGCAGCCGTGCCGCGCCGTCGGCGGCAGGCAGTGCGGCGCGGGGCCGGTCCGTCGGGTGCCGGTGGTGTACGAGCGCGGGTGTCATCGCAACGCCTCAATCCGAAGATCCGTCGCAGCCGTCTGGTCCCCCGAGTGGTGCCGTGCCCTGCGCGCGGGCTGCCTGCGTGCGGCGGCCCGGGGGAGCGGAACCCCGTGTGTCAGGGAACTGCGCATCCCGGCGTCCGTCCAGGGGGTGCGCCCGGTTGTCTTCCGCACACCCTGCGTGCGCCTCCCCGCCCCCTGTGTGCGCCCTCGGCACGGCACGCGGCGACCTCGCGCCCTACGATGCCCGCCATGGCGACATCACCCGTCCTCACGCCTCGGTCCGAGGACTTCCCGCGCTGGTATCAGGAACTGGTCAACAAGGCGGAGCTCGCGGAGAACGGGCCAGTGCGCGGCACCATGGTGATGCGACCGTACGGCTACGGCATCTGGGAGCGCATGCAGTCCGCAATGGACGCCCGCATCAAGCAGACAGGTGCCCAGAACGCCTACTTCCCCCTCCTGATCCCGCAGTCCTACATGACGAAGGAGGCCGAACACGTCGAAGGCTTCTCCCCGGAACTGGCCGTCGTCACCCACGGCGGCGGTAGACAGCTGGAGGAGCCGGCCGTGGTGCGGCCCACCTCCGAGACCATCGTCAACGACTACTTCGCCAAATGGGTGCAGAGCTACCGCGATCTGCCCCTGCTGATCAATCAGTGGGCCAACGTGGTCCGTTGGGAGATGCGGCCCCGGCTGTTCCTGCGCACCTCCGAATTCCTGTGGCAGGAGGGCCACACGGCCCACGCCACCGCCGAGGAGGCACGCGACTTCGCCGCCCGCATCCACCGCGACGTCTACCAGGACTTCATGACCGAAGTGCTGGCTGTCGACGTCGTCCCCGGCCGCAAGACGGCACGGGAGCGCTTCTCCGGCGCGCTGAACACCCTCACGCTGGAGGCCATGACGGGAGACGGCAAAGCGCTCCAGATGGGCACCAGTCACGAGCTGGGGCAGAACTTCTCCCGCGCTTTCGGCACCCGCTACCTCACCCGGGAGGGCACCCGCGAGTACGCCTGGCAGACCTCCTGGGGGAGCACCACGCGAATGGTGGGCGCGCTGGTGATGGCGCACGGCGACGACGGAGGGCTGCGCCTGCCGCCACGGCTGGCGGCCGTGCAGGTGGTGGTCGTCGCGGTCAAGGGCGACGAGGCCGTGCTCGCCCAGGCGTACGCCCTCGCCGACGAGCTGCGCGCCGCCGGGCTGCGGGTGCACACCGACGACCGCACCGACGTCCCCTTCGGGCGCCGGGCGGTGGACTGGGAGCTCAAGGGCGTCCCCGTACGGATCGAGATCGGCCCCCGCGACCTGGCGGCCACCGCTGCCGACCCGGACCGCACCGGAGGAGCCGCGGGCCGCGCGGGCGGCACCGAGAGGGCCGATGCGGCCTCCGGCTCGGGTGCCGGCGCCACGTTGGTGCGCCGTGTGCCGCGGACGAAGGAGAAGGTGGCCCTCCGTTCCCTGGCCGCCACCCTGCCCGGTCTCCTGGAAGAGGACCAGGCGGCGCTGCTGCGCGAGACGCGGGAACGCCGCGCAGCACGCACAGAAAACGTCCGTACGATCGGGGAGGCCGTGCAGGCGGCCACCGCGGGCGGGTGGGCGCGCATCCTGTGGTCCACGCTCGGCCCCCGGGGCGAGGCGGAGCTGGCACAGCACGCCGTGACGGTGCGCTGCCTGGTCGCGGAGGACGGTTCCGTACCGCGGACCGAGGACGCGCCGGGTACGTACGCGCTGGTGGCCCGCGCGTACTGACGGGGTGTACCGACGGCCACGTAGTGGTGATACGTCCCGGGTTGGGGCGGGTGCACGGCTTGGCCGCCATTGAGGGCACCCGCCCCGCTCCCACCGCAACGGCGCCGACTGACTGGTACGTGCAAAATATTTGTGTTGCCCCGGAATCGGAACACCAGGGCGCTCCCGCTCGTTGGGAACGACGTGAGCACGACACCACCAGTTCTCGCCGCCGAGCTGGCAGCCGCCTGGGCCGACATTCAACGTCACCACCCCGAGCTGCCGGACCTGGCCGCGCCCGAATCCCTCATCGGAGAGTCCTCGTCCGCATGCGGCACCGGTCTCTCGTTCGAACGGCTGCTGCACGAGGCAGTCCACGGCATCGCCGCAGCCCGCGGCGTCCGGGACACCTCCCGTGCGGGCCGCTATCACAACCGCCGTTTCCTGGCGATCGCCGAGGAGCTGGGGCTCGACCACCCCGAGGAGCCGCACCCCAGCAGCGGTTTCTCCCTCGTGGCCCTCACTCCCGACACGCGGCGCCGCTACCGCCCCACCATGGAGCGCCTCCAGCGGGCCCTGAAGGCGTACAGCACGGCCACCGAGACCGACAGCGGGCGCAGCTTCCGCGGCCCCGCAGCGCGCCACGGCTCCTCCGGGGGCGGGGTCCGCGTCAAGGCGGTGTGCGACTGCGGGCGCAACGTCCGGGTCGTGCCCTCGGTGCTGGCCCAGGCGCCCATCATGTGCGGCGCCTGCGGCAAGCCGTTCCGCATCCCGGTGGAGGCGTCCGTGGGCGCGGAGCCGGTCCCGGTCGGCTGACCCGGCCGCCGGGCCGCGCGGAGGCCGGGGACCGAGCGCGGGAGCGGGGTGCGGGAGAGCAGCGGGGGATGGTACGGGACCGGGGGCGGGTTTCCTGCGGGGCCGCGCGGTGTGGCATCATGGTCGGCTGAACTCGACAGCCGCACAGGACCCCTCTCTCCTCCGGCTGACGCGTCCATTCGGACACCCGGCGCCGCAACCCCACGTGGCATCCCGACGTGTCCACCCACGTCAAGACCAGGAGACACCACACCCGTGGCAGTCAAGATCAAGCTGAAGCGTCTGGGCAAGATCCGTTCGCCTCACTACCGCATCATCGTCGCCGACTCCCGCACCCGCCGTGACGGCCGGGCCATCGAGGAGATCGGCCTGTACCACCCGGTGCAGAACCCCTCGCGCATCGAGGTCGACTCGGAGCGCGTGCAGTACTGGCTCGGCGTCGGCGCCCAGCCGACCGAGCCCGTCGAGGCGATCCTCAAGGTCACCGGCGACTGGCAGAAGTTCAAGGGGCTGCCCGCGCCCGAGCCGATGAAGGTCCCGGAGCCGAAGGCCGACAAGCGGGCCCTCTTCGAGGCGGCCGCCAAGGAGTCCGCCGACGAGCCGCAGGGTGAGGCCATCACCCCCAAGGCCAAGAAGGCCGACAAGGCCGAGAAGAAGGCGGACGCACCCGAGTCGGCCGGCGCCTCGGCCGCCTCTGAGTCGACCGAGGCCTGAGGATGCTCGAGGAGGCCCTCGAGCACCTGGTGAAGGGCATCGTCGACCACCCCGACGAGGTGGGGATCGCATCCCGCAACCTCCGTCGCGGGCGCGTGCTGGAGGTCAGGGTGCACCCCGACGACCTCGGCAAGGTGATCGGCCGCAGCGGTCGCACCGCACGCGCTCTGCGCACCGTCGTGGGAGCTCTCGGCGGCCGTGGCATCCGCGTCGACCTCGTCGACGTGGACCAGGTCCACTGAAGGGCGATATGCAGCACCGGCACGGGCCGGGGACGGCAGCCACGCCGTTCCCGGCCCGTTGTCGCGTGAACCCTCCCGCCCGCACGCCGCTCTCCGCGCCCCTCGCCTCCTTCCTCACGTTCTGCCGTATCACCACGTCCCGCCCGCTGTCCCGACGCACGGGTCAGTACCGAGCACGGAGAGGCACGAAGGCACAGTGCAGCTAGTCGTCGCACGGATCGGCCGCGCCCACGGCATCAAGGGCGAGGTCACGGTCGAGGTCAGGACCGACGAGCCCGAGCTGCGGCTCGCGCCGGGCGCCGTGCTGGCCACCGACCCCGCTTCCGCCGGGCCGTTGACCATCGCCACGGGCCGGGTGCACAGCGGTCGGCTGCTGCTGCGCTTCGAGGGGGTCGGCGACCGCACTGCGGCCGAAGCCCTCCGCAATACCCTGCTCGTCGCCGAGATCGACCCGGACGAGCGGCCGGAGGACCCCGAGGAGTTCTACGACCACCAGCTGGAGGACCTGGAGGTGGTCACGCGTGCGGGCGAGGTCGTCGGACGCATCGAGAGCGTCGCGCACCTGCCAGCGCAGGACCTGCTCGTGGTGCGCGGCGCGGACGGCGGTGAACTGCTGATCCCGTTCGTCACCGAGATCGTGCCCGAGATCGATCTGGAGGCCCAGCGCGCGGTCGTCGACCCGCCGCCGGGCCTGCTCGGCGAGCCGGAGGAGACGCAGCGCCCGGAGGGCGGGGAGCGGCAGAGTGCTCAGCACAGTGCTCAGCGGCCCGGGCAGGACGGAGCCGACCGGGAGCACCCGCGGTGAGGCTCGACGTCGTCACGATCTTCCCCGAGTACCTGGAGCCCCTGAACGTCTCGCTGGTCGGCAAGGCCCGCGCCCGCGGCGTGCTGGACGTCCGCGTCCACGACCTCCGCGCGTGGACGCACGACCGGCACCACACCGTCGACGACACCCCCTACGGCGGCGGCCCCGGCATGGTGATGAAGCCCGAGCCCTGGGGAGCCGCCCTCGACGAGATCCTCGCCGACGGCGCGCCGGAGTACGGGGAGCCCGTTCTGATCGTCCCCACGCCCAGTGGCAGGCCCTTCACGCAGGAGCTGGCCGTCGAACTGGCGGACAAACCGTGGCTGGTCTTCACGCCCGCCCGGTACGAGGGCATCGACCGCCGCGTGATCGAGGAGTACGGGGACCGTTTCGACGTACGGGAGGTCTCGATCGGCGACTACGTGCTGGCCGGCGGAGAGGCTCCGGTGCTGGTCATGGTCGAGGCGGTCGCCAGGCTGCTGCCCGGCGTGCTGGGCAACGCGGCCTCGTACCAGGACGACTCCTTCGCCCCCGGCGCCATGGCCGACCTGCTGGAGGGCCCCGTCTACACCAAGCCGCCCGAGTGGCGTGGACGCGGCATCCCCGAGGTGCTGCTGAGCGGCCACCACGGCCGGATCGCCCGCTGGCGCCGGGACGCGGCGTTCGCTCGCACAGCGGCCCACCGGCCCGACCTGATCGAACGGTGCGACCCGGAGGCCCTGGACAAGCACGACCGGGCGGCGCTGGAGGGACTCGGCTGGCATCAAGACGCGGACGGGCGCTGGCGCCGTGCCGCGGACGACGGCTGACCAGGGCGGCGGTCCGGTTCGGGCGGGCGCTCGATTTGGGCCGGAGGGGGCGCCCGTGGAAGAATGGGCCGCTGCCTCCCGTCCGGTGCGGCGACCCTGCCACAGGGGGACCGACGCCCACCGACAGCGGCGGCTCTTCGACCAGATCACACTATGCCGCTGATGACCTGTGGCATCAGCGAGGAAAGCAGACGGACATGTCCCACCTTCTCGACAGCGTCGACTCCGCGTCCCTGCGCACGGACGTTCCGGCCTTCCGCCCCGGCGACACGGTCAACGTGCACGTGCGCGTCATCGAGGGCAACCGCTCCCGTGTCCAGCAGTTCAAGGGCGTCTGCATCCGCCGCCAGGGCGCGGGCGTGCGGGAGACCTTCACCGTCCGCAAGGTCAGCTTCAGCGTGGGCGTCGAGCGCACCTTCCCGGTGCACACCCCGATCGTCGAGAAGATCGAGGTCGTGACCCGCGGTGATGTCCGCCGCGCCAAGCTGTACTACCTGCGTGATCTGCGCGGCAAGGCCGCCAAGATCAAGGAGAAGCGCGAGAACTGATCTCGCGTCCTGGGTGTTCAGGGCGCCGGTTAGGCTTCCGCCCGATGGACACCGAGGAACAGCACGACGAACCGGAGCGCGACCGCTCCTCCGCTTCCCTGGAGGAAGCCGAGGGCAGGTCGCGCTTCGTGCGTCCGGCCCTCTACGCCGGGATCGTGCTGGGTGCGCTCTTGCTGACGAACGCATTCGTCATGCAACCTTTTCTGATCCCGAGTTCCTCGATGAACCCGACCCTGCGCGTCGGGGACCGGGTGCTGGTGAACAAGCTGGCCTATCGGCTCGGCGGCGGTCCGCGGCACGGGGACATCGTCGTCTTCGACGGCACCGACTCGTTCTCCGGCGAGGCGGATGCGGACGGGAACCCGGTCACCACCACCTTGCGCGAAGCCGGCGCGGCGACCGGGCTGGTGCGGCCGGCCGAGACGGACTACGTCAAGCGCGTCATCGGAGTCGGCGGCGACGTCGTGCGCTGCTGCGACAGGCGGGGGAGGATCGAGGTGAACGGTCGGCCCGTGAACGAGGACTATCTGCACCCCGGCGACGCGCCTTCCGCCGTGCCCTTCGAAACCCGGGTGCCAAAGGGGCGCCTGTGGGTGATGGGGGACCACCGCTCGCAATCCAGCGACTCCCGTGACCACCTGGGAGACCCGGGGGGCGGCACCGTTCCCGCGGACCGCGTGATCGGGCGGGCCGAGTGGGTCGGCTGGCCGCTGGGCCGCATCGGGTCGGTCCCCGCGGGCGCGGGGAACAATGACTGATCCCGGCGGCGGATACCGCGACCCCGACCGGCGCCCCCGCCCAGCGCAGCAGCAGTCCCCCTGGCAGCAGCCGGCACCGACGCCACCCGCGAACTCACCGTACGGAGGTGCCGAACCGTACGGAGGTGCGGAACCGCACGGAAGCGTGGGTCCGCAGTATTCCGGGGCGCCGCACGGCGGATCGGGAACGTACGGGTCCGGGCCCCCGCATGACGGCTCCGGTTCGTACGGTGGCCCTGGCCCGTACGGCAGCCCCGGCCCGAACCCGGGGCCTGCTCCCTATGACGGCTCCGGCCTCTACGGTGACCGTGGAGCGGAGCACTCCGGATACGGAGAGGCGTACGGCCCCGATCCCGGCCCGGAGGCGGCGGCTGCCTCGGAGGAGGAGCCGCTTGCACTGCGGCGCCCCGGCCAGGGACGGGCCGACCGCAGGCGGGCAGCCAAGCGGATCAAACGCCGCCGCAGGTTGTCGGCGACCAAGGAGATACCCATCCTCCTCGGCGTCGCCCTGGTCATCGCCCTCGTACTCAAGACCTTTCTCGTCCAGGCGTTCGTCATCCCCTCCGGTTCGATGGAGCAGACGATCCGGATCGGTGACCGGGTACTGGTCGACAAGCTGACCCCCTGGTTCGGGGCCGAGCCGCACCGCGGTGACGTGGTCGTCTTCGAGGACCCCGGCGGCTGGCTGGAGAGCGAGAAGGACAAGAAGAAGGATCCTCCTTGGGGGATCAAGCAGGGCAAGGAACTGCTGACGTTCATCGGGCTGCTGCCCTCCGACGACGAGCAGGACCTGATCAAGCGTGTCGTCGCCGTCGGGGGAGACACCGTCCACTGCTGCGACAAGAAGGGGCGCGTCACCGTGAACGACACGCCCCTGGACGAGCCCTACATCCACCCGGGCAACAAGCCTTCGCGGATCACGTTCACGGTGAACGTTCCCCGGGGCCGGGTGTTCGTGATGGGCGACCATCGGGGCAACTCGGCGGACTCGCGCTACCACTTGCGGGACCCGGACCATGGAACGATCGGGGCGGACCGGATCGTTGGCAGGGCAGTGGTCGTGGCCTGGCCGTTCGACCACTGGAGACGGCTCAAGGAGCCGGAGACCTACGCTTCGGTACCCGACGCGGGTGGTACCTCGGCGCCGGCGCCCGCAGGCCGGGAGAATCGAGTGGCGCAACTCCCGTTCTCTGCGGAACTTCCGCTCGTTATGGGAGTGGTGGGCCTGGCCCGATGGCAGGACAGGCGAACGCGCAGCGTGAGGAGTGGATGTGGGGGACTTGGCGGTCGGCGCACGGTCCGGTTCCGGGTACCCGGAGGACGAACGTTCTGGTGCGGACGGCAGGGCGGACGACGCAGGACCACCGGCCGTGGAAAGAGAGAGTGACGGTGTGACCGCCGAGACCGACGGGACGGCAGCAGGACCAGGAGCCGAGGGAGGCCGGCCGAACGGCTTCGGGCCTCCCGCCGGGCAGCAGACGCCGGGTGCCCACGCGGGCCGGACCGGCTGGAGCGACCACATGGATCAGACCGGCGGGCCGGATCCGAACGCCGCGGGCGGGCCGGACGGCAGGCACGGCAAGCACGCGGCCGACGGGAAGGGCGACGGCACGGACGGGAAGGGCGGCGCCAAGCAACAGCGCTCCTTCTGGAAAGAGCTGCCGATGCTCATCGGCATCGCGCTGGTCCTCGCGCTGGTCATCAAGACGTTCCTCGTGCAGGCCTTCTCCATTCCCTCGGCCTCCATGCAGGACACGCTCCGCATCGGGGACCGGGTCCTGGTCGACAAGCTGACGCCCTGGTTCGGGTCGACCCCGGAGCGCGGTGACGTCGTCGTCTTCCACGATCCGGGCGGCTGGCTGCCCGAGGCCCAGGTGGAGGAGAACTTCGTCCAGACCGCGCTCAGCTTCATCGGCTTGATGCCGTCCGCGAACGAGAAGGACCTCATCAAGCGCGTCATCGCGGTCGGCGGTGACACCGTGGAGTGCAAGAAGGGCGGCAAGGTCCGCGTCAACGGCACACCGCTGAACGAGTCCTCCTACATCTACCCGGGCAACACACCGTGCGACGACAAGCCGTTCGGCCCGGTGAAGGTGCCCAAGGGGAAGCTGTGGGTGATGGGCGACCACCGTCAGGACTCGCTCGACTCCCGTTACCACCAGGACCAGCCCGGTGGCGGTTTCGTCCCCGAGAAGCAGGTCGTGGGCCGTGCGATCGTCCGTGCCTGGCCGATCGACCGCTGGGGCACGCTGCCGGTGCCCGAGACCTTCGACCAGAAGGGCGTCCAGGCAGCGCGCGGCACCGACTTCGCCCCCGCCACACTCGGTGCCGCACCAGGTGCGCTCGGCCTTGCCGGCGCGGTTCCGCTGGTGCTGTGGCGGCGCAGGCGGCGGTTGGTCGTCACGGCCAGGCCTGCGAAGCGCCAGGGCTGACGGATTCCCGTACCCCTGGGTAGGGTGCCGCGCAGATCTTCGAGGCCGCGGCCCACTACCCGGGAGTGCACGTGAGCAGGACAGAACGAGCCGACGAGAGCCGCGGTCGCCTGGGCAACCGACTGTCCGGGATCGCCGTGGCTCTCGGCTGTGTGCTCTTCCTCGGCGGTTTCGTCTGGGGCGCGCTGCTCTACCAGCCGTACACGGTGCCGACCGACTCCATGGACCCGACCGTGAAGGCGGGCTCCCGCGTGCTGGCCGAGCGGGTGGACGGCGACGAGGTGCACCGCGGGGACGTCGTCGTCTTCCAGGACTCGGTGTGGGGCTCGGTTCCGATGGTCAAGCGCGTCGTCGGCGTCGGCGGTGACAAGGTGGCCTGCTGCGACAGGCACGGGCGCCTCACCGTCGACGGCAAGGGGGTGGACGAGCCCTACCTGGGCTCGCGCGGCCACGATGCGCAGCGGCCCTTCGCGTCGACGACAGTGCCCAGGGACAAGCTGTTCCTGCTGGGCGACAACCGTTCGGCCTCCCTGGACTCCCGGGTACACCTGGAGGACCGTGACCACGGAGCCGTACCGCGCTCCACCGTCTCCGCCCGTGTGGACGCCATAGCGTGGCCCGCCGGCAGGTTCGGAATGTTGCCGGAGGCGAGCGGCTTCGCCGGTCTGCCCGGCGGTACCTCCGACCGCGGCCCGCTGCCGCAGGCCCTGACCGCCGTGGTGGTGGGCGCCGTCCTGGTGCTCGGCGGAGCCGCCTGGGGGCCGATCGCGCGGCGCCGCGCGATGTCGGCCCGTCGTCGCGTGGGGTGACGCACAATAGGGGGACGCACGGCTGAAGGGGAACATGCCATGAGCGCCGAGGACCTCGAAAAGTACGAGACCGAGATGGAGCTGAAGCTCTACAGGGAGTACAGAGACGTCGTCGGACTGTTCAAGTACGTGATCGAGACCGACCGGCGTTTCTATCTCACCAATGACTACGAGATGCAGGTCCACTCGGTTCAAGGCGAGGTCTTCTTCGAGGTCTCCATGGCGGATGCCTGGGTCTGGGACATGTACCGGCCGGCCCGCTTCGTCAAGCAGGTGCGGGTTCTCACGTTCAAGGACGTGAACATCGAGGAGCTCAACAAGAGCGAGCTGGACCTGCCGGAGGACTCGGGCTTCAAGGGCTGAGCCCTCCCCGTCCGGCCTTCGGGTCCGCTCGCAGCCTTCTACTCGCTGCCCCTCGCGTTTTTCGCTCGTGTGAGTGACGGACTTGTCCACAAGCGCCGGGTTCTCCACAGAAACAGAGCAAGATCCCCAGCTCACCTCCGATGCCGCGACAGTCGGTGTCGGAGGTGGTTCACATGCAGACCAGCACAGCGCGGAGTGCACGCACGGCGAGCCAGAGCGTGTGTGGCCCGAAGCGGTCGAGGGGGCCGAGGGAGTCCTGGGAGCCGAGGGAGCGGGGCGGGCCGGGAGCGGCACCGCCCGCCCACGAGGGGCCCGACCGCACCGACGGGCGCCGCGACAGCTCGCGCACCCAGCGTCCCGAAGCGGAACAACCGGAGCCGCGGCATCCTGCTACGCCGAGTAGGGGCACGCCGACCCCTGCTGCACAGCGCGACGGTGCGTCGAGTCCGGAGCGACGGCGGGGTGGCGATGGAGCCGCCCGAACCGTCGGAGCACGCCCCGACGGCCGGAAACGAGCGGGCCGGAAACAGGCGGGCCGGGTCCAGGCGGCGCGTGAGCCCGCCCGGACGGCGAGGGGAGCCCTCGGCCGGTACGGGGAGGACGTCGCGACCCGGCGCCTGCGCGAGGCGGGAATGGTCGTCCTGGAGCGCAACTGGCGCTGTCGGGAAGGCGAGATCGACCTGATCGCGCGGGACGGCGATGCCGTGGTGATCTGCGAGGTCAAGACCCGCAGGGCCGTCCCCTTCCAGCACCCGATGGAGAGCTTGCCGCCCACGAAGACGGCTCGGCTGCGCCGCCTGGCGGCGCGCTGGCTCTCCGAATGCTGGGTCGCCCGCTACGGCCGCCCGCCGACGGGCGGGGTCCGCATCGACCTGGTCGGCGTCGTCCTGCCGGACCGGGGCGCACCGGTCGTCCAGCACGTTCGCGGGGTGGGCTGATGGGGTTCGCCCGTACATGCGCGGTGGCGCTGGTCGGTGTCGAGGGCGTACCGGTCGAGGTCCAGGCCGACCTGGAGCCCGGCGTCGCCGCCTTCACCCTCGTGGGGCTTCCGGACAAGAGCCTGACCGAAAGCAGGGACAGGGTGCGGGCGGCCGTGGTCAACTCCGGTGTCGCCTGGCCGCAGAAGAAACTCACCGTGGGCCTCAGCCCTGCCTCCGTGCCCAAGGGCGGCAGCGGTTTCGACATCGCGGTGGCGTGCGCCGTACTCGCCGCCGCCGAGCGGATCGACCCCCGTCAGATCGCCGGAGTCGTCATGATCGGCGAGTTGGGGCTCGACGGCCGGGTGCTGCCGGTGCGGGGCGTCCTTCCCGCGGTGCTGGCGGCGGCCGACGCCGGGTACCGGCAGGTGGTGGTGCCCGAACACACGGCGCCCGAGGCCGCACTCGTCCCGGACGTCTCCGTGGTGGGGGTGCGCAGTCTGCGTCAGCTCATCGCGGTGCTCAACGACGAACCCGTCCCCGACGAACCCGAGCACGCGGAGGACGGCCCACCCGAAGCCGCCCGACCCGGCCTCGCCGGGCTCCCCGCCGCGGCCCCCGGACTGACCGGGTTGCTGAGTGAGGACCGGCCCGTCGATCTCGCGGAGGTCACCGGGCAGCACCGTGCGCGCCGGGCCTTGGAAATCGCGGCGGCAGGCCGTCACCACATCTTCTTCAAGGGTCCCCCGGGCGCAGGCAAGACCATGCTGGCCGAACGACTGCCGGGCCTGCTGCCGCCGCTCAGCCGCAAGGAGTCGCTGGAGGTGACGGCCGTGCACTCGGTCGCGGGGGCGCTGCCTCCCGGCCAGCCCCTGGTCGCGCGGCCGCCGTACTGCGCCCCGCACCATTCCGCGACCATGGCTGCCCTGGTGGGCGGGGGTTCGGGACTGCCCCGCCCGGGCGCCGTCTCGCTCGCCCACAACGGAGTCCTCTTCCTGGACGAGGCGGCGGAGTGCAGCGCCCGGGTCCTCGACGCGATGCGTCAACCGCTGGAGTCGGGACACGTGGTCGTGGCTCGGACGGCCGGGATGATGCGTATGCCGGCCCGCTTCCTCCTGGCCCTGGCCGCGAACCCGTGCCCGTGCGGGCGGCACGGCGGTACGGGAACCGAGTGCGAGTGCGGGCCCGCCTCGGTACGCAGGTATCGCGCCCGGCTCTCCGGACCACTGCTGGACCGGGTGGATCTCCGCGTCCTGGTCGAGCCGCTGGCCCGCTCCGAACTGGTGGCCGCCAACGGGAACGCGGAATCGACCGCCACGGTGGCGGTCCGCGTACGGGAAGCCCGGGAACGCGCCGCCAGGCGCTACGCGGGTACTCCATGGAAGACCAACAGCGAAGTCCCCGGCCACGAACTGCGTACCCGCCACCCTGCCGGTCCAGGAGCGCTGCACGATGCGGAGTGCGACCTGGAGCGCGGCATACTCACTGCTCGCGGTCTCGACCGGGTGCTCCGGGTGGCCTGGACCGTCGCCGACCTGTCCGGCCACGACAGGCCCACCCGCGACCACGTCAACTACGCGCTGGAGCTGCGGACCGGCGTCCGGCGCGGTGCCTTCGTGCCGGAGGTGCCCGCATGACCCCCGACACCGCTCGCCCGCTGACCCCTTCGACTTCTCCGGCCGCCTCGGCTCCGCAGGCGCCTTCGGGTGCATCGGCTTGCACCGCCCCATCAGGAGCCGCCGCACCGGCGAGCTCGACCGACGGCGCACCGCGGGCCGGGGGACGGCAGGAAGTGGAATCGGCTCCCGCTGGTGCGCCATCCGACGGCCCGTTCCCGACGGTGCCGCCGCTGACCGGACCGCCGCTGACCGCCCCGTCATCGGTCGCCTCGTCCCCGGCGGGGCCGCCGCCCGGCCCACCGGCGGGGCCACCACCGGCGGCCTCGCCACCAGGCGGGCCACTGCTGTCCGCACCGGCCTCGGCGGGGCTGCGCGAAACCCGGCCCCCTGATGTCCCCGCGGACGGTGGCCCCGCGGACTGGCCGGAACGGCTGGCCCGCGCCGCTCTGACACGGATCGCCGAACCGGGCGACGAACTGGTGGGCCGGTGGGTCGCCGACCTCGGCGCATGCGCTGTCGTGGCGGCTGTGCGCGGTGACGGGCCACCGCTCGACGGCGCACGCGAACAGCGCTGGGCGGGCCTGAAGCTGCGAGCTGCCGCTGTCCGGCCGGACGCGGACCTCGCCGCCATCGAACGGCTCGGTGGCCGGTTCATCTGCCCCGGGGACGGTGAATGGCCCCGCCAGCTCGACGACTTGGGTCATGCCAAGCCCCTCGGCCTCTGGGTCGACGGTGTGCCTTCACTGCGGGTGTGGGCGCTGCGCTCGGTCGCCGTCGTCGGAGCCCGGGCCTGCACCGAATACGGTGCGCACTGCGCCGCGGTGCTCGCCGCGGGGCTCGCCGAGCGGGGCTGGACGGTCGTCTCCGGTGCGGCGTACGGCATCGACGCCGCAGCGCACCGGGGTGCGCTCGCCGTGCGCGGGCCCACCCTCGGCGTGCTGGCGTGCGGCGTCGACGTGGCCTACCCACCCGGTAACCAGGAACTGATCCGCGCGCTGGGCCACCGCGGGATCCTCCTGGCGGAACTCCCGCCGGGGGACCACCCGACCCGCTCCAGGTTCGTCCTTCGCAACCGCGTGATCGCGGCGCTCACGCGGGGGACCGTTGTCATCGAGGCGGCGGTCCGCAGCGGGGCACTGGTCACCGCACGGCGAGCCGCCGCACTGGGGCGTCATGTCATGGGAATGCCCGGCCCCGTCACCTCGGGGCTCTCCCAGGGCGTGCACGAACTGCTGCGGGGGGAGGCAACGGTGGTCACGGATGCCGCCGAAGTGGTGGAACTCGTCGGCGCCATGGGAGAGCTGGCACCGCAGCGCCGCGGGCCCGCCGTGCCGCGGGACGCGCTCAGCCCCAGCGCTTCCCGGGTGCTGGAGGCGGTCCCGGGGCGTGGTACTGCCGACCCGGCCCGCATCGCGTGCTCCGCCGGTGTCCCGGTCGACGTGGTCCTTGCCCGGCTTCATGAGCTGCGAGCCCTCGGTTTCGTCCAACGGGACGGTGAAATCTGGCAGTTGACTCCCTCCCGCAAGGGGCACTCCTTCGAGTGATGGGGCGGTCCTTGACCTGGGGCTATCGGGTGAAAAGCTGAGCTGTGTGCCTTCGCCGGGGTGGTACGGGCCCCGTGGGGCCCCGTGCCCCGGCCCGTGCCCGGTCATCCGTACCGCGCCCGTCACACGGCCCCCGCAGCGCTCGCGGAATGGAAGCGAAAAGGAGTGTCTCGGCACAGAGGAGGGCGAACGATCCGTCGCATATTGCGATGCCCCGGTCACGTTACGCTCGCACGGTCTCCCAGGAGACGACGAATCCCGCACACCAACAGACCACCACTACCCAGCAGAACGGCTCAAGGCGACGAATGCCTCAGCACCTCTCCGGGCCCGAGCGCACAACCGCAGCGGTCCCCGCAGCCGCGCGGGCCGTGGTCGACGACGCGCCCAGGACTGCGCCCAGCTCGCTGGATGAACTCTGGCGGTCCTACAAGGCCACAGCCGACAGCGGGCTGCGTGAGCAGCTCATCCTGCACTACTCGCCGCTGGTCAAATACGTCGCGGGCCGGGTCAGCGTGGGTTTGCCCTCCAACGTCGAGCAGGCCGACTTCGTCTCCTCCGGAATCTTCGGACTCATCGATGCCATCGAGAAGTTCGATCCGGCACGCTCCATCAAGTTCGAGACCTACGCCATCACCCGCATCCGCGGGGCGATGATCGACGAACTCCGGGCGCTGGACTGGATCCCCCGTTCGGTGCGACAGAAGGCCCGCGCCGTGGAGCGCGCTTACGCCACCCTGGAGGCCAGGCTCCGCCGCAGCCCCTCGGAGGCGGAAGTCGCGGGTGAGATGGGCATCGAGGTGGAGGAACTGCACGGGGTCTTCAGCCAGTTGTCCCTCGCCAACGTCGTCGCTCTCGAAGAGCTCCTGCACGTCGGCGGGGAGGGGGGCGACCGGCTCAGTCTCGTGGACACGCTGGAGGACACCGCCGCGGACAACCCCGTCGAGGTCGCGGAGGACCGCGAGCTGCGCCGCCTGCTCGCCCGCGCCATCAACACCCTGCCGGACCGTGAGAAGACCGTCGTCACCCTGTACTACTACGAAGGGCTCACGCTCGCCGAGATCGGCCAGGTCCTCGGCGTGACCGAGAGCCGCGTCAGCCAGATCCACACCAAATCGGTTCTGCAACTCCGTGCCAAGCTGGCCGACGCCGGCCGCTGACGCCCTGCGCCCCACCCCCACGCGCCGGCCATCTCGCGCTCCCGCCCACGAGGCGCACGCCACCTTGCCGCGTCGACCGCTTCGGGCCTGTGTCCCTTCTGCTTGTGCGTGTCCCGGGCCTCCCGCTTATGCGTGTTGCTGCACGTCGGCCGCCTCACACGCTGGCTGCGGCTTGTTTCCGTCTCGGCTCGCAAGCTGCCTTGCGCCACCACCCACGGCTTGTTAGTCGCCGTCGCCGGACGCCTCGCGCCTCACCTCCCCAATCAATGGTCACGCTGGCGTTCGCGACCTCCGCCTGCTGCCCCCTCGACTGTGCGCCGACCCCGCTTGCGGCTCGCCTGTGGCCCTGTGGGCGACTGCTGTCCGTTGCTCGCCTGCGGCTCCGTTGGCGGGCTTTCTGACGGCTCCCTGTCACACCTGCGCGCGGCTCGCCTGCCTCTTCGCCTCCGTCCTCATCTTCCCGGCGGCCTCTTCGCGGGTTGCTCGGCGTCCGGCGCGGCGCGAGGTCTCGTCCGGCCGGTCGTCCGGTTGATCCGCGGGGACGTGTGGGAGTCGCGGGCCTGAATCCGTAAGCTGGAGGCGTGCCCAGGATTCGAGCGGCCTCTGTGGCCGAGCACCGGACCATGCAGCGAGCGGCCCTGCTGGATGCCGCCAGATCGTTGCTGTCCGAGGGCGGGACCGAAGCACTCACCTTCCCCGCCCTCGCCCAGCGCACCGGTCTCGCGCGGTCCTCCGTGTACGAGTACTTCCGTTCCCGCGCCGCCGTCGTCGAGGAGCTGTGCGCTGTCGACTTCCCGGTGTGGGCCGCCGAGGTCGAATCGGCGATGCGCGAGGCGGAGACGCCGGAGGGGAAGGTCGAGGCGTACGTCCGTCGGCAGCTCGCGCTCGTGGGAGACCGTCGGCACCGTGCTGTCGCCGCGATCTCCGCGGGGGAGCTGGACGCGGGTGCCCGTGAACGCATCAGGGCCGCGCACGGCGGACTGATCACCATGGTCGTGGAGGCACTCGGTGCATTGGGCCACGAGCAGCCCCGCCTCGCGGCAATGCTCCTTCAAGGGGTCGTGGACGCAGGTGTCCGCCGCGTCGAGTTGGGGGCCGCCGAGGATCCCGAGCAGATCGCCGAGGCAGCCGTCTCCATGGCGTTGCGCGGGGTCTGCGGCTGACGCGGTTGCTCTGGGGCAGGAGTGTGCCGGTGGTCGGCGGCCACGGGGGATGCGCCGACCGTCCGACTGCCTCGCTGGCCTCTGTCGTGACCCTCGCGTTCTCTCCCGTCTCGACAACAACACTCGTGCCGACCGTCGCCTTCGTCCCGACACCCCCTTCGTCTCGACGGCCGTCGGCGTCCCGGTAGCCGCCGGTGGGCCCAGAGGCAGCAGAGCACCAGTGCTGCTGTCGCGCTCCAGGTGGCGGGGCCGCCCTGGCCGGCCCCGGGCCCGGCCACGGCAGCCGGAGCGGCGGCCAGAGGCGCTGCGGTGACGTCCTTCCCCCGCGCCTGCCCTTGCCCGCGCCGCACACCGGGGACGGGCACACCGAAGACCGGGAGCAGTCTGGAGCGGCCGCCCAGCAGGGATGCGGGCAACAGGGAGAGTGGGTCGAGATAGCGGTCGCCGCGGAGCAGACCCCAGTGCAGGCACGGCATGTGCGGACAGTGCTCACCCCGGACCAGCGTGCCGACCGTCTCACCGGCCTTCACCGCTTCGCCCTTGTGCACCGACGGCCGCACCGGCTGGTACGTCGTCCGCAGTGGGGGTTTCCCCGTACCCGCCAACTCGATCGAGACCACCCCGCTTCCGGCGACCTTCCCCGCGAAGGAGACCTTTCCGTCAGCCACCGCACGGACGGCTTGTCCGGGGCGCGCGGCGAGGTCGACCCCGCGGTGGCCCGGTGCCCACCGCTGCGGGGGCGGATCCCAGCCGCGGGGGACCCGTGGCCGCCGGGCCCCGTCCGTGCCCTCGACCGGCCAGTTGCGGCCCGGGGTGGCTCGGCCCGCATGGTCGGCCCCTCCCTCCTTCACCTTTTTGCTCCCCTTGCCCTCCGGTCCGTCCCGGGCGGGGACTCCCGCACCCGCGCGCGCGGGGTGAACATCGGGTGCGGGAGGTTCGAGGGCCCAGGCCGTGCCACCCGGCGAGGCGGTGACGCACAGCAGCCCCACGAGCAGCACTACGGCGAGGGCTGCGAGGGAGAAGCGGAGCAAGAAGGCCGCCCGCGAGCAGCGGAAGAGCCCTCCTGGCAGCCGCCGCAGCCGCAGCCGTTGCAAGAGGCAGGACAGCCGGAGGAGGGGAGCCGCTCGAAGAGCCCCGGTGGCCCCCTCGCCGGACGCCATGACGTCCTGAGCCGCCCGGTCGGCGAGGGGATCGGAGTCCTCGGCGGGCCGTCCCGCTCGTAGGCTGGTGCCTGCCCCCTCACCGGAGGGCCTGTGCCGTGTCATGGCAGAACCGTCGCGCGGATCGGCGGCCCGCAGGGATCATGGTCAGGATCTGTGGGTAACTCCGCAGTTGTGGACAACGCCGTCACCCGCGCGAGCGGTCACCCTCCGCACCGGCAGGCACCCGCGGCCCCCGCCCGGCGCGGCCCGCCTCAGCGGTCCCGTACACTGCTGGTGCGGCCCGGGTGACCGGGCTGACTTCGCACGCCCGCCACCCTCACCCGGTGGCCGCGCATCTCGGTCCCAGGACCAGTCGTCATACGACCTCCAGGGCGGCGCGTCAGGGCGTCAGGCAAGCGGGGGCATCCGCCTCCGCTGACGACAACCGAGTATTTCAAGGAGAACGGCCATGGCCGTCGTCACGATGCGGGAGCTGCTGGAGAGCGGCGTCCACTTCGGGCACCAGACCCGCCGCTGGAACCCGAAGATGAAGCGCTTCATCTTCACCGAGCGCAACGGCATCTACATCATCGACCTGCTCCAGTCGCTGTCGTACATCGACCGCGCCTACGAGTTCGTCAAGGAGACCGTCGCGCACGGCGGCTCCATCATGTTCGTCGGCACCAAGAAGCAGGCCCAGGAGGCCATCGCCGAGCAGGCCACCCGCGTGGGCATGCCCTACGTGAACCAGCGCTGGCTCGGCGGCATGCTGACCAACTTCTCGACCGTCTACAAGCGGCTGCAGCGCCTCAAGGAGCTGGAGCAGATCGACTTCGAGGACGTGGCCGCCTCCGGCCTGACCAAGAAGGAGCTGCTGGTCCTCTCCCGCGAGAAGGCGAAGCTGGAGAAGACCCTCGGCGGTATCCGCGAGATGCAGAAGGTGCCCAGCGCCGTCTGGATCGTGGACACCAAGAAGGAGCACATCGCCGTCGGTGAGGCGCGCAAGCTCAACATCCCGGTGGTGGCGATCCTCGACACCAACTGCGACCCCGACGAGGTCGACTACAAGATCCCGGGCAACGACGACGCGATCCGCTCCGTCACCCTGCTGACGCGCGTGATCGCCGACGCGGTCGCCGAGGGCCTCATCGCGCGTTCGTCGGGCGGCTCCGGCGAGGGCAAGAGCGAGAAGGCCGCCGGTGAACCGCTGGCCGAGTGGGAGCGCGACCTCCTGGAGGGTGAGAAGGCCGCCGAGAAGCCGGCCGCCGAGGCTGCTGCCGAGGCCGAGAAGCCGGCCGAGGCCCAGCCCGCCGCCGAGGCCGAGCAGGCCACCGAGGGCGAGCAGGTCGTCGAGGGCGAGCAGCCCGCGGCCGCTGCCGAGCAGGGCTGACCCACCGGTCCACGTGGATCATGTGGGCCCCTCGGGTCCACCGTAAGACGGCGGGGGCCGGGTGCCCCCGCCGTCCAGGCGTGACCTGGGCGGTCCGCCCGCGTGATCCAGATCCATTCTCATCGACTTTCCGGGAAGAGATTCACAGACCATGGCGAACTACACCGCCGCCGACGTCAAGAAGCTCCGGGAGCTGACCGGCGCCGGCATGATGGACTGCAAGAAGGCGCTGGACGAGGCCGAGGGCAACGTCGACAAGGCCGTCGAGGTCCTGCGCGTCAAGGGCCAGAAGGGCGTCGCCAAGCGCGAGAGCCGCACCGCCGAGAACGGCGCGGTCGTCGCCCGCATCTCCGACGACAGCACGGCCGGTGTCCTGGTCGAGCTGAAGTGCGAGACGGACTTCGTCGCCAAGGGTGACAAGTTCCTCGCCGTCGCCGAGTCCATCGCCCAGCACGTCGAGGCCACCTCCCCGGCCGACATCGACGCGCTGCTCGCCTCCGAGATCGAGGCCGGCAAGACTGTCCAGGCGTATGTCGACGAGGCCAACGCCACCCTCGGCGAGAAGATCGTGCTGGACCGCTTCGCGCAGTTCTCCGGCGCCTACGTGGGCTCCTACCTGCACCGCACGAGCCCGGACCTGCCCCCGCAGGTCGGCGTGCTGGTCGAGCTGGACTCCCCGAACGCCGACATCGCCAAGGACGTCGCGCAGCACATCGCCGCCTTCTCCCCGGCCTACCTGAACCGCGAGGACATCCCGGAGGAGACGGTCGCCAACGAGCGCCGCATCGCCGAGGAGACCGCGCGCGAGGAGGGCAAGCCGGAGCAGGCCCTGCCGAAGATCATCGAGGGTCGGGTGAACGGCTTCTTCAAGGAGAACACCCTCCTCGACCAGCCCTTCGCCAAGGACAACAAGAAGTCCGTGCAGAAGGTCCTGGAGGAGGCCGGTGTCTCGCTGAAGCGCTTCGCCCGCTTCCGCGTCGGCGCCTGAAAGGCCCGGTCCTGACGTAAGCCGCAGGCCGGTTCCGGCCCCCGCGCGCCTGGTGCACACCGGGTACCGCAACGGAACCGGCGCGGGCCCGATAGGGTCGGGCACAGGGCAGTTGTGACGAGGAGGCCATTGCCGCAGAGGGAACCGCGAGGGTCCGACGGCAGTGGCCTCTTTCGTATGTGCACGAGGAGATCTCCATGACCTGCAATGACACCGGCAAAGACAGTGACAGCCGCCGGCGCTTCCTGCTGAAGCTGTCCGGCGAGGCGTTCGCCGGGGGCGGTGGCCTCGGTGTCGACCCCGACGTCGTGCACAAGGTGGCACGGGAGATCGCCTCGGTCGTCCGGGACGACGGCGCCGAGATCGCCGTCGTCATCGGCGGCGGCAACTTCTTCCGCGGCGCCGAACTGCAGCAGCGCGGTATGGACCGGGCCCGCTCCGACTACATGGGCATGCTGGGCACGGTCATGAACTGCCTCGCGCTCCAGGACTTCCTGGAGAAGGAGGGCATCGACTCACGCGTCCAGACCGCCATCACCATGGGGCAGGTCGCCGAGCCCTACATTCCGCTGCGCGCCATCCGGCACCTGGAGAAGGGGCGCGTCGTCATCTTCGGCGCGGGCATGGGCATGCCGTACTTCTCCACCGACACCACCGCGGCCCAGCGTGCGCTGGAGATCAACGCCGAGGTGATGCTGATGGGCAAGAACGGCGTGGACGGGGTCTACGACTCCGACCCGCGGAGCAACCCGGCGGCAGTGAAGTTCGACGCGCTCGAGTACGGCGAGGTCATCACGCGTGACCTGAAGGTCGCCGACGCGACCGCGATCACGCTCTGCCGGGACAACAAGTTGCCGATCCTCGTCTTCGAGCTCCTCGTCGAAGGCAATATCGCCCGTGCCGTCAAGGGTGAGAAGATCGGCACCCTGGTGAGCAACCAGGGCACCCGGGGCTGACCTGTCCCGCCTCCGGCCCGGACCCTGCGGCCCGGCGTCGGTGCGTACCGGGTGGCGGTGCGTGTCGGCGGCGGCGTGTGCCGCTGGCGGGCCGTCGGCGGCGCGGACCGGCAGGGTGGTACCGGCCGACGGGTGGCGCGGGCCGGTGCGGTGTATGCGGACGTGGGCCGGTGCGTTCGCGGCGGACCCCGGCAACACCGGGGCGCTCGAACAGCCCGGTACGGGGATGGACAACAGCCTGCCGGTCGGACACCGTGCAGGCATCAGTGCACTGCGGGGGCCGGGGCGGCCCGCGGGGCGGCCGACAGCTCATAGCCCCGGATGAAGCAGTCAGGCTCATTCATCGAACCAGGAGCACGTGGTGATCGAAGAGACCCTCCTCGAAGCCGAGGAAAAGATGGAGAAGGCGGTCGTCGTCGCCAAGGAGGACTTCGCCGCTATCCGCACCGGCCGTGCGCACCCGGCGATGTTCAACAAGATCGTGGCGGAGTACTACGGCACGATGACGCCGATCAACCAGTTGGCGTCCTTCTCCGTTCCGGAGCCCCGGATGGCGGTGGTGACCCCGTTCGACAAGAGCTCGCTGCGCAACATCGAACAGGCCATCCGCGACTCGGACCTGGGCGTCAACCCGTCGAACGACGGCCACATCATCCGGGTGACCTTCCCCGAGCTGACCGAGGAGCGGCGCCGAGAGTACATCAAGGTCGCCAAGAACAAGGGTGAGGACGCCAAGATCTCGATCCGCAGCGTCCGGCGCAAGGCCAAGGAGACCATCGACAAGGCCGTCAAGGACGGCGAGGTGGGCGAGGACGAGGGCCGCAGGGGCGAGAAGGAGCTCGACGACACCACCGCCAAGTACGTCGGTCAGGTGGACGAGCTGCTCAAGCACAAGGAGGCCGAGCTGCTCGAAGTCTGAGGTCCCCGTCTCAAGGTCCGAGGTCGAAGGCTGCTATTTGTGAACGACTCATCCTGGGGAGCCGCGCAACCGCACACGGGGTACCGGGGCCCTGGCGAGCAGGGGCCCGCAGCCCCGGCTGCGATGCCCCGCCCGGGCGATGGTCATCTCTCCATGCGCGACGTGAGCGTCCCCGTGCACGATGCGGGGGGCGATGCGTCGCAGACTCGGCGTATGCCCATTGTGTCCGACCCCGGGGGCCCCGGTGATGCGGGAGAAGGCCCCGAAGGCCGCCGCCCTGAAGGCGCCGGCTTCCCAGGCCCGGCCGACCCTCCGGACGGTACGCCGCCGCACGGCCAGGACCGGCCGCGCGCGGAACCCCCGCCGCGGCCGCAGCATCCGGAGGCTGCACCCCCGGCTCCACCGCCAGGCGCCCCGTCGTCCCCCGCGCCCGCTCCGGCCGCGGGGGAGGGCAAGAAGCGCGCCGGACGGGATCTGCGGGCCGCGATAGGGGTCGGCCTCGGCCTGGGCGTGGTCATCCTGGCCTCGCTCTTCGTCTACAAACCGGTCTTCCTCGGCGTCATCGTCGTCGCTGTCGTCGTCGGACTGTGGGAGCTGACCTCGCGGCTGAAGGAACGCAAGGACATCAGCGCGCCCCTGGTGCCGCTGGCAGTGGGCGGCGCCGCGATGACGGTGGCCGGGTATCTGCGCGGTGCCGAGGGCGCCTGGGTCGCGATGGCGCTCACGGCGCTCGCCGTTCTCGTGTGGCGCATGGCCCAGCCACCGGCCGACTATCTGCGGGACGTGACGGCGGGCCTGTTCGCGGCCTTCTACGTGCCGTTCCTCGCCACTTTCGTCGCCCTCATGCTCGCGGCCGACGACGGCCCCCGACGGGTGCTGACGTTCCTGATCCTCACCGTCGTCAGCGACACCGGTGCCTACGCCGTGGGCTGGCGGTTCGGGCGGCACAAGCTGGCCCCTCGGATCAGTCCCGGCAAGACCAGGGAGGGACTGATCGGTGCGGTGACGTTCGCCATGGTGGCGGGCGCACTGTGCTCCCAGTTCCTGATCGACGACGGCGTCTGGTGGCAGGGGCTGTTGCTGGGGCTGGCTGTCGCGGTCAGCGCCACCCTGGGCGACCTGGGCGAGTCGATGATGAAGCGTGACCTGGGCATCAAGGACATGGGCACACTGCTGCCGGGACACGGCGGCATCATGGACCGCCTCGACTCCCTGCTGCCGACGGCGCCCGTGGTCTGGCTGCTGCTGGTGATCTTCGTCGGAGCCGGCTGACCTGGTGCGGCCCGGCCCCGCGTACGGCGCATGACCCAGGCGGACCACCCTTCCGCGCAGCCTCTCGGCCCTCCTGACCCGCACGCCCGTGCCAGCGCCTTCCTGCCCTCGGCTGCCACAGCCCCCGCACACCCACGCACGGGCGAAGGCCCGCCCGTGCGTCTGCGACACTTGATTCGTTATGCCTGCACCCGGAGAACTCACGTTCGTCGCTCCGCGCGGAGTCAAGAAGCCGCCGCGGCACCTCGCCGACCTCAGCCCCGCCGAGCGGCGGGAGGCCGTTGCCGCCGCGGGGGAGAAGCCGTTCCGCGCCAAGCAGCTCTCCCAGCACTACTTCGCGCGCCTGGAGCACCGCCCGGAGCGGTGGACGGACATTCCCGCCGCCGCCCGCGAGAAGCTGGCCGGCGAGCTGCTGCCCGACCTGATGAGCGTGGTGCGGCACATCAGCTGTGACGACGACACCACCCGCAAGACGCTGTGGAAGCTGCACGACGGGACGCTGGTGGAGTCCGTCCTGATGCGGTATCCGGACCGGGTCACCATGTGCATCAGCTCGCAGGCGGGCTGCGGGATGAACTGCCCGTTCTGCGCCACCGGCCAGGCGGGTCTGGACCGGAACCTGTCCACCGCCGAGATCGTGCATCAGATCGTCGACGGGATGCGCGCGCTGCGTGACGGGGAGGTGCCGGGCGGGCCGGCGCGGCTGTCCAACATCGTGTTCATGGGCATGGGCGAGCCGCTGGCCAACTACAAGCGGGTCGTCGGGGCCATCCGCCGGCTGACCGACCCGGAGCCCGACGGGCTGGGTCTCTCGCAGCGGGGCATCACCGTATCGACCGTGGGCCTGGTGCCGGCCATGCTGCGCTTCGCGGACGAGGGCTTCAAGTGCCGCCTCGCTCTCTCGCTGCACGCCCCCGACGACGAGTTGCGCGACACCCTGGTGCCGGTCAACACCCGCTGGAAGGTCCGGGAGGTGCTGGACGCGGCCTGGGAGTACGCGGCCAAGTCCGGGCGGCGGGTCTCCATCGAGTACGCGCTGATCAAGGACATCAACGACCAGGCGTGGCGGGCGGATCTCCTCGGCAAGCTGCTCAAGGGCAAGCGGGTGCACGTCAACCTCATCCCGCTCAACCCGACGCCGGGCTCCAAGTGGACGGCCTCGCGCCCCGAGGACGAGGCGGAGTTCGTACGGACGCTGGAATCGCACGGTGTGCCGGTGACCGTGCGGGACACCCGGGGACAGGAGATCGACGGGGCATGCGGCCAGCTCGCGGCGACCGAACGCTGAGGCCCGACTGGTAGTGTTCGAGCGGGCTGTGCCGGTACCGACCGTACGGCCTTGACAACCGAACAGCCGACAGGGGAGCGCTCACAGCGCTGAGAGTGCGGCCGTACGACCCGTACGTGTCGCAGACCCTCGAACCTCGCCCGGGTCATGCCGGGTAGGAAGTCGATGCCTTGATGAATACGCATGTGCGGCGCTGCGCCGCTGCCGCCACCTCGGTCCTCACCCTCGCTGTGCTGGCCACCGCCTGCGGCGGCTCGGGAAGCGGCGGGGACGCCAAGACGGTCACACTCGTCACCCACGACTCCTTCGCCGCATCGAAGCCCGTCCTTGCGGACTTCACCAAGAAGACGGGCTACAAGGTCAAGGTGTTGCGCGGGGGCGACGCGGGAGCCGCCGTCAACCAGGCGGTCCTCAACAAGGGCAACCCGCAGGGCGACGTCTTCTTCGGCGTCGACAACACCCTCCTCTCCCGCCCCCTCGACAAGGGCGTCTTCGCCCCGTACAAGGCCAAGGGACTGGACAAGGTGCCCGAACGTTTCCAGGCCGACCCGGCCCGGCATCGCGTCACGCCTGTCGACACCGGCGAGGTCTGCGTCAACTACGACCGCAAGTGGTTCGCCGACAAGAAGCTCGACCCGCCGCGCACGCTGGGCGACCTGGCCCGGCCCCGCTACAAGAACCTTCTGGTGACCGAGGACGCCGGTGCCTCCTCGCCCGGACTGGCCTTCGTCCTGGCGAGCGTCGCCGAGTACGGCGAGAAGGGCTGGCAGGGCTACTGGAAGAAGCTGCGCGCCAACGGCGTGGAGGTCGTCGACGGGTGGGAGCAAGCCTACAACGACCGCTTCACCGGGTCCCGCGGCGGCAAGGGCAAGGGCGACAAGCCGCTGGTCGTCTCCTATGCCTCCAGCCCGCCCGTCGAGGTGCAGGGCGACAAGAACCCGCCCGAGAAGGCCCCCACCGGCGTCGCCAAGGGGACGTGTTTCCGGCAGAACGAGTACGCAGGGCTGCTCGACGGAGCCAAGAACACCAAGGGCGGCAAGGCGCTGCTGGACTTCCTGCTGACCAAGCGGTTCCAGGAGGACCTGCCGTTGCAGATGTTCGTCAGCCCGGTCCGGGAGGACGCCGCTCTTCCCGAACTGTTCACCAAGTACGGCGAGACCGTCGAGGACCCTGCCACCCTGCCGCCCAAGAAGATCACCGACAACCGTGAGCGCTGGATCAAGACATGGACCTCGCTCGCCGTGAAATAGCCGCCGGCAGGGCCGCCGACCCTGCCGGACCGGGCCCCGCGCCCCGTGCCTCCGTCCGCGCCCGCAACCGGGGCACCTGGGCGCGGCTCGCGCTGATGGCCGTCCCGGTGGCGTTCTTCGCCGTCTTCTTCGGCTACCCGGTCGCCGCCATCGTGGGGCGTGGACTGCGCGCGGGCGGCCAGTGGCACCTGGAACGCGTCGGACAGGTCCTCGGCGACCCGGACACCCTCCGGGTGCTCTGGTTCACCGTGTGGCAGGCCGCCGCCTCCACGGCGCTCACTCTTGCCCTCGCCCTGCCCGCCGCCTGGGTCTTCGCGCGGCTCGACTTCCCTGGTAAACGGCTGCTGCGCGCGGTGGTGACCGTGCCGTTCGTTCTGCCGACCGTGGTCATCGGCTCCGCCGTCCTGGCGCTCGCCGGGCGCGGCGGCGTCCTGGACGGGTGGCTCGGGGTGCGGCTGGACACCGGTGTGTGGGCGATCCTGCTGGCGCACGTGCTCCTCAACTTCGCGGTCGTCGTCCGTACGGTCGGCGGTTTCTGGTCCCAGTTGGACCCGCGTCAGGAGGAGGCGGCGCGGATGCTGGGAGCCGGCCGCCTCGCCGCCTGGCGCCGGGTCACCCTCCCCGCGCTGGCCCCCTCGGCGGGAGCCGCCGCGCTGATCGTGTTCCTGTTCACCTTCACCAGCTTCGGCGTCATCCAGGTCGTGGGCGGACCGCGTTTCGCCACGCTGGAAGTGGAGATCTACCGCCAGACGGCCACTCTGCTGGACCTGCCGGTGGCGGCTGTGCTCACCCTGCTCCAGTTCACCGCGGTGGCCGCCCTGCTGGCGGTGCACGCCTGGTCGCTGCGGAAGCGGGAGACAGCACTGGCACTCGTCCCGGCGGAGCGCACCGCGCACCGCCCCACGGGCGCGGGACAGTGGACCGTACTGTGCTGCGTACTGGGCATGATCGTTTCGCTCACTGTCGTGCCGCTCCTGGTACTGGTGCTGCGGGCCTTCGACGGGCCGGACGGATACGGGCTCACCTTTTTCCGCGCTCTGGGCGAGCAGTCCGACAGTGCCACCTTCGTCGTCGCGCCGGTGGAGGCCGTCGGCAACTCCCTTGCGTACGCGGCGGTGGCGACGGTCATCGCCCTGGTGGTCGGTGGCCTGGCAGCAGCAGCGCTCACCGGCCGTCGTCGGACGGACGGCGCGCCGTCCCTTGCCGAGCGGCTGGTGCGCGGGTTCGACGCACTCCTGATGCTCCCCCTGGGCACCTCCGCCGTCACGGTCGGCTTCGGCTTCCTCATCGCCCTGGACGAGCCCCCGCTCGATCTGCGCTCCAGCTGGCTCCTGGTGCCGCTGGCTCAGGCACTGGTGGGCGTGCCCTTCGTCATCCGCACGATGCTGCCCGTCCTGCGCGCCGTGGACAGCCGACTGCGCGAGGCGGCCGCCGTGCTGGGCGCTTCACCGCTGCGCGCCTGGCGGGAGGTCGACTTTCCGCTGGTACGTCGAGCGCTGCTGGTCGCCGCTGGATTCGCGTTCGCGGTCTCCCTGGGCGAGTTCGGCGCCACCGTGTTCATCGCCCGCCCCGACACCCCGACGCTGCCGGTGGCGGTGGCCCGGCTGCTGGGCCGCGCGGGGGAGACCAACTACGGCCAGGCCATGGCACTCAGCACCATTTTGATGCTCGTCTGCGCGGCTGTGCTGTTCGCGCTGGAGCGCGTGCGCACCGACAGCCGGGGAGAGCTGTGAACACCGAGGAGCAGGGAGAGTCGGGCATGCTGCGACTGGACGGCGTGACCGTACGCTTCGGCACCCGCACGGCGCTGGACGCCGTCGACCTGGAAGTCGCCGAACACGAGACGGTGTGCGTCCTGGGGCCCAGCGGCAGCGGGAAATCGACCCTCCTGCGTGTCGTCGCCGGGCTCCAGCAGGCCGACTCCGGGCGCGTGCTGCTGTCCGGACAGGACCAGGGTGGCGTACCGCCGCACAAGCGGGGCGTCGGCCTGATGTTCCAGGACCACCAGCTCTTCCCGCAGCGGGACGTCGCAGGGAACGTCGCCTTCGGCCTCCGGATGCACCGCACGGGCCGCGTCGAGACGGAGCGCCGTGTCACAGAACTGCTGGAACTGGTCGGGCTGCCCGAGGCCGGACGCCGTGCAGTGACCGCGCTGTCCGGCGGCGAGCAGCAGCGGGTGGCGCTGGCGCGGGCACTGGCGCCCGCCCCGAAGCTGCTGATGCTGGACGAGCCCCTGGGACAGCTCGACCGCGGACTGCGTGAACGCCTCGTCGTCGAACTGCGCTCCCTCTTCCGCCGGCTGGGCACCACGGTGCTCGCCGTCACGCACGACCACGGGGAAGCGTTCGCGCTGGCCGACCGGGTCGTCGTCATGCGGGACGGCCGCATCGCGCAGGCCGGCACCCCGCTGGAGGTCTGGCAGCGTCCCGCCTCCCCGTTCGTTGCCCGGTTCCTCGGCTTCGACAACATCACCCCCGCCACCGTCCACGGTGAGACCGCCGACACCGCCTGGGGGAAGCTCGCCGTACCCGAGGGCACCCCGCAGGGCAGCACGTCGCTGCTCGTACGTCCCGGAGGGGTACTGCTGCGGAAGCCGGAGGAGGGGGTGCGCTGCACGGTGGCGGCCCGCACGTTCCGTGGCGGCGACTCCTCGACGGTCACCCTGCTGCTGCGCCCTGCCGACGGGCCGCCCCTGGAGGCCGCCTGCACACTGCGGGACGCGCCGGAAGAGGGGGCACAGGTGGGTGCGGTCTTCGACCCGAAGGAGACGGTCACCCTCGACGGCAGGGAGGACGACCAGGCCGGGCCCGCACCGGACGCGGACGGGCTTCACGGGCGGGGCGCGTCCGAGGGCGGCTGACGTTCCGCACCGGGCCGCCCGCATTTCGCGTGTCGCTTCTGCCGTTGCGGCGCCCCGATCCCGTGCTGCTCCAGGATCACCGGTGCGGCAGCGCCGCCGGGAGGCCGGCCGCCAGCGCCAGGACGGCGAACACGCCGACCGTGGTGGCCGCCCGCAGCAGTGCCGCCCCGCGTGCCAGCTTCCGGTCCGCTCCGAGCTGCTGCAACAGCTCCGCACGAGGGGCGCGGGAGCGGCGGACGCGGGTGAGGGCCGCCAGCGCCGCTCCTGCCGCGCAGGCCGCCACCAACGCCGCGGCCAGGGCCCCGAGCGGTCCCGGGCCCGGCACGCCCTCCCCGGTGAGCTGCGCACGGGCGATCACCAGCAGGGCGGCGGCCAGCACACTCAGCGTCGCCAGTGGCCGCCCCGTCCATCCGGCTTCCCGCTCCAGCGCGCGCCCGGCCAGCAGCCGTGCTGCACCTGGACGGCCTGCGGCCAGCATCCGCCCGCACAGCGCCGCCAGCGCGGGCCCGGTGACGATCAGGCCGAGCGCCGCGAGCAGCCAGCCCGCGGCCAGGGGCGAGGCCGCCACATCCGCCGCCCGCGGCCTGCTCGGGTGCGCGAAGCCGTGTCCCGGGGCGTGACGTGCCGCGTAACCGGCCAGCAGCAGTCCTGCGACGATCAGCAGGGCGCCCGCAGCGAGCCCTCCGGTGCCGGTGCCGCGTACGGGTCGGGAGGGCTCGTGCGCTCCGTACGGTGCGTGCGGCGCAGCCGTGGTGCCCGGCGCCGGGCCGGTGGCGACGGTGCGGTGTGTGCCCCAGGCGGCGGCCAGGGCGGCGACCAGCGGAAGGGTGCTCAACAGGGTCAGCGCGGCGGCTGTCGGCAGGGGCTGCCCGGGGAGGAGCGGCCCTGCCGTGGTGCTGGCCGGCCCTCCCTCGCCGCGGCCCGGTCCTGCCGTGACCAGCAGTGCCAGCGCGCCGCCCACCACGCAGGGGAGCGCGGCGGTGCGGGCGGCCAGCAGGGGGAGCCGCGCGGGTCCCAGCCCGGCGGCGTCGAGTCCGGCGCGGGTCCAGGGGCTCGGCTCGGTCCGTCCGAGGGCGGCCGCGAGCTGCGCGGTGACCGCCAGCGGGACCAGGCACCACAGCAGTCCGAGAAGGGAGCCGTCGGGATGCCGGGGATGCTCCAGCGCGTGCGAGAGCGCGCTCAGCAGCAGCAGCCCGACACCCGCCGAGGCGCACAGGAGCAGCAGTCTCAGCAGCAGCGCCAGCGGCGCCGCTGCCAGCGTCAGACGGAGAGTGAGCACGCTGCCGTGCCCTCCGGTTCGGCGGGGGCGGTCGGGTTCGCGGCCGCGGGGGTGGGCGCCCGGCGCCCGTCCGCCAGGGTCACGAGGCGGTCCGCCAGCGCGGCACCGGTCGCGTCCGCGGTGCGTGCCGCCCGGGTGAGCGTCAGATCGTGGGTGGCCAGCACGACGGTGATGCCGTGCGAGCGGGCGGCGGCGCTCAGCGTGCGCAGCACCTGTGCGCGGTCGGTGCGGTGCAGCGGAGCGGTGGGCTCGTCGGCGAAGAGGACCGCGGGGGAGTGCACGAGGGCACGGGCGACGGCGACGCGCTGCCGCTGGGACTGGTCCAGTGCGGCGGGCCGCCTGCGGGCGCAGTCGCCCACGTCCAGCCGCGCCAGCCAGGCGCAGGCCTCCTTGCGGGCCGCGCGGTATCCGTTGCCGTGCAGCAGCAGCGGGAGCGCGGCGTTCTCCCAGGCGGTCAGCTCGGGCACCAGGCGGGGGCTGCTGTCGATCCACCCGAACCGGTGCAGTCGGAGCCGCTCCCGGGCCGCGCGCCCCAGTGTGTGCACCGGAGCGCTGTTGAACCAGACCTCTCCCTGCGCGGGCAGTGTCTGTCCGGACAGACAGCGCAGCAGGGTGGTCTTCCCGCTGCCCCGCGGCCCGGTGACGGCGACGATCTCGCCCTCCCGGATGCCGAAGGAGAGGCCCTGCAGGGCGGGCGAGCCGTCGTAGGCGTAGTGCAGTCCGCGCGCCCAGAGCACGTCGTCCGGCGGGGCGGCCATGTGGGCACCTCCACTCAACATCGTGAACCGTCGTTCCCTCTGGAGAGTGAAACGAGGGGCGAGGTCATCGGTCACTGGAACCGATGACCCCGTCCCTGGCGTCCAGGTCACGCCCGGCCCACCGCGGGCGGGACCCGCCTTACAGCTTCGTCCAGGCCTCCGTCAGCACGGAGCGCAGGATCTGCTCGATCTCGTCGAAGACCTTCTGGTCGGAGATCAGCGGCGGGGCGAGCTGGACGACCGGGTCGCCGCGGTCGTCGGCGCGGCAGTAGAGGCCGTTCTCGAACAGCGCCTTGGACAGGAAGCCGTAGAGCACGCGCTCGGACTCCTCGTCCGTGAACGTCTCCTTGGTCGCCTTGTCCTTGACGAGCTCGATGCCGTAGAAGAACCCGTTGCCGCGCACGTCACCGACGATCGGCAGGTCGTGCAGCTTCTGCAGCGTCCGGTGGAAGTGCGCCTCGTTGTCGAGCACGTGCTGGTTGAGGCCCTCGCGCTCGAAGATGTCGATGTTGGCCAGGGCGACGGCCGAGGAGACCGGGTGGCCACCGAAGGTGTAGCCGTGCAGGAAGGTGTTGTCGCCCTGGTAGAACGGCTCGGCGAGGCGGTCGGAGATGATCGCGGCGCCTATCGGGGAGTACCCGGAGGTCATGCCCTTGGCGCAGGTGATGATGTCCGGGACGTAGCCGAACTTGTCGCAGGCGAACATCGTGCCCAGCCGGCCGAAGGCGCAGATGACCTCGTCGGAGACGAGCAGCACGTCGTACTGGTCGCAGATCTCGCGGACCCGCTGGAAGTAGCCGGGCGGCGGCGGGAAGCAGCCGCCGGCGTTCTGCACCGGCTCCAGGAAGACCGCGGCGACGGTCTCCGGGCCCTCGAACAGGATCTGCTGCTCGATCTGGTCGGCTGCCCAGCGGCCGAAGGCCTCCGGGTCGTCGCCGTGGATGGGGGCGCGGTAGATGTTGGTGTTCGGCACCTTGTGCGCGCCGGGGACCAGCGGTTCGAAGGGCGCCTTGAGGGCCGGCAGGCCGGTGATCGACAGGGCGCCCTGCGGGGTGCCGTGGTAGGCGACGGCCCGTGAGATGACCTTGTGCTTCATCGGGTTGCCGGTGAGCTTGTGGTACTGCTTGGCGAGCTTCCACGCCGTCTCGACGGCCTCGCCGCCGCCGGTGGTGAAGAAGACCTTGTTCAGGTCGCCCGGCGCATGCTGGGCCAGCCGCTCGGCGAGCTCGACGGCCTTGGGATGCGCATAGGACCAGATGGGGAAGAAGGCGAGGTCCTGGGCCTGCTTGTTGGCCGCCTCGGCCAGCTCGGCGCGGCCGTGCCCCGCCTGGACGACGAACAGGCCCGCCAGGCCGTCGAGGTAGCGCTTGCCGTCGGTGTCGTAGATGTAGACGCCCTCACCGCGGGCGATGGTCGGCACCGGCGCGTCCCGGTACGACGACATGCGGGTGAAGTGCATCCACAGGTGGTCGTGTGCGGTGCGGGAGAGGTCCTTGCTTCCCTGGGCGGCGTGACTGTCCTTGCTCACTTTTATCGCGTTCCCCATGTGTAGGTCTGCTTGCGCAGCTTGAGGTAGACGAAGCTCTCCGTGGAGCGCACGCCCGGCATGGTCCGGATGCGTTTGTTGATCAGCTCCAGGAGATGGTCATCGTCGTGGCACACGATCTCGACGAGCAGGTCGTAGGAGCCCGCCGCGACGACGACGTAGTCCACCTCGTCGATCTCCGCGAGCGCGTCGGCGACCGGCTCGACGTCACCGTCGACCGTCACACCGAGCATCGCCTGGCGCATGAAGCCGACGGTGAGCGGATCGGTCACGGCGACGATCTGCATGACGCCCTGCTCCTGGAGTTTCTGGACGCGCTGCCGGACGGCCGCCTCCGACAGGCCCACGGCCTTGCCGATGGCGGCGTACGGACGGCGTCCGTCCTCCTGGAGCTGTTCGATGATCGCCAGGGACACGGCATCCAGGGAGGAGCCGCGTGTCTTCTTCGAGTCGCGAGCCACCGCTTCACTGTGCATGAGACCTGCGCCGTCACGCAACCCTGCAGCGATGCAATCCGTAGCGAACCAAGCAAGCAAGAACTGATTCCGTCGTTCGACGGGGTCAGGTGTATCGAAAACGTGGCTCGGACGGTTAGGCTGGCAGTCTCACCCAATGGACAACGGAGCAGGAGGGGTGCCAAGTGACCACCGAGCTGCGTCGACTGCGCAACTACATCGACGGGGAGTTCAGGGACGCCGCTGACGGCCGGACCACCGAGGTGGTCAACCCGGCGACGGGTGAGGCGTACGCGACGGCGCCGCTGTCCGGCGCCGCCGACGTCGACGCCGCGATGGCCGCCGCCGAGACCGCCTTCCCGGCCTGGCGCGACGCGACGCCCGGCACCCGCCAGCAGGCGCTCCTCAAGATCGCCGACGCGCTGGAGACGCGCGCGGACGAGCTGCTGGCCGCCGAGTGCGAGAACTGCGGCAAGCCGCTGGAGCTGACCCGGCAGGAGGAGCTGCCGATGATGCTCGACCAGATCCGCTTCTTCGCCGGCGCGGCCCGCATGCTGGACGGCAAGGCGGCCGGCGAGTACATGGAGGGGCTGACCTCCTTCGTGCGGCGCGAGCCGATCGGCGTGTGCGCCCAGGTCGCGCCGTGGAACTACCCGGCGATGATGGCCGTGTGGAAGTTCGCCCCGGCGCTGGCCGCGGGCAACACCGTCGTGCTCAAGCCCTCCGACACCACCCCGGCCTCCACGGTCTTCCTGGCCGAGGTGATGGGCGAGATCCTCCCCAAGGGCGTCTTCAACATCGTCTGCGGCGACCGCGACACCGGCCGCCTGCTGGTCGAGCACGACACCCCGGCGATGGCCTCCATCACCGGTTCCGTGCGCGCCGGCATGGAGGTGGCCGCCAGCGGCGCCAAGGACCTCAAGCGCGTGCACCTGGAGCTGGGCGGCAAGGCCCCCTGCGTGGTCTTCGACGACGCCGACATCCCGGCGGCCGTCGAGGGCATCCGCGACGGCGGCTTCTTCAACGCGGGCCAGGACTGCACCGCGGCCACCCGCGTGCTCGTGCAGGAGGGGGTGTACGACGAGTTCGTCCAGGCACTCGCCAAGGCCGCGGCCGAGGTGAAGACGGGCGACCTCGGCGACGAGGACTGCTTCTACGGTCCGCTGAACAACCCCACCCACCTGGAGAAGGTCGCCGGCTTCATCGACCGGCTGCCCGCCCATGCCAAGGTCGAGGCGGGCGGTGAGCGCGTCGGCGACAAGGGCTTCTTCTACGCGCCCACCGTCGTCTCGGGGCTCCGGCAGGACGACGAGATCATCCAGAACGAGGTCTTCGGCCCCGTGATCACCGTCCAGAAGTTCACCGACGAGGCGCAGGCCGTCCAGTGGGCCAACGACGTCGACTACGCCCTCGCGTCCTCGGTGTGGACGACGAACCACGGCACCGCCATGCGGATGTCCAAGGCGCTCGACTTCGGCTGCGTGTGGATCAACACCCACATCCCGCTCGTCGCCGAGATGCCGCACGGCGGCTTCAAGAAGTCCGGATACGGCAAGGATCTGTCGATGTACGGCCTGGAGGACTACACGCGGGTCAAGCACGTGATGACCGCGCTGTGAGCCGCCCGGCGGGCTGAGCCCGCTCATGCGCGAGGGGCCCGCACACCCACCCACGGTGGAGTGCGGGCCCCTCGCACATGCGCCGGGACCGGGCTCCGGCTCGGGCGGCGAGCCGGGAGTCTCAGGACCGGTACGGGTTCTGCGGCTGCTGAGCGGCGAACGGGTTGCCGTCCTGACCGGCGCCCGGTTGCTGTGTGACACCGTCGCCGGGCTGCTGCGGCCCGAACTGGCCGCCGGGCGCCCCGCCGTGGGCGAGCATCTGCTCCGCCGACTCCTTGGAGATCTCGGTCGCCGCGCCGCAGAACGTGCACTGGATGTGGTGCTTGGCGGGGGCGATCGGGAAGAGCGGGATGAAGAAGAGCGAGAACTTCGTGACCCGCTTGCGCAGCGGATGAGCGGCCGGGTTGCCGCAGAAGCCGCAGAGCAGGTTCAGCATGGCGATCTGTACCAGCTTGCTGGAGGTGCCGAAGATGAGCACGGCCGAGCTCCCTCGTGGTGTCCGTGGATGAGGGTAGGCAGCCAACCATCCGAAGGCGGGCTGCGGTAAGCCGTTCATGTAACGACCCTGCCCCAACCCCGCAGCCCGGCCGGGGCCGAGCGCTCGCGCACCAGTCGCTCGATGTGGTTGGTGGTGATCGCGTCCACCCCCATCGCGGCGAGTCGGCGCATGGTGCGCAGCCGGTCGGCCGTCCACGCGGAGACCAGACGACCGTCGGCGTGCGCGCGGGCCACGAGCTGCGGGGTGAGCAGCCCGAAACCGTAGTTGAGCCAGCGGGGGCGCAGCTCCTCCAGCAGCGTGGGGCGCACCGGGGCGGCGCGGTCCCAGCTCAGCGCCAGCTCCGCACCGGGCTCCCTCGCGCGCACCCGCCGCATCGCCACCGGGCCGCCGCAGTAGTACACGCGCTCCGCGGCGTCCGCCTCGCGCACGGCCGCGACGGTGGCCGGCACCGCAGCCGGGTCGGGCAGGTCGATCAGCGTACGCACCGCACGCGTGGCCGCCAGCGCCTCGGTCAGTGCGGGGATGCCGGGAGCCGACTCGGCCACTTGCCCGCGGGAGAGCGCCGCGACGGCGACGTCCCGTCCCCACAGCCGCCCCAGCGTCCGGTCGTGCAGCACGACGGGCACCCCGTCCCGGGTGAGCCGCACGTCGAGCTCGACGGCGTCGGCGCCCGCCACGACGGCCGCGCGGAAGGAGCGCAGGGTGTTCTCGCGGGCCACGAAGGGCGCACCCCGGTGCGCGACGGCGTGCACCCCGTCCAGCGCGCGGGGTCCGCCCGCGTGCGCCCGTGCGGCGTACCCGAACGTGCCCACCTCTGCCTCCGTCGCCGATGCCGCTGCCTCCGCCGAGCGGCCGCCCTGCGAGGCGCCGGTCGTCTCCCGGGGCCTGCTCTCCTCCGGGCCGTCGCCGCGGTGGTGTGCGGATGCCTTCTGCTGCGGCACCCGGGTCACCTCGGCCGCTGCCAGGCGGCCAGGTGGGCGTCGATCTCCTCGCGGAGCCGGGACCTGCCCGCCTCGTCCAGGAAGGAGGCGTCCACCGCGTTGCGGGCGAGGGCCGCGACACCGGAGGCGTCCAGTCCCAGCAGCCGGGCGGCGATGGCGTACTCGGTGTTGAGGTCGGTGCCGAACATCGGGGGGTCGTCGCTGTTGACCGTCACCAGCACCCCCGCCTTGACCAGCTCGCCGATGGGGTGGCTCTCCAGCGACTCCACCGCGCGGGTCGCCACGTTCGAGGTGGGGCAGACCTCCAGCGGGATCCGGTTCTCGGCCAGGTGTTCCAGCAGCCGGGGGTCCTGGACCGCGCTGGTGCCGTGGCCGATGCGCTCGGCACGCAGCGAGGTGAGGGCGTCCCAGACCGTTCCGGGCCCCGTCGTCTCACCGGCGTGCGGCACGCTGTGCAGACCGATCGCCAGCGCGCGGTCGAAGTAGGGCTTGAACTGGGGCCGCGGCACACCGATCTCGGGCCCGCCCAGGCCGAAGGAGACCAGCCCGTCCGGGGTCATCTCGGTGGCGATCCGGGCGGTCTCCTCCGCCGACTCCAGCCCCGCCTCACCGGGGATGTCGAACGTCCAGCGCAGCACCACACCCAGCTCCCGCTCCGCGGACCTGCGGGCGTCCTCGATGGCCTCCAGGAAGGCGCCGTCCGGGATGCCACGGCTCACGGAGCTGTAGGGGGTGACGGTCAGCTCCGCGTAACGGACCGCCTGGCGCGCCATGTCGCGGGCGATCTCGTAGGTGAGCAGCCGCACGTCCTCCGCGTCGCGGATCAGGTCCACCACGGAGAGGTAGACCTTGATGAAGTGGGCGAAGTCGGTGAACGTGAAGTACTCCGCGAGCGCTTCCGGATCGGCCGGTACCCCGGCGTCGGGATGCCGCGCAGCGAGTTCGGCGACGATGCGGGGCGAGGCGGAACCGACGTGGTGGACGTGCAGCTCGGCCTTGGGCAGCCCCGCGATGAAGGCGGTCAGATCGGCAGAATCGGTCAAGAGGTGCCTCCGGCTCCTTGAGGGACCGCATCATCGTAGGCGTCGGCCCGCACCGGAGGGGCGCGGGCGGCCCGGGGCGGTGTCCGGGCAGGCGCATAGCATGGACGGAGCGCAGGGGTCGCAGGTCGCAAGGGTGGGGACGAAAGGGGGCACCATGGGCCACGGAACGGGGCAGTCGCCGCCCGCCGGAGTGCCGGGGCAGCCCGGGCCGCCGGGTGACGGCAGCGACAAGGGCGGCGGTGATCAGCCGCCCCCGATACCCGTGGCACCGGACGGCCCGGGCCGCTCCTACGGCACGGCACCCGGCCCGGCGTACGGGGGGTACGGAGGCCATGCCGGGCAGCCCCCGCCGCCGGCGTACGGCGCACCGTCCCCGGGGTACGCCTCCGGCGGGTACGACGCCTACGGTGCGTACGGCGGCACCGGTGCCTACGCCCCCCACGGGTACGGCTGGCAGGGGCCGCCGCTGCCGGCGGGCAGGTCCATCGCGGCCATGGTCGTCGGCATCGTCAGCGTCGTGCTGGTTGTCACCTGCTGGGGCAGTTTCGCCAGCGTGCTCTCCTCCACCGTCGCGCTGGTGCTGGGGGCCAGTGCGCGGCGCGGGGTGGCCCGGGGTGAGCTGGGGGGCCGGCCCCAGGCGACGGCGGGGTTCGTGCTCGGCATCGTCGGGCTCGCTCTTTCGGTGATCGTCAGCACGCTGCTGGTGCTGAGCCTCACGGCCTGGGCCGACGACTCCGGCGGGGGCGGTTCAGGGGGAGGGGGCGGTGACGGTGACTCCTACGACGCCAGGGGTGCGGGCGCATCGGTGACGCTGACGTACGACGGGTGACGCCCTCCCGCCTGTGATGCCGGGGGCCCGGTGCCCGGCACCGATGCAGCAGGGCAGCAACGGCCTCCTTCCGTGTGAAGAGCGACGGTCCCTTCCGTCGGACGCGGGAGGGGGCCGTTTCGTGTGCGTACAGGGAGAGTGGTCGCGCGGCGGAACCAGGCGCCCGGGGGAGGGGCGGACGGGCTGGGCGTCCAGGGTGTTCTCCGGTCCCCGGGCAAAAGGCGCGCCGGAGTACAGATTCCGTGGCGTAATCAAAAGATGACTACGGAATCCCTTGTTGGATGGGGGAAGCTTTGCCAGGATCGGCTGCCAACAGTGGTCCGGGCAACGGGTCCGGGCTCGCCGGACGTGCCGGTGCCGCGTACCGGCGCCGCACCCCGCCGGCGAAGGGCGCGAGCCGTGCCCCGGGCCGCCGGAGCACCCAGCACGCCGTAGTCGTCAGGAGCCCCGATGGTTCAGCGCTTCCCTGTGTCCGAGCGGTTCGCCGCGGGCGCCCAGTACGTGGCCGGACGGCTCGCCCCGGGCACCTCGGGCCGTACGCACACCGTCGTCGACCCCGCCACCGGTGAGGACGTCCACACCTTCGAACTCGCGGGGCCCGCCGACGTCGACGCGGCCGTCCGCGCGGCCCGCGACGCCTTCCCCGGTTGGTCCGGAGCCACGCCCGCCGAGCGGTCCGACGCCATGCACCGCTGGGCCGCCGAGCTGGTGCGCCGCACTGACGAGTTCGTGTACGCCGAGTCGCTGCAGTGCGGCAAGCCGCTCAAGCTGTCGGCCGAGTTCGACGTCCCCGGCTCGTTCGACAACGTCGCCTTCTTCGCCGGTGCGGCCCGCCACCTGACCGGCGCCGCGGCAGCCGAGTACAGCGGCGAGCACACCTCCAGCGTCCGCCGCGAACCGCTCGGTGTCATCGGCTCCATCGCCCCGTGGAACTACCCGCTCCAGATGGCGGCCTGGAAGATCCTCCCGGCCGTGGCAGCGGGCAACACGATCGTCCTCAAGCCCTCCGAGCTGACGCCGTTCACCTCGCTGATGTTCGCGCAGGCGGCCACGGCCGCCGGGATCCCGGACGGGGTCGTCAACATCGTGACCGGTGCAGGCCAGGACGCCGGTGAGGCGTTGGTGGCCCACCCCGGCGTCGCCATGACCTCCTTCACGGGCTCCACCGCCGTCGGCCGCCGCGTCGCCGAGATCGCCACCACGGCCTCGCGGCCCGCCAAGCGCCTCCACCTCGAACTCGGCGGCAAGGCACCCTTCCTGGTGTTCGACGACGCGGACCTGGAGGCCGCCGCACACGGGGCCGTCGCGGGCGCGCTGATCAACACCGGCCAGGACTGCACCGCCGCGACCCGCGCCTATGTGCAACGTCCGCTCCACGACGCGTTCGTCGAGGCCGTCGCAGGGCTGATGAACGACGTACGCGTCGGCGATCCCTTCGCACCGGACACCGACCTGGGACCGCTCATCTCCCACGCGCAGCGCGACCGGGTCGCCGGTTTCGTCGACCGTGCCCGCGCCTACGCCACCGTCGTCACCGGAGGCGAGGCCCCCGGCGGCGAGCTCGCCAAGGGCGCGTTCTACCGGCCGACGCTCCTCACCGGTGCCCCGCAGGACAGCGAGGTCGTCCAGCAGGAGATCTTCGGGCCGGTTCTCGTCGTCCTCCCGTTCGACACCGACGACGAGGGCATCGCACTGGCCAACGACACCCCCTACGGGCTCGCCGCCTCTGCCTGGAGCCGGTCCGTCTTCCGCACCGGGCGCGCCGCCCGCGAGATCCAGGCCGGATGCGTGTGGCTCAACGACCACATCCCGATCATCAGCGAGATGCCGCACGGCGGCTACAAGTCCTCAGGGCACGGCAAGGACATGTCGGCCTACTCCTTCGAGGAGTACACCCAGATCAAGCACGTCATGTCCGAGAACACCGGCGTCGTCCGCAAGGACTGGCACCGCACCGTCTTCGGCGACCGCTGACGCCGCCCGCCGCCCCGGCCCGGTTGCGCCAGCACGGTCGGGCCACCGGCCCCGTTGCCGCACACCACCGGCTCACCCGCTCGCGCCCCCCGTATCCGACCTTCTCCTCCCTTCCCTCCTCTGCCAGGAAATTCCCTCTCAGGAAGTTCTCTCCAGGAAGGCGGTCCACATGGACCTGTACGAAGGACTGCCGGAGCCCGTCGCCCAGGCGTGGGAACGCGGCCTGACCCGTGGCCGCGCCGCGATGTCCCGGCGCCGACTGCTGCGTGCCGCCTCACTGGCCGCAGCCGGTACCACTCTGGCGGCCTGCGGCATACCGCCCGCCGCCGGCAGCAAGGGCGGCGAAGACCCCGAGGACACCCCCGACCACTCGGCCGAGGAGAAGGTTCTCAACTTCGCCAACTGGCCGCTCTACGTCGACGTCGACGAGAAGAACAAGAAGAAGCGCCCGACTCTCGACCGCTTCCGGCGACGGTCCGGCATCGAGGTCAAGTACGTCGAGGACATCAACGACAACAACGAGTTCTACGGCAAGATCAAGCCCCAGCTCGCGGCCGGTCAGGACACCGGCCGGGACCTGATCTGCCTCTCCGACTGGATGGCGGGCCGGGTCATCCGGCAGGGCTGGGCGCAGCGGCTGGACCCGGCCCACCTCACCCACGCGGTCACCAACCTGGAGGACCGCTTCCGCGCGGCCGCGCACGACCCCGGGCGGCAGTACAGCTACCCGTGGGCCGGCACCGCCTGCGTCGTCGCCTACAACAAGAGGGCCACCAGAGGGAAGAAGGTCACCAGCGTCACGCAGCTGCTGGAGGACGACTCCCTCAAGGGCCGCACGTCCATGCTGATCGAGATGACCGACACCATCGGTCTGACCCTCCTCGACATGGGCGCCGACTCCGAGCACTTCACCGAGGACCAGTTCGACGCGGCCCTCGCCCGTATCCAGAAGGCCGTCGACCGCAAGCAGCTGCGCCGCTTCACCGGCAACGACTACCTGGACGAGCTCAACTCCGGCGACATCGCCGCCTGCCTGGCCTGGGCCGGGGACATCGTGCAGCTCAGGATGGACAACGAGGACGTGGAGTTCGCCGTTCCCGACCGCGGCTACCTGTTCGGCACCGACGACCTGCTGGTGCCCGCCAAGGCCCGCCACCGGAGCAACGCCGAGGCGCTGATCGACTACTACTACCAGCCCGAGGTGGCGGCCGAACTGGCCGCGTGGGTCAACTACATCTGCCCGGTCACCGGCGCCAAGGCCGAGATGGAGAAGATCGACAAGGAGCTGGCCCGCAACCCGCTCGTCTTCCCCGACCAGCGCATGATCGCCAAGGGCAAGAACTTCCGGCCCCTGGGCGCCAAGGAAGAAGCGCGGTGCGAGGAGAAGTTCTCCAAGCTCATCGGCGCGTGAGTACGCGTCGCCCGTCGGTGCCCGCCCGCGCGCCGGGGCCGCTTCCGATTCCCTCTCCGCCGTCTCCGTGAGGACCGGACATGACCATCACTCTCTCCGGGATCAGCAAGACCTTCGGCGGCTTCACCGCCGTCCACCCCCTCGATCTGACCATCCCCGAAGGCTCCTTCTTCGCCCTGCTCGGCGCCTCCGGCTGCGGCAAGACCACCACCCTCCGCATGATCGCGGGGCTGGAGGAGCCGACCGGTGGGCGCATCCTGCTGGGCGACGACGACATCACCCGTCTGCCGCCGCACAAACGCCCCGTCAACACCGTCTTCCAGAACTACGCCCTCTTCCCCCACCTCGACGTCACCGAGAACGTCGCCTTCGGACTGCGGCGGCGCGGCGTCGGCTCCGTGCGCAAGCAGGTGGCCGAGATGCTCGACCTCGTCCAGCTCGGTGACATGGCCCGGCGCAAACCGCGCCAGCTCTCCGGCGGTCAGCAACAGCGCGTCGCCCTCGCCCGCGCGCTGATCAACCGTCCGCGCGTCCTGCTCCTCGACGAGCCGCTCGGAGCGCTCGACCTCAAGCTGCGGCGCCAGATGCAGCTGGAACTCAAGCGCATCCAGACGGAGGTCGGCATCACCTTCGTGCACGTCACCCACGACCAGGAAGAGGCCATGACCATGGCCGACAGCGTCGCTGTGATGTACCAGGGGCGCGTCGAGCAACTCGGGCCGCCCGCAGAGCTGTACGAGAACCCCCGCTCCACCTTCGTCGCCAATTTCCTGGGCACCTCGAACCTGCTGGAAGCCGAGGTGCTCTCTCCCGGGGAGAGCCACCCTGCCGGGGGCGACGGCGTTGCCGGAGGGGGCAGCGCGGGGGAGGGCCGCACCGGCGGGGAGGGCGGTGCCCACGGGCAAGGAGGAGCCGAGGACGGGATGCGGGTGACGGTGACCGGTGTGGACACCCGCGCCGCTGACACCGGCGCCGCTGATGCCGGTGCCGGTGGCCCGGGGGCGGGTGCCGAGCTGCGGTTGCCCTCCGCGCGGTGCGCCGTCGAGGACGTGCAGGAGGGCGCGAAAGTGCTGATCGGCATACGTCCCGAGAAGATCTGTCTCATCCACACCGACGAGGCGGCCACCGTTCCCGCGGGACACAACCGGCTGTCCGGCCGCATCAAGGACGCCGGCTACCTCGGTGTCTCGTGGCAGTACCAGGTGGAGACGGCCGGCGGTGCGGAGCTGACGGTCTACGAGCAGAACCTGGAGCGCGACAGCCGGCTCACCGCCGGGGCGCGCGTCGTCCTGCACTGGCGCCCCGGTCACACCTTCGCGCTGGACGCGGCCCAGGACGCGGCAGCCGGCGAGGAGCAGCTGTGACCGCCGTGGCGCCCCTCGCAGGGCTCCCCGACACCCCACCGGGCCCTGACGGCACGGGAACCGGCGCCCCGGGCGGAGCCCCACCACGCGGCAGTCGGTCCCGCCGCGGGCTGACGCCGTACTGGCTGCTGCTGCCCGCGGGACTCTGGCTCGCCGTCTTCTTCGTGGCGCCCCTCTTCTACCAGGCCTCCACCTCCGTGCAGAGCGGCTCCCTGGAGGAAGGCTTCCGCGTCACCTGGTCGTTCTCCACCTACACCGACGCGCTGGCCACCTACGGCGCACACTTCACCCGCTCGTTCGGCTACGCGGCCACCGCGACGGTGCTCTGCCTGGTGATCGGCTACCCGCTCGCCTACATGATCGCCTTCCGTTCGGGGCGCTGGCGCAACCTGGTGCTGGTCATGGTGATCGCCCCCTTCTTCACCAGCTTCCTCATCCGCACCCTCGCCTGGAAGACGATCCTCTCCGACGGCGGGCCCGTCGTCTCAGCCCTCGGCTCCCTGCACGTGCTGGACATGACGCACTGGCTCGGGCTGACCGGCGACGAACGGCTGCTGGCCACCCCGCTCGCCGTCGTATGCGGGCTCACCTACAACTTCCTCCCCTTCATGATCCTCCCGCTCTACAGCTCCCTGGAGCGGATCGACACCTCACTGCACGAGGCCGCCCGCGACCTGTACGCCACCCCCGCCACCACCTTCCGCAAGGTGACCTTCCCGCTGTCGCTGCCCGGCGTGGTGGCCGGCACCCTGCTCACCTTCATCCCCGCCTCCGGCGACTACATCAACGCCCAGTTGCTGGGCTCGCCGAACGAGCAGATGGTCGGCAACGCCATCCAGAAGCAGTTCCTCAACGTCCTCGACTACCCGACGGCGGCTGCGATGTCCTTCATCCTGATGGCGCTCATCCTGATCGTCGTCAGCGTCTACATGCGCAAGGCCGGGACGGAGGAGCTGGTCTGATGCCCACCCGCACCCACGGGACCGGCACCACCACCCGTGCCGTCGCCCCCGCACCCGGCCCCCGCTTCCTGCGCTCCCCGCTGCGGCTGCTGCGGCGGAACGCCGTCGTCCTCGTGGGCTGCGTGGCGCTGGCGTACCTGCTGCTGCCCAACGTGGTCGTCCTGCTGTTCTCCTTCAACAAGCCGGCCGGCCGCTTCAACTACTCCTGGCACGCCTTCTCCACGGACGCCTGGGAAAACCCCTGCGGCGTCGCCGACATGTGCGGCTCCCTGGGGCTCAGCCTCCAGATCGCCGTGCTGGCCACCCTGATCGCCACCGCCTTCGGTACGTTCGCCGCCTTCGCGCTGGCCCGCTACCGCTTCCGGGGCAAGAGCGCCACCAACGCCCTGATCTTCCTGCCGATGGCCATGCCCGAAGTCGTGATGGCCGCCTCCTTGGGCACCCTGTTCCTCAACGCGCGCGTCCAGTTCGGCTTCCTGACCATTCTGATCGCGCACGTCATGTTCTGTCTGAGCTTCGTCGTCGTCGCGGTGAAGGCCCGCGTGACGAGCATGGACCCCCGGCTGGAAGAGGCCGCACGCGATCTGTACGCCGGGCCCCTGCAAACCTTCTGGCGAGTCACCCTGCCGCTCGCGGCGCCCGGGATCGCCGCGGGCGCGCTGCTGAGTTTCGCGCTCTCGTTCGACGACTTCATCATCACCCAGTTCAATGCGGGCCCCTCCACCGTCACCTTCCCGATGTTCGTGTGGGGCGCCGCGCAGCGCGGCGTGCCGGTACAGGTGAACGTCATCGGATCGGCGATGTTCGTCCTCGCCGTCGCGCTCGTCCTCGGCGGCCAGCTCGTGGCGAACCGACGCCGCAAACCGTGACCGGCCCAGGGGACCCGACACCACCCCGGCGGGCCGCACTCGCGCAGAAGAAGCACAGAAGAATCAAGGAGCCGATAACCGTGAGCGACGCCGTGGCCTCCCGAGCTGCCCTCCGTTCCCTCGCCGACGCCCAGCCCGTCCCCTACTGGCTGGACGACCCCGCACGCCGCCCCGCACCCCGCCCCGCCCTCGTCGGCGACGAACAGTGCGACCTGCTCGTCGTCGGAGGCGGCTACAGCGGACTGTGGACCGCCCTCCTCGCCAAGGAGCGCGACCCCGGCCGCGACGTCGTACTCGTCGAGGGCGACGAAGTCGGCTGGGCCGCCTCCGGGCGGAACGGCGGATTCTGCGCGGCCTCCCTCACCCACGGCTTCGGCAACGGACTCGCCCGCTGGCCCGACGAGATCGTCGAGCTCGAGGAGTTGGGCCGCCGCAACCTCGACGCCATCGAGAGCGCGGTCACCCGCTACCGGCTCGACTGCGAGTTCGAGCGCACCGGCGAGCTCAGCGTGGCAACCGAGCCGTACCAGGTCACCGAGCTCCGGCAATGGGCCACCGAGGCGGACGGACTCGGGCTGGGGAAGGACCTGACCTGTCTCGACCAGGACGCGGTACGCGCCGAGGTCGCCTCCCCCACCTTCCTCGCCGGACTGTGGGACCGCACCGGTGTGGCCATGGTCAACCCGGCCCGCCTGGCCTGGGGCCTCAAACGCGCCTGCGAAGGGGCCGGGGTGCGCATCTACGAACACACCCCCGCCACCCGGTTGGGCACCCGTGGCGCGCAGGTGGCCGCCGCGACCCCCTACGGACGCGTCCGCGCCCGCCACGTCGCCCTCGGCACCAACGCCTTCCCCTCACTGCTGCGCCGGGTGCGCCCCTTCGTCGTACCCGTCTACGACTACGCGCTGATGACCGAGCCCCTGACCGAGGAGCAGCGGGCCGCCATCGGCTGGCAGCACCGGCAGGGTCTCGGGGACAGCGCCAACCACTTCCACTACTTCCGCCTCACCGCGGACGACCGCATCCTGTGGGGCGGCTACGACGTGCTCTACCACTACGGCAGCCGCATCTCCCGCGACTACCACCAACGGCCCGAGACCTTCGCCAAACTGGCCCGGCACTTCTTCCGCTGCTTCCCGCAACTGGAGGGCATCAGATTCAGCCACCGCTGGGGCGGCGCCATCGACACCTGCACACGCTTCTCGCCGTTCTTCGGCACCGCCATGGACGGGCGCGTCGGCTACGCGGCCGGCTACACGGGGCTCGGTGTCGGCTCCACGCGCTTCGGCGCCGAGGTCGTGCTGGACCTGCTCGACGGGGAGCGGACCGCACGCACCGCGCTGGAGATGGTGCGCAAGAAGCCGCTGCCGTTCCCGCCGGAGCCGGTGCGCTGGGCAGGCATCGGTATCACCCAGTGGTCCCTGGCCCGCTCCGACGCCCAGGCAGGGCGGCGCAATCTGTGGCTGAGGACCATGGACAAGGTCGGCATGGGTTTCGACAGCTGAGGGTCACGACCCCCTCCACGGCCATGTCCTCGTCACGGCCACGCCCTCTCGCCGTGGCCGAGGGCCGCGGCCTCGGCCACGGTCACACGGAGGGACCGACAGGGGTCACAACCCGCTGTCGGCTGCGGTGGGCCACCGCGCTGGCCGCACAGAGCAGGAGCACGCTCAGGGACCAACTCGCCGCCACGTCCAGCGGCCAGTGATACCCGCGCCACACCAACCCCAGCCCGTTGCCCAGGGAGAGCAGGGTCGCAACCGTCCAGGCCAGGCGTAGCAGGGTGCGTGACAGCAGGTTCGCGAGCAGGAGCAGCGCCCCGCCGAGAGCCACCGCGGTGGTGGCCGCGTGGCCGGACGGATAGAAGCCGCCACCGCCCAGCGGGCCGGTACGGTCCGTCCAGCTCTTCACCCCCGTCACCACCAGCGCCATCACCACCATGGCCAGGAGGTAGCAGAGCACCGGTCTCCAGGAGCGCCCCCGGGAGCTCCACAGGGAGGCCGCCGTCGCCGCGGCGAGCAACGGCAGGGCGACCGTCATGTTGCCGATGTCCGCCAGCAGCTCGGCCGGGCCGGAGGGCGGCGCGGCCGCCCGCATGGCGTCTCCCAGTGCCTCGTCCCAGCGCCGCAGCGGGCCGGCGACGACGACCTGCCAGGTGCACAGCGCGAAGACGGCTGCGCACACCCACGAAGCCGTCAGCGGGGGCACACGGAGGGGGAACCGGGCAGCGGCGGGACCGGTCGCGGTCGGCGGCGTGGCGGGCCGCCCAGGAATCGGAGGGATTCCGGGGCGGCCGGCTCGATCGGACCGCCGCGGGTCCCGGGGGGTGTGGGACACGCGGTCAACCGATCGCGGAGGTGCGTGCGCGAGGGCACGGCCGGGCCTGTCCTGGGGAAAGACGGGCTCGGACCCGGATGCTGGAGTGGTTCGGACCTGCATCCTGGCAACTGCCAGAACCGTACGGCAGCGGAGCCGGGCCCGACAGACGGAACACGCACCGGCCATCGCCCCCGCACAGATTCTTCACCGGCCTGCTCTCCCTGTTCCCCTGCTGGTCACCGCCTCGGCCGCGACGGCCGTACGCGCGGCCCCGCCGCTCAGACACCACGGTACCGGCGCGCGGACCGACAGGGCGCCGTACGGCGGGCGTACAGCGCGGCGCACAGCGGGCGCGCAGTGCGGGCCCACAGCAGGGCGCCGCACACGACACGGGTGCGGACGCCGCAGCGCCCGCACCCGTGTGGTGATCCGTCCTTCGACTGTCAGAGTCCCGCGAGCGCGTCCTCCAGGATGTCCAGGCCCTCGTTGAGCAGCTCCTCGCCGATGACCAGCGGAGGCAAGAACCGCATGACGTTGCCGTAGGTGCCCGTCGTCAGAACGAGCAGGCCCTGCTGGTGGCAGGCCTTGGCCAGGGCCGCGGTGGCCTCGGGGGCGGGCTCCTTGCTGCCGGGCTGCACCAGCTCGATGGCGAGCATCGCACCGCGCCCCCGCACCTCGCCGATGACGCCGAACCGCTCGGCCAGCTTCTCCAGGCGCGGCTTCATGATCTCCTCGATGCGGCGGGCCTTGGCGGGCAGGTCCAGCTCGCGCATCGTCTCGATCGACCCGAGCGCCGCCGCGCACGCCACCGGGTTGCCGCCGTAGGTGCCGCCGAGGCCGCCGCTGTGCGCCGCGTCCATGATCTCGGCGCGCCCGGTGACGGCCGCCAGCGGCAGGCCGCCCGCGATGCCCTTCGCCGTCGTGATGAGGTCAGGGACCAGCCCCTCGTCCTCGCAGGCGAACCACTGCCCGGTGCGGCAGAAGCCCGACTGGATCTCGTCCGCCACGAACACGATGCCGTTGTCCCGGGCGAACTGCTGGATCCGGGGAAGGAAGCCCTGAGCCGGCACGATGAAACCGCCCTCGCCCAGGACCGGTTCGATGATGATCGCCGCGACGTTGTCCGCACCGATCTGCTTGCTGATCTGATCGATGGCCTGCGCGGCGGCCTCCTCGGCGCAGTTCTCCGGGCCGGTCAGCCAGCGGAAGGGATAGGCCACCGGGACCCGGTAGACCTCCGGCGCGAACGGGCCGAAGCTGTGCTTGTACGGCATGTTCTTGGAGGTGAGAGCCATCGTCAGGTTCGTCCGGCCGTGGTAACCGTGGTCGAAGACCACCACCGCCTGACGGCCGGTGTGCGCACGGGCGACCTTCACCGCGTTCTCGACCGCTTCCGCACCCGAGTTGAACAGCGCGCTCTTCTTCGCGTGGTCGCCCGGCGTGAGCGCGGCCAGCTCCTCGCAGACCTGCACGTACGGCTCGTACGGAGTAACCATCGCGCAGGTGTGCGTGAAGTCGTTGAGCTGCTCCGTCGCCCGGCGGACCACGGCCTCCGCGCTGTTGCCGACGGACGTCACGGCGATACCGGAGCCGAGGTCGATGAAGGAGTTCCCGTCCACGTCCTCCAGCACGCCACCGCCCGCACGCCGCGCGAAGACCGGCATCACCGTCCCGACGCCGGCCGCGACCGTGGCCTGCTTGCGGGCCATCAGCTCCTGCGACTTCGGCCCGGGAATCGCGGTGACGACACGCCGCTCCTGGGGAAGGGCGGGGCCTCCGGACAGTTCCGTCTTTGCGGTCATAGCGCACTCCTCGGGAGAAACGGGGGTCTTGTACTCCGCAGGCTAGGGGCACCCGTGCGGCCGACACATGCTCCGCTCCGGAGAAGTGCGTTTCCACGGTTGGCCACCGCGGACATAGGCGCCGCCGGACCCTCGTGGAAGCGGGAACCGGACCGGCTCTCCCGGCGCCGCACCCGGACGGCCCGACCCGCGTGCGGGCCTGGTTCAACTGAGGTGGCGGGCCGCTAGATTGGAGACAGGAGGATGCCGGCCGTACGCGGTGGGCACGTCGGGGCGTCAAGGAGCTGAGGCAGCACATGAACATGGGGCTTCCCCACCGGAAGCAGGGCACAGACAGTCCGGACGGCTCCGCACACCCCTGGCGGCAACCGTCACCGGGGTCGGTGCCGGCCTCCTCCGCCGGGCAGCCCGTGCCGAGCCCCGCACGGCCTGACGCGGGGCAGCCGGGGCGACCCGGGCAGTCGGCCGGTTCCGTGCCCGTACCGCCCGCCCGCCCTGTCGAGCCCGCTGCGCCGCCGCCTCCTACCGCGCCGCCTGGTGCGGGAGCGGGTGCTGCGGCTGACGCGTGGGGAGTGGAGGCCGGGCCTCCGCCCATGCCCGCCGGGGCCCCGCAGGCCGGGCCCCCGCTCGTCGACTGGCTCCGACTGCCCCGCCCCGAGGCCGGCCCCGGCGTATGGCGCTGCGGCCACCAGCCCCGCCCCCCGGAAGACCCCGACCGCATCCCCGCCCGCCAACTCGTCAGCGGCGCCATCGTGTCGTTCCTCATCGGATGGCTGCTGTGGTCGTTGTTGTGGAACGGGTATCTGGGGCAGTTCTGGCTCTGGCCTCTGTACGCCATGACTCCGGATGCGGTGGGCACCGGCAGGAAATTTCTTGCATACGGCTATTACGCGCTCGTGGCCATTGCTCTCATCGTCTTCTTCGGCCGCATCGGGCGCTGGGACGAACTGCTTCGCCGCGTGGTCGGTCGTCTGACCGCGAGCAAGGAAGCGCCTGGTGGTGTCACCCCGGACCGTGTCACAGAGGAGGTCCCCACCCCCCCTCCGCACCTCGATCCCGCCGAATGGCCGGAGCTTCGGGCCGGTGGGGCGAAGGAGGCCGCGGAGCGGTTGGCGGGGGAGTTGCGGGCGGGGCGGATGACGGACGTCGATCATGCTCGCCTCGACCGGGCGTGGCAGACCGTCAGGGCCCGCCCGCAGCGGTTGTCGGCGTTCGTGGAGAGCGTGCTCAGCGAGGGGGCGGGGGCCTGCGGGCACCCGTCGGGAGCCCGGGACCTGCCGGTCAGGGCCGCGCGGCACGACCTTTGTGTGCGGCAGGTCCGGATCGGCCGGGCGGCCGATGTCGAGCGCAACCCGCAGGAGTACCGGGGGGCGGGCGTGGCGCTGGACCCCTCGCTGCTGGGGACGTCGGCGCTGGCTGTCGGGCCGCCCGGTACGGGGAAGACGACGAAGCTGGCCCGGCCGGTCGTGGAGTCGCTCTGTCTTCAGGCGCTGTCGGGGCAGGCCGCGGTGATCGCCGTGAGCCCGACGGGCTCGCATTTCGTGCGGGACGACTCCTTCGACCTCGTCGTCCGGCTCGGCCACCCCGACTCCACTCACGACCTGGACCTCTACGGCGGCACGACCGACCCGGACGAGGCCGCCGGCATGCTCGCGGAGGCCCTGGTGGGGGATGTGGCCGCCGCGTTGCCGGGTGGGGACAGCCGACGGGTGGCGACGGTGCTGGCGCAGCTCATCGGCCCGTTCGCCACGGTGCACCGCCGTTTTCCCGCGGTGCCGGAGCTGCGCGAACTGCTGGACGGGGCCCCCGGCGCGCTGGATGCGCTGCGGGACGAGCTGCGGGCCGAGGGGCAGGCCGCCCAGATCCGTGAGCTGGACGCGTTCGAGCGGCAGTCGGGGAGGGCCGGGGACATGGCCGCTCTGCTGGCCGACCGCATCGCGCTCCTGGACCGGCCGGCGTTCGCGGACTTCTTCCTGCCGGAGGGCAGCCCGCGTGCCCAGGGGCGGCGGCCCTTCTCGCTGCGGGCGCTGGAGCATCCGCTGCGGGTCCGTATCGATCTGCCCGAGCGGGGGCACGCGGAGGCCTCCCGGATCCTGGCCAGGCTGGTGCTGGCGCAGTTCACCGAGTGCGCTGTCGCCCGCGCCGACCAGTCGCTGTTCACCTGCCTGGTGCTGGACGACGCGGCGCAGACGATCACCCCGCAGGCGTTGCGCGGGCTCCAGCGGCTGCGCTCGGCGCACGCGGGGGTGCTGTTGACACTGCGGGCGCTGGACGACGTGCCCGAGTCGTTGCGCGGGCCGCTGCTGGGCGCTGTGGGGTGCCGGATGGTGTGTGCGGGGGTCACGCCGTGGGACGCGGAGCGGTTCGCGGAGGTGTGGGGCACGGAGTGGGTGCAGACCCGCACGGTCACCAATCGGCAGCTCGTCTCCGACGAGCCGGTCACGCGGGTGCTCCACGCGGTCCGGCGGCTGGCGACCGGCAAACACGTGACTGCGGAATCGGTCACTGTCCGAAGTGAGCAGCGGGAGCGATGGTCGGCCTCCGACCTGGCCAACGAGTTGCAGCCCGAGCACGCGGTGCTGTCTTTCACCACGGTGCGTGGCGAGCGGACCCCGCCCATCCTGACGAAACTGGGGGACTGACACCGCGCGCCGCAGACCCCGCACGCCGGGCGCCCCGCATCCGGGCACGCCCCACCTCGTGCAGGCCGCGACGTCCGTGCACGCCTCGCCCGTGGCAGGCCGCGTATTCCGCGCCTCCCGTATCAGGTGACCCCATGGGCCCCGCCGCACGGAGGAGGTCATCCGTTCGCGTGAATGACCGAACGGGGGTGGACGCCTGTACGGTGAAATGCGTTATGTCACCGACTCTCGCCACGCTCGTCCAGAACTCCGCGCTCCGCCTCTCCGTGCTCGCGGGGCACGACAGGCTGGACGCTTCCGTGCGGTGGGCGCACGCCAGCGAGCTGGCCGATCCGACGCCGTACATGGACGGTGGCGAACTCATACTCTTCACCGGGCTCAAGCTCGACGCGGACGATCCCGAGGTGATGCGCGGCTACGTGGCGAAGCTGCTCGGCAAGGGTGTGGTGGGGCTCGGGTTCGCCGCCGGTGTCAACTACGAGGGTGTGCCACGGGCGCTCGTCGAGGCCTGTGAGGGGGCCGGTCTGCCGTTGCTCGAGGTGCCGCGGCGTACCCCGTTCATCGCGATCAGCAAGGCGGTGTCGGCGGACATCGCCGCGGAGCAGTACCGGGCGGTGACCGCCGGGTTCGACGCGCAGCGCGAGATGACCCGGGCGGCGCTCTCCCGTGAGGGGCCGTCCGCGTTGCTCGCCCGGCTGGCCTCGCAGGTCGACGGGTGGGCGGCGCTCTACGACGTGTCCGGCTCGGTGGTCGCCACCGCCCCGGCGTGGGCCGTGCGCCGGGCGGCGCGTTTCGTGGACGACGCGGAGCGGCTGCGGGACCGTCCCGCGCCCGCCAGCGCGGTCGTCAGTGAGGCGGACAGCCGGGACGACCGTGTCGAGCTCCAGTCGATCGGTACCGGCAGGCGGGCGAAGGCGGTCCTGGCGGTGGGTACGGCGGCGCCGCTGGGTACGGCGGAGCGGTACGCCGTGAACTCGGCCATCGCGCTGCTGACCCTCACCACCGAGCGCTCACGGGCCCTGCAGGAGGCGGAGCAGCGGCTGGGAGCCGCGGTCATGAAGATGCTGCTCGTCGGCGAGGCCGATCACGCCCGTGCGGTGGCGGGGCAGTTGTACGGCGGGCTGTTGGACGCACCGATGCGGGTGATCGTCGCCGAGCCGGCGTCCGCCGCCGCCGCGCGGTACGCGCAGGAGGGCATCGCGGCGGTGCACTCCGGCCGGTCCGCCGCCCCCTCTCCGGCGGTGCCCGCCACCGTGCCGACGGCCACCACTCACGTCGCGGCGTCGCCCGCAGCCCGCACGGCCGCCCCGGTCCCCACCGGCTACCTGGCCCGCGCGGGCGAACCCTGCGGCCTGTCCGACCTGGCTGCCTCTCCCGGCGGGGCCCCGGCCGGCGGGAGGGGGCCCTCCGCGAAGGCGCCGTTGGCGACGGCGTCCTCCGCCAAGGTCCCGTCCCCCTCGGGCGGCGGGAAGACGGCAGCCACCAAGGAGCCGTCCGGGGCGGAGGCGCGCCGGACGCCGTCCGGGCGCGAGACCGGTCGCGTGCCGTCCGGGCCCGAGGCAGGCACGGACGGGGCGGTTCTCCCCGCCGTGGCGGGAGGAGCCGCGGTCCCGGGTACCGGGGTGGTGGTCGCCTCGGGCGGCGGCCCCCGGTCCGACTCCGCCGACGGCGGGCGACTGGGCCGGATCGTCTGGCCGCTGGAGGAACTGGCCGACACGGTCGAGACCGCTGCCGCACGCAACGGTGAGGCGGTGCTCGTGGTGCCCGACGGGGCGCGGCTGGTGGTGCTGGCCCCGGACGGCGGGGCCGCGATGGCGGCCTGTGCCGACTTCGCCGCGACGGCCGCTGCCGCCCAGCCGGGCCGGGGTTCCGACGGGGGCGGTGAGGGGGGGCTGGCGATCGGCGTCTCCGCGCCCGCGGGCCTGCCGGCCGCCGCTGTCGCCTTCAAGCAGGCCGACCAGGCGCTCTCGGTCGCCAGGCGGCGCGGAGTGCCGCTCGTCGAGCACGAGGACGTGGCGGCGGGTTCCGTCCTGCCGCTGCTCGCCGACGACGCCGTACGGGCGTTTGCGGACGGCCTGCTGCGGGCCCTCCGCGAGCACGACGCGAACGGCAGAGGGGACCTGGTCGCCTCGCTGCGGGCGTGGCTGTCCCGGCACGGTCAGTGGGACGCGGCCGCGGCGGAACTCGGCGTCCACCGGCACACCCTGCGGTACCGCATGCGTCGGGTGGAGGAGATCCTCGGCCGTTCGCTGGACGACCCGGACGTGCGCATGGAGCTGTGGCTGGCCCTCAAGGCGACGAGCTGAGCGCGGGCCCGAAACCTCGGCTGCGCCCCGCAGTGCAGGCCCTCCACTGAAGCCGGGCTGCGGGCTGGTGACCCCGCCGGCCCCGATCGCGCGCATGCCCGGGATCCCCTTTCCCGGCTCCGGCTGCTGCCCCTGACCGGCTGTTACATGCTCCGGACATGCCCTCGTGAACTCCTGCTGCCGAGGGTGCATCGAACCTTCCGTAACGCACTCCACAGGACGGGGAGCGCCGG